>JBBQFQ010000054.1:0-37312 GCA_038322235.1 Chthoniobacterales bacterium
GGCCTCGATCTCGTCCGCGCTTCTGAGTTCGCCTTCCTCGGCAGCGCAAATCCGTAAGACCGCCTCCAAGCGTTCCTTGAGCTCCGGACGCTTTCGCAGTCTGGCAATGAGGGTGGCTTCTTCGGCGGAGAGTGGGTTGGAAAGAGGCGAGGTTTTTTTGCGCATCTCAACCTTAAATGAGAGACGGTCTCAAAAGTACAGCTCTTTCTCTTACTCATTTACCGCACCCACTTCTAATCGCACCCCCGTGTCAGATCCAGCCTCATCCTCCGGAGCGGCGACAAGCGAGCGCTTGCCTCCCGCCCGCTTTCGGTTTCAGCTGATTCACCCCAGAACATGAAAAAGCTCCTCCCTTTTCTCTCCTTCGCCGCCCTCGCCTCCGTCGCATTCGCCGAGGATGTCGTCCGCCTCGGAAACCAGAAATTCGCCCATTACGGTGCCGTCTCCTACATGAAGGAGATCGGCCCGAAATACGGCTTGAAGATCGACGAGCGGATGTTCGCCAAAGGAATCGATATCATCCCGGCATTCATCGCGGGTGAGGTGGACATCTCGGCGAGCGGGATGGATGGGACGATCAGCGGACGGGGCGGCGGCGCTCCGATCCTCGTGGTCGCCGGCTTTTCCCAAGGCGGATCGCGCATTCTCGCGCGGGCCGATCTCCCGGAGATCAAGAAGATGACCGACTTCAAGGGTCGGAAGATTGCCGTCGCGCGCGGCGGCGCCCAGGAACTGGCTCTCCTCGCCGAGCTCGACAAGGTTGGCCTCTCCTGGTCAGACCAGTCCGGGAAGGATGTGCAGATCGTCTACATGAACTACGCGGACATCGCGCAGGGGATGATGGTGAAAGGGGTGGATGGTGCCTGCCAAAGCGAGCCGCAGAGCACCCAGCTCATTTCGAAGGGGCTCGGTCGCGAGGTCATCAAACCGTACGACACCCCCATGGGGAAGATGCCGCGCTCCCTCGCGATGAGTGAAAAAATGTACAAGGAGAAGCCCGAGCTCGCCCTTCGCGTCATGAAGTGCTTCCTCGAAGCGACGAAGAAATTCATCGATGACCCGAAGCTCGCCGAACAATACGTCTGCACGCAGGTGTTCAAGGGCCAGCTCACGCCGCAGGAGTTTCAGGACGCCATGTCGAACGCCGAGTACATCTACGATCTGAAGGTCGAGGATGTGCAGATCACCATCGACTACATGGTCCGCCTCGGCGTCGGCAAGATGCAAACGCCGCCCAAGGCCGTCGACTTCGTCCGGGTCGATCTGCTTGAGAAGGCGAAGGCGGAGCTGGGGATCAAGTGACGGGAATCAGAACGTCGAACCTCGAACGCTGAACTTCGAACGTCGAAGTTCAGAGGCGGAAGCGCCGCGTCGATCTCCGCCTCCTTCACCGTCTTGCCGACCGACCGCGGCCCTCAGACCCCAGAGTTCGACGTTCGGCGTTCCGAGCTTCCGTTCATCGTCGCACTGCGGCCCGCCCGCGGCCCTCAGACCTTCAAAGTTCGACGTTCGGCGTTCGACGTCCGATGTTCTGCCTTGCTGACCACCATGACGATCAGGTCACCGACGGTGCAGTGGGCTTCCACGGCGTGGCGCAGGCGAACGGAGCGGTGTACATCATAGCGATTGCAGCGGCCCTCCTTTTCACGCGCCAGCACGCCTCCCGCCTCGAGTTCAGCGACGATCCGCTGCACGGCTCGTTCGGTGATCCCGACGGCCGCCGCGACGTCGCGCAAGCGGAGATCGGGCTGCCGGGCGAGCAAGAGGATGACGTGCGCGTGATTCGTCAGAAATGTCCAGGGCGCCGACGGCCGTTTCACCTTCGCCGCCGGACGCGTCGTGCGCCTCACAACCTGAGCCGGCTTGCGAGCAGATCGGGGGGCTGGCTTGCGCATGCGCCAAACTTAACGCCCGACGAAACTCGCGAAAGCGAAATCCGATGTCAGCCGACCCTCACACCGTCGGCCGGAAATGGCCGACGGTCTCGTGGAGACAATCGGTGATCTGGCCGAGCGAGCAGACTTCGACGGTCTCGATGAGTTCGGCGAAGACATTGCCGCCATTCTCGACGCACGCGGCGAGCTTCTCGAGCGCACGCGGGGCCGCCGCGGCATTACGGCGTTTGAAATCACCAAGTCGGGCGACCTGCTTCTCCTTCTGCTCGCGCGGGGTGCGGATCATCTCCACCTCCGCGATGCCATCCTCGTTCCAGAGCCGGTTCAAGCCGATCACCGGACGGGCGCCGCTGTAGATCTGTTGCTCCATGCGATGGGCGGAGTGCTGGATCTGCGAGCGCTGGAAACGATGCTCCACCGCACGCAGCACCCCTCCAAGGCGGTCCATCTCCCGGAATTCCGCCAGGATCCCCGCCTCGACCTGACGCTCGACCTCGCCCATCCCGTGCGAGCCGCCGAAGGTGTTCATCATGTGCTTAAAGAAGCCAGCCTCCTCGAGGAGAATCGCCTGCGAGTGGGCCGCGAGCCGCACGTAGTCGGCACTCGGCGTGGTGAAGGGCTCGTCCGCGCTGTTGGAATGCGAGGAGTTCGTCGCGTTCATGTAGGCGATCATCAGTTCGGCCGCCGTGCGCACGACGTTATTCCGGAATTCCGCTGCGATGAGCGAGCGGCCGCTCGTCTGCGTGTGGAGCTTGAACATCTGGGCCTTGTGCGCGGCCTGGAAGACTTGCTTCATCCCGATCGCCCAGATCTTGCGGCAGACGCGGGCGAGGGCGAGGTACTCGATGTCGAGTCCGCAATCGAGGAAGAACGAAAGCCGCGGCGCGAACGTCTCGAGTTTCATCCCACGCTGGAGGAACAGCTCCACATAGGTAAACCCGTTCGAAAGCGTGTAGGCCGCCTGCTGCACCGGAGTCGCGCCCGCCTCGGCAATGTGATAGCCGCTGATCGAAATGGGATAGAAGCGCGGCATCCGTTCGTTGCAGAATTCGGCCATGTCCGCGAGGAAACGGAGGGAGTCCTCCATCGGGAACAGACATTCGTTCTGCGCCTGAATCTCTTTCAGAACGTCCGCCTGGACCGTCCCGCGGAGATGCTGAACCACGTCCGGCCCGAAGCGCCGCTTCGCGGCCGCGACGTACATCGCGAGAATCGCCGGGGCGGGTCCATTGATGGTGAGCGACGCCGAAAAATCCGTCGTGCCCAGTTCGAAACCCGCGTAGAGCCGCTCGACGTCCTCGACCGTATCGATCGCGACTCCGCCTTCGCCGATTTTCCCAAAGACCCCGTCAGAGTCCGAGTCCATGCCGTACAGCGTGGGGCCATCGAACGCGGTGCTGAGTCGGATCGTTCGCTGCGATTTGGTGATGAAATGGAAGCGCTCGTTCGTGTCTTCAGCGATTCCGAGTCCGGCGAAGAGACGCGTCGGTTCTTCCGCATGCTTCACGTTCCCATCGGCATCCGGCAGCGGTTCAAGATACTGCTCGCGATACACGCCGTTCAAAAACGGATATTCTCCGGGAAGCCCCTCCCCGTAGAGATAGCGGGCGATCTCGCCCGGTTCCTCGGTGTTCGGCAGGGCAAGCCGCGGGAGTTCGATCCCGGTGGGCGTCTTGGCCTTCGGGATCGCCGCCCGCGTTTTCCGCCACCGCTCCTTCAACTCCGCCGCAAACGTGGCGTCGGTATGGGTCCGCTGGACGGTTTCCGTGACGGAGTGATTGTGGCCTTCAACGGCCTCAGCAATGCGGGTCAGGGTGCTCATGGAACAAGGGAGGGAGTGGCGGGGAAAAAATTTGGGAACGCGAACGGTCGAGGATCAGGCCATCAGCTGCTCGAACAGTTCGTTCACTCCCTTGTCCTTGTGCCGCTTGGCGCAGGTGGTGATGACCTGTTGGCCCTGTTTGTTGAAGGCCAGGCGTTGCTCGACTTCCGCCGTGGCGGTGCGGGCGCCGGAATAGTCGCTCTTATTGACCACCACGAGATTTGCGACATCCAGCATGACGATTTTCTGCAGCTGCAGCCGGGAGCCGTAGTCGGGGCCCATCACGAACATCGTCTGATCCACCAGATCGTGGCCAAACGGCGCCGCCTCCTGACCGATGCCGACCGTCTCGACCAGGATGAGATCGAAACCAGCGCCCCGGAGGAACCGCAGACACCGCTCGGTGGTGGGTGCGAGGCCGCCCGCCTGACCGCGGGTGCCAAGCGAGCGCATAAAAACGCGGTCGTGCTGCGAGTAAATCATCGTGGCGCGATCCCCCAGCAGCGCGCCTTTTCCCAGGATGCTCGGATCGTGCGAGAGCACGGCGACCCGGCCGGTGGGGTGGGTCTTGATGAAGCGCAGGACGAGCTCATCGATCAGGGTGGTCTTCCCCACGCCGCCCGGGCCAGTGATTCCGATCACCCGCGAACGCCCCGTGCCGCCAAAGCTGGTGCCACTCCATTCGAGGGGCCCCTCGCCCGCCTCGGCGCCGGAGAGCGCGCGGGTGAACGCGAGATCATGACTCGCCGCGGCCGGGACCGCCGTATGGCGGGGTCCGCCGTAGCGCTGGTGAATCTCTGCCATCATTTCCGTCAGCGGCGTACCGGCAAAAAAAATGCGGTCCGTCCCCTGCGCGGTCATGATCTTGTTATCCGCGTGGGTGATCGTTCCCCCACCGCCGCCGAACAGCCCGATATCCCCCGCGCCCTGCGCCCGGAGGAGGTCGACCACCTCGGCGAAAAACTCGATGTGTCCGCCATTGTAAGTGCTGAGCCCAATCGCCTTGACGTCCTCCTGAATCGCGGCGCGCACGATCTCCTTCGCGCCCCGATGGTAGCCGAGGTACACCACTTCAAAGCCGTCCCGGATCAGTTCGAGATTTATCGTATTGATGGCGCTGTCGTGACCATCGCAGATCGGGACGGCAGTGAGGAGACGGGTCGGTGCCATGGGCGGGCGGAAGTTTGAAACTGGAGATTTGCAGGTTGAGATCGTCGTAGCGAACACGGCATCCGCTCGCGCGGCTCCGGAGGCCAGGACGTCGTGGCTTGGCGGCTTCCGGAGGGGTTTCCTTAATGGTCCGAACGCGCGCGAAACTCAAGAGGCGCTTTCCAAGGCGTGGGCGAATCTGCGGTTGCGAGCAACCGGGATCGAAGCTCTTCCCTTCAGCCCCACCGCGGAATTCAGAATTCAGTCTGAAACCTTCAATCCCAAATCTCAAATCCCCGACCGCCTCCCCCATGCCGTTCTCCCTCTCCGGAAAAATTGCTCTCGTCACCGGCGCCTCCCGCGGCATCGGCGCAGGAATTGCGACCGCCCTCGCTGGTCAGGGGGCCCACGTCATCCTGAATTACTTCGCCGATCCCGACGGTCGCAATCGGGCGGAGGCGGAGGTGGTGGCTGGGCAATGCCGATCCGCGGAGCTTCTGGCCGGGGACGTCAGCAAGACGGCGGATGTCACCGCGATGTTTGACACCATCAAAGCGACGCATGGCGGGCTCGACGTTCTGATCGCGAATGCGGGGATCCTTGCCGACCGCACCCTCGCGAAGATGAGCGACGCCGAATTCGAGAGTGTGATCGATGTAAATCTCGGCGGCGTCTTCCGTTGCCTCCGGGCAGCGAGCAGCGTCGTCCGGGGCGACGGGCGGATCGTCGCCCTCTCGTCGGTCGCCGGGCAGATGGGGTTCTTTGGCCAGGCAAACTACGCCCCGAGCAAGGCCGGGGTGATCGCGCTCGTGAAAGTGGCGGCCCGCGAGCTCGCGCGGAAGAAGATCACGGTGAATGCGATCGCGCCTGGTTTCATTACCACCGCCATGACCGCAACCATGCCGCCGGAGGTGATCAAAAAGACGGCGGACCAGGTACCTCTTGGTTGCTGGGGCGAAGTCGCCGACATCGTCCACGCGACGCTCTTCCTCTGTTCAAACGGCGCCCGCTACATCACGGGGCACGTCTTGAACGTGAACGGTGGTTTTTACATGGGAGCCTAACGCGGAAGGATCGAGCTCGCGGGCCGTCTCGCGGACTTTACTCCGCCACAACGCAGAACGCGGGTCCATTCGGATGGTCCGGCTGATCCATCGCGACGCGGATGTTCCGGAACCCCACAAGTTCCAGCGCGGCCAGCAATTCGTCCCGCAGCATCCAGAAGCTCGAGTTCGCGCCGGCACCACAGAATCCCGTCCAGCCGTGCGCACTCGTATAGCAATACTCGAAGAAACGGAACTTCCGCCCGAGGGCCTCGGTCTCGACGATGCGGGAGAATCGCTGCGGCGTGTCCTCACGCGCTTCCATGATCGGACCATCGTAGTAATGGGTCCAAAGGAAGGCCGACCGCGCATGCTTTCGGATCGACCGCATGAGTCCGATGGGATCCGTCATGTGATAGAGTACTCCGCTGGCGAGACAGATGTCGAACGGGTCTCCCCCCGCCTGCTCCTCAAAGTAGCGGTTGAAATCGCCGAGAAGAAATCGCGTCCGCGGCAGTCCGAGGACCTCCTTCACCACGAGGCATTTCAAATATGCCCGGACGTTCGACTCGATCGCGGTGACCGACTTCGCTCCCATCTGCTCAGCCATCCAGCTGTGGCCCCCCTCGAGCGGACCGAGCTCCAGCAGGCGCTTCCCTTTGAATCCGCCAAGTTCCTTCGCCGCCCACTTGATTCTGGGATCGTCAAACAGGCCAGCCGCACCCGCGCTGAGATCGGGTCGTGAGCCCGGCATCGCCGAGCTCCATTCCCCCCGGAAGAGATCGAGGGCGAGCTGGTCGCTGGGGGCGGTATAGATGTAACGATTTTCGATCATGAGGGATGGACGCGGGGGACGAATCAGCCCCAGCGGTTGTGCAGCCAACCGCGCACCACGAGCGAAAGCTTCGTCAGCTTCCCGAGCCGGTAATCGCGCGTCAGAACGTGAAATCCGTCCGCCGTCATGCGCTCCAGGATCCGGTGGTAAACCCCCCGCATGATTTCCGCGGCAACCATCGCATGGCGATCCTGCGGCGGCAGCGCGGCGACCGCGGAGCGATAAAGGGACTCTGAGCGTTCGGCCTGATGCTGCGCGAGGGCGCGCACCGCGTCGTCCTCGATCCGCCCGCGCAGGTGCTCCTCGGTCACGCCGAAGCGCTGCATCTCGTCGAGGGGCAGGTAGATTCTTTGATCGTTCGCGTAGTCGCGGCCCACGTCCCGGAGGATGTTCGTCGTTTGCAGGGCCAGCCCGAGATCGAGCGCATACTCCCGTGTCCGGGCGTTCTGGTAGCCGAAGATCTCGATGCTGACGAGGCCGACCACGCTCGCCACCCGGTGGCAGTAAAGGCGAAGTTGCTCCCAGGATTCGAACCGCACGGCGTCCAGATCCATCTCGACTCCCGCGATGATCTCCAGAAGATGCTCGGCCGGGATCGGATACTTCCGCATCAGCTCGCGCACCTGCATGGCGAGGAGGTGCGGCTGTGGTTCGCCTTCGGGGCGCGTCAGATTCCTCTTCCAGGCATCGAGGTATTGCTGCTTCGTCGCCCGTGGGAGAGTCGGCGAATCGGCGATGTCATCAACGACCCGGCAGAACGTATAGAAAACGTCCATGTCGCGGCGCTTCTCCTTCGACAGGACGAGGAACGCGAGGGCGAGATTCGACTTCGACGAATGATCTTCCGCCGCCGCAGCGAACGGGGCGGTTTCATCGGTCGGCGGGGTGGGAGTCGAAGGAGCCAAGCAGAAGGGGAGCCGGACGATGCATGTTCCGGTGCCCCTGCGCGAGCAGAAGCGCACGAATCCCTCCATGCCTCACGGGTTTTCGGCTCAGTCCACCGGCGGCTGCGCCACTTTCTCCGCGACCAGGCGGTCCGCCTCGGAACGGTGGCGCCCTGCTTCCGCAGTGCGACCCAGGCGCGCGTAGATCGCCGCGAGGTACCGATGGGCGAGGGCGAAGCCGGGGCGCATCGTCAGACAGAGTTCGAGCGCGGTCACGGCCCGGTCAAACCACCCCAGCCGCGACAGAATCGCGCCGAGCTGAAAGTGGGCTTCGGGAAAATCGTGACACAGCTCGATCGCCCGCAAGCCGTACTCGATCCCCTCGGCCGGGCGAGCCTGGCGGGGAATGGCGACACTCAAACCGTAGCAGGCTTCCGCCAGCGTGGGATCCAGCGCGAGCGCGCGTTGAAACGCAACCTCCGCGCCGGCCCAGTCACGCAGCCGCAGCCGCACCCGCCCCACGCGACAATGGAGCCAGCCGTGATTGGGAGATCCCGCCAGCGCAGCTTCCAACTCGGTGAGCGCGACGGGCATGTTTCCTTCCGCCCAGGCCCGCAGTCCGCGGATCCAGGGTAGGCGCGGGTGACCAGGATGGTTTTGAGCCAGGGTGGCGACGGCCTCGGCGACGGCTGCGCTGTCGCCGCCGACGAGCCCGAGATGCCCCAGCAAAGCGGCGTAGCGGGACTCGGCCGCGTTCTCCCGGACAAGCCCCGCTGCAAGCGGGAGCGCCAAGTCCGGCCGACCGCCATCGAGCCAGGAAACCGCGAGGTTGAATCGCTGCTCGGCGAACACGAGCTCGATGTCCCGCTGAAGCGTTTCGGAAGGCGGCGCCAGATAGCCGAGTTCCACGAGTTGGCGGAGCGCGGCCTGCTCCGCCGGAAGATCCGCCCCCGGAGCGATCGGTCCGTCCGAGTCCGGCGATCGCGCCGGACCCATCTTGTCCCAGGAATCAACCTGCTCGATCGCCGGCGGACGTTCAAAGGCCTGGATGAGCACGCACCCGGGCATGTCATTCCCGACCGGGAGTCCGAGCAACGTGAGGATAGTTGGGGCGACATCGAGCAGCGTGGCACCGTCGATCCTTTCGTCCCGGCGAATGCCCGGTCCCTGGAGCAGAAAGACTCCCTGCGCTCGATGCCACTGCGCCGGTTCGACGGGCTGGCTCGGGCGCAGGTGGTCGCTCAGAAAACCATGATCCGAAACGAGCATCACGTGCGTGCCTGGACCCGCGAGCTCAAGCAGGCGGCCGAGCATCTCATCGTGAAATCGGTAGGTCGCATTCATCACCCCCGAAAACGCGGCAAACGCGGCCGGATGCACGGCAGGAAGCCGCGGCGGATGGAAGGCCATGAAGTCGTGCCCCACTTGATCGATGCATTCGAAGCAGACCGAAGCGAAATCCCACGGTTCGTGCTCGATCAGCTCCGTCGCGGCCGCCTGGATCGAAATGCATTCGGCGAGGCGCGTCCGGAGCGCCTCCACCAGTCGGATCACCACCGGGTTTGTCCGATCGAGTCCCGGCAGGCCAGGGATGAAGCCGTCCAGCAGAGAGTCATCGATTTCGGAAGGGTGGAGACGAAGTTCCGCGAGGCTTGCACCCAGGCTGACGGGCTCGACGCAGCCCGGGAGGATTGGCCAGTCGCTCTCGGTTGTTCCCGCAGCGGCGAGCGCGAACTGGTTCGAAAGACACACGCCGTCGATTGCCTCCGCCGGGTGGCTGGCAAACCAGCCCACCGCGTGGGTGCGGAGACCCGCCTGCGACGCCATGTTCCAAAGCGCCTTCGTCGTGCGCGACGTGCTCTGCACGGGTCGCACGCGGGAGCCGTCGGCGGCCACCTCCGCGAAGCCATGAATTCCGTGGTGGGTCGCGCGCTTTCCGGTCGCAATACTCGTCCACAGGAGCGGCGAGAGCATCGGTTGCAGCGAGCGCAGGTTTCCCATGACGCCGCCCTCAATCAGTCGGGCGAGGACAGGCATCCGCCCAGCGTCGACGAGCGGATGGATCATCTGCCAGTCGGCGGCGTCCCAACCGATGAGCAAGACCCGGGGTGCCATTTCGTTTCTGTCTTCTCAGTCTGCCTCGCTGCCAACAAAAAACCGCGCGGATCGACCAGCGCTCCTTCACCTCAGAGCGGCCGGAACATCACGAGCGCATCGACAAATCCTAGGCTGGCGTGCCGGAAGACGCCGGGGAGTCGGCCGACGATTTCGAACCCCAGCTGCTGCCAGAGCCGCACGGCGGCGGCATTCGTCGAGACCACAAGATTGAACTGCATCGCGCGGAACCCGAGGCGGCGCGCTTCGTCGAGCGAACGCTCACCCATCGCCCGGCCGACGCCGAGCCCACGGGCGGATGCCGCGACCATGTACGCTCCGTTGGCCACGTGGGCGCCGAGGCCAGGCTGATTTGGCTTCAAATGATAGCTTCCCACGATCCGCCCTTCCTGCTCCGCGACGAAGGCGTGCGCGCCGAGCTGGAACCAATAGGCGAGCGCATCCGCCCGCGGCATCGCGGGGTCGAAGGCAAACACGTCGCCCCGGACGATCACTTCGAGAAATATTTCCCAGATCGCGTCGTCGTCGGTGCGCGCGGCCGGTCGGATCGAGAGCATGCGGGTTCCACTCGCCATGATGCCCTCCCCGGTCAATGATCCTCCCATGAACCGCCAGTTTCTCCTCCGCCGCCGCCCCGACGGCCTGGTCACCCGCGATGACTTCGAATACCGCGAGGCGGCCATCCCAAAGCCCGGCCCCGGCGAAGCCCTCGTGCGCAATCTCCTGCTCTCCTTCGATCCTTCGCAGCGGATCTGGATCACCGACATGCCCGGCTATATGCCCCCGGTCGCGCTGGGAGAAGTCATGCGCGCAGACGGCATCGGCCGCGTTCTTGAGTCGAACGACCCGAAGCTTCCCGTCGGGTCGCTCGTCCATGGTCTCATCGGCTGGCAGGACTACGCGATCACCAGCAAGAGCGTGCCGTTCGGGTTTACGCCGATGCCTCCGAATCTCCCGGTGTCGCCCGCAGTGATGCTCAGCGCGCTCGGGATGACCGGCGTGACGGCATACTTCGGGATGAAGGAAATCGGCGCGCCGAAACCAGGCGAAACCGTCGTCGTCTCAGCCGCCTCCGGCGCGGTGGGCTCGGTCGCAGGACAAATCGCGAAGATCATGGGGGCGCGCGTCGTCGGACTCGCAGGCTCGGCAGAAAAGTGCGCGTGGCTGACCGACGAGCTCGGTTTCGACGTGGCGGTCAATTACAAGGATCCCGAATGGAAGAAGCAACTGCGGGCCGCGTGCCCGAAGGGCGTGGACGTGGATTTCGAAAATGCCGGGGGTGAGATCATGCACACGGTCTTCGGGCTCCTGAATCTGCGCGCCCGCGTGGCGCTCTGCGGGCTCATCAGCGGCTACAACGAGAGCGGCGATCGCCGGGCGAGCAGCGCCGATCTTGGCCCCATCCTGATCAAGCGGATTCGGATCGAGGGATTCATCGTCCTCGACTACGCAAGGCGCTACCTCGAGGCGGTCCAACAGCTTGGCGCCTGGGTCGCCGCGGGCCAGCTCAAGCACAAGGAGACGATCGTCGATGGACTGGAGAATGCACCCGAGACGCTCAACCGCCTCTTCAGCGGCGATAAGCTGGGGAAGCTGCTCCTCCGCATCGCCGAGTAGAAACGGTTCGACTCCCCTCCCCGCCCTTGCACGACGCGCCTGAAGTATCCGGCGCTGCACCCGTTTCGCACGATGACGTGCTTGCGGGTGCCAGCGACAAGGGAGTCGATCAGTCGCTCGCGGTCTGCTTCAACGCCTCGTTTCTCGGCGTCTTCGCCCATGCCGGGTTCCTGCTGGGGCTGGAGGAAAGCGGGATCCGGCCCGGGAATGTCGCGGGCTCTTCGGCCGGAGCCGTGATCGCCGCGCTTTACGCGCATGGGGTCTCCCCGGCCGAGATTGTCTCCCGCATTCGCGAGCACGATCTTCGCCGTGTCTTCCTCGACGCCTGGGCGCCCGTTCGGGCCGCCGGGATGCTCCTCGCCTGGCGCGGAGTGACGGGTGCCGTGGATCCGCTTCGGGCCATCGCGCTCCTTCGCGAGTGGTTCGGCGATCAGCAGATTGAGAGCTGTCCCGCGGCGCGCCTCGGCGTGGGCGTCACCAATCTCACGGATGGTTGCGCCGCGACTCTCGAGAGGGGCCTCCTCCGCGAGGCCGTTCTCGCGAGCTGCTCGCTTCCCGGGCTTTTCGTCACGCGGCAGATCGCCGGCGCGCATTATTCCGACGGAGGCTGGGCCGATCCGGAGCCCGTCGGACACTGGCTCCGTCAGTCAGGCGTGCAGCGAATCATCGTTCACCGCATCTTCGCCCCGCCGCGCCAGCCCTCGCGGCCGGGAGTGAACTGGGTCTTCAGCCGGGGGCGCGATGCCATGATCGAGCGCTGTGTCTCCAGCCGCGAGGATGCCGTCCGCGCCAGCGGGCGGGAACTCCTGCTCGCCGAGACGATCATCACCCCACCCCCGCTCGGCTTTCCGCTCACCCCCCGCCGCTTCACCCGGTGGGACGAGGCGTGCGACGCGCGGATCGCCGCCGGCCGGGCGTCGGCCGCCGCGCTCGCACCGGCGCTGCTCGCCGCGCGGGTGACGTAGAATCTTTCGTCCGCTTCACTGCGCTCGGAGCGCTTCGACGGGATTCACCAGCGTAGCCCGGCGCGCCGGCAGGTAGCAGGCGATCGCCGCCACGCCCGTCAGCACGAGCGGGATGATCACAAGCACCAGCGGATCGTAGGCCTTCACATCGTAAAGGGCCGCACTCACGACGATCCCGGCCCCGAGCGCGATGGGCAAACCGAGCGCAATTCCCGCCCCGGTCAGCAGGAGGCCCTCGCGCAAAATCATGCGCAGAATTCCCGCCCGACCGGCGCCGAGCGCCATCCGGATCCCGATCTCCCGCGAGCGCCGCGTGACGACATAGGATTTCACTCCGTAGAGACCGATGACCGCGAGGAATAACGCGGCCCCGCCAAAGACACCGAACAACACGGCGCCCACCCGCACGAACCAGAGGAGGATGCTCTCGCTGAAGTAGCGCTGGAGCGTCTTGAGTTTCAGCACCGGGAGACGCTCGTCGACCGCGCGCACCTCGCGCCGGAGCGTTTGCAGCATGGCGGCCTCGGCCTCGGATCCGGAAGGCGTCGCGAGCAGAACGTGCACTATGTTCTGGGACTGATAGTCCGCCCCGAGCGGGATATAACAGGTCCCCGGAGCCGAGTGCTCGAAGAGACTATCCCGCACGGGCGGAGCGATGCCTACGACAGTCAACGGTCGGTCGATGGCGCGGTCCACCTTCGGACGTCCATCCGGCTGCGGACTCCCCTCGTCCTTCCGTTCGTCGTTCCGCTTGATCTGGAGAGTACGGCCGATCGGATCCTCGCCCGGCCAAAGCTTCTTCGCGAGCGCCTCGTCGATGATCACGACCGCGGCAGCTTCGCCGGAAACCATCTCGGCGCTCGTGAAAGTGCGTCCGCGCAACAGCGTCAGACCCACTGACGCGAAGTAATCCGTGCTGGCCATCCGATAGTGCGCGTCGATCGCCTCCGCGGGTGCCTTCCCGTCGTTGCCGGTGGCGCGAACTCCGCGCATCAGGGTGAATTCTCCGAAAGGCGCCGAGCCGGCTAGACCGACCGCCCGCACGCCGGGCGCTGCGGCGAGCCGCGTGAGCAGGCGCGCATAGACGTCGCGACCGCGCGCCTCGTCGTAACCGACGAGATTCGGATCGACCTCAATGATCGCCCCGGAGGCCACCTTGAAGCCTGGGTCGGCCTGGGCCGCCTTGATCGCACCACGGGTGAAGAGTCCCGCCACCGTCAGGAGCGCGAGCGAAAGCGCGACCTGCAGGATCACGAGGAGGTTTCGCGCCGCGAGGAGGGAGCGAATCCCGCGGAGCAGGCTGCCGCGATCGTCACCGGCATTGTCCTTCAGATCGTTCGCGACATCCGCGCGCGACGCCTTCCAGGCCGGCCCGAGCCCGGCGAGGAGCGTGGCAAGTACACAGAAGGCAAAGGTCGCGAAGAAGATGACGGGACGCGGCGAGGTTTGGAGCGAAATCGTAAACGGCACCGCTCCGGACAGCTCGTAAATCAGGATCTTGTTCGCGACAATCGCGAGCCCGAGTCCGCCCGCCCCGCCGACCAGCGCGAGCACGAGACCCTCGAGCAACAGTTGCTTCACAACGGCTCCGCGCTGAGCCCCGAGGGCGCTGCGGATCGCGAATTCCTTCCGGCGCGCCTCGCCGCGGGCGAGCAGCATGTTCGCGACATTCAGACACGCCACGAGCAGCACGATGCCCGACATCGCAAAGAGCACGCCGGAGACGGGACCCAGCGGATCCTGCATGGGCGACGTGCTGATGCTAATCCGGGAAGTCGGCGCCGCCGAGAAGAGCCGCTCCTTGTTCTCGCCGGGAAAGGCGCTTTCGAGTTGCGCGGAGATGACCGCGAGCTCGGTGTTCGCCTCCGCGAGCGACCGCCCCGGGGCCAGGCGGCCGAGCGCGAGGAGCCGGTGATTGTTCCGATCCCGCAAGTCCAGCCCGGCGTTGCTCAGGAGGTCCGTCGCCAGCGCGTTGAACTGACCCATCGGGAGCCAGAACTCTGGCCCAAACAGAACTGACGTGCCGGTAAAGCCTTCCCGCGCCACTCCGATGATCGTGAAGACCTTTCCGTTCAGCGTGATCTCGCGGCCGAGCGCCGAAACATCTCCCCCGATCCGCTTCCAATACGAGTAGCTCACCACGACCACGGGCGTCGTCTTGGAGGGATCATCGTCCTCCACGCGAAAGCCGCGGCCCAGACTCACCGGTGCCCCCATCACCTGAAAGAAGTTCGCCGTGACGAGGCCGCCGAACACCCGCCGCGTCGACTCGCCTTCCGTCAGGCCGACCATCGCCAGGTTGTACGCGGCGACTCCGCTCAGCGTCGTGACCCGCTCTTTCACGCTTTCGTAGTTCGGGAAGGAGATCCCGCGGTAGCTGCTCTTCTTGACCTTGTCACCGTCGTAGAGTCCGACGATCTCACTCGGCCGGTCATTCGGGAGCGGTCGAAACAGGATCGCATCAAGCAGGCCGAAGATGGCCGCGTTCGCCCCGATGCCGAGAGCGAGGACAAGGATGGCAAGGGCGGAAAACCCGGGGCGGAGGAAAAGCTGACGGAGGGCGGATTTCATGGGGAAAGAGTCATTCCCGCGCATCGGCGCGGATTTAGTTCCCCGTCGGATTCGCAGCCGACATGCCGCGCGGAACCGCGGGGAGGGAAAGTCCATCCTCGCGGACGGAGTACGGAACGGGAAAATCCTCTCGGCGGGAAAATCGCGTCCCAAGATCGAGCCGACGGAAACCGTTCTACTCTGGAAAGGCCCGCGATCCCAGCGTTCGCCTCTGACTCCACGCGGCAGGGAGGAAAATCAAAAAATAAGTCTCCCGTGTTTGAATCCGAGACGAAACCGCGCCCGCCGCTCACGATACTTTCGGCGGAGAATGCCGCCCCGAGGCTGAAATCACCGCGCGACAGTTTCAGCAAGCAGGGAGACCGCCCGGCGCCGGAATCACCGGCCCGGAACGCCCTCGCCGGCGACGGCGGCCTCGGCATTCAGGATGCGCTCAGCCGGCATGCGGCGGAGGTTGCTGGCGAGCCCAACCTTCGCGAGCAGCCAGATGGCCCATTTCGTGGGATCGAACTGCCAGGGCTTCACCCCGTTCCGATAATCGGAGGGAAAGGCGTGGTGATAGTTGTGGTAGCCCTCGCCGAAGGTGACGAGCGCCGTCAGGCAGGAATCGCGCGCACTGCACTCCTTCGAGTACGGCTGCCGGCCGATCGCGTGGCAGAGGGAGTTGATGCAAAACGTGCAATGCTGGAGTACCACCACGCGGGCGACCCCGCCGATCAAGAGGGCGCCGAGGGCCGATTTCCAGCCGCCCCAGGCGAAACCAATCCCCGCCGGCACCACGAACGAGACGATCGCGGCGATCAAATACACGTGGCGGTGCTGCCACATCACGAGCGGCGATTTCTTCAGATCCGGCACGTTGGTCCACGGGCGCGGCGGCCGCAGCTTGAAGATCAGCCACCCGATGTGCGCCTGGAAGAGTCCGTCGCGGATGCTGTAGGGATCCTCGTCATCGTCCGTGTGCAGATGGTGGGCCCGGTGGTCACACGCCCACATGAGGACGGAGTTCTCAAAGGCGGCCGCCCCAAAGAGCAGCGTCAAGAACCGGATGCTCCAGTGCGCCTGAAAGGCGGCATGGGTAAACAGCCGGTGGTACCCTAGGGTAATCGAAAGTCCGACGAGACAGAACATCACGGCGAAGAGCCCGACCTGAAACCAGTCGAGTCCGAAGCTGCAGACGTAGAGCGGCACCGCCGTGAGCGTCAGCAGAAGCGTCAAGCTGAGGAAGGTCGTGTTCACCCAGTGGACCGCGTGGAACGGGATCCTCGGAAAGAGCCGCTCGACGAAGGCGCCCGGGAAACGCCGGGCTCGCGGAATGGTCGCGCGCGGGGGAGCAAGTGGTTGAGTCGGCATGCGGGACAGGATGGGCCAGGCTGGAAATCGACCGGAAGCCGATCGAAAGCAGTGGTAAGTCTACAACATTCCGCCGCTCCTACAAAGCACGGCCCGTGATGGTCTCGAACGCCTGGCGATACCGGGCGGCGGTGCCCGCGATGACTTCAGGCGGCAGCGGCGGAGCGGGAGGCGTCTTGTCCCAAGGCTGCGTCTCGAGCCAGTCCCGGACGAACTGCTTGTCGAAGCTGGGCGGATTCCTCCCCGGCGCGTAAGAATCGGCGGGCCAGAAGCGCGAGGAATCGGGGGTCAGCACTTCATCGATGAGCACGATGCTTCCATCCTCGCGCCGGCCAAACTCGAACTTGGTGTCGGCGATGAGAATGCCCCGCTGCGACGCGTGCTCGCGGCCGAGACCGTAGATCGCGAGGCTCTCCCGCCGCACGAACTCTGACGTCTCTTCCCCGATGGCGCCGACGCATTGTTCCCAGGTGATGTTCTCGTCGTGACCGGACTCTGCCTTGCTCGCGGGCGTGAAGATCGGCTCAGCGAGCCGATCTGCCTGGCGGAACCCGGCCGGAAGGGGAACGCCGCAGACCATTCCACTCTGCTGGTACTCCTTCCATCCGGAGCCGGCGAGATACCCCCTGACGACGCACTCGACGGGAAGTGGGGTCGTGCGTTCGACGATCATCGATCGCCCCGCGAGCAGCTCGGCATGGACATCGAGCTGCGGGGCGAACGCGACCACGTCCGTCGTGACGAGATGGTTCGCGATGCCGCGCTGGCGCAGCCAGCCAAACCACCACGCGGACAAACGGGTGAGGACCTCGCCTTTGCGGGGAATCGCGTCGGCCATGACCACGTCGAAGGCCGACAAGCGGTCGGTCGCGACGAACAGGAGATGGCGGTCGTCGAGTTCGTAGACTTCACGCACCTTGCCGGAGCGGAGTTTGCGGAGGCCGGGCAGGCTGATCGTCAACATGGGGAAAGGCGCACGATGCGACGCGGGCGTCGCGATGCAACGGACGAGCGATCAGCCGCATTGCGCCCGCTGCCGCAGGGCGTGATCGATGAGAACGAGGGCCGCCATCGCCTCGACCATCGGCACCGCCCGCGGAAGGACGCACGGATCGTGCCGACCCCTCGCGCGCAACTCGGTTTCGCCCTGCTGGTCCGCCGTCACGGTCCGCTGCGGCTGCGCGATCGTCGCGGTCGGTTTGAACGCGACCCGAAAAACGAGATCCTCTCCGTTGCTGATGCCGCCCTGGACCCCCCCGCTGCGGTTCGACGTGGTGCGAACCGCACCCTCGCGCAAAGTGAAGGGGTCATTGTGCTCACTCCCGCGCTGATAGGTGCCAGCGAAGCCGCTCCCGATTTCGAACCCCTTGGTGGCGGGCAGGCTGAGCATTCCTTTGGCCAGATCCGCCTCGAGCCGGTCGAAAACGGGTTCACCGAGACCCACCGGCATGCCGCGCACCACGCATTCGATCATGCCTCCGATGGAATCGCCTTCACTTCGGACCTGCTTGATCCGCTCGATCATCCTCTCGGCCACCGCGGCGTCAGGGCAGCGTACGCTGTTGGCCTCCACGTCCGCGAAGCAAACCGTCGCCGGATCAACTGCGGCCTCGAGGTCTTGAATCCTCCGCACATAGGCGATGATTTCGAGCGCGGGAAACAGTTGAGCGAGCGCCACCTTCGCGACCGCCGCCGCTGCGACGCGACCGATGGTCTCGCGGGCCGAGCTGCGTCCCCCACCCTCCCAATTCCGGCGGCCGTATTTCGCCTGATAGGTGAAGTCGGCATGCGACGGCCGGAACGCGTGCTCCATTTCCGAGTAGGCCTCGGGCCGGGCATCCTCGTTCGGCACCATCACGCTGATGGGCGTGCCCAGGGTGAAGCCCTGGAAAACGCCCGAGAGAATCCGGCAGCGATCCGATTCCTTCCGGGGCGTGACGATGTCGCTCTGGCCGGGTCGCCGACGGTCGAGATCGCGCTGCAGGACCGATTCATCGAGCGCGAGTCCGGGAGGGCACCCATCGATCACCACGCCCACGCCTCCTCCGTGGGATTCGCCCCAGGTCGAGATGCGGAAGAGATGCCCGAAGGTGCTGGCCATGAGGCCGGAAGGATCACCGACACCATGCCTCCGCTCAACCCCGGGTTGCGCCCCGCTCGCCGTAGAGCCCGTGGGGAATCTCGAACGGCTCGAAGTTCACCGGATAGGCCTCGGTTCCAGGAACGATCTTTCCCTCCCGGACCAGCCGCGCGTACTCGCGGGCGAGCCAATCCGCCCAGTCGCGAGACGAGAGAAGAGCAGCAGGCTCGCGCGGGAGCACCTGCTCGGGGAGAATGAGCGTGAGGATGTCAGGATTCATGAACGCAGGATCGCGAGGAGACGCGCGGCCTCGTCGGGAGTGCCGTAGCGATCGCATAACGCCCTCAGCTCCGCTTCTTGCAGGGCGCCACGACCCGCGCGAACGAGCGCGTCGAGATCGCCCGCGTCCTTGAAGGCCCGGTCCGGTTGATTGCGCAACGAAAGCAGTTTCATCGCGATGTAGGTCGGGAGATCCGGCGCCCGCATGGGCAGACCCGCGGCAGCGAAAGGCACCGACGACGCCAAGATCTTCCCAAACGTTTCATCGGAGACGACCATCGCATCGAGCGGCGCGAGATTCGGGTCGTCGGGCCGGAACCGGTAGAATTGGCCGACCGGCGTCTCGACGCGATAGCCGGCGGACGCCAGCACCTCCCGCAAGGACCCGAGCGTCGCCGCGGCGATGGCAATGTCGATATCCCGGGTGAAGCGCTGGATGCCGTGCGCCTCGAGACCCCGGCCACCGATGACGACAAACGCGAGCGCACCGCGGGCCGCGGCGGTCGTCAAAAGGTCCAGTAACGGATCCATCGCACGGAACGTCGGGGAAAACGCCCGCCACGCAAAGCGCCAAGTGCGGCGGGAATCGCCCGCTCGCTGAACGAGAAAGCGCACCGCTTGACCCGCCCCCCGGGGTCGAGACTACACTCCCGCCATGTCTGAAAGCAGTTCGGCCGGTCCTGACGCGGAAATCCCGCGGAAGCGCTCGGTCCTCGTGCCACTCGTCTTGACGAGCCTCGTGGCGCTCACCGGTTGCTATCGCGCGACTCCCTCGCTCCCATCCTCGGGCGATCCGCTCGCCAGCGGGCTCAACGTGACCCCGATGCCAGGCGGCAAGGGCGGAATCAACACGACCGGCCTGACCGCGAGTGGTGACGCCCGGAACAGCACCGCGCCCGGCTATCACGGCTCGTCGTTTTGGCTCTTCCCCGGCGGATACACGTCGCGCTCTTCGAATTCGTCGTCGAGTTCGGCAACGTCGCCAGCCGCGAAGGGCTCATCCTCTTCGACCGCTCCGACGACGGGAGGATTCGGCAGCACCGCGGCGAAGAGCGGGACGTCGAGTTCCTCGAGTAGTTCGTCGAGCAACTCGTCGAGCAGCGCGTCCTGAGGCCCGATCATAATGCAGCGCATCACGATCGCGCCGCGCGCGCATTGGCAGGAACGCGTGGCCGAGGTCGGTCTCACGTTTCACACCGGGGACGACGGCCAGATCTACTGGGATGAGTCAGCCTACTACCAGTTCAGCGTCCGCCAGATCAATCAGATCGAAGCGGCCACGGGGAACCTGATGGATCGCTGCCTTGAAGCGGGTCAGGCCATCCTCGACTTTGGCCTCTCCGATCGACTCGGTCTGGACGCGCGCTGGCTGGATCTGATTCGCGAAAGCTGGGATGCCGATGAGCCGCAACTCTACGGCCGCTTCGATTTTGCCTACGACGGACGGAATCCGCCGAAGCTCCTCGAGTTCAACGCGGACACGCCGACCTCGCTGCTGGAGGCCGCGGTGGCGCAATGGTACTGGCACGAGGCCGTCATGCCGGCGACGGACCAGTTCAACTGCCTCCACGAACAACTCGTGGCCCGCTGGAAGGAAATGGCGATTCGCGGAAAGCTGCATTTCACGAGTGTCCGCGGCGCGGCGGAGGATGAGATGACGACGACCTACATGCGCGACACGGCGATGCAGGCGGGACTGACGACCGACTACGTCGCGATCAGCGACATCGGCTGGAACGGGGAAAAGTTTGTCGACGCCGATCAGGGGCCGATCGAGAACCTCTTCAAGCTCTATCCCTGGGAATGGCTCGTCACGGAGTCGTACGCCCAATTCCTTCCGCAAAAACCGGCACGGTTGATCGAGCCCATCTGGAAGATGCTCTTCAGCAACAAGGCGTTGCTCGCGATCCTCTGGCACCTCTATCCCGGCCACGCAAACCTCCTCCCCGCGGAATTCTCGCCGGAAAAGATCACCGGCCCCTACGTGCGCAAGCCGCTCCTCTCGCGGGAGGGTGCAAACGTCCAGATCGTCGAGGGCGGCGTGGCGACGGAATTCACTGGGGGACCCTACGATGGCCCCTGCGTCTACCAGGCCTACACGCCGCTGCCAGATTTCGACGGAAACCATCCCGTGATCGGCTCCTGGGTGATCGGCGGGATCCCGGCCGGGATGGGAATCCGCGAGTCCCGCACCCGTATTACCGACAATCGCTCACGCTTCGTCCCGCACATCTTCCGCGGTGGAGTGATCGGATGAGTTCGACCACAACGAGCTTGCGCGCGGCGCGTCACCGCGGCTTCACTGCGCGATGCTCTCGCGCCAATCTGTTCCGCCGCTCTTCGAAGTCACCCGGCACCTCGCCGATGTGGCGTCGGGCCGGCAGGCTCCAGACCTTGTGATCACCGGCGGTCGCGTCCTCAGCACGTACTCCGAACGCATCACCCCGGAACGAGAAATCTGGATCTCGCGCGGGCGCATCGCCGCCGTGCGCGCCGCCGGATCCTGCCGGGTGGCAGGCGTTTCCCGGTATGACGCCCGGGGCGGCATTCTCGCGCCGGGGCTGGTCGATCCGCACGTCCACATCGAGAGCAGCATGATGACGGCGTGTGCCTTTGCCGAGCCGGCGTTGCTGAACGGTACCACGACCATCTTCTGCGACAGTCACGAGATCGGGAATGTGCTGGGCGTCGCGGGGATCGAGTACATGCTCGAAGACGCGCGGCGCGCGCCCTTGAACGTGTTTCTGACCGTCCCGAGTACCGTGCCGGCCTCCACGCCGGAATTCGAAACTGCCGGCGCGGATCTGGACGCGGTGAAAATCGGCGCCCTCTTCGACAAATGGCCCGAGGCCGTCGCGCTCGGCGAGAAGATGGACTTCATCCCGGTCGTCATGGGAGATGAACGCAGCCACGCCATCATCGCCGCCGCGCTCCGCCGCGGCCGGCCGGTCTGCGGGCACATCTATGGCAGAGAGTTCGTCGCCGCGTATGCCGCGAGCGGGGTGACGGACACGCATGAGGCCATCGATCGCGACATTGCCGACGATCTGCTGGACGCCGGGCTCTGGATTTTTCTCCGCGGCGGCCCGCCCACGACGCCGTGGCACAGTCTTCCCCTGGCGATCAAGGCGATCACCGAACTCGGCGCGAATCCCAAGCGGGTGTGTGTCTGCACCGACGACCGCGATGCCGACGACGTGTTCGCCTTCGGCATGGACTGGGTCACGCGCCAGGCGATCGCCCACGGGATCAAGCGCGAGACCGCGTGGAGCATGGGTTCCCTGCACGGCGCGACCCGCTACGCGATGGACGGAGAGTTCGGCGGTTTCGGGGGCGGACGCCGGGCAGACATCGTCTTGCTCAACGACGATCTCGAAGTGCGCAACACTTGGTATGGCGGCACGCTGGTCGTGGAGGATCGCCGCCTCACGTCCGCGCTCGAGGCGGCGCTGAGCGATCGCTACATCTACCCGCGCCCCGCCTACGAGACCGTTCGCCTCCCGGAGATTCCCAGCCTCGTCCCGCCTCTGCCCGAAGGCCCGGGAACGCTCCATGCGATCCGGACGGCGTTGCCGGGAATTGTGGCGTTCCACGAGCGGATCGTGCTCGAGGCCCGGCCGACAGATTGGACGACGCTGTGCGCCCGACACGGCCTCTGTTTTGTCGCGGTCATCGAGCGCCACGGCTTGAACGGCAACATCGCCCGCGGCGTCCTCAAGGACTTCGGCCTGCGCGGCGGAGCCGTCGCGAGCAGCGTGGGCCACGATTCGCACAATCTGATCGTCGCCGGCGACGACGACGCCTCCATGCAACTCGCGATCAAGACGATTCGCGCCCGCCAAGGCGGCGTCTGCGTCGTGCGGGCCGGGAAAGTCGTGGCGATGGTGGATCTGCCGGTCGCGGGACTGCTCTCTGACAAGCGCGCGCCCGTCGTCGCCGAGGAAACCACGCGCCTGAAGGCGGAATGGAATACATTGGGCTGTACCCTGCCCTTCATGGGCTTCAATCTCCTGCCCCTCTCGGTCATTCCCGAGCTCCGCATCACCGATCGGGGATTGATCAGCGTCACGAGCATGACGGCGCAGGCGCTTTTCGAGCCGGCGTGAGGGTCCGTTTTGCGGCCAGCTCTGCCAATCTGGCGCAATCGAGGGCGGCGACGCGGAATCTCTTACTTCGGTTGAAACCTTGGGGGGTGGAATCCGTAACAGTATGACAGAAGCAAATGCATCCGTCCGACCCCATCGCGCCCAGCCCAAGCCAGACCGGCCCCGGCACGCGTGAATTCGCGCTTTGGGCCTTCGACTACGCGTTGAGCACGGATCGGATGGACGACGCTCCCGGACTGCTCACTGATTGGATGTCGCTGCTTGATGAACCGGGGACAGCAGACACCCTGCCCAACGCAGATTGACCGGGAGCGAAAACGTTCCCGGCCGCTCCCGGCTCACCATCAGCCTCTCCGCCTCAGCCGTGCCGGAGCAGGCCCGTGTACGTGCAACGGAGGAATTTGTCGGGGGGCATAAAGCCCTTCCCCAGCTTGTCGTCGTAGTCCTTCATCGGCAGCGCGGCGATCACCTCGTCCACCGTCTTTCCTTCCTTCTGGAATTTCGCGAGCCGCTCGTGAGCGGTTTTCAGGAACGCGAGATACCCCTTCAGGTCATCCTGCGTGGCGATCGGGCCGTGTCCCGGAATGATCTTTGTGCTCGCGTCGGTGAGCGAAAGCGCCTTCTCCGCCCCCACGACCAGGCCTCCGATCCAGCCCCGACTGGAGTAGTCGATGAACGGATAGGAGCCGTTGAAGTAAAGATCGCCCATGTGGAGGACGTTTACCTTCGGGAAGAGAACGAGGATATCGCCATCCGTGTGGGCCGGCGCCACGCCGGTCAGATGGATTTCTTCGCCGTTCGCGTGCACGCTCATTTCCCCCGTGAAGGTTGACGCCGGCCAGGCGCCTTTGGGGGAGGCCGGGGCCTTCATGTCGAGAAACTCGACCACCTGATCCGTGGAGACGCGGACCCGGCAATTCGCGTGCGCGATGATGCGGGCTCCGCCGCGAGAGAACGCGTCATTCCCTCCGGTGTGATCGAAATGCCAGTGCGTATTGATGAGCGTCGCCGCGGGCGTCTTCGAGAGTTTGCTGACTTCACCGATCAGTCCGATGGCCGCCGCGGGGACCCCAGCGTCGACGACGACCGTGCCATCCTCGCCGGTGAAGACCGCGACGTTTCCCCCGGCGCCCGTGATCACGGTCAGCCGGTCGGCGAGGGAGATCGTTTTGAGCGCTGGTGGTGCGACCGGGGTGGGCGCGGCCTTTGCCTCTTCCGCGGAGGCGAGGCGCGGGAGCAGGAGCGAGGGAAACGCGAACGCCCCGGCGGTCATGGCGAGGGCCCGGAAGGCCTCGCGGCGGGAGACGGAGGAGGAAAAGGCAGAGGGATTTTGCATCGCGGCGGAAGCGTAGCATCGCTCCCCTCCCCGCCGCCAGTGCCCGCCACGGGATTCCCGGAGAACCCCGTCCGCGAGCCGGAAATCTGCACTTCCACCCGATGGATGGGCGCGTGCCAATTCCCTTCGGGACGTGCCGAGCCGGAGCGGTGCAGGCGGAACGGCCCTGTCTACTTGATCTCTTCGTGAACTCCGTTGTCGTTCGTTGGTTACAGCTCTATTTGAGAGCGGCCCTCGCCTCACTCCCCGGACTTCCCAAAGATCGGCGGCGCAGCCAAAACCTTCCCAACTGCATTGTTCCGGCTAAGTTCCTCCCATGAGATTCCCTCTGCCTTCTTCCCTCTTGGTTTGCGTACTGGCCGCGACATCGGCCCTCGGAGCGTCCGAATCCGAAGCCGCGTTCAAGAAGCCGGATCCAAAATACAAACTGAAACGGACGATTCCGCTCGAGGGGGAAACCGGCTGGGATTACCTCGCCGTCGACGCGGCGGGGCGGCGGATCTACGTCACGCGCGGCACTCACGTGATCGTGCTCGATGCCGACAGCGGCGAGGTGAATGGTATCATCCCCAATACGCCCGGCGTCCACGGCGTCGCGTTTTGTCAGGGCCTCGGACGCGGCTACACCAGCAACGGCGGCGACGACTCCGTCACGGTCTTTGACCTGAAGACGCTCGCCGTCATCGCCCGCGTGAAAACTGGGGCCAATCCTGACGCCCTCATCTGCGATGAGTCGACGAACCGCGTCTTCGTCTTCAACGGTCGCGGGCAAAGCGCGACTGTAGTCGATGCCGAGACGGAGAAGGCGATCGGGGAGATCCCGATGGGCGGGAAACCGGAATTCGCGGCGGTGGACGGCAAGGGTCGCGTTTTCGTGAACGTTGAGGACAAGAACGAAATCCTCGTGATCGACGCGGCGACCATGAAGGTGACGGCCCACTGGCCCCTCGCCCCAGGCGAAGAGCCGACGGGACTTTCGATCGACGTCGCGAATGGCCGGCTCTTCGCGGGCTGCCACAGCAAGCACCTCGTCGCGGTCGATTCCGGAAGCGGCAAGATCGCGGGGACCGTGCCGATCGGGGCGGGCGTTGACGCCGTCGAATTCGACGCGAGCACCTCGACGGTCATCACCTCGAACGGAGAAGGCACGCTGAGCGTGATCCGGCAGGAGTCACCCTCGAAGTATCGACTCATCGAGAATGTGCCGACCAAGAAGGGCGGGCGGACGATGGCCTTCGACGGAAAGACGAGGCACATCTTCGTCATCGCGGCCGACTACGGAACGGCCCCGGCGGCCACGACGGAGAATCCCCACCCGCGCGCGCCCATCGTGGCGGGCTCGGTGGCCCTCCTCGAGTTCGCGCCGGAGTAGGCGCGACGGCGCGGATCGGGCGCGGAAAAATTTCCGCGCGCCCCGGGCGGAGAAGATGCTTCAGTCCCCGCCATGCCCCCCGACTTCGCCCGTCCCGCCCGCCTTGCCCTTTTGCTGATCGCTCTCGCGGGAGGCTGGGCGTTTGAGGCGACGGCGCAAAGCGCCGCGGCGACGGCCGCGACCGGGTCCAGCGGCCTCTGGCGTGATCTCGATGAGACGCAGATGGTCGCCGCCCTGTCGGCGGCACCGCGGACGACCGCGCGGCGTGAGATCGTCCCGCAGAGCTACCGCACGCTGCAACTGGACCACGCTGGCATGCAGGCGCTCCTCAAGCGGGCGCCCCGGGAATTCACCCTGCCCATGGACGTGGCGCACATCGAGATCGAGATCCCCCTGCCCTATGGCGGGGTGGGGCGTTTTCGCGTCCAGGAGTCTCCCATCATGGAGTCCGGCCTCGCCGCGAAATACCCCACCCTCCGAACGTACATCGCGCAGGGGGTGGATGATCCCGGCGCGACCGCCCGCCTTGACCTCACGCCGCGCGGTTTTCGCGCGATCGTGCTTTCCTCCCGGGGCCAATTCTTCATCGATCCGTATTGGAGCGATGACGACGCCGTCTACATCTCCTACTTCAAGCGCAACTTCGCCTCGGGCGAGAAGCCGTTCCACTGCGACGCGAAGGGGCGTCGATTCAATCCGAAGGAAGTCTCACAGCGCGCCCCCTCCGCTCCGCAGGCCACCGGGGCCAGCCTCCGCACCTATCGCCTGGCACTCGCGGCCACCGCTGAGTATACCGCGGCCGTGTCCGGGGCGAATCCCGGGACCGTGCCGCAGGCTCTTGCCGCGATGATCACCACGGTCAATCGCTCGACGGCGATTTACGAGCGTGACCTCGCGATCCGCTTCGTGCTCGTGAACAACACCGACCAACTCATCTTCACCGATGCGACGACGGACGGCTACACGAACAGCGACGGCGGCTCGATGCTGGGGCAGAACCAGTTAAAGATCGACGCCGTGATCGGCGACGCGAATTACGACTTCGGCCACGTCTTCAGCACGGGTGGCGGCGGGATCGCCGGTCTGGGCGTTATCTGCCTCTCCGGACAGAAGGCAAATGGCGTCACCGGCCTCCCGAATCCGACCGGCGATCCCTATGACATCGATTTCGTAGTTCACGAGATGGGCCACCAGTTCGGGGCGAATCACCCCTTCAACGCCACTTCCGGCAACTGCGCGGGCGGGAATCGCGAACCGACCACGGCCTACGAGGTTGGGAGTGGGACCACCATCATGGCCTACGCCGGCATCTGCTCCCCCCAGGATCTGGCGCCGCACAGCGACGACTACTTTCACGGCATCAGCTACGACGAGATTCAGGCCTACGTCGCGAGCGTGAACTGCGCGCAAATCACGAGCACGGGAAATACCGCCCCAGTGCTGGGCGGCCTCCCGACCTACACGATTCCCTCCCAGACCCCGTTCGCGCTAACCGCGTCTGCGACCGATGCGCAGAACGACACCCTCACCTACTGCTGGGAGGAGTTCGATCTCGGACCCGCGCAGGATCCGACGGCCGCGCCGCGCGATAACGGCTCGTCTCCGATCTTCCGTTCGTTCGACCCTTCTCCCTCGCCGACGAGGATTTTCCCTTCGCTCAATTACATCCTCAGCAACGCCGCGAACGCGCCGGCCGGGAGTAATCAGCCACCGCCATTGGTCGGGGGATATGCGACCGGAGAATTTCTCCCGACGACGAGCCGCACGATGAATTTCCGCGTGACCGTGCGGGACAACCGGCTCAACGGCGGCGGCGTCAGCTTCGGAACCACCACGATCACCTCGATCGCGGCGGCGGGGCCGTTCGCAGTGACCTCGCAAAACGCGGGCGGTACGATCGCGGCCGGCTCGCCCCTCCTCGTGACGTGGAACGTTGCCTCCACCGGAACGGGAACGGCCGTGAATTGCGCGAACGTCAAGATCAGCCTGTCCACGGACGGGGGCTTCACGTTTCCCTACGTCCTGGCCGCGAGCGTGCCGAACAATGGTACCGCCAGCGTGCCCATTCCCGCCGCGGCGAACGTGGCCACCACGCAGGGACGCGTGAAGGTGGAAGCCGTGGGCAATATCTTCTTCGATATTTCCGACGCGAATCTGACGATCACGTCGTCCAACACCGCGCCGACCCTCAGCCTCAACGCGGCCGGGATCAACGTGGCCCGCGGCACGCCAACCCCCACCTTCGCGGTTGTGGGCACCGCGACAGATGCGGAGAGCAATCCGCTCACGGTCTCGGTCTCGAACCTTCCCGGCGATGTAACCGTCACCCCCAGCATCTCCGCCGGGAATATCGGGCTCTCCGTGCTCGCCGATTGCAGCATCGTCACGACTCTCACCAGCCGCTCGTACCCGATCACGGTCACCGTCACGGACAGCAATGGCTCGACCAGCTCTGGCACCGTGAATTTGAACATCACTCCGAACCCGTCCCCCACCCTCGGGACATATCCGGGCGCCCGAATCCGCAACACGGGTGAGACGCTGACCTTCACCCCCTCCGCAGCGCCGGCCGATGAGAATTTGAATCTCCTCCCCGCGCCCGTCTCCGTGCAGCCGACGACGCTTCCCGGCGGAGGCTCGATCAGCGTCAATCAAACCAGCGGCGCATTCACCGTTTCGACGACGACGGGCACCGCGCTTGGCACCTACCCGATCCGCGTGACCGTGCTTGACCGCTGCGGCGCGGCGGCCGTCCGCATCGTCAACCTCCGGGTCGTTCCGCCGACGCCCATCCTTCAGGCGCAGGTCGCATCCGGTCCAAGCTCCGAAAGCTGCGCGCCGGCGAATGGAGCCGTCGATCCCGGTGAAACCGTCACGGTCAATCTCCCCGTCACGAATGTGGGCGGAGGAAGCACGTCGAATCTGACGGCGACCCTTCAGTCGGCCGGCGGAGTGATTCCCAGCGGGACCCAGGTGGCCGCTGTCGGCGCGCTGGCACCGGATGCGGTGGCGAGCCCGCCATTTACATTTACGGCCACCGGCGCGTGCGGCAGCACGATCACGGCGTCCCTCCAACTGCAGGACGGCGCGACCAACTACGGCACCGTGACCTACCAGATCCGCCTCGGCGCGCCGCAGTCCGTCTTGACGGCCGGCGAGAACTTTGATGCCGTGACCGCCCCCGCCCTCCCGCCGGGCTGGACCTCCACGATCGTGTCAGGCTCCTACGTGAATTGGGCGACCAGCACCACGACGCCCGACACCGCGCCGAACATGATCTTTGCCACGCCGCGCGGAACCGAGGGCGAGGTCCGTCTCGATTCCCCGGCCTTCACCATCCCGTCGTCCCTGAGTCAGGTTCGTTTCCGACATCGGTATAACACCGAGGGAGGCTACGACGGCGGAGTGCTGGAGATCTCGATCGCTGGCGGCGCTTACACGGACATCATCACCGCGGGCGGAAGTTTTGTGAGCGGAGCGTACGACGGTCCCATCGATCAAAACATCCTGCCCGGGCGCAATGCGTGGAACGGACCGAGCAATGGGAACGGCACGTACGTCACGACCTTGATCAACGTCCCGCCCGCCGCCGGTGCTCAGAGCGTGCGCTTCCGCTTCCGCTTGGCCTCCGATGTCAGCGTCACCCCCAGCGCCTCGTTTTGGCGGATCGATACGCTGCAGATCATCGACAACTTCATTACCTGTACGAGCGGATGCGGTCAGCCGGCAGCCTTCACCAGCACTGCCCCGCCAACGGCGTTGACGGTCGGAAACGCCTACAGTTTCACCTTCACCGCCACGGGCACGCCGGCTCCGACGTTCAGCGTGCAGAGCGGCTCATTGCCGCCGGGCCTCACTCTCACGTCCGCCGGCGTGCTCTCCGGGACTCCCACGTCCGCGGGCCCAGGGTCGTTCCCGAACGTGGTCATCGCGACCCAGAACGGTATCGGCGTCCCGGCCACGCAGACGGTTTCGTTTACCGTGGCGACGCTCGCGGCCAACTATCTCGCGGGCTTTGGACTCACCGGCCCGGCGGCGCGCGCGTTGTCTGACCCCGATCATGACGGCACGAGCAACCTGCTCGAGTACGCGCTCGGGCTTGATCCCACGAAGGTCGACGTGAGCGCGCTCCCGAAGGCCCAAATCCGGAACTACGGCGGCGTACCCTACGTCTCGGTCATCTTCCCGCGCTCGAGCGTCGCCACGGATATCAACTACCTGGTCGAGGCCTCGGGCGATCTTCAGGCCTGGACGACGGTCGCCACCAGCATTGGCGGCGGCGTGACCACGGGCGCGGGGTTCGTGCAGGAAACGGGTGCCGCGCCTACGTTCCAAGTGGAGGTGAGAGACACTCAGCCGGTCGATCCGGTGACGGGGTCCCACCGATTCCTGCGCCTGCGCGCGACGATTCCGTAGCGGCATCGATGCCCGTGAAAAACGCCGCCGACCGCGTGAAGCGATCGACGGCGTTGCCGTTCCGGAGACCTCCCTCCAGAAAATCAAATGACGGACTACGACGAGGCCTTTTGAGCCATCTTGGTGGTCGCGTCGGAGTAGCGCTTGGTGAGTTCGGTGTAGCGCTTCACCTGATCGGCGCTCCACGGACCGGAAGCCTGCAGAGTGGCGGCTTTCTGACCAAGTTCGCCTCCCTGTTTGCCAAGCTCCTGCAGATCGGCCGAGGTGACCTTGGCCCCTGATGCTTTTGCCTCGGCGCTCACGACGATTTTTTCGTAGTCCGCCATGAAGGCGTCGGCCGCCTTATTGCCTCCGCCGCACGCGGCGAGGCTCAGGCAAAGGGCGAAGGCGGCAAGGAGGGTGCGGAGCGAGGAAATCATGCGGGTATGGGGAACGTTTTCGTTGGGTGTTTCTGCGTTTGGCCGGCGGACGGAACGTCTGCCGCTGTGAAGGAAATTACGAAATTACCCCTGGGGAGTTTCGAATTTTCTGCTTTCGACTCCCGCAAAACAGCGCCGCCCCGGCGAAGCCCGGAACGGAAGCGGCCAGCTCGCTGCGATCGCTGGCAAGGTCGACCCGGTCGGCGCCCGAGCGCCGGTGCCCCGCGCCGGACTCACGAAACGATCGCTGGTCCCAGGTCCATCACGCCGCGGGCGCGGCTGGCGGCGTGGGTGCGGCCGGCATCAGGATCTGGTGCAACGAAGTTCCCAGCGCGCTCGCGAAACCGCGCCGGCTCAGGAACACGATCGCGCAGATGATCAGCAGTCCGACGAGGGTACCAAAATACCAGATCGCTTCGTACATCCGCCCCGCTCCCGCCGACGCGAGCTGGACGCTGGTGTCCCGCTTGAAATCCTTCGTGACCTCGCTCCAGCCGGTGCCGCCGGAATTCATCGTCGGGAAATTCGTCCTAAGACTCAGCGAGAGGTCCACACGTTTTCCCGCCAGCTCCGGCATGTCTGGCACGTGGACCTCGATCCACGGCGTCACACCGCTGTTCTTTTCCCTAGACTTCACGCTGATCGTACTCCCCCACGTCCCGGTATGCGAGCTCACCCGGAACGCCGCCTGCGCGCCGGCGGGAAGTTCGTTCGCGTTCCCCAGCCGGAGGCTCCCGATCCCATTCCAGTTGCTCTTCACCGTGGTCATCGACCCCGGAAACGTCAGCGTCGCGGAATCGCCTGGCCCGATCACGGGAAAATGAAACTCGGGATTCAACGGCCAGCCGCTGACGACCCGCGCGACTTCCGCGAAGGGGATGGCGCACACCGCAAATGCGAGCGCCACGAGCGTAACGACTCCGACACCGGCACCCGGGGCCGAGCGCGTGGGATCCGCCGCGTGCTGCACCTCGTCCAGCGCGAGTTTCCCCTTCGCCATCGCGGTTGCCGCCTTCGCCAGGTTGGCGCGCGGGTCGGCGTTCGGATTCCGGGCGAGAATCAGATACGTTGTCCCGGCCATGATCAGGCCAAAGCACGCGAGCACCCAGGCGATTTGGTTGGCCGGCACGCCACCGCTGGCTCCCAGCACGAAGAGGATCAAGCCGACGATCAGGGTGATGAGGAGAACCCAGAAGAGACTGCGCCGCTTCGACTGAGCCGTCATATCCGGCTGAACGGTCCCACACTGCGGGCAGGGATGAATGTCGGTCTCCTTTTCGAGGCTCTTCACGATCGCCGCCTCCAGGTTAATCGAAGCCTGCGCCGCATTCCCCGCCTGCCCCTTGATCGTCCGCTCGAAGGCGTACCGGAAAAGCGAGCCGCACTGCCCGCAGCGATGTTGTTTCCAGCAGGAGACTTTCTTCGTGGCTGTATAGGTCGTGGCCATGGCGGGAGACGAATGGGTGAAGTCTCATTTCTGCCTCAACCGGCCACCGGCGCGCGAGGAAATTCCGCGGCGTTGCCGGAGCGCCGGTTCCTCCCCGCTCATGCTATGATCGTCCCGAACATGCTCGATCTCGCCGCCATCTTCGCTGCGTTTCCCGTCCTGGAGACGCCGCGCTTTCTGCTCCAAGAGATCGAAGCGTCGGATGCCCCGGCGTGGTACCGCATTCTCCGGGATGTGCGCGTCGCCCGTTACTCCGGCCGACAGCCGATCTCGCAACTCAGCGAGGCGGAGGAGCGCATCGAGCGGACCCGGGCGGGATTTCGTGACCAGGCCGGGATCCGCTGGGCGATCACAGACCGCTCGAGCGGAAGCGTGCTCGGGACGGCGGGCACGTGGCGGCTCCTGCAGGAACATTTCCGGGGCGAGATCGGCTACGAACTGCACCCGGATTTTTGGGGGAAAGGCGTGATGCACGAGTCCCTCACTGCGCTGCTCGACTTCGCGTTTGGACGGATCAGCCTGCACAGCGTGGAAGGACAGATGCATCCGGGCAATGCCGCCTCCCAGCGCGCGCTGGAGCGACTTGGCTTCGTCCGCGAAGGCTACTTCCGTGAGAACTACTTCGATCACTTCGAGAACGGATTCACGGACACCGCGGTGTATTCGCTGCTGCGGTCGACGTGGGCCGAGAGGAACGACTGCGAATGATCACCGTCGGTTCCGTCTCCCGCCTTGATGCGGCGCAGACATTCGACTTTCTCGCCGAGGATTTCCGCGGTCGGCGCAACGCCATCCGAACTCTGACACACGGGGCGCCGGAGTTTGTTTTCTGGATCCATCCGGACGGACGTCTGCACGATGCGCGAACCAGCCACCGCGCCTATCCTCCCCGGGGCTACGAGCACATCGTGAAGGACGAACCCGACTACGGCGGCTTTCTCCGGGGACGGATCGTCCGACTTGGGGACCACCAAATCGTCGTGGTGTACTGTCGGGCCGAGGCTCTCGCGACCGCCACATCGTCCCTGCGCCAGTTGCTCGAGGGACTGAGCGAGATCCCCGTGCCGATCGACGACCATGCGCTCGTCGTGAGCGACAACGCGGACATCTACGGAACCGTCGAAGATCTTGCAGGGCGGAGTCAGGCGCGCTGAGCGGTCGGTTCATCGAGCCCTTTCGAATTTCCGAAGCCAGCGTGATCGCGCCTCGGGCGGCGCCTTCTCCGCGGCGAGCGAAAGCAGCAGCGCCGTCGGATGAGAACGACGCCGCGGCGGCGACCGTTTCATGCCGCAGACGGGAGGAAGTCGGGGCTTGGCGCTTCAAGGCCTCACGACCAATCCCGTCGCTTTAGCGAGCTTTCTTTGCCGCAGATCGAACGAGAGAAAAGTCCTCGAGCCACATTCCAACGCAATGGCCACGTGAAGGAGATCGATCGTCCGTTGGCTTTCTTTTGCCGCGTGTTTCGCGCTCAACTCATCCGCCCGACAAAACGCCTCCGTCCAATTGACCGAAACGTGTACCAGCAACCCCTCACGCAGATCCTCATCGAGCTGGCGAAAGGCGACGCGTTGGTCAGCCGCTTCGATTGCCCCACGCACCACCGCGACGCGAAGCGCGTTGCGAGTTTCAACCCGGTGGAGTGGAGTGAAAATCAGCGCCTCCGCCGCCGTCTCCATATAAGCAGACGCTTCTTTGGTCTTGCTGTCCTTGCAGACGAGCGAGACGAGAAAGCTGGAATCGGGATAGGCAGTTGCACTCATGAGTCGCGAACTTCTGACCACAACCTTTGCGTCGCCGCGGCCGTCATTCCTTTCCCAACCGGCTTTCGCTGCATAAAACGCGCCTTCCAATCAACTGTCGCAGGGGCAGTGACTCTCGCCGGTGAAAGCGTGGCAAAGACGGCGCCGTTGCGCGTAATTGAAACTTCCTCGCCGTGATCAATCCACTTCGCAACATCGGCAAAATGGTTTCGGAGGTCTCGGACCGTGGCCGTTTTCATCATGAGACATTCGTGTCTCACGGTCCTTCGTTTGTCAATGTGCCCCGCGCGGGCAGCGAGAAAACGCCGACCATTCCCGGATGAGCCGAATGATCACCGTCAGTTCCCTCTCCCGCCTTGCTGCGGCGCAAGACTTCGACTTCCTCGCGGAGGATATCCGCGGTCGGCGAACCGCCATCCGAGCCCCGCGTGATCGCGTTTCCCTCTTTCCTCACCACCTCACCGCGAAGCCCATAAACGGGTTCAAGTCCGGCGCGCTCTTCGTGACACCGAAGTTACAACCGAGATCGAGCTGCGTGTTGGTCGTGAGTTCGTAGGTGAACCCGACATCGATCTGTCCCTGCCACTTCTGCTTCCGCATCACGCTCGAGTAGAGCTCCACGTAGGTGCCGAGGCGCTTCGTGATGCCGTAGCTGAGCGAAATGGAATTGATCCACACGCCCTCGTAACCGCGGCCCGATTCCTTCCGGACGATGTCCCCGCGCGTCTGCATGCCGAGCCCCCAATCGTCGCTGATGGAAATCGAGAACGGGAGGATCAGGCCCCCTTCGACCGACCGATTCCCGAGCCCGTGCGTCGCCACCGGCCATTTCACAAAGGGAAACAAGGCGAACGCGGTCGTGCCGTCGTCCGCCCCCCAAAGATTGATCTTCAGCCGCGTGAGGAAATCGCCCGTCCCTCGCGTCCGGGTCTTCTCACCCGTCAGGCGATCAGTGGTGCGTTCCTCGACGAAGCTCTCGTAGACGAGACTGAGCTCGATCCGGTTCGTGAGCCCAATGCGGAGGTTGACCGGTGCCACCGAGGTACTGCGCGAGAGCACCGTACTCGTGCGGTCGCGCGTATGGTTCACGAAATCCAGCTCGAGCTGGAAATGGCCGGCGTCCACCGGGGCCGGCCCCTCGGTCTGATCCGGGCGATCGGTGTCGAACTCGCGGAGGAACTTCGTCGGCGTGGGATGGAAGAGCGTGTAGCCCGATTTATCGGGCGGCGCCTCCCCCGCCGCCAGCGAAAGCAGGAGCGCGGGAACCAGAAGGACGGAGGAAAGCCGGGCGGGAGGAGCGCGCATGGAGGAAGGGACCCCGATTCGCCTGCGCGGCACGTGCGGTCAATCGCGAGATGACGCGACGCTTCCCTCGCGCCGCGCCACTCCGGTCAGGCGCGCGGCATCCTGCACCGCGGCGGCCACGGCGGCGGTGACCCGCCGGTTGAAGACGGAGGGGATGATGTAGTCCGGCTGGAGCTCCGGGTCCGAAATGATCGCGGCGATGGCGTGTGCGGCCGCGAGTTTCATTTCCTCGTTGATGGTGGAGGCCCGGCAATCGAGCGCGCCGCGAAAGATGCCCGGAAAGCAGAGCACATTGTTGATCTGGTTTGGGTAATCCGAACGCCCGGTCGCGATGACCTTCGCGAAGGGGGCGGCCTCCTCGGGCGTGATTTCGGGCGTCGGATTGGCGAGCGCGAAGACGATCGGATCGCGGCCCATGCGGCTGACCATTTCGCTCGTGAGCACCCCGCCGGTCGAGACGCCGAGGAAGAGATCCGCCCCGTTGATCGCGTCTGTCAGCTTGCCGCGCTGGCCGCCGGGATTGGTCTCGCTCACCCACCACTCGATGCCGGGCTCGGTGCGTTCGGCATGAATCACGCCGTGCACATCGCAGCCGATGAGATTCTTCACTCCGGCCGCGGCGAGCATCCTGGCGCACGCGGTCCCGGCCGCGCCGGCCCGGAAACCACCACCTTCGCTTCGTCCAGCCGCTTCCCGACAATCCGCATCGCATTGATCGCCGCCGCCAGCACCACGACCGCCGTGCCGTGCTGGTCATCGTGGAAGACCGGGATGTCGAGCACTTCGCGCAACCGCCGCTCCACTTCGAAACAGCGCGGCGCGGAGATGTCCTCGAGATTGATGCCACCGAAGCCCGGCGCGATCGCCTTCACCGTCGCGACGATCTCGGCGACGTTTTTGGTGTCGAGGCAGATCGGGAACGCGTTGATGTCCGCGAACTCTTTGAAGAGCATCGCCTTCCCTTCCATCACCGGCAGGGCGGCCGCGGGTCCGATGTCTCCAAGGCCCAGCACCGCCGTGCCATCGGTCACGACGGCCACGCAGTTCCGCTTGATCGTCAGATTGAAAACCTTGGAAGGATCCTCGTGAATCGCGAGGCAGACCCGGGCGACACCCGGGGTGTAGGCGCGCGAGAGATCGGCCCGCGTCTGGATGGGGATCTTGCTCTTGATCTCGATCTTTCCGCCGAGGTGCAAGAGGAACACGCGATCGGAGGACTGGATGAACGTAACGCCCGGCACGGCTTTGACCGCCTCGACGATCTCCTTGGCGTGCTCGTCGTTCCCGGCCGCGATCGTGATGTCGCGGATGACGTTGTCGAACGTGGCCTCGACGATGTCGATCGCGCCGATGCTGCCACCTTCGCTGCCGATCGTGGAGGTCACGAGTCCCAGCACGCCGGGCTTGTTCGCCAAGCGGAGTCGGATGCTGATGCTGTAGCCGTCAGTCGGGTAGGGTGTCATGCGGCGGGGATTGTGGAATAGATCTTCCGGTACGCACGCACTGTTCTCCCGGAACTGCCGCCGAGAATTCCGGTCGTATCTCACTTCGAAATCATCGCGGCCGACGAGCGGGCGGGGCATAGTTCCACTCGATGAACGGATTTTTGCTTATGATCCCACTTTTCGGCGGTAGGCTTGCGCGGCCGTTCATGTGAACGGACACGAAAAAGTAGAGCAGCTTCGGGTTGGCGAACGAGATCGCCCACATTCTTCGTCCGGCGGAATCGTATTCGAGCCACACTCGGTCAACGTAGAATTGTGAGATGTCTGGCCGCTTCTTTGCGGCGAAGGCCAACCCGATCTTGAGTGCCTCCGTAACCGTCACCGTGGGGGCCGGGTCGACCGCCGGATGAGGAAGGGATATGATCACGCTGTTAGGTTCCCGCGGCACAGGGGGAGCTGCGACAGCAGCATTCCAACAGGCCGAGAAGGCGAGAAGTGAAACGATCTTCTTCATTGCTGGGAGCATACGGCGATAGCCCAAGCGGTCGATGATCTGACGGGACGCGGAAAGGCGGATGCCCGTTGCCGGACATCCGCCTGGTTCTGCGCTCCGCCCTTTGGCGGGTTCGATGCCGGGCATCGGTCTACGCCGCGTGAGGCGCAACCGCACTTGCGGTCGCATTCAGCGCAGGCGCCGCACTGGCGTCGGCCGGAGCCGTCGCCGGCTCGCTGGCTTTCGCCGGGGCGACCTTCGCGGCTTTCCGCGCCTTCGCGGCGGTCTTCGCCGCCGGCGTGCGGGAGAACCGGCGCTCGAGCCGCGCGACCACCGCATCGAGGCCTTCGGTCTTCCCGAGGCGCTTGAGCACGTGGTAGAGGTCGAGACCGGCACCGACGCACCCGTCAGCCACGACTCGCGCCGTGTCCGAGACATGCTGCTGGAGGGTTTCGAAGCGCAGAGCGCGCTTCGCGAGTTCCTCCGTCGCATCGCGTCGGCGGGTGAGCGGACCGTCCCCCAGCTGGGGCGGAACCAGCTTCGCATTCTGTTTTCCGGCCTCGATGAGATCGGGCAGGAAGGCCTCATTGCTGGGGCCAAACGGG
>JBBQFQ010000055.1:0-37147 GCA_038322235.1 Chthoniobacterales bacterium
GCAATGAGGGTGGCTTCTGCGGCGGAGAGTGGGTTGGAAAGAGGCGAGGGTTTTTTGCGCATCTCAACCTTAAATGAGAGACGGTCTCAAAAGTACAGCTCTTTCTCAACTATTCTACCGCACCCACTTCTAATCGCACCCGGCGGAGCCTGAACCGGCTCTTGCGGGTTGATTTTTTCTGGAACTGGCTCCTCTGAGAAGGGCGGTTCAGAGGGCTTCCAGACAAGGGAGGGACTGCGTCGCGGGCGACTGATTCGAGGACGGCGCGCTGAAGCACGCCGGGGCCCCGCATCGAGGTTTGGCCAAATTCGGCGGGTTCTGAGCGCGGCAAAACCCACTAAATCTCGGGGTGGAAAAAATGTTAGAGATCACCCGTCCGATCGCGCCCACGCCGCGAAAGCTCTTAAAGCACCACAGCATATGGGAATCATCGCCACCCTCATCATCGGCCTCCTCGTCGGGGCAGTCGCAAAATTCCTCATGCCGGGCCGCGATCCGGGCGGCTGGATTATCACCATCCTCCTCGGACTCGCCGGTTCCATTGTCGCGCACTTCCTGGGGCGAAGTCTCGGCTGGTATCGGGATGGCGATCCCGCCGGTTTTATCGCGTCTGTCATTGGCGCCATCATTCTGTTGATTCTTTATCGACTCGTCGTCAAGAGGCCCGCCTAGCACCGCGAATACTCAGAAAATCATGAACGAAAACCTATCGTCCGAAGCCACTGCCGGTGCCGCCCAGGCGTGGGAAGCAACAAAGGAAAAAGCCGGCGAAGTATTGCAAGCGGGAGAACGGTATGTGCGGGAAAATCCGAGCACCTCTGCTCTCAGCATCTTCGGGCTGGGGCTACTTCTCGGCCTGCTGGTCGGCTGGAGCGTCGCCCATGAGGATCGGGAGGACTATTCGACGAGCGCTCGCCGGTTCGTGACGCGCTGGGGGCATAAATTTCAACTCGACTAATCATGAGCCGCCGCCGAAAAGTTGTTAATGAGTCCGAGGCGCGCGCTGTCGTCACCGCTCAACCGGACCGCTTCGTGCAAGAAACGTTCGACTCGGTGCGCACTCAGGCGGAACGCTGCCTCGCTGACGTGACCAGATACGCGCGAAGGTCGCCGGAAAATACAATCTTGGCTGCCGTAGCGGGTGGCTACGTGCTGCGCATGTTGCCGCTCACGCGGATCTTGGGTGGAGTGAGTCGGCTTGCGCTTGGCTTGGTCAAGCCGGCTATCCTGATCTACGGGGTCGCAAAACTTTGGAACAAGGCGCAAGTTCGGGAAGATCGATAAAAGAGCGTTAGAGTCTTCCACAAGACCATCCTCCTGAGGCCGATCCGGGGCCACCGGCAGGCGCGTTCTCGGAAGAGTCGCCGACGTCAGGGCCGACGGACTTGGGAGCGAGCGGCCACGTGCGCATAGCCTACGTTCTTTGGTTCGCACAGACGGCGCTGATCCGCTCGAGGGTTTCGACGCGCGGCCCTCAAACTTGGGGAGTCTCGGTTGCTAGTGCTCGGCGCCGCGGGCCTCGCCCGGTTGTGATGTTTTCGCCAGTGGCGGCGTCAGAGGCTGGATCGCCCGCTGCTTTGCTGGCTGTGTGGCCCGGAGGTGTGGTGACGAGAGCGGTGGTCCCCGCCGCGGAGTCCAAGGTAACGGCGCTGATTCGGCAACTGCGCTCTGGGTACGTAGGATCTTACGGCTTCCTAGCGTCTTCCGTGGCGGTCGGAGGTCGTCGGATAGAAGCTCCTCTCCGACCGTTGGCGTCCGTCTATGTCTTCGCTTCCGGTTCTGCCGCGATGTTGAGCGGGCGACCTTTGCCTTTCGGGAGAGCGATCCCGCATCTATCGGCCTCACTCTCCGTGCCAAGTTCAGCGGCTGTCGGCCAATATGAGGAGGGCGGGCACGGTTCTGCTGCACCGCCGGCCTGCAACGAAGGAAAGCGCGCTGGCGCCCAGGCCTGCCGGTTCGCCCGTTGATCTGGGCGCCTGTGAGCTCTCTCCGTCCCTTCTGCTGGCTGACCGCTCGGCGTGGTCAGCTTTTTCGAGCGTAAACTCAGAAGTGTCTTGGTGAGGTTCGACCGGAGAAGCCACGTATCATCGATTCCTTCACTCCCGAGCCGCTCTGAGGCTCTGCGAGACGACCGAGCCCGAAGATCCTTGGACGAAGATATCCCGGCGCTAAACGTTCGGCTTGGCGATGAGGCGATAGAGTCCGAGCAGGATCATCGCACCGACGATGGAGCCGATGAAACCAGCGGGCTCGCCGACACGGTAAAAGCCCAGCATCTGACCAAGAAAGCCTCCGAAAATAGAGCCGGCGAGTCCGATTAGGATAGTGATTATCCAACCGCCAGGATCCTTGCCGGGCATGAGGAATTTCGCGATGGCCCCGACGATGAGACCGATAATGATGGCGTAGAGGATGCCCATAATGGTGAGAGCCTAGATCCGGCTGGCGTGAGTGTGACGCGCGAAAGGTGATGAGTGGTTTGGACGCGCCGGTGTCAGCCTGGGCTTTGAGCCGCCTTATTCCGTTGGTTACTGACGTACTTGGCCGCCGCTATCGCGAGGGCACCGAGCACGACGGGACTGCCGAGCGCCCGGACGAACCACGGTTTTTCTTCGACGGTTTGGCGAAGGACCTCCGGTTTCTCTTTGCGGGCGTAGTCCAGCACGCGGGTCGCGTCGTCGTCGCTCATTTTGTTTGGATCACTTGAGCCGAGCCCCAACCGGCTCGCGATCCCGGCCAAGGCACCGCCGCCGGTTCCGCCCAAGGCCCCCATCAAGGTTCCCAGCAAGCCTTTGCGTTCCTCGGGTGAAGCTTCGGCGACTGCGCTCCTAGCCGAGGTGTTGAACTGATCGTCTGGCAGCTTGCCGAGATATTCGGTCGCCGCGTCGTGGTAAGTCGCGCTGTCGAATTGGCGATCGGCGGGATTCGAAGAGACGAAACGGTCGTGATACTGAGCGGCCTCGCGGTCGTCCATCGTCTTGTCGCCGCTAAAGCGGGCCATAAAGTCATCTACAGTTCCAGGCATATAAGCAGGGGGTGGGGAGGTGGGGGGTGGGTGGTGGGAGGGTCTGAGAGAGTCAGCGTTCCGCGGTGTAGGTCATTTCCCGCGTCCGGCTGTCCAGATGGGCGGTGCCAATTTTTCGGGGCGGAGTCGAGGGAGCGTAGGCGACGACAATGAGATCTTGCCCGGGAAATTCGTGGGCCATTTTCTCGAGCATGACGCGCATCAAGGCTGGGATCTTGTCCAAGGGGACGCTGCGATCCAAGATGAGACCCAACTCGTTGCGGTCATTCAGGACAGCGCGGTCAATCGTGCGCTGCTGGGGATCTGCCTCGCGCAGCCGATTAAGAAATGCCGCCTGCCGTTGCGCCAGGCTTCCCGTGTCGCGCGCCCCGGGCTGCCTTGCGGGCTGCTTTGCGTCAATGATGGGCGGGGCGGGGGGAGCGAGGGAAGGTGACGAATCACAGCCGCCCAGAGCGAGCGCGGCCGCCAATGCCAGGGGAAGTGGGGGGCGAAGAGTCATGGTAGATCCTTTGCGGTCGCGGGGAGAGTCGTCGGGATTCGCCATCCTTTCGCGACCGCCCGCCCTTCTGCGCGCAAATATTATCCGCTATTTTACCGCGCGGGGATCTGCGCCAGAGAGCGTTGCCGCTCCGTCGGGAGCCCGAGCGGTTTCGGATCGATTGGCGAGCGCTCAGAGGACTCCCGTTCGCTGCGCGGGGGACCGTTGATTCGGACACCGGGGGCCCGGGGTGATCCAAGACCTGACGCCGGTCAGGCACCCGGAAGCGGACGCCGACCCCTTCATGGATCGTGCGTCGATCGTTTGAGCTCGGTCGAGCCGAAAATCCATCGACCACCGCTTTGGCCCGCGCGAAGCTCCCCTCATGAGCACCCCGAATTTGCCGCGGACCGCGCTGATCACGGGCGCGAACAAGGGCATCGGTCTCGAGGTGGCGCGGCAACTCGCCGCGCGGGGCTGGCGCGTCTTCCTCGGCGCCCGGGATCCGGCGCGGGGGGAAGCCGCCGCTGCGCAGATCCGCGAGGCCGGACACGCCGCCGAATTCCTCGCGCTCGACGTCGCCGATACCATGAGCATCGGCGAAGCGGGCGCGGAGCTCGGGCGGCGGACGAAGTCGCTCGATGTCCTCGTGAACAATGCCGCGATCCTCGAGAACTCCGGCGTGTCTGTGCTCGCGACGACGGCCGGCGAGTTTGACCGCACCTGGCGGACGAACACGCTGGGCCCGATCCTCGTGGCCCAATCGGTTGCTCCGCTCCTGCGCGCCGGGGAACGTGCCGCGATCATCAACGTTTCCAGCGGCTGGGGTGCGCTCGCGGACATGAGCGACGAGGCCTCTGCCTACGGGATTTCCAAGGCGGGCTTGAATGCCGTGACGCGGCAAATGGCCGACGCATTCTCCCGCGATCACGTGACCGTGAACTCCGTTTGCCCCGGCTGGGTGCGGACCGAGATGGGCGGCGCGGGCGCCACCCGGAGCGTGGCGCAGGGAGCGGAGACGATCGTCTGGCTCGCCACGGAGGCGCCCCGAAGTCTCACGGGCAAGTTCCTCCGCGACCACGAAGAGATCGCCTGGTAGGCTTGGCGCGTCAGGGCACGACCGGCGGGTTGTAAGGCAGCGTTTTCGCGAGCGCCCACATGAGGAAAAGGACGATCGGGGTGTGCACCATGAGCTGGAGCAATCCGAAGCCGACCAGGTCGCGGGCCTTCATTTTCAGGATGCCCAGCAGCGGGAGCATCCAGAAAGGGTTGATCAGATTCGGCAGCGCCTCCGCCGTGTTGTAGATCTGCACGACCCATCCGAGATTCACTTTGAGCGTGTTCGCGGCCTCGACGATATACGGCGCCTCCAGCAGCCACTTTCCGCCGCCGGAGGGGACGAAGAGCCCGAGAATGCCGGAGTAGATCGAGACGAGCACGGGGAACGTGTTCTGATCGGATATCTTCACGAAGAAATCCGCCAGCACCTTCGCGATCGGGGAAAAGGAAATCAGTCCGACGATCCCCGCGTAGAACGGGAACTGAATCAGCACGCCCGCGGTCGAGGGCACGGCGGCCGTGACCGAGCGGGTGAACGAGCGCGGCCGCCAGTGGAGGAGCAGGCCGAGCGTGAGGAAAAGAAAGTTGTACGTGTTGAGGTTTAAGGCCTCCGCCCAGCCCTTGGCCTGGAGCACCTGCCACAGATACGCCAGTCCCAGCGCTCCGATCAGGAGGCTCAAGATCGGCGTGAATTCCAGCCATTCACCCGGGGTCTTGCGTGGCTCCAACTCGGAGACCATTGGCTCGAACGTGACGCCGAAAGATTCCGCGGTACGAGCATTCTCCCCCACGGGACACGAGAAGTACGCGACGAGCACCGACACGACGAGCAGGACGAGGGCGACGAGCCCATTCTGCCACGTGTAGAGCGTCTCCGTGAGCGGGATCACGCCCGCGATCTTCAGCACGGCCGGCGGGATCGAAGTCTTTGTCGCCATCAGGAGGGCGGCGGAGGACGAGAGCCCCAGTGCCCAGATGCTGCCGAGTCCGAGATACGCCGCCGCGCCGGCCGCACGGTAGTCCATTCCCTCCACCCGCTGCGCGATCGCGCGCGTCAGGAGTCCGCTGAAGACGAGACTGAAGCCGTAGCTGATCAGCGAGGTGGAGGTCGAAAAGAACGCGATGAACGCGACCGCCCCTCGCGGCGTCTTGGGAATGCCGGCGAGCCAGCGGATGAGCGCAAACATCGGCGGCGAGGACGCAACGACGTAGCCGCCGATCACGACCATCACCATCTGCATGGTGAACGGGATCAGGCTCCAGAAGCCGTCTCCGTAATATTTCACGAGATCCTCGGGCTTCGAACCGCACGCGAGCGCGCCGAGAAAGACGATGATCGCGCCGAGCAGCGCGAAGACGAACGCGTCGGGAAACCAGCGTTCGGCCCAGTCGGAAAGTTTCATTCCGAGCCGCGTGAAGCGGCTGGATCCGGACGCGGAGGGCTTGGCGGGGGAGGACATGGGAGGCGGGGCGGAAGTGACGCATTACGCCTCCGCCCCGGCCTTCAGCACAAGCGGAAAGATCCGACGTTCCCGCTCACAGGCCCAACTCGGTTAGGCCAGGGTGATCATCCGGACGCCGTCCGGACGGCCAGTGAAACTTGCGCGCGCTTTCCGCGATGGGCAGATCGTTGATGCTGGCGATCCGGAGGCGCATGAAGCCGTGCTCGTCGAACTCCCAGTTCTCGTTCCCGTAGGCGCGAAACCAGTGCCCGGAATCGTCGCGATGCTCGTAGGCGAAACGGACCGCGATCCGGTTGCCGTGGAAGGCCCACAGTTCCTTGATGAGCCGGTAGTCGAGCTCGCGGCTCCATTTGCGGACGAGGAATTCCCGGATGGCCTCGCGGCCGGCGAGAAATTCCGCGCGATTCCGCCAGACGCTGTCCGGGGTGTAAGCGAGCGCGACGCGCTCCGCTTCGCGGGTGTTCCAGGCGTCTTCGGCCAGGCGCACCTTCTGCGCGGCCGTCTCAGCGGTGAAAGGCGGGAAGGGCGGACGGGGTTTTTCGGCGGTACTCATGGGGCATTGGGACGAACGGGAGAGAGGTTAGGGAAAAGGCGCGATCACTTCCCCGCGCGCACCTGCGCCGCGAGTTCCGCGATGCGCGCCTTGAGCGGCGCGACGGCTTCCTCGACTTCCGCCGAGGTGAAGCGCGGGGTGATGTATTTGGGGCAGTTCCAGTCGAAGCCGACGACGTCGATGACGTAGAGTCGTTCCACGAGTCCGCCGGATCCGGGCGCGGCGAAGTGGCGGGCGAGTTCCGGCTCCTCCCGCGCATCGACCACGCGGGCGTGCCCGAGAATCTTCAGGCGCGCGCGGTTCGGATAATCCATGAGGAAGAGCGCCACCCGGTCGTTGGCGCTGAGATTGCCCGTGCTGAGCATCTGGCGGTTGCCTGCGAGATCCGCGAATCCGAGCGTGTGCGCATTCAGGACGCGGAGAAAACCGGGGGCTCCTCCACGGTGCTGGATGTACGGCCAGCCGGCTTCCGAAACGGTCGAGAGGTAGAAGCTGTCGCGTTTCGCGATGAAGTCCGCCTCATCCGCCGTGAGGGCGTCGGGGCCGGCCGGAGCGGGGGCGGGCCGGGCGGTGCCAAAGTACTTTGCCTGAGCGCTCCGGACGGAAGGAGTCAGCGCCAGTTCCATGAATTTTGCAGCCATTGACGTTGGGGAATTGTCGCACGCCGGAGGCGGCGGAGGCGAGGAGAATGGGGAAAGGAAAAGGAAACGGAAGAGGAAGACCGGAGCGGGCGGCGCGAGTGCCGCCCGCCCCGGTCGGATGGATTAGAAGAGGAAGGTACTCCAGCCTTCCGCGGCGTAGCGCCGGACGCTGAGCAGCCCCGGCGTTCCCGGCACGGCGTTGTCCGTGGCGAGCTTTACGCCGCCAGCCTCCACGCCTTCGGTGGCGCCAAAGGCCGCGGCACATCCGCACGAGGCGCCGATCACGACGTCGCGTACCGTGTTGTAGAGCGCGTGGAACGGATGGGCGAGTTTCGTGAGCTCCGCGGGCCAGCGGGTGCCCGTGCCGATGAACGAGACTTCGACCTGGTCGCCGGCGTTCTTCGACTCAAGCGCGAGGGCGAGCGCGTTGAAAGCGCGGGCATTGGCCTCGTCGCTGCCGGATTTCGGGTCGGCGATGATGATGATGGCGGTTTTCATGAATGATTGGATGGACGGAGTGGACTCAATGTTTCAGAGCGGTGGCGCCTTACTTCGCCTGTTCGCGGACGATGGCCGGCCACTTCGACTCGGCCGTCTTGAGCGTGCCGGCGGGATCCTTCGCGAAGAGTTCCGCGATCGCCGGGCTGTAGTTGAGATACAGCTTCCCGTCGCGGATCACCCAGGTGGAGATGTCCACGGGGAGGAGCACGCCGAGCGCGACGCCGAAGGCGCAGTAGCCGCCGAACTGCGGGAGGTATTGCGCGGGCGATTTCTCGAACGCGTCCTTGTGGGCCGCATTCGCAAACAGGTAGGTGACGCCCTGAACGGTGGCCCGAATTTTCGGGTCGCCCTTCGTGGGCTTGGCGTCCGTGAAGAACGCGACGGGATCATAGCCTTCGATGGCGACGCCGGAGGTCGCATCGCGGCTGATGAGGGTCTTCGTTTCGGCGGCCGAAACGGGTGGGATCGCCGTGAGGCTGAAGGCGGCGAGGAGGGTGAGCAGGGTGCGTTTCATGAGATGGAGCCGGGTGAGCGGCGCTTGGGCTGGCTTGGTGGGTTGGTTTGGTTTTTCCGCCGCCGACCGTCCGATGGCCGCTGCGGCGCGAAAGGGATCTACTACTAGATAGGTAGTGCAGGCAAAAAAGAGAAGAGTCACGGGCACGTCAGCGCGGCGAGAGCGCGCAGGGATTGGGTGAAGATCTTTTTGTCGGAGGCCCGCGCGACCGTCAGGGAACCCTGCAGCGTGCAGTACCAGAGTCGGGCACACGATTCCGGGTCGAGCCCCGCGCGGAGCTCGCCGGCTCTCTGGGCGCGCTTGAAGAGGCGCAGGAGCGACGCGACGCAGTCGTCGATCAGCGCCTTGAGTTCCTTCTTCACCTCAGTCGGCAACGATTCCACTCCGCCGGCGAGCGCCCCACTCACGCAGATGCGGCCGGCGTCATACGTGGACTCATAAAGTCCGGTGACCTGCTGCAGCTTGGCGGCGAGCGGCGCCGGACTCGAGATCACCTGTTCCACCGCCGTGTGCAAAAAATCCCGATAGCGCTTCACCAGCGCGACCGCGAGATCCCGCTTGGTGGGGAAGTGATAATGAATGCTCGCGGTCGAGATCCCGATCTCCGCACTCAGGTCGTGAAAACTGAAACCCTCGAACCCACGCGTCTGCACCAGGCGCTGCGCCGCATCGAGCAGGCGGGTCTTGGTGTCGGTGGCCATGAGATCATTCAGACCTACTACTAGATAGATTGCAAACGGAAATATTCCCCGCAGGCCGAAAAAAGTTCCGTGGCGGCGCGGTGGGCCCCGTTTTCCCCCTTTCGTCCGCCGCGAGACTGCTCTCAATGACCGCGGGTTTTATGGACTTCTTTCGACTCGCCGAGCACGGCACCACGGTTCGACGCGAAATCATCGCGGGCATCACGACCTTCGCCGCGATGGCGTACATCCTCGCGGTGAATCCGCAGATCCTGGGTGCTACCGGCATGCCGGTGGGGGCAGTGCTCACGGCGACGGCCCTCGCTTCGGCCCTCACGACCATCGCGATGGCGCTGCTGACGAACTATCCGCTCGCGCTGGCACCCGGGATGGGGCTGAACGCGATGTTCAGCTTCACCATCGTGCTGAAGGCGGGCGTGCCGTGGCAGGCCGCGCTCGGCTTGGTCTTCTGGGAGGGCGTCCTGTTTCTCCTCCTCTCCGTGAGCGGCGTGCGGCGACTGATCGTCGAAGCGATTCCCCCTTCGCTCAAGATCGCGATCAGCTGCGGGATCGGGCTCTTCATCGCGTTCATCGGCTTGAAGAGCGGCGGCGTGATCAAGGCCGATCCCGCCACCTTCGTGACGCTCGGAGATCTCTCGGATCCAGGCACGATGCTGACCCTCGGCGGCGTTGTCCTCACGGCGGTGCTGATCGTCCAGCGCGTGCGGGGCGCGATCATTCTCGTCATCCTCGGCCTCACCATCGCGGGCATTTTCCTCCAGAGTGCCGGCAAGCCGATCACGACCCTGCCGTCCTCTCTCGTGGGCATGCCGGCCTCGCTCGAGCCGACGTTCCTGCAGTTCGATCTCGCGTGGATGTTTTCCCACTGGCAGGTCGCGCTCCCGCTCGTGCTCACGCTGCTGTTTGTCGATCTTTTCGACAACCTCGGCACCCTCATCGCCGTCTGCAAACGCGCCGGCCTGCTCGACAAAGAGGGCAATCTCCCCGGCATTGGCCGCGCCCTCGCCGCTGACGCCGGCGCCGCGATGGCGGGCGCCGCTCTCGGCACTTCGACCACGACGAGCTACATCGAGAGCGCCGCGGGAGTGGAGGAGGGGGGAAGGACCGGACTCACCGGACTCACCGTCGCCGCGCTCTTTCTCCTCGCGCTGTTTTTCACGCCGCTCATCCTCGCGATTCCCGGGGTCGCGACTGCTCCGGCGCTCATTATCGTGGGGGTCTTCATGATGCAGGGCGTGAGCGAGATCGACCTCAGCGACTTCGCGACCGCCGTCCCGGCCGTGCTCACGATGCTCATTATGCCGCTCACCTTCAGCATCAGTGAAGGGATCGCGGTCGGTTTTGTCGTCTACGTCCTCCTCCACCTCGGTCTCGGCCGCTTCCGCCAGGTCAGCCCGCTCGCCTACGTCCTGGCCGGATTGTTCATGCTGCATTTTTTGATGCGGTGAATTTGGGTGCCTGTGCCGCAGCGAAACCCTGGGAGCCGCTCCGTCCTTGCTGCCGTCAACTCTGCCGCGAAGCGGCCATTTTCTCTCGGCGAGCTCGGGTTGGCGCTAGAATTCCTCGATCGGCTCGCGTCGACGCTTTCCCGTCCAGAGACGAGCCGAAAACCACCCGCATATCGGAGATCGGAGCCAGGCGTCAGAAAAACCGAGCCATCCGTCCAAAAATCTCCCCTCCGCCGGCAAAAGGCCCGCGGCCGTCAAAAACCGAGCCAGCGGTCTGAATTCGGCACCGTCGTCGCAAAATCGTCGCCGATTTACCCGAGAAGTTGTCCGTCTCGGAAAACTGGGACCGCGCGACTCCAAAAAGCAACCGATCGTTCCCGGGCCCGAGACCTCCCGAGCCGTTTCAGCGCGCGGCGCTCCAAATTTCAGCGAACGGACCAGATTCGCCCGGCCCGGAGGAAATTGTCACCCGTCGTCGCGAAATTTCCTTCTCGGTGCGAAAATTCACCAGCGCGGGTTCGGATTCGCGCCGACGCCGGAAAACCGTCGTCAAGCCATGCGAAATTCACGTCACGGGTATCCTTTTTGGCTTCGCGGGACGTGAAAAAGGCGTGGCTCGAGGGAATTTGCAGCCACACTCGAGAAAATCGAGCCATCGCATCGAAAATCTCCACTCGGTCGGAAAAAAGGAGAGCGGCTGTGAAAAAACGAGCCAGCGGACCGAAATCGGCGCCATCGTCGCGAAATCGTCGCCAGCGGACGGAAAAAGTCGTCGATCTGAAAAAATCGGTATCGGGCGACTCCAAAAAGCAGCCGAGCGTTCCCGGGCCCGCGAGCTCCCGACCCGATTTGGCGCCGCGCGATCAAAATCGCTGCGGACGGACCAAAATCGCCGCCCCCGCACCGAATTATTACTCTGAGTCCGGAAAATTCCGTCGGGGTACCAAATTTCTTCACTGCGCGTCCGAATTGAAGCCAAAGTCAGAAAATCGGCGAGGAAGCATTCCAAATTCGCGTCATGAGACTCCTTTTCGTCGTCGCGCCACGTGAAAAAGTCGTGGGCTCACGTGATTTTCGTTCCACCGCCGCGAAAAAGGGTGCCTCGTCGTAATTTTGGGTCCGGCGACGTGATTTTCGGACCGGCGTCGTGAAAAAGGCGAGTTTGTCGTGATTTTTGGTCCGCCGACGTGATTTTCGGTCCGCCGACGTGAAAAACGAAAGGCTGACGTGATTTTCGGTCCGCGGTCGTGAAAAAGGCATGCCTCGGCGCAATTTTCGATTTCTCCGCGCGAAAGAGGCGTGGCTCGACGCGATTTTCGGTCGGCCGACGTGAAAAAGGAAAGTGCGACGCGATTTTCGATTCGCTGACGTGAAGAAGGAATGTTTGACGTGAAAAAGGAAAGGCTGACGTGATTTTCAGTCCGCCGACGCGAAAATTGCGACTTCGGCGCGATTTTCGGTCCGCCGACGTGAGAAAGGATTGGGTCGACGTGAATTTGCAGTGCGTCCACGCGAAAAAGCAGTGCTTCGACGCGATTTTCGGGTCTCCCGCGGAGGTTTGAAGGATTGATCTCTGCCTCTCCGCGCCTCCGCGGGATTTCCTGTTCCCGTCGACTCACGCAGCGGGCGATGCCTTCCGCGTGAGGCAGGTTCTCGCGCAGAGGCGCTGAGGCGCGGAGGTCTGAAGGATCGATCCTCTGCGTCTCCGCGTCTCTGCGGGATTTCCTCCTCCAGCTGACTCACCCAGCGGGCGACGCCTTCCGCGTGAGGCAGTCGCTCGCGTTTTGCCTTGCTCCTTGATCGCGGATCCGTCCTCCTTCCGTTTATGCCCCCCGCTCCGCTTTCCGCCGATGGCTCCGCCTCGCCGCCGAAAGCGCGTTTCAACCGGACGTTTTGGACGTTGAACACGATCGAAATGTGGGAGCGACTCGCCTACTACAACCTCCGGGTGATGGCGCCCATCTACATCATGCAGGCCGACAATCCCGGCGGCCTGCATCTCGCCGCCGCGGACAAGGGCACGATCTACGCCTGGTGGGCTGCGTTTCAGTCGCTCCTGCCGATCGTCACCGGCGGCTACGCCGATCGCTTCGGTTACAAGCGCACGCTCGGCTTCGCCATCGTCATGATGATGGTGGGATTCCTCCTGATCGCGTTCCTGCGCGATGTCAGCTTCATCTCGAACTACTGGGGCTTCTTCAGCGGCATCCTCGTGCTCGCCACGGGCACCGCCTTTTTCAAACCGAGCATTCAGGGCGCGATCGCGGGAAATCTCACCAAGGAGAGTTCCTCCGTCGGCTGGGGCTTGTTCTACTGGGTGGTGAACGTGGGCGCGTTCGTCGGGCATTTTCTTCCCTCCGCCCTGCTGGCACTGAGCGCCCTGCTCCCCGGCTTCTTCAATGCCACCGCCAACTCGCCGGGCGCCTGGCGCAATCTCTTCCTCGCCTCGGCGCTCTTCACCTCCTTCAATCTCGGCCTGCTCCTCGTGTTGAAGGACACGCCCTCCGGTGCCTCGAAGACGGAGTCCGTCGGCGCGGTGCTCGTGCGGACCGTGCGCGACATCATGGAGCCCCGCCTAATCGCGTGGATGCTCATCATGTCGGGCTTCTGGCTGATGATGTACCAGCTCTGGGACCTCCAGCCGAATTTCATCGCCGACTGGGTCGACAGCCGCGGCATGGCGGAAAGTCTGCGCTGGCTGCCCGCCAGCCTTTACAAGGTGATGGTGCAGGAGACGACGCGCGGCCCGATGGTGCCGCAGCAGGTGCTGCTTTCCTTCAACTCGTTCTTCATCATCTGCGGCGTGGTGGGCGTGTCGTGGCTCACGCGAAACATGCTCACGCTCACGGCGATGTTTTTCGGCATGCTCTTCGCCACGGTCGGACTGGTGGTCGCGGGGTTCACGATGAGCGCGTGGATGCTCGTGCTCGGCATCGTCTTCTTCTCGCTCGGCGAGATGACTACCGGACCGAAGAAAAGCGAGTACCTCGCCCTGATCGCGCCACCGGGGAAGAAGGGGCTGTATCTCGGCTACGTGAACATCCCGGTGGGGATCGGCGTGTACGCCGGCTCGAAGATCGCCGGCTATGTCTACGGCCAGTTCGGCGAGAAGGCGGTGCTGGCGCTGCGTTATCTCGCGGAAAAGACGCCCTTCGGAGAAGGCCGCGGATGGAACGGTGAAGTGAGCACGCTGGAGGCGGCGCTCGGCGTGAAGCGCACCGAGGCCATGCTCAAGCTGCAGGAGGTGACCGGACTCGATCCCACCGCGGCGGCGCGCCTCCTCTGGGATACGTATCACCCGCAGCTCTACGTCTGGATCCCCTTCGCCTGCATCGGCCTCGTCTCCGCCGTCGCGCTCTGGATCTTCGGCCGGATGGCGCGGAAGTGGAGCGACATGAACGCGTGATGGTGATGGACGAGGTATCGCGCTATTCGAGGATCCAATCGAGCGCGATGTTCTCCGAGGCACTCCGCTGCCGTGCTCCTGGCTTGTCTGCCGAAAAGACGCGAAGATCCTTAGTGAGGAACTTGCAGTGTAAAAGAGTCCAGAGATGGACGAATTCCTAAACGGCAATTAGATGAGATGCCATTATTTCACGGATCTAAGTGCCATCGTGGGGTTTGTCGCGTGCCTTGCGATGGGGTCGTGCGACACCCTCCATGACAACCAGACAACTGGGCGAGGGGCTTATTACTTGGCTAGACGTGAACTTGCTGAGAAGAAGACTCGAGCGACTCAAGGTGACGACAACGCGCTTCGTGCAGTGATCAACCATTTCGGTGTCGCTGTTCCGGAGGATCCTGAAGGCATGAAGTGGTTTAAACTCGGTAAAGAACGAGGTCTCATTGCGGGACCAATTTGACCCGTTGTTGGTAGCGGGACGAAAAAGGTTTCAGGGAAGCGGGGTCAAAGGGTAAAACTTAATTTGAAAGTCTGGGTGTGGATCGGCTCGACAGGGGCGAGCGGCCCTTCCTCGGACGGTTTCCCCCCTCGGGTCGGAACGGGCTCGGCCTCCCTACCGTGCTGAAATCGTGGCAATCAGCCGAGCATCTTCGAGCGCGGCGGTCCGATGGATGGTCCCGGCGAGGTAATCCGGCATGGCCAACATGCGGGCGAAGGCCTCCGCCGAGGGATAGCGCACGAGAAGCACGGCATCCCATTTCTCCGCGGGCGGAGCGATGATCATCGCGCGGGCGTTTCCGAAGTAGAGAATCTCGGCGCCCACCTGCGCCAGCCTCTCCTTGGTCAGCTCCGCATACCGGGCGTACGCCTCGCGCCCCGAACCGCCGGGCGTCCCATCGCGATACTGGGCCTCTGCCCGAAAACGCAGCAGGTTGAGCATGAAGATGGGCACGCCCGCCGGGAGCGAGGCGAGCAACTCGGGCAGGCGGGCGGGGTCCGGATCGATGGTGGACATGGCTGGGGAGGAAAGCCGGGAGGGGCGAAGAGCGCAGGGGAGTTCCTTACGAGGTTTCGTGGGTCTGCTTATTCCCTTTCGCGGCGCACGTTTCCAAATCGAGTCGGGGTGCGGGTTCAGTCACACGTTATGGCAGTAGTCCTCGAAAAGAATATCCGCTAGAGCTGCGGATTGGGCTGAGCAGCAAGCAGGGCGGCCGCGAGTCGAGTGCCGCGCGAGACGGTGGCTCTCTTTGCGGTGATCGATGCGGCGTGGGGAATGCGTCGGCCTGCATTGCGAAAAAGGGAGACGAGAGAAAACCTGCCTTTGCGCTGGATTCGGGGACCTTCCGGCGTATCCCCACGCCCTTCATGCCTGAATTTCTGGACACCTTCGGCTGGATTGCCCTCTGCTTCGGCGGGATCTGGTTGATTCAGCTCGGATTGCTCGCTCGAATCCTCCGCGCGTCCACCTGGTTGGCTTTGCGTTGCGAGCTTGAGCCCGAGCCCGATTCGCCGGTCTTTTTGCGGGAGCGCGCGGCGGCGGAATCTCCCCGAGTCGAAGAGTTGGGCTTCGAAGCGGACGGACCCTTTCGGGTTGGAATCAGCGCGGGCCATCCGCCGGAACACGGCTGGTGGTGGCGCCACGAAGCAGCGGGCACGATCGTCACCCTCTTCCTCGAGCCGAGCTGGATCGAATCCGGCGTGGCGGGTTGGAATTGCCGCACTTTTTTCGCGGATGGGAGCGTGGTGGATACGACGAATCGCGTAGGGTCCATCGCCTTCCCTCCAACACCCGGTCGATCCGAAGAAGTCATGGAGCGGGCGGCGCTGGTCCCACTTTGGGCCCGACATGTGGAACGAGTGCAGGCGCACGCGGATTCACGGCAGACCCTGCCCGTGCCGCTGAATCGGGCCGAAGCGAGCCAGCGGATCGACGAGCTGCATTCGAGAAGCTGGCAGACCTGGCAGGCTGATCGGGGAATGTTCGTCGAAACCGCTCCCGGAGTTCTTCGTCCGACCTGGCGCTGGATTTTGACCAAGGGGATTCCGCAGTTGCTGGCACTGCAACGCGCGCTGAAAGCGCGGACCAAGGCGGCGGCGGCGGCGGCGAAGTCAGCTGCGCCGGAAAAGAGTGAGCCACCTTTCCCGTACTCCGAACACGCCCGGGTGGAACTCGATCTGTGCGCGTTTCGCACCTACGATGCAGCCGCCCGCGCGCGCCGGCTCGGGGGACGCCTGCGCGCGCTCATTTCCGTGGTGACCCTGCTGGCTTTTGCGCTGGTGATGGCCGGACGCAGCGATGCGGAGTTTGGGGTCATCCTTACCCTGGCCCTGCTCGTCCACGAGCTCGGACACCTCGTGATGATGCGGGTCTTCGGCTCGCGCGACACTTCGCTGCTTTTCATTCCGCTCTTCGGGGGCGCCGCGGTTCTGAACGATCGCCCGGCGATCAAGCCCTGGCAGGAAGTCATCATTCTCCTTGCCGGACCGATTCCCGGCATTGTGATCGGCTTGGGACTGGCCGCCTATGCGTTTTCCGCGCCGGACGCGCCTGCACTCGTGAGCACGACGGCGTCGATCCTTCTTGCGCTGAACATCTTCAATTTGCTTCCGGTCATGCCGCTCGACGGCGGACAATTGCTGAACGTGGCGTTTCTCGGCCGCTTTCCGCGCCTCGGTGCGGTCTTCAAGGGATTGAGCGGAATCCTGCTGATGGTGGCGGGATGGTACAGCGGCTTCGGGGTTTTGCTCGGCGTGCTGGGGTTCTTTGTCTTGCTGCGGTTGCCCCTGGAATGGCGACTCGCCGGAGCCCACCGCGATCTGCGGCGGAGCGCAAAGGCAGAAGGCGTGCTTTCGACGGATGAGGATTTCTGGCTCCGGCGGATCTTTCAGCGTCTGCGCATGGTGCAATTCCAGGGAATGGCGGCCGTGAAGAAACAGGGCGAAGCCACGCGGATGGTGCAAGTGCTCCGGCATCCGCCCGCGCGACTCGGGACGATGTTCCTGGCGGTTCTGGGTTGGTCGAGTCCGGTCTGGCTCTTGCTTGCCGCCCTGCCGGCGGTGAAATGGTTTGGCGAACGAGAACTGCAACGGGTGGAGTTGGCGGCACGCTCGGCCGGCTTGCCGCGGCCGGACCAGACGGCGGAGCGCGCGGCGAAACTCCGGGCATCGGTCCCCGCCGAGCAGGATGCCGGGCCGATCTATGCGGAGATCGCGCAGAAAGTGCCGACGCCGCTGAACACGATCTGGCAGCGGGCCTCCCGATCTGCGGCCCGCTCACTGGCGTCCCAGCCGGCGCCGAACGCAGAGGCTAAGACTGGGGCCGACGACGAAGAGAACGAAGACGACGCCGACTCCGCGAGCGAACTCGCGAACGAGAGGGACGCCCTGCCGGGCTATGTGCAGCTGGAACTCTGGAAACGGTTGGAAGAGGGCGCGAAACGGACCCACTGGCTCTCGCCCGCCGGGATGGACACCGCGGAACGCGCCGAATCCAAGCGCCGGTCCGATGCGAGCTGGATCGCGCGGGTGCTGGGTGAGGAACTGTGGCTGGCGCTTTCCGGACGGGATGCGGCCCGCGCCGGCCGGGCGCTCGCCGTCTGGCAGCGCCTGCTGGAGCAGGATGCTCTTTCGCGGAGTGGAGTGGGAGAGGCCGTTTCGGTGCAACTCCTCGAAACAACGTTAGCCCAACTCGAGCGCGGTCTGGCGGATTGGGGGCACTCGCCGCAGCGTCCAGCTTCCGCCGATGCCGCGCTCGTGGCGACCGCCTTGCCGGCCCGCGCCTGGCTGGAGCGGCAAGTCGTGCCCAGCTATTTGGACGACCTGCCCCGGCTCGAAGCGGCGTCCTTTGGCTGGCGGGATCGCCTCAAATCCGACCCGCGCAGGGATCTGGAATTGTCCTGGTTTCTCCAGATTTTCCTGCGTTTGAACGAATACGGTCCGCTCGAGCCGAAGCGGCACGCCGCCATGCTGGCCCAAGCCCTGCGCGTGATGGAACGAGCGGCGAAGGGTTCGGATCCATGGCAAGCGGAAGGCCCGAAAGCAACCGGACCCGACGAGGAATTCGACGAGGCGACCACCACATGGGTTGGCCATCGAGACCGTTGGGCCCGGATGGTCCTGCGCCTCGATTTCGCGCGGGCGGCCCTGGCCTGGCACCTGGTTCGCGCGAGCGGTGGCGAAGTGAAGAGGTCGGAAGATCTCCGCGCACCGTGGCTGCCGAGCGTTCCGCGACATCCGATCTCGGGAAAGCCACTGGAGTTCGATTCGACGCACGCGCGCGGTCCACGGCTGGTCCTGCCTTCGTCGCCGGGCTTGGTGCGGAAACTGGAGAAATCCCTCGCCCCCGCCCTGCTGGAGGAGTTTCGAAAAACGTCTGAGGAGGCGTGGTATCTGACGCCCGCACCAGTCCGCGCGAGGAGTCGCTGAGTCCGAGAGCGGGCGGGCGCTGGAACCCAGAAATTTCCGTTTCGCAAATTTCAGGTCTTCAGGACGATCCTCCCCGCGCGTCAACGAAACGCCGCGCGGGGAAAACGACACCATCCTTTCCCATCGACACGCCACGGTTCGACGCGGTATGCCGGACCAATGCCTGTCGCTCCCGCGCCCAACCTGGTCGCACTCTCTGAATCGCTCGAGCTGAAGGGATCGCCGAGTGGTCTGTCGTGGGGGACTCGCGCGGGCTTTCCCCTGGGCATTTCGCTGGGCGACGCTTCCGCGCAGAGCGATGTGTTTATCCATGTGCGCTATCCTCACCACGGGTTTGCGGAAGGAGCGGAGCCGGAGCTGATCTTTGCCGAGCCGCTGCCCCGGCTGATGGACGAGGGTCTGGCCGAAGTGGAGATTCGCGACGACCTCGCCTGGATGCCCTTGAAACGTCTCGGCGACCGGCTTGAGCGCGACGAGATCGTGCCCGCCGTCGACTCGCTTCTCGGCTGTCTGAATACGCTCGGCATCCACGCGGTCGAGACGTGTCACTACTGCGACCGTGCCGATGGGGTCGCCGTGATGGCAAGCAAAGGGCGGGTCGGCCAGATTTGCACTTCGTGCGTGGAGGAACAGATCGGGAAGGACGTTTCCCAGCTGGGCTTTCGCGCCCGCTCGCTGGGACCCCTTTCGATCTTGGCGCCGATCGTCATCACCGTCCAAGCGGTGCTTTGGGGCGGCATCTGGATCGGAGTCGACGGGGCCCTCGCGAGAATGGGCGGCTCGATCTCGCTGAATTACTACGTCGCGTTCCTCATCGTGCTGGGAATGGCTGGACTGGCGGCGTCGCCGGCATTTCTGTTTCGGTTCGTCTCGAATCGCGGCAAACGGCGCGCGGCTGTGCTGGGCGGCCTGTGCGCACTTTGCGCCATCGTCCTCGGTGAGGTCCTGCACATTAGCTACCTGGTCGGCACCCTCTGGGCGATCGTCCCGCTGCTGACTCAGCCCGGCGTACTGCTCGAATGGCTCGTCCCCGACGATGGTTTCTTCAGCGTGCTCAGGTTCTTCACCATGGTCACGTTCGTTTGGATCGCCGGCCGTTGGGCGAAGCCACGGGAAGTGTCGTTGGAATTGTGAGGGGCAAAGCCTTCGTCATTCTGGTCGGATCGACCGGGTGGGGATGCCGAGCCAGCACACGGTAGGCGGCAATCTCCATCGGAATTTCTCCAAAGGCGTCAGGCGATGAAGAGTGTTCCATCGCCTGGCAAAATTTTAAATCGCCGAAAAACGCGGACGGGAGCGCGGTCCGATTTGCAACCTCGCTTCTTCCGGCGCGTCGCCGCCTCGCACTCCCGCCGATTAGAACTGTTCCGCCGGCCCTCTTCCCTTCTCCGCTTGGTAGGCTGCGCTTGGGAGAGAGGCGGTCACGTAATCTTGAAAACGGTGCGCCAGGAATGAGTCGCCTTTGGTGAAACGACTCTCGACCTTGGAGAAATCGATTTTGGCGATCGCGTCCTCCTCGGAGAACCCTTGGGCCACCAGCCCCTTCATTTGAGCCTCGGTTGTTTGCAGCAGGTCGATCAAGAGGTCGAGGTAACCCGCGTCGAGTTCCACGGGGCCGTGCCCGGGGACGAGTTTCTTGAAATCCAACGCCTTGATCTGGTTCAGCACCCCCACGTATTCCTTGGAATAGGGGCTCGGCATGAGAGGGATCGGGCCCGTCACGATATCCCCGGTCGCGATGATTTTTTCGTGAGGCAGCCACATCACGAGGTCGCCTGCGGTATGCGCGCGGCCCAGATGCAGGAACTGAATCTCCCGGCTGCCGAGATGAAGGACGAGCCGATCCGTGAAGGCAAATTTTGGGATGGCATAGTCGGTCCGGAGATTTTCCTGGTTGAGCTGCTCGGCGATTCCCAGGCCTCGTTGCAGCCAGGCTTTCTCTTCCGCGGTGAGGGGGCGCCCACCCAGATCCACATTTTTTGCGAGCGCACTTTCCACCGCTTTTTTGATGTTGGGCACCATGCTGACCCGCCGTTTCAGCCACTTCTCCCGGGTCGCAGCGATAAAATCGCGGGTGTGGGGATGCGCGAAGACCCGGATCTGCGGAAACGCCGCCTGAATCGCCTGCAGGCCCCGCATATGGTCCCCGTGCCAATGACTAATCACCACGTGCGTGATGGGCTGGCGCGTCACCGCGCGGACCTTCGCCACGATCGCTTCCCCCAGGGCCGGGCTTCCTCCGGCATCGAAGAGAACGACTCCTTCCTCGGTCACGACGAAAGCGGCGTTCCCCTCTTGGGGGAGCTCCAGGGCGTCATCACGAATCGCGGCCCAGACGCCCGGCGCCACCTCTTGCCAGGTAAACTGCAGTGCATTCGCGCGGGCGGCATCGACAAGCGAAATTTGCGCGCAGGCGAAGAGCCCCAGACCGAAAGCTCGCAGTGTTTTCATGGTCAGGAGCTGGTGGCGGCTTGGACACTCCCCGGAGACCGCCGAAATTTGCGAGCCCTCGGATCTGTTGCAGACGCTCAGTTTACCAGTGCGCGTGGCAACCTGTTTCCAGCGATGGCGAGCAGGGTTGAGGCGTTCGAAGGCGGACTTTCCAAGGAAAAGCAGCAACGGCTGGATGCGGTTGAGCTCTCACGGCACGTTCCGGATTGGCAACGAGGCGGGCGGGTGACGAATGTTTGGTTGACCGCTGGCTGACGCACACGGGCAGCCGAGCCAGCGAGACCGATCGACACGATTCGACTGTCCCCTCTTCGATCGATCAATTTTCTGGTGGCCTTCCGGGCCGAAAACTACTTCCACTGCGGCGAAGTGAGACCTTGAGGAGAGAGGGTCAGGCGCGCCTGACCCATTCGCGGTCGGGAGGATGGCGCCTCTCGCAGGGGAGGACGCGGCGCCCTCGTTTGGAATGCGGCCGCCCTCGGTCGCGTTGGTGGGTGACGATCGTCCCACGCTGACATCGAACAAGGCAGCGGGATACCCGACGCTCGCGCTGCCTTGGATGTCTGGCGGGCGACGCGGCACCAGATCCCCAAGAAAGCGGCAGAGGGCAGCCGCACTCCCGAACACCGAGCCGCGAGCGCGTCGCCGAGGCGAGTCTGCGACTACCCGGCGGCGATGATATTCCGGATCGTGCCGATGCCGACAATCTCGGTCTCCATGACGTCGCCGGGCTTGAGGAACTCGGGCGGTTTCCGGGCGTAGCCGACGCCGGGAGGCGTGCCGGTCGCGATGATGTCGCCGGGCTCGATGGTGAGGCCGAGCGAGAGTTCCGAGACGATGCGCGGAACATTGAAGTACATGAATTTCGTACTCGAATCCTGCTTCACCACGCCATTCACCCGCGTGATCAGATGCAGATCATTCCAGGGGATCTCACCCGCCGTGACGATCCAGGGGCCCATCGGTCCGTGGCCATCGAGACTCTTGCCCTTGAACCACTGGCCGCCGTGCTTCTTCTGCTGCAGGTCGCGGGCGGTGGTGTCGTTGATCACGGTAAAACCAAAGACGTGGGAAAGCGCGTGATCCTCGGAGATGTTCTTGCCGCGCTTGCCGATGATGATGGCCAGTTCGCCTTCCCAATCGATCATCGTCGAAACCTTCGGGTCGTACGGAATCGTGCCGTACGGGCCATTCACGGTGTGCGAACCCTTCGTGAAAAACACGGGGTGTTCGGGCAATTCGGCCGCCGCGAGCCGCATCTCCTTCCCTTCCTCGAAGTGCGCGACGTAGTTCCAGCCGACCGCGTAGACGTTGCGCTCGGGCGTGGGAATTGGCGCGAAGAGCTGGACCTTCTCGACCATCGGGCCGTCGGCCTTCGCGCCGTCGATCAGCTTGCGCACCTCCTGGAGCGCGGCCTCGCCGCCAGCGATGAGCGAGAGCATCTTCGTCGCATCGAAGGAAAGCTCCACGCTGCGACGTTTGGCCTCCTCGCCGAGGTCGAGGATCTGTCCGGTGGCGAGCACGGCGCCCACGCGCGGGGACGCTCCGGGAGTCGGCGCAAAGGTGGCGAGCCGGAGGTCTTTCGTGGTGGGTTTCGGGGCGGGGATCGGCTCGGGCGCGGCGGCCGCGGTGGCGGGCGAGCCTCCGCGGGCGAGAATGGCGCCGACAACCGCCGCAGCGCCGGTTTTCATGAAGTCACGACGGGAATTTTTCATGGGGGGAGGCCGAAAGCCAATCACCATGGCGAAGCGCCGCAAGGACGGGAAGGAGTGGTGGTGGAAATTTCTTTCCACATCGCGGTGGAGGCGAGGCGAGGTGAAAACAGGGAAAGTCGGGCGCGGGGTGGGTGTTGCAGTGTCGGCGCCTGCGTGCGCTCAGACCACCGCGCGGAGGCGATGGCCCGAGCTGAGTGAAAGCGGGAGCGGAGTTTGGGATCGAGCAGAAGCTCGACCGTACCGTTATTGGTCGTACCGGGGATCGGACCGGGCTCGCTACCGGGACGCGCGAAGTTCAACGTTCGATGTCGCGGTGTCGGTCGCGGCGCGGGACGGCGTGCGCTCAGTCCACCGCGCGGAGGCGATGATCCGCGCTTCGCGAAAGAGGGGCGGAGTTCGGGCCGAGCAGGAGCTCGACCGTACCGTTATTTATCGTACCGGGCGGGGATCGAGCGTCAGGCGCCTTCGAAGTTCGAAGTTCAGCGTTCGATGTTCGACGTTCGATGTTGGATCGTCAGCCTTCCCCAACCGTGACAACCTGCGCCGGGCTTTCTCCGCTCGTCCGCGGATCGTACATCGGGGTGATGCGGGCGCCGGGCCAGCGGAACGAACCTTGGGCGGTGACGCGAACGAGGATGGAGTAGCTCGTGCTGCCGCTGCGCAGGAGATCGAAATAGAGCTGGGTCTTCTGATCCCGACGCTGCGCATTCGAAAGCTCAAGGAACGCGCCGCCTTCGTCGGGCTTCACGCCGAAGGTGTCGGCAAACATCTTGAGGTCCGGGCTGATGTTCTCCACGCCGGCGGGGAGTTCGTCCTCCAGCGCGACGTAGTACCGCTGCTTCGGCGTGACGATGCGATACGTCACGAGCAACCGATCGTTCATCCGGTAGGGCGTCTTCGCGCCGTCGCGCGAAGCGTCGGTGAGATTCTTCACCACCCGCTCGATCCGGAAGCCCCGGTCGCGACGATCATTCTCAGCCACGCCGGGCGGTGGGGTGTATTCGGCCGTGAGCAGGAACGACAGCGGAGCGTTGGCCGGCACGATCTCCTGGAGCGGGATCGACGCGGGCGGAACCAGGTTCCGCGCCGGCCAAAGTGCCGCGGTGGTATCGGGCGAGAACACCGGCGCCGCCGCCCGCGCGCGGGGTGCTTTGAGCTTAGCGAGGGGGGCCTCCGTCTTCGCGTCCTTCAGCCGTGTGCTCTGGAAGGCCAGGAGGGTCCAGAGGTTCTCCTGTGTCGAATGGACGGGAGCGTCTTCGAGGGACTTGAGGATGCGGGCGAGAGCCGCGTCGCGCTTCGGCTTCGTCCACTGCGCCGGACGAATCTCTTCCATCGCGGTGAAGCCCAAGGCGAAGGCTCGATCGACGGAGCAGAAGGTCCGCGGATCGAAGGCGCGCTCCTTCGGGGTGATGTCCCCGAGCTCGCGGAGCAGTTGGGCCATTTCGGTGGGCATGATCTTTCGGGCGCTCAGCGCGAGGGCGAGCAGGGCGCGGCCTTCATCGGTCAGTTTGTCGCGTTCGCGATACACCGCCACGGCGTCCTCCGCCTCGAAGGGCGCATCCTTGTACTGCGCGAGCGTGAAGAGCGCGAAAGCGCGGAGGAACGGCGTCTCTCCGCCGTTGTGGGCGAGCTTCCTGGTCGCGTTCGTCAGATTCTGCCGGACGGCGTCCGGGACTTCGTAGCCCCGGCCGCCCGCCTCGGCGGCGACCCAGAAGGCGAGCGTGCTCACGAAGGCGTTGCCGATCCCGGTGCGGTCATCCGACTCGCGCGGCCAATACGGCAGCCCGCCGCTGTAGAGCAGCTGGGTCTCATAGCGCCGGAGGACGGATTCCACCGCCTCTTTCGAATTCGTCGGGGCGACCACGATCCCGGGAGGGAGACCGCGGAGCAAATCCCCAACGAACAAATGCACGAGCGCTTTCGTGCTGATCTGCTCGAAGCAGCCGTGCGGGTAGTCGAGCAAGGCAGGCAGGGCGAGCAGTCGCGGCAAATGCGGCGACGTGGAGACGACGGCGTCGATGCTTCCCTTTACCCCGGGCTTGCGCCAGTCGGCCGGAATCTTCTCCGCCACCGCGAAGGCGGCCGTCCCGGCGGGCAGCGTACCGGACACGGATTCCCGGCGCGGCAGCACGGGAGGATGGACCACGAGCTTGATCTCCACGGCATCGGTCTGTCCGGCCGTGCCCTCGGTCGTCGCGTCAAATTTCACGTCGGCCGCGGTCGCGTCTTCGCTGACCTTCGCGCGGAAGCGGAACGCGGCGGGATTTCCCTTCGTCACCTCCGCCGTGGCCTGGGCGGGTCCGAGCACTTGAAGACTGGCGCTGGGCGTGACGCGCACGGTCACCTTTCCCGCTTGGCTGATCGGACTGCCGAGGCGCGCGACGGCGCGCAGCTCGACTTCGTCGCCCTGGCGGAGGAAGCGGGGCAGCGATGGCTCCACGATGAGGGGCTTCGCGACCTCGATCGTCTCGGAACCGAGACCGAACGCATGCGCGCGGGTGGAACCCACCGCGACGAGGCGAAAGCGCGTGAGATTGTCCGGCGCCGGAAACTGGAACGTCGCGCGGCCCTTTGCGTCGGTGCGCACCCCGGTCTTCCAAAACGCGAGCGCCTTGAAATCCTTCCGGACGAATTTGGCGTCGTCGTTCCCGCCGCCTCCAACGACGAAACCTTTCTCGAACAGGCTGCGGGGATTGATCCCGCTCACGAGATCGCTCAGCGCCATGTAAGTCGAGACCCCGTGCCTCCGCGTCGGACGCATGATTGCGCCGACCTTCGGTGCGTGCCATTCGCCGAGTTCGAGCACGGCATCATCGACGGCGAAGACCGTGAGATCCGCATCGGCGACCGCGTGGCCGTCGCTCTCCACGAGGATGGAACCGCTGATGAGCTCGCTGGGCTGGACGACGGTTTGATCGAACTTCGGCGTGATCTTCAGCTCCCACTCCGGACGCGAGACGGTCAGACTCACGGTGCCGAAGCGCTCCGCCGGGAGATCCTTCGGTCCGCCCGGCTTCACCAGATAGACGCTGACGAACGCATTCGGCGCGTATTCCTTCTTCACCGGCAGATCGAAGGTCGCGTTATTGCCGTTGGTCGGGACGGTGAACGAATCGAGGATCAAGCCCTCGGACTCGACCGTCACCCACGCCTGGCCGGTGATCGGGGAACGAATGAGCAGCGGCACCTTCGCGCCGGGCGCCTGCGGATCGTTGCTGGCAAACTTCGCCTCGAACTCGAATGGCTTCCGCTGGTCCTTCACCTCCAGGGACGAGTCGTCCTTCACCGGGACGTCGTCGTCGCCGTCGCCGCCGAAAATTTCGGAGGTACTCACCCGCTTGAGGCCCGGCGCGGTCGCGACCGCGACATACTTGCCGGTCTTCGTCAGGGGGAGCTCGACGGAGCCGGGCATCGCGGCACTGAGGCGGGCGAGGGAAACGTATTGCGGCGTGTTGCGATAGCGGAAGACGAACGCGGCGACCTTCTCCTTCGCGACCTTGGTGACGACGTGGAAGACCTCGATGTCCGCCTTCGTCTTTTGCGCGCCGCCCTGCAGCTCGCGGTCGAAGGCATCGACCTCGATCTTCACCATCCGCTTTTCGCGCGGACCGCGTTCAGCTTCGCTGATCTTCACGCCGAGGATGGCGGGCAGCAGCATGATGGTGGATGGCTTGATGTTGTTCGGCTGGATCGTCTGGCCGTCGATCGACGTCACCCAGACCGTCCAGTCCACGCCGTAGCGCGTGCCGATCAACTGCTTCGGCGCGTCGCAGGTCAGAGTCGCGCGACCTTCGGCATCGAGCTTCGTCTCGCCCTCGACCACGATGCTGTCGTCCTCGCGCCGGGGGTTTTCCGAAGCCTGATCGGTCTTGAGGAACTGGTAATCCCCGTCGTAATCATTCCGGCTCCAGGAGGCCTTCCAGCGCAGTTTCGCGCCGGCATTTGGCTGACCGGAAAAATAGCGGGACGTAACGGTGAGGGTCGATTTCAGGCTCGGGACCGGCATCTCCTCCGGTTCTGCATTCACCTCGAAGACGGGAGCTTTGTACTCCTGAATCTTGATCTCGGTGGATTGCTTCGTGTCGCGACCGGCGACGGCGGCACTGAGCGCGTAATTGCCCAGCTTGATCTCGTTCGGAATGGCCCACTCGGCCTCCCAGCCGCCCTCGGCTGAGACCACCGTATTCCCGGTCGCGATCGACTCGCTGGAGTACTCCTTCTTCACCGTCCACGTCACCTGCGCGCCAGCGGGAATCTCGCGGATCACGCCCAGTCGGTCCGCCAGTCGGGCCAGGCCTTTCATCTTCACGAGGTGGCCCGGTCGGTAGAGATTACGGTCCGTAAAGACGATGCTGCGGAGCGGCTGTTCCTCGCGGGCGGTCGTCGCGTCGCCGTTGAACGCTTCCGTGTCGTAAGGTTGAATGGCGTAGCCCGCGCTGGTCTCGGCGATGAACAGTCGGCCGCGTTCCTTGACGTCGAATTTCGCGAGCGCCGCGGCCGGAAACGTCACGAGACCGCCGGCATCCGTCGTGCCGCTGGCGAGCAGGAAGTGATTTCGGTTCACCAGCCGCACCGCGGCGTTCGGGATCGGGAGACCATCGCTCATGCGCGCGGCCCGCAGCACGATCGACTCCGCGCTGCGTTTCTGAGTGAGGATGGCGTCGCTGAAGCAGACGATGCTGCGGTGGCCCGCGAGGCGTTTGCCGTCGCCGTCGCGGAGGGGTCCCGTCACCTCGAGCAGATAGAAGCCGGCGAGCGGCTTTCCTCCCGCGGCGGGCGCCCACTGGAGGTTCCGGAGCGTTTCCTCGTTTGGATCCGCACTCGCCGGGAAGTCGCCCTTCGCGATCTCCGCGAGGGAAAACGCCTCGATGAAAAGCTCCGTCTCCTTCCCCAGCGGCCAGCCGGTTTTTGAATCACGAAGCGCCTGCCGCGACACCGGATCGATCCTCGCCTCGGTGAACTCGCGCAGGCGCTTTTCGACCTCGGCGAGTTTCTCCACCGGCAACTCCGCCAGACGCCACGTCAGGGCGCCGGTGTTGACCTGGACGAAGGAAAAATTCAGCCCGCTTTGCGCGCGTTCGTGGACGAGCGCGCCGGGGAAGAACAGGGCTCCTGGCTTCGGTTGAAACGTCGCGCCCCAGCGCGATTCCGCCGGTAGGGTGTACCCGCTGAGATCACGAATCGTCGGCGCGAGCGTGACTTTGTAATGCTGCTTCGGGTCGAAGTCGCCGGTGATCACGACGAGATCCTTCCGGGCCAGGACACGCATCTTCGGCACGGCGGGCTCCACGCGGACGCTGGTCGCGTTGACGGTCTCCGGCACGAGTTCCTCGGTGAACTGCGCCCGGATTTCCGGGGTCTCGCGCGGGAGATTGAAGGCGCCGAGCCATTCGACGCGCAGGGGCTCCGTCGTGCCAAGCAGGAAGCGCTGGAGATACGCGAGCGGCTTGCCGCCGGCTTGGGAACGGAGCCCGTCGAGAATGAGATCGAAGGTGCGCCCGGAGGGAAGCGGTTCGCGCGGCAGGACGCGCAGGACGCTCGCCTCGGCCTGTTCGGCGTCGTTGCGGTCGTTCGGATTCATCCCGATCTCCACCCCGAAGCGCTCGGCGGTGTCGCGGTCCTGGAGATAGATTCGTTCGGCGGCGTCGGAGAGTTCGACGGGATAGTTGAACTCGAGCCTCACCTGCGGACGGCCGAGGAGGCGCTTGCGCGGCTCGAAGTCGCAGGTCGCCAGGAAGGCCTTGGTCTGAAAACCCGCTTCGAGCTTGGCCACGACCGGGGCGCCCGCGAGATCGCGCAGGTCCGCGACCAGGGCGACGCTGTATTTCGTCCCGGGCATGATGCCGCTCTTCACCGCAAACTCCCCCTCGGTCTGGCTCTTCCAGCGCCACTCTCCGGTAAGCGGCGGGTCGAACTGAATCGCAGCCGGCTTTCCTCCGGCGTCGATCTGGTCCGTCGCCACCATCGCGGTGGGGAAGGAAACGGTGATCTGATCGCGCGCGGTCAGGTCGCCGGAATTTGGATCAAGGGTGACGCCCGTGGGGGCATCTTCCTCTTGGGCAGGCAGCGGAGCGAGGAGCGCGAGGGCAAGGAGGGCGCGAAGGAGGAACGGGCGCATGGCGGGAATCCCGAAAACATGGGCCATTTTCCGACCGGAACGAGCAGAATCGCGGGGCTCGACGGCGCGAGCCGGGACCGAAAGTTACCAAAGGACCAATAGCTGAGCCTCTGATCACGCCGCGCTATCTCAATCCCGCGCCGACCCCGGCGGCAACCGCCGGCGCGCGTTGCGCTTCGACGCCCAGGCGGTGAAATTCGACCACCTCCGTGGCAAAATCGAGCGTGGCATAGGCCGGGCGCGGATCATTGTCCCGGGGCTGGCCGACGCTGCCGGGATTGATCAGGTAGCGGCGCCCGGTGCGGAGCGTGAAGCGGTTGGGTGGCAGCGCGGTCACGGTGCCCGCTTCCTCCACATAAACTTGCTGGCGGTGGGTGTGACCGAAGAATCCCACCGGCGTTTCCATGCGCGCGAAAGAAGCGGCTGCTTCCCGGAGGTTCTCGACGTAGGCCCAGGAGAGCGGATCGCGGAGGCTCGCATGGAAGAGCGTCATCCGGTCATGGACGAGGACGGCGGGAAGCGAGCGCAGCCACGCGCGGGATTCGCGGTCGAGCCGGCGGGAGGTGTTGCGGAACATGCGCTCCACCGTCGGGAGATACGTGGGGTCGGACGGCTCCAGAGAACAGGCGAGATCGTGATTCCCCACGACGCAGGGCGCTTCGGAGGCGCGAATGAGGTGGACACACTCCAGGGGTTCGCGGCCGTAACCGACCAAATCGCCGAGGACCACGAGGCGGTCGCAGCCTTGGGATGAAGCGTGGTGGAGAACCGCCGTCAGGGCGGCGAGATTGGCGTGCGGATCGGCCAGCAGGGCATACTTCATCGAGGGCGTTTGGGATGCGCTCCGGGGGTGCGATAGGATCGTCCGTCTGGGGCCCGCGGTAAAATGAACTTGGTGCCGCAATCGCGTCATGCAGGCTGCCCGAGGGTCGCAAAGTCACTGAATTCCCGCCGATCCTGCGAACCCCGGGATTTTTCGGGATTCACCGTAGCCAAGAGCCGCGGGCGAAACCTGAATTGGCCTTGCCAGAGGCGTTCGTCGTAAACAGGCATCGACCCGCGCCGGCGAATCTGACATTCCACTTCCCGAGCTACTTCCACCGACCCACCGCGCTCTTCCCTGGGGCGCTCAAATCACGAGTGACCGACGAGCCCCTGAGACCGATCAAGACCTACCGCGACATCGGCGTGCGGGACCTTTGGCGCGCGCTGCGCCGACTCTTGAAGTCACCGGCCTTCACGACCGCCGCGGTGCTCACGCTTTCGGTCGGAATCGGCGCGACGACCACCATGTTCTCGGTCGCGAACGCGCTGCTCTTTCGGCCGCTCCCCTTCCCGGATTCGAGCCAGCTCGTCCTCGTGCGCGAGCGGCAGCCTGGATCCGCGGAGACGCCCGTCGCATATCCGAACTTCCTCGATCTCAAGGCCGCGCAAACCTCCTTCAGCGCGTTCGCGCTCATCCGCGCGGAGCCGCTCGTTCTCTCGCCCGAGGGGATCGGCGGCGATGCGGAACAGGTGCGCGGCGTGCGCGTCACCTGGGATTTTCTGCCGGCGCTGCAGCTGAAGCCGAAGATCGGACGGAACTTCGTCGCCGTGGAAGACACGCCCGGGGGCGAGCGGGCGGCGTTGATCAGCGCGGACTATTTCGCGCGGCGCTTCGCCCGCGATCCAGCGGTGATCGGGCGGACGATCATCATCAATGGCCACCCGCACACCCTCGTGGGAGTGGTCCCGACGTGGTCGAATCTCACCAAACTGGAGCGTCGGCGCGCCCGCTCGTTCTTCGGCATCTTCTCCGTCGAGCCCGCCGCGACGCTCGAAGTCTTTGGCAACCCCGATGTCCTCATCCCCTTCCATGAGCTGCGGGACGATCTCCGCTTCAACAATCGGAACGATCACCACGGCGCTGAAATCGTGGCGCGTCTGAAACCCGGGCTCTCGCTCGCGCAGGCGACGGCGGAACTCGAGACGCAATACGCCGCCATCGCGGAGCAATACCCGCGCTCGAACGCCGGGGTGGGTCCGGTGGTGCAAGCCCTCGCGGAGCGCGATCGGAGTCACTCGCGGCAGGGCGTTCTGATCCTCTGCGGTGCGGTCCTGTGCGTGCTGCTGATTGCCTGCGCGAATGTCGCGAACCTGCTGCTTGCCCGCTCCGTCTCCCGTCAGCGCGAGTACGCCATCCGCGCGGCGCTGGGCGCGGGGCACGGGCAGATCATGCGGGAGCTTCTTTCAGAAAACAATGTACTCACGCTCATCGGCGGACTCATCGGCATCCTCATCGCGGTCTGGGCTCGCGACTTGATCGTGGCCCTCGCTCCCGCGGGAACGTTCGGGCTCGAGGGTCTCCCGCTCGATGCCATCGTGCTGCTGAGTACGTCGCTCATCTGTCTCGCCACCGAGGTGCTCTTCGGGTTCTGGCCCGCGTGGCAGACGAGTCGGACGATCGAACTGAACACCGCCCTCGCCGGCGGAACGCGGGGAGTGAGCTCCAACCCGCAGACCCGCCAGGTGCGGGCGGCGTTGGTCGTGGTGCAGGTCGCCCTCGCCATGGTCCTGCTCTCCGGCGCGGGGATGCTGCTCCGGAGCCTCGTGGCGCTGTACCAACAGCCACTTGGCTTCGAGCCGAATGGCCTGGTGAAATTTGAGATCACGCTGCCCGAGCGCCGCTATGATACCGAAGAAAAAACCACGCTCTTTTACCGGGCTCTGCTCGAACGGGTCGCGGCGCTCCCGGCGGTCAGCAACGCGGCGACGAGCGTGGTCCCGCTGCTCGACGGCCGCGGCTGGACGATCGGTTACCGTCCCCCGGGCGCGCCGGTCGGGTCGGGCCGGGAGCTGAATGCGGAAGCAAACGCCGTTTCCGCGGACTACTTCGCAACGCTCGGCGTCCGACCGCTCCGGGGACGGACCTTCAATCTGGTCGACGATCCGGCGGAAGGAGCGGTGCACGTCATCATCGATGAAGCCATGGCGAGACTCCATTTCGCCGGACGCGATCCCATCGGAGCCCGGCTGGAGCGGGCCTTCGGCGAAGACTCCGGCTTCGATCCCGGCATGATCGTCGTCGGCGTCGTCCCCATCCTGCGCCGGGTGAGCGTCGATCGTCCGCCGCGGCTTCCCCAGCTCTATTTTCACGCGGTGCAGGTCAGCGAGCCGCACCGCACCCTGCTCCTCCGGGTGGCGCTGGCCGACCCCTTGTCCGTCGTCGACGGGGTGAAGAGGGAGTTGCACGAGATCGATCCCGATGTGGCCGTTGCCGCGGAACGGACGGCCGACAGTTTGATCGCGCAGAGCTATGCGCCCCAGCGCTTGATGACGCTGCTCTTCGGCACCTTCGCCTCTATCGCGCTCGTGCTCGCGCTGGTGGGCGTTTACAGCGTGATGTCGCTGACCGTCGCGCAGCGGACCCGGGAGATGGGCATCCGCATTGCGCTGGGCGCCCAGCCCGGGAGCATTGCCCGTCTGCTGCTGAATCATGGGATGATCCTGGTGGGGTGCGGCCTGGCGCTCGGCCTGGCGGGCGCGCTGGCTCTGCGCGAGACGCTGCACCGGTTTTTGCCGCTGGTGGGCGTGCTCCAGCCGTGGGTCGTGGCGCTCGTCGCGCTCGCCCTCGCGGGCGCGGCCTTTGTCGCGTGCTGGCTTCCCGCCCGCCGCGCGACCCGGCTGGATCCGGTCGAGGTATTGCGGGCGGAATGAGGCCGGCGCCGCGATTCAACGCCACCGCGCCCCGCCCGCCCTCACGGCCGCGGCTCGATCAGGCGCTGGAAGCGGGGATGGCCGCGGAGCCCATCGTAGGCGGGCGCGTACCGCACGAGCAACTGCGAGCCCCACCACGGCCGGGCCAGCAGCTCGCTGATCAACTCACAGCCGCGCTCGGCCTGGCCGGTCTCGGCGCAGAGTTCCGCCAGCTCGTCCATGACCTGGAGCTGGACGATCGCGCCGCGTTCCGCCGGAGCCGCCCGAAGCGCCGCTTCTCCCAACGTCAGGGCGGTCGCGGGATCGCCGGCCCGGGCGTGGGCGAGCGCGAGCTTGATTTGCCAGCCGGGAAGGACCGTCACCGCCGCGGTGCTCGCCTGCATCGCGGCGAGCGCGGCCCGGCCGTCCGCGAGCGCGGCCGCCTCGTCGCCGAGGGCGCGATGGATCGCGGAGGTCACCAGCGTCTTCGGAACGCGCTGCCAGTTGGTCGCGATTTCCGCATCCTTGATCTCCTGCAGACTTTCCAACGCCCCGCGGAAATCGCGCGTGCGCCATTGCTCCGACCAGCGTTGCTCGGGTGGCATGCGGCCGACCAGGGCGCGCGATTGTTCAAGGTAGCGCTCCCATCCCCCCGTGCGCTCGGCGATGCAGAGGTGGTAGCGGAGCGTCCGCCCGGGATCGCCCGGCGCGAGATCCAGGCTCCGTTTGAACCATCCTTCCGCCTCGGCGTAGCGCCGCATCTCGGCCAGCGTGTTTCCGACCGCGGACAGCTTGCTGGCGTCGTCGGGCGCCCGCGCCGCCGCCTCCCGGCTCGCCGCCAGCGCATCCGCCATCTGGTCGCGCTGCCGGTGGATATCGGCGAGCGCGGTTAGGATCTCCGCGTTCCCCGGAGTGATGGCGAGCGCGACATTGTAGGCCCGGAGGAGGACCTCCGGATTCGGGTCCTCAAACCACTGCACGCGAGCGAAGGCAATGTGCGCCTCAGCGAGATTCGGTTGGAGTCGGATGGCGGTTTCCGCCGCGCGACGGGCGCGGAGGAGGCGCTCCGGAGATCGGTCGAAAGCGTAGAAGTAGATCACGTTTTGGGCCCGCGCGAGATACGCCCAGGCGAGCGCGAAGTCAGGGTCGAGCGCGACGGCCCGTTCACAGAGCTGCACCACCTCCTCGTTCGCCGCCAGGGTGCGCGGACCCGACTGCCAGAGCGTGCGGCCCTTCAGCCATGCTTCGTACGCCTCCGAGTTTCGGGTCGGTCGTTCTGCCAGGGCGTTTTCCTCCGCCGGCGTGAGATTCGCCGCGAGAGCCCGCGCGATCTCGTGCGCGACGCTGCGCTGGATCTCGAAGGCGTCGATGAGCTCCCGCTCATACGTCTCGCTCCAGAGCTGCTGACTCGTGGCGGCATCAGTCAAACGCGTGGTGATGCGGACCCGCGAGCCTTGGCGCCGCACGCTGCCTTCGAGAAACGCGCGCCGGCCCTTCGCGAGCCCGAGCCGATCGAGGTCGGTCGGGATCTGGGTGGACTGAAGTGAGATTAGCCGGAGGCCCCGCACCTTCGCGAGGCTGCTCAGCAGATCCTCCGACATGCCACGGGCAAACAATTCCGCGGCGGCGTCCCCGCCCAGATCTGTAAAACGCAGCACCGCGACCGTGGGCGGTTCCGCCGTCGCCGGGGGAGTCGCTGCGGCGCCCGCGACGGGCGGCGGCGGCGGGCGGACGCCGAAACGCCACCACGCGATCCCGGCCAGGCCGAGAAGAAGCAACAGCCCGATCGCGGTCGCGCCGACCCACCAGCGCGGCGGAAGCTCGAGGGTGATGCGCGTCCCGCTCGAGCCCGGAGGGGACCCCCCGACGCGGCTGCCGCTCACGAACGCGGGAGTCGACGCCGGCACAGCTGGCGAGGCCGACGGCGGAGCGAGGTCCGGCCCGCCGCCCGCGGGGAGCAACCGTTGCGCGTCTGCGAGGGCCGCGGCGGCGCTGGCGGCATCCGCGAATCGGTCCTCCCGCGAACGCGCGAGCAGTCCGCGCAGGACCGCGACCACGGCGGGTGGGAAGCGGGCGACGTCTGACCAGGGCAGCCTCCCGGAGACGTGGACATTCAAGGTTTCCCGATGGGTCCGACCGACGAACGGCGGCCGTCCGGTCAGGAGTTCCCACAGCATGCAACCGAGCGAGTAAAGATCCGAACGCGGATCGAGATCCGCCATTTCCTCGCACTGCTCGGGACTTGCGTATGCCGCTGTCCCGCGGAACCCCGCCGTCGGCAGCGGCGCGTCGGCATCCGACAAATCGGCCGCCGAGACGCTGACCGCTCGCGCCAGACCGAAGTCGATGATCTTCAACAGGCATCCGCCGCTGTCGGCGAGCGCCGCGTGCCGGGGATGACCCTCGGGATAGGTCACGACCATGACGTTCGGCGGTTTGAGGTCGCGGTGGATGAGGTGTTGTCCGTGGATCGCGGCGAGGCCGTGGGCGATCTGGCCGGCGAAGGCGAGAGCCTGTCCGGTCGGGAGGGGTCCGTGGCGCCGCAGCCAGGCGTGGAGCGAAAGGCCGTCGACGAACTCCATCGCATAGAACACTTCAGCCCCCCGGTCTTCGAGGTAGCTGATCGCGGCCACGTTCGGATGCCCCACGCGCGCGGCCGCCCGCGCTTCGCGCACAAAGAGGCGCTGGACATCGGGATCACCCAGGCGCGCGGGGTGAATGACCTTCAGCGCCACCTCCACCCGCAACCGCGTGTCCGACGCCTTGTAAGTGACGCCCATCCCTCCCATTCCCAAAACCCACGGGCTGCCATCCTCCCGCTGATGCACCCGGAAGTGCGCATAGGCGAGCGTGCCCTGCTCGCCATTGGGGGATCCGCTGTTCATGCGCGCCGGAAGGAGCCGGACCTTTCTGGCGGATTTCGAGCCAGTGCAACCCGCACCTGTGCCAGCTACCTCCCGATCAGGATCAGGATGCCGGCGGCGAGCGCCAGCACGCCCATGATGATCGCCTGGAGGGGGAAGCCAAGGTGGAAGAGGGTGACGAGTCCGTAGATGATGAGCCAGGACGCGAGCAGGAGATTGCCGAGGGAGGGACGCTTCATGATCTCAGCGTCGGACCAACCGGCGCAAGCGCAACGCGGCGTTACCTGTCGCCTCCAGAGCCGCCGATGCCGGCGAAAAACCTCGGGACAATCTCGCCGGCGCGTCCGGTGATCACTTCGTCAAACGCCCGTCCGCCGCTGGGCTCGAGATTGAGTTCAACGACCTGGGCACCGGCCGCGCGCGCCTCCGCGGCGAAGCCGGCGGCAGGATAGACCTGCCCGGAGGTGCCAATCGCGACAAAGAGATCGCAGCGGAGCAATGCGCTGGCGATCCGCTCCATCTCGAACGGCATTTCGCCGAACCAGACGATGTGCGGGCGCATCCCGCCCAGCGCCGCGCACGCCGGGCAGGGCGTCGCGGTCGAGAGGTCCTCTCGCCACGCGCAAACCGATCCGCAGCGGGAACAGCGGGCCTGCAACATCTCGCCGTGCATGTGTACCACGCCGGTGGAGCCGGCGCGCTCGTGGAGATCGTCCACATTTTGCGTCACGAGCAGGAATTCGCCACTCCACCGGGCGGCGAATTCCGCGAGGGCCCGATGAGCCGGGTTGGGCTCGATGCCGGGTTCCTGCAGTCGGCGGCGGCGGAGGTTGTAGAAGTCGTGCACGAGTGAGGGATTGGCCGCGAAGCCCTCCGGCGAAGCCAGTTCCTCGACCCGGTATTTCTCCCAGTAGCCGCCGAGGTCGCGAAAGGTCGGGATGCCGGATTCCTGGGAGATCCCTGCGCCTGTAAGGACGACGATGCGGTGCGGAGAGATCATGCGGGCGGGGGCTTCGACGAGAAACGAAAATTTCGATTCTGGCTTCTCGCTATTTGGTGTGGGTGAACTGGCTGGAGAGACTGGCTGGAGAGGGACCGGTTTTTGAGGGAAGAGGAGCTGGGATTGTGGCAGGGAATGCGGATGGAGATGAATCAACTTTTCACGCTGGCGTTGGGACAGCAGTCGCCGTGGCGGTGGGCGCACATCCGACTGCACGGGGAGCCGAAGCAACTCGAATGAAGGCTGGCGTTCGTTCCCTTTCACGCGCGGCATCCATTCGGAGTTCGGAATTTGGCTCTCGACGGCGGCGCTGGGACGTACGATTTTCCGCCATGACAGTCGCCATCGAACTGGAGATCCCCATGCCAGGGAACTTGCGACGGTTCCACCTACCGCGTGGAGTGCAGCGTCGATTGACCGAGCTTCTAGATCGTCAGGATTCCGGGCGACCGCTCAGCCTCGCTGAGCGGCGTGAGGCGGAAGGACTCGTGGAGATGGCCGAGGTCTTGACGCTGCTGAAACTGCAGTCAGATCGAAAGATCAAAGCCAGAGCATGAGCCTGCCGGCGGCGCTCAGGCGAGCGGTGCTCCGCCGCGCCCGCCTGCGTTGTGAATATTGTGGACTGGCGCAGACCGGTCAGGAGGCAGAGTTCCATGTCGACCACATTCATCCGGTCTCCGCTGGAGGTGAGACGGTTGTGGAAAATCTCGCTCTGGCATGCGTGTCCTGTTCGCTCCGCAAGGGGGCTCGCCGGTCGGCGAAGGATCCCAAGTCGGGGCGGGAGACCCCGTTCTTCCATCCGCGTCTGCAAAAGTAGGGCGATCATTTCTCGTGGCGAGGTGTCGAAGTTTTTGGTCGGACACCGACTGGTCGAGCGACCGTAGAAGCGCTGCGATTGAACCGACCTCTGGCCCTCGCGATCCGCGCGGAAGAAGTCATTCTCGGGAGGCATCCAGCTCATCCGCCGCATTAGCCTGACTTCCCCTCTGACCGACCGGAGAGGGCCGTAAACACAGGCTTCGCCAAAATTGTCGGGCTACGCGGGTGGGGTGGCGGCCCATTTGGGCGGGCCAGAAAAGAGGTGCAGTAAGTCGAGCTTGGTGAGCAGGGGGT
>JBBQFQ010000056.1:0-36200 GCA_038322235.1 Chthoniobacterales bacterium
CTCGCCTGAAAAAGGCCGGCACTTCCTGGCTTCCCCAGACCGCTGAATCCATCGCCCAGCTCCGCGTCCTTCGCGCCAATCAACTCTGGACTCACCTCTGGAACTGAACCAAACCGCCTCACCCATTTTTAATCGCACCCCTGACACGGCGTGGCGCGATATTGGTTCGACGATCACCGACCCGTTGGAGTAGGCTCCGCGGATGCTTGAGCCGTCTCCGGTTGTCTTGATGGTTTCGCCGACGGGTGCGCGGCGGACAAAATCGGATCACGCGGCGCTGCCCATCACCCCGGAGGAGATTGCCCGTGCGACTGCGGCGAGCGCGGAGTCGGGTGCGTCGATGGTGCATCTGCACGTGCGGGATCGCGAGGGCGCCCACACTCTCGACGCGAACGCCTACCGGGAAACGATCACGGCGATCGAGCGGGAATGCGGGAAGGGCCGGGTCGTGATCCAACTCACGTCCGAGCAGGTGGGAAAATATGCCCCGTCCGACCAGATCGCGCTGATTCGCGAGCTTCGGCCAGAAGCCATCTCCATTTCGGTCAAGGAACTCATCCCGGACGCCGCCGCCGAGCGCGCCGCAGATGCGCTGACCGACTGGATGGCGACGGAGCAAATCGCGGTGCAATGGATCGTCTACTCCCGCGACGAGCTGCGGCGCTATCTCGAACTGCGCGAGCGCGACGTCATCGCTCCGGCGGCGAACGCCTCGCTGATGTTTGTGCTCGGCCGATACACTGACGGGCAGGAATCCGATCCGCGGAGCCTCCTTGACTATCTCGAGGAACTCGGGGCTGATACCACCCCATGGATGGTCTGCGCATTCGGCAGCCGGGAGTGCGCTGTCGCCCTGACCGCGGCCGCGTTGGGCGGACATGCGCGGGTGGGGTTCGAGAACAATCTGCTCCTGGCTGACGGGAGCGTGGCGGGATCCCCGTCTGCGCTCGTGCGGCAATGCGCGCAAGCGCTGCCGCTCGTCGGGCACCGCGTCGCGACCACGAGCGAGGCGCGAAAGCTCTTCGGAGTTCGCGGTTGATCGGCGATCAGGCCAGAGCTTTGCGAACCATCGCCTTCTGCTCGGCCCGCGCGACCGCTTCTTCGACGCTGACGACGCCTCGCCGGGCGAGGTCGGTGAGGGCGTCGTCCATCATCTGCATTCCCTGCTTGCGGCCCGTCTGCATCACGCCAGGGAGCATGAACGTTTTGCCCTCGCGGATGAGATTCGCGACGGCGGGCGTGTTCGTGAGGATTTCGAGCGCGAGCGCGCGACCCTGGCCGTCGGCCCGCGGAACGAGTTGCTGGCTGACGACGCCGCGAAGGGATTCACTCACCATGACGCGGATCTGTTCCCGCTGCTCCGTTGGGAAGACGTCGAGGATCCGATCCAGGGTTCGGGCTGCGTTTCCGGTGTGAAGCGTTCCCATCACGAGGTGTCCCGTTTCGGCCGCCGTCAAGGCCAGCTGAATCGTCTCAAGATCGCGCATTTCCCCCACCATGATCACATCCGGATCCTCGCGGAGCGACGCCCGCAGCGCCGTGGCAAATGAATGGGTGTGGTGATGCACCTCGCGCTGAGTGATATGGCAGCCCTTCGGCTCGAGCAGGTACTCGATCGGGTCCTCCAGCGTGATGATGTGATCGTGACGCGTTCGATTCACCTCTTCGACCAGCGAGGCCAGGGTCGTTGATTTCCCGGAGCCCACCGAGCCCGTGACGAGCACGATGCCGTTGTGGTACTGCGTGAGGAGTTTGAGTTGGAGCGGCAGGCCCAGCTCGTCCATCGAGCGCACTTGCGTGTTGATGATCCGGAAAACGAGATCGAGGCCAAGCCGCTGCCGGACGATGCTGGCCCGAAACCGGCCGTGGGCGTTGGCGTAGGCGAAATCGACGTCGCCCCGCTCCGCGAGGCGCTCGCGCTGCTCGTCATTCAGGAAGGACGCGAGCCGATCCGTGTCCGGGGCCGTCAACACGGGCGAATCCGGCCAGATGGGCTCCAGCTTCCCGAATCGCCGCCAGAGCGGGGGCATCGCGACGCCGAGATGTACATCCGAAGCATCGCCCTGCTGCCCCGCGAGGAGATAGACGTCGATCTCGTTTTCCGCCGATGCGGCACTGACCGGGGGAGGGCTGAGTTCGGTCATGAAGAGGCAGATGCGGGCGCGGAAGGGATCGACCGGACTCAATCCGCATCACGCGAAATCTGGAAGCCGTTGAAGAAGGCGTCGTTCTTCTCACCGTCCCGGTTGAAAATGCAGAAACTTTCCAGCACCGCGCCCGCAGCTCCGCCCAGCTTTCGGCCCTTCAGCGTCACCGTTTTTTTCCCGTCGAGTTTCGTCACCTCGAGGTCGTAGGTGTCGGCGGTGACGAGGGAAAATGTGACGCTCAACCCTCCGTCGGAGGTGGGAATGCCCGTGTCCTGTTTTTTCTCGCCGTCGTAGATCTGGTAGTTCCCCTGGCCTTCATAGACGCCGAATTCGAAGCGCGCCCCACGGTTGTAATCGTCACACCCCCCGTTTGCGTTGCCGGTCCGCAGGGTCACGCCGGAGCTCCCCGGCGCGGGATCGTCCGTCTCAAATTTCTTCACGATCTCGCCGTGCTTCATCAAAAAGGAGAAGCTCATTCCCGGCTTGAGGGGTTTGTCGAATCCGCGGAAGGCGACCGCCTGCTCGAAACCCACCCCGTTGGCGAAGAGCCCGAAGGCCTTCTTGTTGATGCTAACGCCGACCAAGTCAGCGTTGGCCTCGGTGTCGGCAATGAACGCGCCGGCGTGGGATTCCGCGCCGCTGACCGACGCGCTCTTGATTGTCCATGAGCCAAAGCCCTTGCCGCCGTTCTTCCCGTCGCCCCAGCCGCCATCATATGCGCCCTGACTCGCGTTATCGTCGGCGGTGGGGACCTGTTCCTTCGCGGCCAGGGGCAGCGAAATCACGGTGAAAAGGAGGAGGGGGAGAAACGTCTTCTTCATGTGGGCGATGGCCGATGGTAAAAATGACGGGGCGGGCGGCAAGCTCTTGTTGCGACCGAAGGTTTCCGCAAGAAGCGGAATTCGCCTTCCAGCTGCGACTGTGGCTTGCTGAAGGGGTGGCGGCATTCCAGGACACGATCGCGGCGATTGCGACGCCCCCCGGCGAGGGCGCGGTCGCGCTCGTGCGCGTGAGTGGACGCGATGCCGTCTCGGTCGCGGCGCGCGTCATCCATCCGGCGCGGGGGGGCTCGCTGACGGTTTTGACGCCGCGGATGCAGTGCCGGGCGACGGTCGCCGATCTCGACAACGGTCTCGTCACCGTCTTCCGCGCGCCCGCGAGCTATACCGGCGAGGACGTCGTGGAGTTCTCGGGTCACGGCGGTCCGCTGCTCGCGCGGCGCGTGCTCGAGGCGATCGTGGGCGCGGGCGCCCGCGTCGCGGAGCCGGGCGAATTCACCCAGCGCGCCTTTCTCCACGGGAAGATGGATCTGACGCAGGCCGAGGCCGTGATGGATCTGATCCGGGCCCAGAGCGATCTGGCGCTTCGGGCCGCGCGGGAGCAACTGGGCGGAGTGCTCGGCCGCCGGATCGAGGTCCTGCGGGACGACCTTCTGGAGGTCGTGGCGCACGTCGAAGCGTATATCGACTTTCCGGATGAGGACATCAGTCCGGACAGTGGCGCGCTGATGCTTGCGCGCCTCGATGCCGTGCGGGCGCGGGTGAGCGATTTGCTCGATACGGCGAGGCCGGGCCGGATGTTGCGGGAGGGCGTTCGCACGGTCATCTTTGGCGCGCCGAATGCCGGGAAGAGCAGCCTGCTGAACGCGCTGGCCGGGCATGATCGGGCGATCGTGAGTCATCTCCCCGGCACGACGCGCGACACGATCGAAGAGTTTTTGAGCGTGCGCGGCTTGCCGCTCCGTTTGATCGATACGGCGGGACTGCGCGATGCTCCTGATGAGATCGAGCGTCAGGGGATCGAACGCACCCATCGTGCGCTCGAAGAGGCCGATCTCGCACTCGAGGTCGTGGACGCCAGCCAGTCTCCGCCCTCCGGTGCGTCAGCTCCGGCGCGATCCGGTCTGCTCGTCCTGAACAAGCTCGATCTGGGAGAGCACGCCGGCTGGCAGGGCGTCGTCGCGTCGCGGGTCTCATGTCTGTCCGGGGCCGGCATCGCGGCGCTGGCGGATGCAATTTATGATCGGGTGACCGGTGGGGATGTGCGGTGGTCGAGCGGAGCGCTCGCCGCCGTAAACACCCGCCATCGTGACTGCCTCGGGCGGGCGGCGGCAGGCTTGGATGACGCGCGCGCGACCCTCGTCGCCGGGGCGTCGCCCGAGTTCGTGGCGGTCGATCTTCGGGTCGCGCTCAATGCGATCGGGGAGGTGATCGGGGGCACCGATGTCGAGAGCGTCCTTGGCCGCATCTTTGCCACCTTCTGTCTGGGAAAATAGCGGTCGGAATCCCCCGCCGAGAATTGTTCGCGACGAACAGCCGGACGACGGGTTTCTCTCTCCGCAATCCATGCTCCGATGAAGAACCCATTCCCTATTCGAACTTTCCTTTCCGCCTCGCTCGCGCTCGCGCTCTTGCTCGGATCCGCCAGCCTGGCACCCGCGCTGGAACAACGCGGGGCAGCCAGCCCCGAGAAACGCGCCGCGCGTCAGCGGGTCCTGCAGTCTGTACTCACAAAGGATGAGCAGATGCGTCTCCGCGCGGCGCACCAAAAAGCGCGCAATGACCCCGCCGTGCAAGCGGCGCGCGCGGCTGGCGACCGGCGGGGCGCCCACGCCGCGATGCGGGAAGCCTTGCTGAGAGCCGATCCAACCATCGGACCGGTGGCCGACAAGGCGCACAACGCGTTGCGTGCGGCCCACGGCAAACGGAAGTAACTCGCTGCAGTTGGTATTCACCGCTGGCCAGCGTTCACCGAGGGGTGGCGCTGGCCGCTTTTTTTACGCGGCGACCAAGGCGTTCGTGCCATCGGGGCCAGGGGCACAACTCCGCCGGCGCACGCGAGACGGCGTCCGCTCAGGGCCCGTGATCGTGCGGCGCACCGCCGGACGAGTCCCAGCGCTGGAGCGACTCTTGATGAAAATGGCGCTTCCGCCGCCAGACCCGGGGCAGCAGTCCGTAACGCGGTCCGAGAAGATAGGCGAGCGCGAAGCAGGCGCCGAGCAGCAGCGTAATGCACGGGCCGCTCGGGAGATTCAACCAGTAGGAGGCGAGCAGGCCGACGCATGATCCGATGGCACCGAGCAGCCCGCCGCCCCAGAAGAGCCATTCGTATCGATCGGAGAGGAGATAGATCGTGGCGGCCGGAGCGATGAGCATCCCGAGGGCGAGGACGGTCCCGACGGCCTGGACCGCGGAGATCATCGCCACGACGACAAACCCGATCAGCAGATAGCTGAGCAGAGGCACGCGCACGCCCTGCGCCCGGGCGACGTGGGGCTCGAAGAGCATGAGGAGCAGGGGCCGTTGCAGGATGACCAGCACCGGGAGCGTGAGCAGCGCGATCACGTACGCGACCCACAGATCGCCGTCGCTCATCCCAAGCACGTTTCCAAACAGGTAGTGAAACAGCGAGACTCGCGAGGGGGCGAAGTGGAGGAGGAGAATGCCGCTGGAGAACGCGACGGGATAGACGATGGCGAGCGCGACTTCCTCCTTCACCCGTGAACTCCGGGCGATGAGCCCGGCCCCCATCGCCACGAGCAGGGCCGCGGCGAGTGCGCCGAAAAAGAGGCTGCCGGGAGTAAGCCCGAAGAGGACGACGCCGAGCGCGAGGCCGGGGAGGAGCGAATGCGAGAGCGCATCAGCCATCAGGGACATCCGACGCAGGACGACGAACGCACCGAGGAAGCCGTTGGTGAAGCCAATCAAGGCGCACCCGAGCAGGGCGCGTTGCATGAATTCGTGGGTGAAGGGTTCGGTGAAGCTCATCTTCTCGGGTCAGAGTTGCCCATTTGCTCGGGCCGCGGTTCCGGGCAGCCCACCCGGTCCGGCGAAAACCTTGGTTCCATAGGCGCGACGGAGGTGGTCTTCCGTCAGGACGTCCGCGACGGGACCAGTGGCGACGAGTTCGCCGTTGAGCAGGACGGCGTGATCGAAAAGCTCCGGGACGCTTTTCAAATCGTGGTGCGAGGCGACGATGAGCCGGCCCTCCCCGGCCAGCTGGCGGAAGATGCTACCGAGCTGCGCCCCCGAGGGTTGATCCAATCCGGTGAACGGCTCGTCGAGCAGAATGACATGGGCCTGCTGCGCCAGCGAGCGGGCGAGAAACGCGCGCTGTTGCTGCCCACCACTCAGCGCACTGATCTGGCGGTCGCCGAAGGCGCGCAGGTCCATCGCATCGAGCGCAGCGTTGACCGCCTCATCATCGCGCGGGGTGAAACGGGCCCACGGGCCGACTCGCACATAGCGTCCCATCTCCACGAGGGCGCGGACAGTGATCGGGAAATCCCAGTCCACGTGCTCACGCTGCGGCAGGTACGCGGTGTCGTGCGCGCGGTTCCCCGGTTCGTGACCGTGGAACGTGATCGTCCCCGTCTCGATCGGCAGCAGTCCCGCGAGCGCTTTGAGCAGCGTCGTCTTGCCGGCGCCGTTTGGGCCCAGCAGGGCCACGCATTCGCCGCAGGGGAGTTCCAGCGAGAGATGGTGCAGGGCCGGAATGCGCTGGTACGAAACCGTCAGGTCCCGGATTTCGAGGCGATGGTTCGACATCTCAGTTAAAGGTGAAAACCTCGTCCATCTGGCCGTCGGGGCCGCCCCAAGCCGATCGCTCGATTTTGGCGCCCTCTGGCCTGATGAGCGTCAGTCGCGCCGCCGTCGCCGGGTTGGGATCGCGCCAGCGAACGCGGAAGCGAAGATCGATTCCCTCCGCCGGGAAGGGAAGTTTGATCGGAGGCGAGGTCACGTCCGAAACTAGGCCGCCGCGCCAGACGGTTTTGCCGAGATGCTGGATCTCGAATTCGCCCGGCGCTCCCGGCAGGAATTCGGCCCGGATGGTCACGGAAATCAGGTTCGCTGCGTCCGCCGGCGCGACGCTGGCGATCGGCCCGGCGTGGGTGATTCGCCAGAGCGGGAGGGCGACGAAAGCCAGCGCGGCCAGCATCAGGAGGGCTCGCAGGAGAGGGGATCCGCGCATGGCTGAAGCAGGAGAGACGCCGGGTCACTTCGCGCCGAGAGCATCGACGATGGTCGTGACGTTCGCGCGGTACATCGCGGCATAGGTGGATGCGTCCGGCACCGAGAGGCCATCCGCAAAGAGCTTTCCGGCGACGCGCGCCCCCGTCTCCCGGGTGATCTCAGCCATTACTTTGGGATTCTCGACCGCCTCCGGGAAGATCGCCTTGACGCGCTGCTTCCTGATGACCGCGATCAGGTCCGCGACGTTTTTGGAACCGGGTTCATCGTCCGTCGAAATGCCCCGAATGGGGTAGATCGTGAAACCGAAATCCCGCGCGAAATACTGGAACGCGTCGTGCGTCGTGACCAGTTTCCGGCCATCTCGGGGAATCCGGGCGATCTCGCCCGTCGCCCACTTCCGGAGCGCCGCGAGTTCGCTGAGATACGAGGCGGAATTTTTCGCGAAGATTTCCGCGTCCGCGGGGCGGAGCGCGGCGAGTTTCTCTCTGACGACGACCACCGCCTTCTCGACGGCCGCGATGCTCTGCCACCAGTGGGGATCGATCCCCCGCTCGCGGCCGCCGCCGCCTTCCCCGGCTGGGCCTTTCAGGCTCGGCAGCAGGTCGCCGACCTTCAGGAAGGAGCCCCGGGTCCCGGAACTCTGGGGAAGCTTCGTGAGGTAACCTTCCAGTCCCTTTCCGGCAGCAACGATCAGTTCCGCGCCCGCGATCACTTCGATGTCGGCCGGGGTCGGCTCGTAGTCGTGCGGATCGATTCCAGGTTTCAGGAGGCCCGTGACCGTGACGCGGTCGCCGCCGACGCGCTGCGTGATCTCCGTTGTGACCGTATGGAGACTGGCGACGCGAAGCGGTTGAGCCGCGTGGATGGCGGCGGGCGCGATCAAAAGCGCGAGCGCCTGGAACAATCTGTTCATCTCGGAGGATTTCCCGTCGCCTCGCTAAATGCAAAGCGTTTTCATGAGTGACGAGGTCCGCGTTGCGCCACGGGTTGGCACGGCTGTATCTTATGCCGTGTTTTCGCCCCCGCCTGCCTTTGGTGACGCTACTGCCGCTGCCCGGGTGAAGCGCCGGTTTTGGATTGTCTGGATCGCGTGCTGCAGCGTGCTCTTTCTCGGGGGTGCGGCGATCGTGCTTGGCGTGCTTTACTTCGCGAAGGGGAAGCTCTCACCCAGCGGGGGCCGGTATTTCTTTTCCCGGGTGGAGCTTCCCGTCCCCCAGTTCTTTCAGGGCGATCCGGCGTGGGCGGAGGACGATTTGGGGCCGACGACCGGGACGCTGGGCGGGGAGGGCTGTGCCATCGCCTCGGCTGCGATGGTGCTGAAGTTTTACGGCGTCGAAACCGATCCCGGTCGTCTCAACAAGTTCCTGACCAAGAACAGTGGTTACACGCCGCAAGGCTGGTTGTACTGGGAAAAAGCGGCCTCGATCGCGCCGGATCGCGTGACCCATATCTACGAGGATGACGCCTCGTTTTACCTGATCGATTCGAATCTCGAGAAAGGAAACCCGGTCATCGTCCGACTGCGCTATCCCAGCGGGATCACCCACTTCGTTGTCATCTGTGGAAAGCAGGGCTTTGACTACCTCGTGCGCGATCCGGGATCGGGCGGCCGGAAGGGAATCTATCCACTCAAGGAATTCGGGAGCGAGATCGAAGCGCTGCGGTTCTATGCCAGGAAGGTTTAGTTGGGCAGAGTTTTGAAGCGACATGCCCGCGGTGAGGAGATAGGAGAGAAGCCGATGAGCTCAGACCAAGATTCCCCCCCCGGCGGCGAAGGCACCGAAGCCAGTGTCCACGAGCCCTCCGAAGCGCAACCGCCGGGCGATGACAATCCGTTCTCTCCCGATCGCAAACCGGTGATCGCGATGATCCACGTCGCGGCGCTCCCCGGCACGCCGCGGAACACGTTGAGCGTGGACGAGATCATCGAGCAGGCGCGGCAGGAGGCCCGGCTCTACGCGGATGCGGGCGTGAAATGTCTGATGATCGAGAACATGCACGACACGCCGTACCTGCGCGGAGGCGTCGGGCCGGAAATCGTCGCCGTCATGACGCTCGTCGGCGCGGCCGTGAAATTCGAGACGGATCTGCCGACGGGCATTCAGATCCTCGCGGCGGCTGACTGTGAAGCTCTCGCGGTCGCTCATGCGGCCGGGCTCGATTTCGTCCGCACCGAGTGCTTCGCCTTTGCGCACGTCGCAGACGAGGGCTTGATGGAATCCAACGCGGCCAAACTTCTCCGTTACCGCCGGATGATCGGAGCGGACGAAATTCAGGTCTGGGCCGACATCAAAAAGAAGCACGCGTCGCACGCGATCACCGGTGACCTTTCGCTCGGTGACATGGCGGAGGCGGCCCAATTCATGGGGGCGGATGCGGTCATCGTCACCGGCTTCTCGACCGGGAAAGCCCCGAAACCGAAAGAGGTGCGCGAGGCGCGAAAGGCGTGCCGGCTGCCGGTGTTTGTCGGCTCCGGCATGTCCGCCGAGAATGTCGGGGACTATCTCAGCCTGTGTGATGGGGTGATCGTCGGCTCCTCGATCAAGGAGGACGGCAACTGGCGACTCTCACCCGATCCCGAAAGGACGCGCCTCTTCATGAAACGCGTCAAAGAAGCGCTTGAGGAGGAGGAGCGCTCGGATAAATCCTGAGCGGGGCTCCGAAGCGTGGGCCGTCAGGCCGGGACGAGCTGGTGCTCTCTGATCGGAAGGTGTAAAAGGCCGGCCACGACGGCGAGCACCCCGGCGACCTGCCAGACGATATCGTAGGAACCGGTCGCATCGAAAAAGCGGCCTCCGAGCCACGCGCCGAAAAACGCGCCGAGCTGGTGGCTGAAGAAGACGATCCCGAAAAGGCTCGCAAGATACCGCGAACCAAAGATCGTCGCGACGACGCCGCTCGTGAGCGGTACCGTCCCGAGCCAGGTAAATCCGAGCACGAGAGCGAAGACCAGGAAAACGGTCTGCGTCCGGGGAACGACGAGGAAAACGCCGATGGCGGCGGCGCGCGTGAAATAGATGATCGCCAGCAACCACTTCATCGGATAACGGCCGCCCAGCACCCCGGCGAGCGTGCTCCCGACGATATTTGCGGCGCCGATGATCGCGAGGCCCGTGGCACCCGCCGCTGGCGGCAGGCCACAGAGGGCCGCGACGCCGGGGAGATACGTGCTGACGAACGCGACGTGGAATCCGCAAACGAAGAAGCCCGCGTTGAGCAGCCAATAGCTGCGGTCCCCACAGGCTTCCCCGATGGCCTCGCGCAACGAAATCCCGCCACCCGCCGGGCCTGCCGCCGCTCCGGCCGGAGCGAGAGCGAAGGCGAGGGGGGCCATGAGTAGCGCGATCAACGCGTAGATCATGAGCGAGGTCGGCCACCCCTGGTGGGCGATCAGCCACTGGCCGACAGGTGCGAAGATGAACTGGCCGATCGATCCTCCGGCGCTCGCGATGCCCGCCGCAGCACTGCGCCATGGCGCGGGCACGGCCCGCGCAATCGCGGCGAAGACGATCGAGAATCCCGCGCCACTCAATCCCGTCCCGATCAGGAGCCCGAATCCGAGCTGCAAACTTCCGGCACCGTTCGCGCCGGCGATCACCGCGAGTCCCGCGGCGTAGGCAAGCGCCCCGGGAATCAGCACCAGGCGCGTCCCGAACTTGTCGGCGAGCATACCCGCGAACGGCTGGGTCGCTCCCCAGAGCAATTGCTGAATTGCGACCGCGAGTCCGACCGCGCCGGTCGAGAGCGTCAGGTCGAGCGAAATGGGTCCAACGAAGAGCCCGAAGCTCTGCCGGAGTCCGACGGAAATCGCGAGAACGAGCGAACCGGCGATGAGCGCGAGGAGAGCACGGGCGGGCACCGCCGATTCTCGCGCAGCACCTTTCCTTGCGCCAGACCGCATTCAGCCTAGCTTCCCACCCCGCGCCGATCGGTGCGGCAACTCTTCATGGACGCTGAAATCGAGAAACTCATCACCGCCGGAACCATTTCCACCGCCATCGGAGACAAACTCGCGAGGCTGAAGCCCGGGACGTTCGTCCAGCACAAGTCGTGGGGCTTCGGCCGCGTCGCGAACTGGGACGCCACGATCGGCAATGTCGTGATCGACTTTGTCGCGAAGAAGAGTCACCAGATGCAGTTCCAGTTCGCAGCGGACACGCTGATGCCGATGCCGGACAATCACTTCCTGGCGCGGAAGATGACGGAGCTGGCCGCGGTGAAGAATCAGGCGGTGACGGATCCCCGCGGGATCACGCAGCACATTCTCGAAAGTCTCGGCGGGTCGGCCACCCTGATGCAGATCCAGCAGATGCTGACACCGGAGATCGCCGCAAACGATGCGGCGTTCAAAGCCTGGTGGGACAAGGCGCGGAAGGCGCTCAAGTTGGATGGTCGCTTTTTGATCCCGGCGAAGAAGACGGATCCCATCCTCTTCCGGGCTGAAGCGGTCGCCAAGAGTGACGACGCCTTCGCTCGCTGGACCGCGGCGCGGCGCTCCAAGGACCAGATCACCGCGCTCGACGAGATCCTGAAGCATATCGACGAGATTGAGGACGCGCCGACGAAGCTCGCGCCGATCATCGAAGCCGCGGTTCGGGCGGCCGGAAAAGCGCACAAGCTGGATTCCAGCGCCGCCCTCGAACTGCTCGCCGCGGCTGAAGAACTCTCCGCCGCCGCCAAGCTTCCGCCGCCGGATCCGGGCGTCGCCGGCGCCCTTCGGGCCCTCGAACGCGACCTGACCACCGTCCTGCCGCCGCTCAATGCGACGCGCCTGCGCCTCGTCCTGCGCCGCTTTCCCGTTGCCTTCCCCGACGATTGGACCCGCCGGGCAACCTCGCTCCTGCCCCGCTTCAGCGGCCTTCGCGCCCCGGCCGAAATCTGCCGGCTGCTGGTCGATCAAAGCGAGGATGACGCCTTGCGCGCGGCGTTCGATCACGCGATTCGCGGTTTCATCGTCACGCCCGAGATGCTGCACTGGCTTGCCAGCGAGCGGTCCGAGTCGCCGGCGAATGAATTTGTCTCCCCCGAATTGCTCGGGACGATTCTCTCCGCGCTGGAGCGGGATTCCACGAACGAGGTCAAGCGGGGGACGAAGTTGCGCGAACTGCTCACCAGCGACCGTGAACTGATCCCGGATCTCGTGAGCGGGGTCGAGCCGCACCGCGTGCGCGGGGTCGCCCGGACCCTCCTAGCCACGCCGGTGTTCGACGAGCTGACGCGCAAGTCACTGCTCGCGCGGATCCTCAAGGTGCATCCCTCGCTCGGCGAGATTCTCAGCGGCGGGGAGCAGAAGCAGGACGACGGTCCGCTGATCGTCTCCTGGACGAGCATGGAAAAGCGGAAGCTGGAATATGATGACCTCGTGAAGGTGAAGATTCCGCAGAACATCAAGGACATCTCGATCGCGCGCAGCTACGGCGACTTGCGCGAAAACTTCGAATTCAAGAGCGCCAAGCAGATGCAGGGCGTGCTGCAGCGTCGCCGGCGGGAACTCGAGGGCCAGCTCACGAGCTGCCGCGGGACGAACTTCGAAAACGTGGATGCCAGCCAGGTCTCGATCGGCACCGTCGTCCGCTTCAAAGGTGAAGGTGGCGAGGAGACCTACACGATCCTGGGGGCGTGGGATACGGATCCGGAAGGCGGGATCGTCTCCTACCTCGCGCCCGGAGCACAGGCGATGATGGGCCGCAAGGTAGGAGATAAGGTCCAGCTCAACCACGGCGAGCACGAGATCGTCGAGATCACCGGCTACGTCGGACCGCTGGCCGTCGTGGACGAAGTCTGACCACGGGGGCGCCCCGAAAAGGCGCCCGTTCCGATCGTGCTGCCTTACGGCACAACGATGCGGTAGAACTGCTTGGTGAAGCCGGTGGCGGCCGCATCCGTCACCATGACCGGGCTCCCCGTGCCGGGAATGTTTTCCTGCACGGAGATCCACGCGCCGCTCTCAAGGAGCGGTTGACGCTCCAAGCGGTAGAATTTCCCGTTCACGCTGGGGAATGTGATGCTGGCACCGGTCCCGGACCGGGAGACCGACGTGATCCGGAGCGCGCTGGCGGCGTTTCGCGGATCGGTTCCCGCCCGATACTCCTGCAAATTGGTCAGGCCATCGCCGTCGAAATCCTGCGCCGCATCCGCCGGATTGTTCGGATTCATCCCGTTCGCGAGCTCGTAATCGTCGGGAATGCCGTCGCCGTCCGAATCGGCCAGGACCGTGTACGGAAAATTGGCGGCGTTGTTGGCGAGGTTCGTATCCGACTGCAGGATGGTCACGCTGCCAGTCAGAGACTGGGCGCCGGTGCCCGTCGGGATAAAGCGAAGGATCACGCTTGCAGAGCTCAGTCCCGGGACGATTCCCAGGCCGACGGTCACGGTGTTCGTGCCCGCATCGAAGCTGGCGTTCCCCTGGGAGGGCGTGGCGCTGACAAAAGTCGCGCTGGCTGGCAGAGGGATAACCAGCTGGACGCCCGAGGCGGGATTCGGCGTGCCGTTCGCGATGGAGAAAGTGGCGTTGACCGGTTGGGCGGTGACGACACTGGAACTTAAACCGCTGATGCTGGCGCTGACGTCGGTCGAGGTGTCGAGGCAGGCCGCGGTACTCGTCGCAATCGTGACGCTCCATCCCCGCTGCATCGACCCCACGCCGGGATCGCTGTCATCAACGACGTAGAGCGACCACGCGCCCGTCGCGGGGCTGCCGTTGAAGACGCTCAACGTCGAGCCGTAGGGTCCGGCCGGAGCGGGGACGGGAAATATATCACCCGCCCCGAAGTTCGTGGGCGTAAACGTCCCGCTCGTCAAAATCGGGCCATTTGGCAGCGCGGCCGGGGCGCTGTCGTCGAGGACCAAATCGACCCCGCCGCCGCTCACCGCGGTGAAGCCCCCGCAGTCGGACATTAAAATCATCTGCTGACCGGTGGGACTGGTCAGGAGCGCATCGATGTCCGCGGGGAACTCGTGTGCGAGTCCCTTCAGGGAAACCGTCACGCGAGCGATCGTACCGTTCAATCCTGAAACGTTGATCACGGACGGGTAGGGCGAGGCGAATCCACTGGTGAGCGTCGCCGGGATCACGATCGCGGTGCCGCTCGAAAATGTCTGCGTGGGATAGCCCGCGAGCCATCCGTAGGTCGTCGTCCCGAGGCCCGTGACGCCGTCAGCCAGCAGCAGGGTCGCCGTGAGAGGCGAACCGCAGGGCGAGCCCCCCGTGAAGGTGAACGACCGGGCACTCACCGAACCGCCGGCAATGAGACCATAGCTTTGGGCCGCGGCCGGGACCGGAGCGAGGACGCCGCCCGTCGCCAGGAGCTGAGCACTGACTGCCTGAGCCGCCGTCTCGCCGACATTCCGGAGCGAGACCGCCGCGGTGACGACTTCGCCCGGATCAGGCGAGCCGTTTGCTGGAGAAGCGCTTTCGGACGTCAGCGTCAGCGCATCGACCACCAACTGCGCGGCCCGGGCGACGCGAAAATTCCGAAACGTCGCGGTGCCGTAGTTGAGACCCGTATCGCTGAGCTGCAGCGTGATCCCGTAGGATGTCCCGGGCGTTCCATTCACCGTCAAGGTGAAGGGCCGGGTCACGGACGCGCCAGGAGCGATCGTCCCAAATGATTGCGGCGTGCCGGATGCTCCGACCGGAACATTGGCGAGCAGCGTTCCCACGAGGTTGGTGGTCGCGGTCGAACCGTTGTTCTTGATGGTGAGTCCGACCGTGACCGTCTCACCGACATCCGGCAGGTTGTTCGCGGGCGTGAAACTCTCCGCGACGAGCATGAGTCCAGCCGGGGCGGGGATCGCGGGCGGCTGGCCACCGGCCAGCTCGAAGGTGATATCGCCCAGCGAGTTTGCGCCGTCGGTCAGATCGAACGTCACGAGCACGGGAGAGTACGCGACGGCGGAGGCGGTAAACGTGAAGTTCAGATCGGCAAAATCTCCGACGCCGACCGATCCGTAACTTTGCGAAGGCGCCACGTTCGCGATTTGGGCGCTTGGCCGCATCGTCGCGACCAGATTGGTCGTCGGACCAAACCCATCGTTCGCGATGGTGAAAGTCACCGTCACCGTTTCGCCGGGGTCGACCGCCTGGTTCTGCAGACCGCTCTCGGTGACGAATTGATAGTTGATCGGCGAGATGGTCGAGTCACTCAGGATCGGCCCGCGAGCCGTGATCGCGACTTTGCGCTGGAGCGACGGAGCGGCGGCTCCTGACCCGGAGCCGAGCGCGAGAACCGTCACGAGCGGGATGAAACGATGGAGTCGGACGAAGGGCATGACGGTCTGTCGGGGTTAGTAGCGGGCGGCGGGAGCGTCAAGTCGCGCGGCGGAGCGGTCGCGCGGCGTTTCGCCTGAATTCGTGGCTGCATCGTTCCCCAAACGAATACTTGGCGACGTTCGCGGCGACGCGCTTCCTCCACGAACGATTTCACGCCTTGTCTGGCGTTTCCCATGCTATCACTGCCGCCGTGGCCACCTCCCCGCCGTCCGAGAGTTTTCTCCGCGAGTGCCGACTGATCCTCGAAGAGGCCTGTTGCAATCTTTACCGCTTCCGGCTGGCAGCGGAAAACCGCGTCGAGCCGGAGGACGTCACCGTTCGCCAGGAGGCGGCGCTCGATGTCGCGGGAGCGTTCGCCGACATCCGCCTGAGCGTCCCAGGGGGTCCGGTCCTTTTCGTGGAAGTGAAATACGGGTATCCCGTGGAGCGGATCGGGCGCCACCTCGAGCGGAAGTTTCGGCTCTGTGGACCAATGGTTCCCCCGGGATCGCGCTTGCTGGTCATCGCGGATGGGATCGAGACGGCGGCGCTCACGGCGGCCGTCGATCCGGCGATCGCGCTCGACGTTTTGCCGGTCGAGGGCCTGCTCGATCTCCTTCGCGAGACCTACGGCGTTGAGATCCCGACCCTCGACCCGGAGGCGATGGGCACGTTCCGCGACGCCCTCGACCGGGCCAAGGGCCGGCAGGCGTTCGGCGATGCGTGGGTGAACGACGAACTCCAGGGCACGCTGCTCTGGCATTTCGGCCACCTGCGCCTGCGCCGGTTGCATCGGGAAGGCACCGCGGTTGAGGAGATCTTCCCGCAGGGCCTCTATCGCAACGTCATCGCGTTGCTGGTCGATCTCTGCTCATTCTCCAGCTACGTCCGGGACACGCGGGACGATGCGGTGATCCGGGATTGCCTCACTTCGTTTTACGCGAAGTCACGCTACGCCATCCTCAATACCGGAGGAATGATGTACCAGTTCGTGGGCGATGAGGTCATCGGGCTCTACGGATTGCCCGACCGCCGCGAGGGCGATTTTGATCGGGCGCTCGAATGCGCCTGCGCGCTCCGGGAAATTGGCGACTCCATCAGCGATCAATGGCAGCGGAACATCGACCGCGTTCAGAACTCGCGCGGTGTGCACATCGGTATCGCGCAGGGTGATCTGCAGGTTCTCGGTCTCCAACCGTTTTCGAAGGCGCGCCTCGGCGCAGTGAGCGACGCGATCAATTTGGGGGCGCGACTGCTCAGTGCCGCCGGTCCCGGGGAGATCGTCGTGAGCAACAGCTTCCACAAGGGGCTGGCCGCGAACTCCCAAACGGGATTTCAGGCGACCGAACCCATCGAGGCGAAAAACTTGGGCCGCATCAACGCGTGGCGACTGGGCAGGTAGGGGGCCGGGCGACCGGCCCCCGTCCAGATCGAATTGAGCGGAGTGATCGACCTCAGACCACGCTGAGCACTTTCGCCACCGAACGCAGATAAGTCAGCCGCTGGCCGCCCCGGGCGAGTTCCTCACTCACAAGGTGTCCCGGGTCGGTCGGATCAGCGGCGATGGATTGCTCGATGCTGTCCGCGCCGGAAAGGAACGACTGAGTCGTGTAGAACAAGGAGTCTGCCGCCCGCGTGAGGGTGAAGACGCTGCCTTCACCGCAGCGCAGGGTGACCCGGCTGATGACGGCGCCATTCTTGCGCGCCAGCACGACGCGGACCGGCGTGGAGTTTTTGCGGCCGCAGAGGAACTCATTCCCCGTCGTGCCGCTCGCCTCGGGCGAGCCCCATCCGAGCGCGTCTGCGAGCCAGCCCAGCAAGAGCAACGCGGTCGTTCGTCCCGTGGGCGAGTGCTCGAGGTCGAGCCGATCCGCCTTGTCCAGCGCCAGGTGCGCCGCGGGAACGTCGAAGAACTGCGCGAGCGCGAGCCGGAGCGATGAAGCCCGGGTCCAATTCAGATCGCCGGGGATCGCCTTCACCGACCGCCGCGAGGTGAGTTCCTTGACGAGTCCGAACTGCGTCTTGGTGTTCGTCCAGGTGGCGCTGTCGTAGATGATCCGCGAGGTCGCATCCGCCAGACGGCCATCAAACTCGGTCGGGAGCTCGCCCTGCCACCAGAGGTAGAGCGGAAGGTCGCTGTCGAGATGCGAAAACACGAGGCTCGAGACGAGTTTCGGGTTCGCGTTGGTGCCTTCCATGAGGAAGGCGATCTGTTCGGAACAGGTCTGCTTCGCGCCCGCCTTGCTCAGGTGGCAATGGGCATTCACCCAGGCGCGGAGCCGATTCTGCGGCGATTTGGCGCGGGCTGCGACGAGGATCGCGCGGCACGCTTGGTCGCGCGTCAGTTCACGCATCACCGCGGTGTTGGCGCGGAGCGAGGAATCTGCGGCGGAGTAGACGACGAGGTTCAGGCGCGAGGCGCGCGTGGCGATGGTCGACTGCTCCTGCCAGAGTTTTTTGAGTTCCTTCTCGATCTTGCCGATTTCGGCCGGGACGCCATCGCCAAAGAAGGCGGGCGTGATGGTTTCAGCGGTGCTCATGGTGGGCGGGGAGCTGGGAATCGTGAGGAGACGGCCTCAAATCCGGCGCCAGGCGCGACCGTCCGCGGCGAGGAGATTGTCCGCTTCCACCGGACCAGGGCTTCCGGACGGATAGAATGTCAGTGGCGGCTGATCCTTCGCGGGTTGGTGCCACGCGTTGAGGATCGGATCGACGAACGTCCAGGCTTCCTCGACCTCGTCGCGACGCGCGAAGAGCGTGGCGTCGCCGCCCATCGCGTCCAGAATCAGGCGCTCGTAGGCTTCCGGGCTCGGCCGGCCAAAGCTCGCGCCGTATTGGAAGTCCATCTTCACCGGTTCGATGCGGAGCGCACCGCCGGGAAGCTTGGCCTGCATGCGCAGGGAGATGCCTTCATCGGGTTGGATCCGGATCACGAGCATGTTGGACGAATCGGCGCCGCCTTGATTGAAGAGCACGCTGGGCGCACACTTGAATTGCACCGCGATCTCGGCCCCGGACTTCGGAAGCCGCTTGCCCGAGCGAACGTAGAACGGGACGCCCGCCCAGCGCCAGTTGTCCACGAAGATGCGCATGCCGACATACGTCTCCGTCATGGACTGCGGATTCACGTTCGCGTCATTCCGGTAGGCAGGCACTTCCTCGCCCATGATGGCGCCCGCGACGTACTGGCCGCGGACCACATTGGCAGCGACCTCGCTGTTGCTGTTCATGTGGCGCAGAGCCCGCAGCACTTTCACTTTTTCATCGCGCACCGCGTCCGCCTTCAGGCTCGTGGGCGGCTCCATCGCCGTCAGCGTCATGAGCTGAATCAGATGATTCTGAATCATGTCGCGCAGGGCGCCCGACGTCTCGTAGTAGCCGGCGCGATTTTCGACGCCGAGCGTTTCGCCCGCCGTGATCTGGATGTGATCGATGTAGCGGTTGTTCCAGATTGGCTCAAAGATCGCGTTCGCGAAGCGAAGAACCATGAGGTTTTGCGCCGTCTCCTTGCCCAGGAAATGGTCGATGCGGTAGATGGACGACTCGTCAAACGTTCCAGCGATGACTTCGTTCAGGCCCTGCGCGGAGGCGAGATTCGTGCCGAAGGGCTTCTCGACAATGACGCGCGCCCAGCCGCCCTCCTTGCCCTTGTGCAGATTATATTTCTTGAGGCGCTCGACGATGATCCCGAATTGATCGGGCGCGACCGAGAGGTAGAACAGGCGGCGTCCCCCCGTTCCGCGCTCGGCGTCGATCTGGTCCAGCTTCTCGGCGAGACGGGCGTAGCCTTCGTCGTCGTGGAACTCAGAACGGTGATAGCTGATCCCCTGAACAAAGCTGTTCCAGAGTTCGTCCTTCACCGTCTGGCGGGAGAACTTCCGGACCGCGGTCTCCATTTCCTGGCGGAAGACCTCATCGGTCTTCTCCCGGCGGGCGAAGCCGATGATGGCGGTGCTTTGCGGCAGATCTCCGTCTGCGGCGAGGTTGTAGAGCGCCGGCAGCAGCTTGCGCATCGTGAGATCGCCGGTCGCACCGAAGATGACGACCGTACAGGGTTTTGGCTGCGGCCGCATGGTGAGGCCTTCGCGGAGCGGATTAGTGGCGGGGGCGGGGGTATCGGACATGGCGTTGGAAAGAGCGGGATGCGGGATGCTTGGTTTGGCGTCTGGCGCCGTCAGCCCGCGTTATGTCAAAGCCCGCGCGGGCGTGTCGAGCGTTAAGCGCACGGAATCGGGAATCGCCTCCCGCGTCCCGCGATCACCTGAAGCGAGGATCCGTTCCACCGGGTCGTTTAGCGTTTGTAGCGAATAAACGGTTGAACACTCTGGCGGGGAGCGGAGAATATCCCAGCGTCACGGACCATGCCGCGAATGCCATCATGCTCACCAACCGCATCAATCGCCTCGATCCCTCGCTCATTTCGGAGGATGAGTTGAACGCCTTGGCCACGCTTTTTGCGAAGCCGGATCATATTGCGCTCATCGACGACGCTGGGAACCGCACGCACCTGCCGCCGGCCCTCTCTGCTCACTTCGCCCGGGTCGTGCGCCTCATGTCCGAGCGAAAGGCGATCGTAATGCTCCCCGAGGATGAGGCTTTCACCACCCAGGCGGCGGCGGACTATCTGGGAATGTCGCGGCAACATCTCGTGGATCTTTTGGAGAAAGACGAAATTCCCCATCACAAAGTCGGCACGCATCGGCGGGTGAGCTTCAAGGATCTGCTCTCGTACGAGCGGAGGCGGGATGAAGTAAGGCGGGCTGCACTGAACGGGATGACCGATGAGGTCACCACCGCCGGGATGTATGACTCGGACTACACCGGGGATCAGTGAGGGCCGATTTCAAAGTTTTCGTCGATGCCTGCGTGCTGGCGAACCACGCGGTCTGCGACGTTCTCCTTCGCCTCGCGGAACGTCCGCGGCTCTTTCTGCCCGTTTGGTCGGAGGAAGTGTTGGCCGAAGTGCGGCGCACGCACGTAGGAAATCTGGGCTGGCCGGAACACCTGGCGGATCATTACCAAACGGAGATTCGGCGGGCGTTCCCGGAAGCCATCATCGGAGGTTATGAGCCGCTCATGGAGAACCTCACCAATGATCCCAAGGATCGTCACGCCTTGGCCGCCGCAATTCGAGGGGAGTGCCCACTGATCCTGACCTTCAATTTGCGGCAGTTTCCGGAGACCAGCCTCGCTCATTGGAGCGTGCGGGCAACGCATCCGCAGGATTATCTGTTGGTTCTGCATGGGCTCGATCCGGGCCGGGTAATGGGATGCCTGGGCGAAATCGCCGGGAGGCGCAAACTCGAGATCCAGGACGTGCTCCTGAAGTTGGGAAAATCAGTTCCGGCATTTTCCGCCACGCTATTGGACGATCTTGGTGGGTAAACTTCACCGACTCCCGCATCGCCGACACGATGCGAGCGGTTCTTCGAAGCCTCGCGGTTCAAGTGTGATTGCGATCGCTGACTCTCTCGCTGGGTAAGCGAGCGATTACGTTTTCGCTTGGTCCACGATCGCAGACATCCCGCGATCCTCGGATGCAGGTGAAGACTTCAGGCGACATCGGGGCTTGGCTCGCGCGAAATCGACAGCTCAATTGGGGCTCGTGTTGCGGATTTCGATCTCCGTCTCTTCGCCCGCCGCCGATGGAAGATGGACGCACTGCCGCCAGCAGCGATGATCGTCACCGAACTCCCGTGAACGTGTTCTCAGTGGAGTTCTTACACCCGTGCTTTCCTCGGGTAAGTCCCATCCGATCAGGGAATGGAGCCAAGGGGAATCGAACCCCTGACCTCCTCAATGCCATTGAGGCGCTCTACCAACTGAGCTATGACCCCGCTGCGGTGGGTCGGGAAGATAGCGCACGGGGGCGGATTGCAACTGAAAACCGCATCCCGCCCGCCTATTCGACCGAGGCGGCTCGCGGTGCTCGGGCCTCAGTCGCTGATGATCTCGTTCGGCAATTCGTCCGGATCATGTCCACCCGGGTCGGCAGGGAAGGGGACCGCGAGGCGGCGTCCGGCGAACTCGATCGCGTGGACAATCCCATCGGTGTATCGCTCGCCCCGCAGGTGCGAGACCAGGTCGTCCCGCACCTCGCGGAAGAAGCCCTCGCCGCATTCCTGATGCACGGCGACGTCCCCCACGACCGCGAGCGTGCGCGAGCGCGGCGCGACGAAAATGAGGACGGCGTTCCGGTGCCGCGTCTTGTTCATCCCGAGCTCCCCGAAGCGTTGCTGCGCGGCGGCGACCGGGTCCGGCCGGACCCTGTCGCTGACCCAAACGCGGATCTCGGCCGAGGTCGCCTTCTCGGCGCTCGCGATGGCCGCGACGACACGGGGTTGATCAATCTGGGAAAGGAAATGTTTTGCCTTCATGGGTCACCAGTCGCCTCCGGCTCCGCCGCCGCCACTCGATCCGCCACCGCCTTCGAATCCGCCCCCGCCGCCGTCGAAGCCACCACCACCACCCCGGCCGCTGGAGCCTCCCCCGCTGAACCCACCGGGGAAGAAAATCGGGCCGCGTCCCACGCCGCGGGAGCCCGTTCCGTCGAAGAAGCGTCCGCCGCCCCCGCCGGAAGAGAAGCGGGAAATGACGAGGATGACAATGATCGCGAAGACGACGGTCAGAAGCGTTCCACCCGGCGAGTTCGGCGTAGGGGCCGCAGTTCGCTTCCGCTCCTGCGCCGTCGTGCGGCCGGTACCCTTGTATTCGCCTTCGGCGGCGGCGGTCAGCGCGGCCACCGCTTCGCGCATCGCGCCGTCGAAATCGTTCGTGCGGAGTCGCGGCGCGATCTTTGTATCGATGATCTGTTTCGCCGTCCCATCCGGAATGGCCCCCTCCAGACCGTACCCCACTTCGATCCAGACCTTGTGCGCGTCCTTGAAGACGAAGAGCACCGCGCCGTTGTTCTGGCCTTTGCGCCCGACTTTCCAATTCTCGTAAATCCGGTGGCAGTAGTCCTGAACCGACGAGTCGGTCTCGAGCGGCCCGTAGATCGCGACGAGAATCTGGCTCGAGGTCCGGCGCTCAAACTCGATCAGCTTCTGGTCAAGTTCCTCGACGACCGGACCGGAGACGGAGAGCGTGTAGTCGTTGAAATAACGCGGAGGCGCGGGCGGCATGCGCTCCGCGGCGGGCGCGACTGACAGACCCGCGACGAGTAACGCCAGCAGGCCCAACCCGCACCGGACCATCAACGCAAACCACCGACCTCCCGAGCTGACGCGAGGCCGGGCGTTTTCGAAGGATCCGTTAGGTGTGGGCACGGGACAGGCGGGGTTCGCCAGGTGAACCCGACGCGGCGACCTTGTTTCCGCGGCGGCCCGCTATTTGCCGGCCGGGACAGGCGTCGGTTTTCCGAAGTCGAAGCTCACCGGCGGCGGATTTTCCGCACCGGTCTTCGCGGCGAAATATGGTTTCGCGGAGTAGCCAAAGAAGCCCGCCACGACATTCGTCGGGAACGTCTTGACCGCCACGTTGAAGCCTTTGACGGCATCGTTAAATTTTCCGCGTTCGACCGAGATCCGATTCTCCGTTCCCTCGAGTTGAGACTGGAGATTCGCGAAGTTCTGATTTGCCTTCAAATCCGGGTAGCGCTCGGCGACGACCAGCAACCGGGAGAGTGCGCCCGAAAGACCCTCCTGCGCCTTCTGATACTTCTCCAAGGCGGCTGGATCGGACGGCGCCGTGTTCGGATCGATCTTCACCTGGCCGACCGAGGCGCGAGCGGCGACGATGTCCGTGAGAGTGGACTTCTCAAAATTTGCCGCACCCTCGACCGTCTTCACCAGGTTCGGAATGAGGTCGGCCCGCCGCTGGTAGACGTTTTGCACCTGCGCCCACTGGGCATCCACCCCTTGGGAAAGCGGGATGAGTCGATTGTACGAACTCATCACCCAGCCGCCGATCACGAGGACACCGATGACCACGACGGCGAGGCAGCCAAGGCCCGCGAAAGTCTTATTCATCTCGGAGAGTATTGCCGAAGTGATCGGTGCGCCACCTCAGTAAATCTGTCCTAATGGGCGGCGCCGCCGCCGGAGAGCAGGGCCTGAAGGAAAAAGTAGATGCCAACGCCGCCAAAGGCGAGGCCGACATACCAGAACTTCTGCCGTTTCGTCAGCACCGCGATCGCGGCGATCGCGATCGCGACTTGGAACATCGTCACGCCCCGCGCATTGATCTCATGCGTGTGGAGGTGAAGCTCGGCGGCGTGCTCGCGGGCCCGCGCGCCGATCTCGATGTCCTTCATTTCTTTTTCGTAACGCGCGATCCGCTCGCGTTCCTTCGGGTCCTCCGGCTTGCCGAGGGCGGCCAGCATCTCGAGCTTCGATTCGACGATATTCTTTTTTTGGCTCTTCGATTGGTAGTAGCTCCACTGGTTCGAGGCCTTGATGTTCTCGATCATCGCCTCGTTCACATGATGTCCGGCGAGGAGGGCCGTCACGGCCGCGAATCCGGCCAGGAGGGCCGAGGAAAGCGCTACTCCCATGGTCCAGCTCGGGCTGTCGTGTTTATGGGCTTGGTGTTCCATCTGCTCGTGCAGATGCTCGGTGGGGACTTCAGGGCCTTCCATGCGAGCCTTGAACCCCATGCAATGCGGCGAAGCAAATGAAAAGCGCGCCGGCAGGGTCGCGGGCGCGCTTAGAGAGCGGAAAGCGGAGCGATTAAGATGAGCCCGACTCGGTCGGACCTCTAACCCATCCGAAAGGACGCACGCAAGGCCGACGCGGCGGACATGATGAGGGAGCGGGTGCGTTCCATCGTCATCGTTTGACCGCCGCCCCCAGCGAGCGCCCCAGTCAGCATCGATGATTCCGCCGGTCCGGCCGGCGGAGCGATCGGACGGGCCATGGGGGGCAGGGGGGACTGCTTCACGAGCCGGATCCCCGAACTCTTCGGCTGGAGCGCCGCGTCGAGGGTCGCCCAAAGCGAGTCGCGCTTGGCCGGCACCACGATTCCGAGGAGGTTCAGCTTGTAGAGATAATAGCGGGCCACATCCACGCCGATCTGGTGCAATTCAGCGAGTCGGTCGGCGCTCACTCCCGTGAAGAGAAGATGCTTGGACTCGAGCACGAAATTGACGAGATCCGGCTCGCCGACATGTTTGACGATCTCCCGAATGACCGAGTCTTCATCGCGGAGGCGGAAGACTTGGGAGGGCGATGGCAGCGTCTCCTTGGCGATGTTCACTTCGTCGACCTTCGAAACGAGGCACAGCGCCAGGCGATCCACGGGGATGCGAACGCTGCCGCGCATCGAAGCCGTGGGAGCCGGCTCGTAGTGAAAGCGACCGACTGGCATCGCCGCGACCGCGAAAAGCCGGTCCACCACTTGGGTTTCCACCCGGATCACCTGCCGCTCGATCGAGAATCCGGTTACGTAACCCGGGGAAAAAGCCAGCACCATCTCTGTCGCGCGCTGGGTTTCGGTGAGGGTGACCAGCCCGCCGCGGAAGCGGATCATGTTCAGCAAGTCGGGCAGCGGAAGGTCAGAGATATCTCCGGAGATGGCCATAAGTTGAGGGGTCTGCGCGTCTGGGATCGGCTATCCTAGTGTGTGAGAGCAGGAACCCTGCCATGGACTGGGTGGATGTGAACAGGGAAATCCGTAATCGGTAGGTAGGCGGTAATCAGTAATCGGCGATCTGGTGTTTGTGATCCGCAGGTTGCATCGCGAGCGGCATCGGCGGAGGAGGAGCGGCCTCCCGCCGGTCAGGCGGAGGTCCGGGCGCGGCTCATCTCCGGACCAGAAACAGCGCCTGTCGCGGCGGGAGGCGGAGGCTGACCTTGCCTCCATTCACCTCAACCGTTTCGCCGGAGGGGAGGGCGACATAGCTTCCGTCGCGGAACTCCGGACCGACCGTGAACTCCGCGGCCCGCTCGGCGGCTCCGCGGTGAAAGACGCAGAGCACTTGATCATCCCGGTACGCTCGGACCCAGGCGAGCAGGTCCTTCTCGCTGGCGACGACGCGCCGGCTGCCCATCCGGAGCGCGGCGTGCTTCTTGCGAAACTGACCGAGAAATTGCATCCATTTTAACGCGCCCTGCTCGCGAGGGTCGAGCTGATCGCCGAAGCGCATGTCGCGACGGTTGTCCGGGTCGCCAGCGCCGGTTTCGCCGTATTCGTCTCCGTAGTACAGCATCGGGACGCCGTCGATGCTCAGAAGGAAGGCCTGCGCGATCGCCAGCTTGGCAAAGCTCTCGCGGTGATCGACCCGCGGAGGTTTGGCCCAGCCGACCTCTTCCTCTTTCGGGATGTCGGGGTCCGGGAGGTCGCCATCCGCGTAAGCCATGAAGCGGCCCTTGTCGTGGTTCCCGATCAGGGGCGACATCAGGTTCCCCGCGCCATACGCCTGCTCGGAGGCGAGCAGGGATTTCTCGAGGGCGTCCAGCCCGCTCGATTCGCGGGCGAACGCATCGATGATGCTGTCGTAGAGCGGGAAGTCGAATTGGCCGTCGAGCATATTCGGCCCGACGAATTGCATGATGCCGGCGCGGTCCTGGAAGGTCTCGCCTACGAGGTAGAGCGGCCGGCCGCGCGGGATCTCGATCGCCCCTCGGAGATCCCGTCGGAGCTGCCACCAGAAGCTCGGTGGGATGTGTTTCACCGCATCGAGCCGGAAGCCGTCGAGATCGTATTCTCGCGCCCACCAGATAGTGTTGTCGATCAGAGCTCGCACCGCCGCGGCGTTCGCGAAATCAAACGAGGGCAGATAGGGCTCAAACCACGTGGAGAACTGATGCTCGTCCCAAAGGCGGAGGTTTTTCCGACCGTCCGGCAGTTCCAGCGTCCCAAACCAGTCGCGGTGCTCCTTCCAGTAGGGGTGCTCCTGATGCACGTGATGGAGCACGAGATCGGCGAGAACCCTGATCCCGCGTCGATGCGCCGCGGCGATCAGGGCCTTCAGCTCGGCCACCGTTCCGTAACGGGGATCGACCTCCGTGGCCGAGACCGGCCAGTAGCCGTGGTAGCCCGTATACCAGCGACGCGGCTCCGGGTATTCCTGCTCGGGATGGGAAGGATTGAGATTCAGCGGCGCGAGCCAGAGGACGTTGACGCCGAGCCGCTCGAAGTAGCCGTTCTCGATCTGCCCCGTGATGCCTTTCCAATCGCCGCCGTGATAATTCGCGGGCCGGGCGACGTTCGGATCGGTGGTCGGTCCGTCGTTCCGGGGGTCGCCGTTGGCGAAACGATCCGTCAGCGCGAAATACATGACGGCATCGCGCCACTCGAAGGCCGGACGGCGTCCAGAATCCGGCCGACGGACGGGCGGGGGCGTGTCCGCGGAGCTTTTCGACGCGACCTCGAGCACCGAATTAAATCCGCCAAAGCCATCCGGCGCCCGGTTCGGATTCGCGGGATCGGGCACCCACTGACCGTCGATGTGATATTTGTACAGGTAATTTCCGGGCTCGAGCGCAACGGAGGCGGTCCAAGTGCCGTCGGGCTGGCGGGAAAGCGGATTCGATTCCTTGTTCCAACCGTTGAACGCACCGGCGACGACGATCTTCTGCGGCCCCGCGCCGCCGGCCGGTGGCCGATAGATGAAGGAATGTTCCGGTCGCGCCCGCAGCGCGAGCGTCACGACGCCACTAAATTTTTTTCCGGCGTCGCCCCGGACGTGGAATGGAACCTCGATCAACCCCTGCGCCCCCGCCGGCGACTTGAGGTGCAGCTTGAAGGCCACGGGGTCGAAGCTGGCGGCGCAGCGATCGCTCGATTCCACCTCGACGGCCGCGCCATCCTTCCCGGGTTGGTAAAACCGGTGGAGATCGATGACCAGTTCCGTTCCGGCGGCCGCATACTGAACCGGGATTGGCCCGAGGAACGCTCGCGGGCTTTGGACGCTGGCACTCGTGGGTATGGCGGGCTTTCCGATCGGCTCCCTCGCCGACAGAATGGCGGCGCCGAGAAGAAGTCCCACGCCGGCGGTGGAAAGGAACGGCTTGACCATCCGCGCAGCATTTCGCTCCATGGGCGGACTGGCGAATAGAAAATCCCGGATCGACGACCGCTTGTGAAAGTTTTCACAAATCACGGTTGCGGTTGGGATTCGCGCCGCCCATTTTGAGCCCGGCATTTTCGCCGGTTTTTTTCCACCGAATATGGCGACCCAGACTCTCGAAATCGGCGACACACCCGCCCGCGCGCAGGCGGCGGTGGACGCGACGGAGGATATGATTGGCGAGAAGCTGATCATTAACATGGGTCCGTCGCATCCCGCGACGCACGGGGTTCTCCGGGTGGTGCTTGAGCTCGACGGCGAAATCATCACAAAGGCCACGCCGGATGTGGGCTACCTGCATCGCGGCGACGAGAAAATCGCCGAGAACATGCAGTACAATCAGTTCGTGCCCTACACGGACCGGCTGGACTATCTCGCGCCGCTTTCGAACAACGTCGCTTACGCCTGCGCGGTCGAGAAACTGATGGGCTGGGAGCTGCCGCCGCGCGGTCAGGCCATTCGGGTGCTTTGCTGCGAATTGGGGCGCATTTCCGCCCATTTGCTCGGCCTCGGCGCCTTCGCGATGGATACAGGGGCGATGACGGTTTTTCTCTACACGTTCAACGAGCGCGAGAAGATCTACAATCTGATCGAACAGCTGACAGGAGCGCGATTTACGACGAGCTACACGCGAGTGGGCGGACACACTCGCGACATGGGACCCGACTATCCGGCCCGCGTGCTGAGCTTTTGCGACTCCTTCCTTCCGCAGTTGGATGAAGTTGATCGCCTCCTGACCCGCAACCCGATCTTCGTGAACCGCACGAAGGACATCGGCGTGATCACGGCGGAGAAGGCCATTGCCTACGGACTCTCGGGTCCGAACCTGCGCGGGTCGGGCGTTGAGCACGATGTCCGAAAGGCGCATCCGTATCTCGGCTACGAGAAGTACGAGTTCGACATCCCGGTCGGCCAAGTCGGTGACTGCTACGACCGGTATCTCGTCCGGATGATCGAAATGAAGGAGAGCGTCCGCATCCTGCGGCAGGTCCTAGCGAAGCTCCCGGACGGCCCGATCAACGTGGACAACGACAAGGGCGTGCTTCCGAAAAAGGAGATGGTCATGAAGAAAATGGAGCAGTTGATCCATCAATTCATGATCGTCACGGAGGGCGTGAAGGCTCCTCCTGGCGAGGTCTACTTCAGCGCCGAGAATCCGAAGGGTGAACTCGGTTTCTACATTAACAGCAAGGGTGGGGGAGTTCCGCACCGGCTGAAGATCCGGGCCCCGAGTTTTGTGAACCTGAGCATCCTCCATGAGTTGCTGCCGGGGAACATGATGAGCGACGTCGTCGCCATCCTCGGTTCCCTCGACTTCGTAATGGGCGAATGCGACCGCTGATCCCACCTTGAAAGACGCATGAGCGCACACGCCGAGGAAGTCCCCGCCCTGCCCCCGATTCCCGCCGATCTGGAGGCGAAAATCGACGAGGTGATCACGCATTACCCCGTCTCGAAGCGCAGTGCCGTGCTCCCGCTGCTGCACCTGCTCCAGGAACATTTTGGCTTTCTCGGGGCCGGCACGGAGGACTGGGTCGCGCGAAAGCTTGAGCTGCAGCCGATCAACGTCTACGAGGTCATCACGTTCTATCCGATGTTCCGGCGGAAGCCGGCCGGAAAGCACCACATCCGCGTCTGCCGGACCCTGTCCTGCGCGCTCGGCGGGGGCTACAAGCTGATGGAGCAGATGTGCGCGCTGGGCCGCATCGACCGGTCGCACGTGAGCCACCATGATCCCATCGCCGTCAGCGCGGACGGACGCTTTAGCGTCGAGTTCGTCGAATGCCTCGCGAGCTGCGGAACCGCTCCGGTCTGCATGGTGAACGATGACTTCTACGAAGGCGTCGGCACTGAAGCCGCCGCGAAGGACCTCCTCGGAAAGTACGAGGCGTAGCGGAGAAAAACTCGCCGCTCGAACCGCCGAAAACCACTCCCTTCCTCCGCCTCCACACCGGCCTTTTTTCGCTTTTCCGCTTCTCCGAATTTCGAGTTTGTCGCTTCGAATTTTTTCCTTCCATGGTCTCCATCGTCAAGCAACCCCATCCCCGCGAACGCCGGCTGATCTTCAAGAACATCGACCGGCCAGGCTGGGCGAATGACATTCAGACCTACCTCGCGGACGGAGGCTATGCGGATCTGAAAAAAGCTCTGGGCATGAAGCCGCAGGAAATCGTGGGCGAGATGAAAACCTCGCAACTGCGCGGTCGCGGCGGCGCGGGCTTCTCGTGTGGGATGAAGTGGGGCTTCATCCGACCCGACGAGAAAAAGCCGGTCTATTTGATCTGCAATGCGGACGAATCGGAGCCCGGCACCTTCAAGGATCGTTACATCATTCACCAGGACCCCCATCAGCTGATCGAGGGGATGGTGATCTCGTGCTTCGCGGTGAACGCCCGGCTCGCCTACATCTACATCCGCGGGGAATTTCCGGAAGGCGCGCGCATCCTCGAGCGCGCTCTCGCCGAGGCGAAGGAGCAGGGCTTTCTCGGGAAGAACATCCTTGGGAGCGGATTCGATCTCGAGATCTACGTGCATCGAGGCGCGGGCGCCTACATCTGCGGCGAAGAGACCGGACTGATCGAATCGCTGGAGGGCAAGCGCCCCTATCCGCGAATCAAGCCCCCGTATTTCCCGGCGGTGCTCGGCTTATACATGAGCCCGACGATCGTGAACAACGTCGAGACGCTCTGCAACGCGAAGCACATCGTGCGGATGGGCGGCGCCGAGTTCGCGAAGATCGGCAAGCCGAACAACACCGGAACCCGGATTCTCTGCGTGAGCGGTGACGTGCAGCGGCCGGGCTACTATGAGTTCGAGGTGGGATCGCTCACGATGGGGGAGCTGCTCAACGACATTTGCGGCGGGCCGAAGCCCGGCCGGAAGTTCAAGGCCGTCATCCCCGGCGGCAGCTCGGCAAAGGTTTTGCGCGCGGACGAGAAATTCAAGATCAAGACGAAGCAGCCCGACGGCTCAATGGTCGACAAGGAGATCGCCTTCAGTGACATCGTGATGGATTTCGACAGCCTCGCGGCGGTCGGCTCAATGGCGGGATCCGGCGGCGTCATTGTGATGGACGACTCGCGGGACGTGGTCTGGGCGCTGAACAACATCAACGAATTCTACGCCCACGAAAGCTGCGGCCAGTGCACTCCGTGCCGCGAGGGCTCGCTCTGGATGAAGAAGATCACCGACCGCCTCGCCGGCGGACTCGGCGTCGAGCAGGACCCGAAGACGCTGAAAAGCGTCGCCGACAACATCGCCGGGCGCACGATCTGTGCCTTCGGCGAGGCGTGTGCCTGGCCGGTCCAAAGTTTCCTCGACAAGTTTCCCGCCGAGTTCGCGGCGGCCGCAAAGCATCACCTGCCGGAGAATGCCCGCACCGCCGCTGACGTCCTCGCGCCGGACCGCGCCGGAGCCCTGCATTCGTGATCGCCACCGGCCGCTGAAGACCCTCTGATCTGCCAATCTCCATGAGCCCCGCCGCTGCCGCTCCCTCTGCTGTCGAAGCCGTCGTCGCCCCGCTTGGGATGGTGAACATCCAGGTGGATGGGAAATGGGTTCAGGTGCCGAAAGGGACCCGCGTGATTGAAGCGGTGTCCAAGAACGGCACGTACGTTCCGCGCTACTGCTACCACCCGAAGCTCTCGTCGCCGGGCAATTGCCGGATGTGCCTGATCGAAATGGGGCCGCCGAAGATGGGCCCGGATCGGAAGCCGGTCATCGGTCCGGATGGCTACCCGGAGATTTCGTGGATTCCGCGTCCGCAGATCTGCTGTTCGAGCGACGTTGCCGAGGGAACGGGCTACCGGTCCCAGTCGGCGTTGATCGATGACTGCCGGAAGGGCGTGATGGAGTTTCTGCTCATCAATCATCCCCTCGACTGCACCATCTGCGATCAGGCAGGCGAATGTCGGCTCCAGGAATTTTCGGTCGAGTTTGGGACCGGTGAGTCGCGCTTTCTGGAAGAGAAGGTGAAAAAACCGAAGAAGGTCGATCTCGGGCCGCGAATCGTGCTCGACGACGAGCGCTGCATCATGTGCTCGCGCTGCATCCGCTTCTCGAAGGAGATCGCGCACGATGACGTGCTCGGTTTCACCGAGCGCGGCAGCCACACGGTGCTGACCGCCTACCCGGGGCGACAATTCGACAACAACTACTCGCTCAACACCGTCGACATCTGTCCCGTTGGTGCGCTGACGTCGAAGGATTTCCGCTTCAAGATGCGGGTCTGGTTTCTGAAGGAGACGAAGAGCTTCTGCACGAGCTGCGGGACGGGTTGCAACACGACGATCGGCACTCGTGAGAACGTGATGTATCGGCAGACGCCGCGGGAGAATAACGACGTCAACGAGGTCTGGATGTGTGACCACGGTCGCTTGAATTTTCACTTCGTGCAGCACGAGAGCCGGCTGACGCAGCCTCTGATCCGCCAGCAAAGCGGCATTTACGAGCCGTCCCGCCTCGCGGAAGCGGTCGCGGAGGCCGCGGGCCAGCTCCGGCATTTCAAGGGCGAGGAGATCGCCATGATCGCGTCGGCGCGCGCCACGAATGAAGAACTCTACCTCGCCGCGAAGCTCGCCCGCCAGCTGAAGATTCAACTCTTCGACATCGTTCCGCGCGCGCAAAAGGCCGATGGCATCCTCGTCTCCGAAGACGGGAATCCAAACACCAACGGCGCCCGCCTCCTGAAGGTGGCGTCCGATTCACCGGGGCGCTACGTGCCCGTGATCGCGAACAAGGTGAACGACGGTTCGATCAAGGCGCTGATCTGTCTCGGGGAGGATGCGGCGGCTTGCGGTGCAACGCCGGCGGCCCTCGAGAAACTCGCGAGTCTCGTCGTGCTCGGGATCCTGCCGAGTCCCACCACCGCCGCGGCGACGGTCATTCTGCCGGGCGCCGCCTTTTCCGAAAAGCGCGGGTCGATGATCAACGCCAAGGGCCGACTGCAGCGTTTGAATCAGGCCATCACTCCTCCGGGGAACGCCACCGACGACTGGGAAATCCTGCGGGATCTCGTGGCCGCAGTGGGCGGCGGCAATGGCATCTACACGATCGAGGACCTCTTCCGGCAGATGGCGGGCGAGGTGCCGGCTCTCGCTGGTCTCAGCCTTTCCAAGCTCACGGATCTCGGCGTGGACTTGAAGGACAAGCTTTCGCTCTGACGAATCTCCCCCTCACCGCATGTTCGATTTCATCCATTCGCTCTGGGAGGCCTGCGCGTCCTTCTACCTCGCGAACGCGTTCGTCACGGTTCCGCTGACGAAGATCGTCATCCTCTTCGGCGTCGTCATGATCATCGTCGCCTACTCGAGTCTCGCCGAGCGCAAGGTCAGCGCGCTCATGCAGGATCGGATTGGTCCGAACCGCACGGGCATTCCGCTCACGCTGCTCGGCTTCAAGAAGGATCTGAACATCGCCGGTCTCGCCCAGCCGATCGTGGACGGGCTGAAATTCCTCCTCAAGGAGGATCTCACCCCCGGCCACGTGAAGAAATTCTACTACTGGCTGGCCCCGGCACTGGCGGTGGCACCCGCGATTCTGAGTTTCGCGGTGGTGCCGTTCGGTAGCACCCTGACGATCTGCGAGAAGAGCTACAAGATGGTGATCGCCGATGTCAACGTCGGCTTCCTGTACGTCTTCGCGATCACTTCGATCGCGGTCTATGGCATCGTCATCGCGGGCTGGTCCTCGAACTCGAAGTTCCCCTTCCTTGGCGGGGTTCGCTCGTCGGCGCAGATGATCTCCTACGAGCTCTCCATGGGACTGTCGCTCGTTCCGGTTCTCCTCGTGATTGGGAATCTGAATCTTTCGGCGATCGTCGATTACCAGGCGCAGAATGGCTGGAGTGTCGTCCCGTTCACGAATGGTGCCGTCGGCTGGAAGGATGGCGGGCTGATCCTGCAGGGCTTCACGTGGTCGAAGATCCTCCTCTGGATCCCCATGGTGATCAGCTTCGTGATTTTCACGGTCTCGATCTTCGCGGAGACGAATCGGGCGCCCTTCGATCTGCCGGAGTCCGAGACCGAGCTCGTGGGCGGTTACCACACGGAGTATTCGTCGATGAAGTTCGCGCTGTTCTTCCTCGGGGAGTACGCGGCGATGATCACCGGCTGCGCGCTCATTGCGACGCTCTTTCTGGGCGGATGGCACGTCCCGGTTCCGTCGATCCATTTTGGCGGGGCCGGCGACTGGAGCATTTCGCTCATCACGAAGACGGGCGCGGACGGCACCGGCTGGGCGTTTTTCAATATTGCCTGCTTCTTTGGCAAGGTGATCGCCCTCATCGTGTTCTTCATGTTCATTCGCTGGACCGTGCCGCGGTTTCGCTATGATCAGCTCATGAAGCTCGGCTGGGTCGTCCTCTTCGAGCTCGCGCTGGCGAACATCGTCGTCACGGCGGTCATCCTCGCTTTCCTGCCGAAGTAACGCTGCCTCACCGACCCGACCCTTTTTCCTCATGGCCACCGTCCAGATTCCCCGTCCCGAGCTCTCGTTGATCGAGAAGACGTATCTCCCGGCGATCTTCGGAGGTTTGAAGATCACGCTGAAGCATTTGAAGGAATCGATCACCGGCAAGACGAAGGTGACGATGCAGTATCCCGAGGAACGCTGGGATTCCGAGCTGCCCGAGCACTACCGCGGGGTTCCCGCCCTCGTAACGGACGACTACGGCCGCGAGCGCTGCGTCTCCTGCCAGCTCTGCGAATTCATCTGCCCGCCCCGGGCCATCACGATCACGCCGGGAGAAATCGCGGAGGATGCGAAGTTCGCGAAGGTCGAAAAATTTCCAGAGCAGTTCAAGATCGACATGGTGCGCTGCATCTACTGCGGCATGTGCGAGGAGGTCTGCCCGGAGCAGGCGATCTACCTCCAGAAGGACTATCTGGTCGTGGGCACCACGCGCGCCGAGATGGTGCACGATAAGGCGAAGCTTTACGAAATCGGCGGTCTGAAGACCGGCCTGGTCAACAAGTGGGACGACAAGAAATGAGCGGATCGCGTCCATCCTCTGCGCCCGCCCGCCGGCTTCCGACCGTCGGCACGCTGTCCCGCCCCGCTCTCCTCCCCGCCGCGTAGCACCCCGTCATGTCTCCCGCCCTGTTCTGGATCTTTTCGCTGACGATGCTGCTCTTCGCGGGCCTCGTGGTGGTGCAACGCAACCCCGTCGCGAGCGCTCTCTCGCTCGTGGTGAGTTTCATCGCCCTCGCGGCGCTGTTCGTTTCGCTCGAGGCATTCTTCATCGGGGTGATTCAGGTGCTCGTCTACGCCGGGGCCGTGATGGTTCTGTTCCTCTTCATCATCATGCTGCTCGACCTCAAGGCGGAGGGACGGCGCGTCATCGCTCCCGTCGCGCTCGCGGGAGGCGTGATCGTCAGCTTCGGCTTTGTCGGGGGATTCATTCGGATTCTCCAGTCGTTCGCCCCCGGCGACGCCGTGGCGCCGTCGCTGCCGCACGCGATCGAGGACGTCAAGCGGGTCGGTTTCCTGATCTTCACCGAGTACAACCTCCCGCTCCAGGTCATCGGAACGCTGCTGCTCGTCGCCACCGTGGGCGTGATCATCCTCTCGAAGCGGGAACTGAAATGACGTCCCGCCTCCGCCCCTCGCCTTCACTCCGTCGCTCCCTGAAATGGCTCTGACTCTCAACCACTACCTGCTCGTCAGTGGCCTGCTCTTCGCGATCGGTTTCACCGGGGTGCTCGTCCGGAGGAACATTCTCGTGATCTACATGTGCCTCGAGATGATGCTGAATGCTGCGAACCTCGCGCTGGTGGCCTTCTCCCGCTTCCGCCCGGCGGCCGACGGCATGCCGGATTACCACGGTCAGATTCTCGTTTTTTTCATCATCACCGTGGCGGCCGCCGAGGTGTCCGTCGGTCTGGCCATCATCGTGGCGCTCTACCGCGCCAAGCAGACGACGCAGGTCAACGAGATCAACAAGCTGCAATACTGACGCCTCGTCGCGAACACTGAGCTTTCCCTCCCAATGCTTCCCTGGCTCGTCCTCTTTGCCCCGCTGGTTTCGGCCCTGCTGATCCAGCTGGCCTTCAAATCGTCGCGCACGCTCAGCTCGTATCTCTCGGTCGGCGCCGTCGGACTTTCCTTTCTCGGAAGCTGCATCCTTTTCGGGAGCGACGATCAGACGGTCTCCTTCACCTGGGTGGATTTTGGGCCGAGGCTGTACATCCCGATCGGGCTGGTGGTCGATACGCTCAGCAAGACGATGCTGCTGGTGGTCACGGGCGTGGGGCTGCTCGTCCACATCTACTCGCTCGGCTACATGCACGAGGACCGGAGTGAGTCGCGCTACTTCGCCGGTCTGTCGCTCTTCATGTTCTCGATGCTCGGCATCGTCCTCGCGAATAATTTCGTGATGATGTTTATCTTTTGGGAGCTGGTCGGCGTCAGTTCCTATCTGCTCATTGGTCATTGGTTCGAGCGGCCCTCGGCGGCCGACGCGGCCAAGAAAGCATTTATCACCAATCGTCTCGGCGATTTCGGGTTCATGCTCGGCATCCTTATGGTTTGGACGGCCACGGGATCGTTAGTCTTCACCGACATCTCGGCCAGGATGAGCAGCTTTACCGGACACCCCGGTTTTTTGACGGCGGCGGCCCTGCTCGTTTTTTGCGGTGCCGTTGGTAAGTCAGCGCAATTTCCGCTGCATGTCTGGTTACCCGACGCGATGGAAGGTCCGACGCCGGTTTCCGCTTTGATCCACGCGGCGACGATGGTGGCGGCCGGTGTTTACATGCTCGTCAGGGTGGGCTTCCTGATCGACGCCTCCTCCGATGCGCTCATCGTCATCGCCTGGATCG
>JBBQFQ010000057.1:0-35662 GCA_038322235.1 Chthoniobacterales bacterium
CACTGCTCCGATGTCATCGGCGCCGCGGCGGTTTTTGCGCCTGCGGCTGACGCCCTGATTGGCGCCGGCAAACTACGCCGGGGAAAGCGGCGGCGGCGCGGGCGGCGAGAGACTCCGCGAACCACACGTGGGCCAGCTGACGAATCCTTGGCGACGCTCTCACCTGCTTGCGGTCGAGTCGGGCGCGAACAGCGCCGCGCGCGCGAAGGGAATTCTCGGGTTGACATCCCTCATCCAATCGTCGGATAACAGAGTCCCGCGCGCTTCCTTTCCTGTAATTATGAAAATTCCCTCGCTTATTGCCATCGCCCTCGTGCTCGCGGCCACCAGTGGATCCGTGCAGGGGCAGATCGAGAACTACAGCATCTCTCCGAACGTCACGATCCCGGACAACGACATCAATGGCGTGGCGAGTACGATCAGTGTGGGGTCATCGGCCGTCACCCAGATCACGGGGGTGCAGGTGACGCTGAACATCACCGGCGGATTCAACGGCGATTACTTCGCGTATCTCGTCCACACCTCGTCGGGAGGTTCGACGGTCGGGTTCGTCAATCTGATGAATCGGGTGGGTGTGACGGGCAGTAATCCGGTGGGCTACGGTGATGCCGGGTTCAACGTGACTTTCACCCTGGCCGGAAACGATATTCACCTCTACCAGAACTTCAGCAATCCAGGCGGGGCCGCTCTCACGGGATCGTGGGGACCGGACGGCCGCTCGGCCAGTCCGTTTGGGGTGACGGATGCAAGCCCGCGCACCAGCTCGCTGACCTCGTTCAACAGCTTTGCGGGAACCGGGACGTGGACCCTTTTCATTGCCGATGTGTCAGGCGGAGGTCAGGGGCAATTCGTTTCCTGGGGTTTCTCCCTGCAGGGAGCCGCCGCCGTGCCCGAGCCGGGCACGTATTTTGCCGGAGTCCTTGCGTCGATCGCGGCTTTCGGCGCCTGGCGCCGTCGCCGACAGTCGTGAGCTGCCCGCAATTTTCGATTGGGTCCCGCCCTTCCGCTGGTTCGGAAGACGCGGGGCTGACGCGCTAGGGGCGCGTTGCCGCTGCGTTCTGGGGCGAATTTGCGCCACGAGTTCTGGTGACATTTCGCGACCGCGCGTATGGTCCGCGCCCTTTCCTAATTATGAAAACGCTCGGAACCATCACCAATGAAGACTACGCCTGTCTCATCAAGCAGGACGACGACGGCCGCGTCTTTTTCAAGGCCGACGGCGACATCGATGCCGATGGCGCCAATGCGCAAGCGGGCGGGCCGGCGGCCTATCGCGCCGACAACAAGGGCACCGAAAGCCTTGCCAACGGCGGGATGGCCGTCCGCGCGGGCAAAGTGATCTGCGCGAAGTCTTGGGCGCGCGAAATCGTCATCCTCGGCAAGGACAACGAGCCGCAGATCTTCCCCGGCGGCGTAATTGCTTCGACCACGTGGTACCGGCATCCGGGCAAACTTGCGAACGACCCCACCGCCTACGTCGATGCGGAGACGGTGCCATACATTGTCGTACCCCCGCTCATTATTCAGGCGACGCATGGGGTGGTGCGCGGCTGCCGCGCGCGGGTGACGCTCGGGAAACTCTCGGTCGAGTGCGTCGTGGCCGACAAGGGCCCGCGCGACAAGATCGGGGAGCTCAGCATCGCGGCGGCTCGTGCGATCGGTCTGCCGTGCAGTCCGCGCAAGGGCGGCACGGACAAGCCGGAGCTTCTCTACGAACTTTGGCCCGGTGTCGCGGCCCCCGGGTTTGTACTGCAGCCGGGGTGAAGGGGCGGGGCGGTAATCGGTAATCAGTAATCAGTACTCAGAAATCAGTAATCGGTGATCGGTGATCGGTGATCGGTGATCGGTAACCATGGCTCCCGTGGTTCCCAGCCTTCACATCCGTCCCATTCTCCCCGCGACCGACCGCCGATTATCGATCACCGATCACCGATTACGGATCACAGAGCCGCTTCGGGAGCGCGCTTGTTCACGAATCGGACGACACTGAATTCGGCCTCTTCGCGAAGCGTTTCACGCTCCTCGAAATTCGCTTCGAAGGGCGGCATGACTGCGTCCCCGGCGACTTTGCGACGAATCCGGGTCAGCCAGAGCTCGACGCAATGCGAAAGCAGTTCCCGATAGACTTCCGCCCCGCCGGCGACGAAGACTTTTTCGTTTGCGACGGCGGTGGGATCGAAGCTGGCGAGATCGCGGATGCGCTCGACGCCGGCCGGGAGCCTTAGTTTCTCGCGCCGTGAGGCCACGAGATTGAGTCGGCCCGGCAGCGGCCGGCCGATCGACTCGAACGTCTTGCGGCCCATCAGCACCGCGTGGCCCATCGTCGCTTCGCGGAACCACCGCAGCTCCTCGGGGATCCGCCACGGCATCGCGCCATCCACGCCGATGACGCGATTGGGCGCCATCGCCGCGATGGCGAAGAGTTTGGGGGAGATAAGCGGTTGAGGAGCAGCCATCGGACTGCTTGTCATCGTTCATCCCGGGTCGGGATTCAAACCGGATTCAGGTCCTGCATGACATGAGCGATCAACCTGCGGATCCGCAAACAGCCCACCACCCTACGATCGGAGGGCGAAGCGACCACGGGCAGGGACTTGAGCTGGTGTTCGCGCAGGACCGACTCGGCGGTCGCGCTCGAGTCCTCTGGGCAGACGACGTAAGGACTCCGTACCATAAAATCGCGCGCGCACTGGACGCTGCCGCCACCGGCGCCGTGCGCCCGGACCAGATCAGTCATGGTCACGATGCCTTCGAGCAGGCCCTCCGCATCGCAGACGAGGAGAAAATCGTGATGGGTGTCCACGAACGCCCGCGCGACCTCCCGGAGGGTCGTCTCACCCGCGAGAAAGGGCAGGGGTGCAGATTCCATGAGGGATCGCACTTCGGTTTGTTCGAGCACTTCACGAGCCCGCTGATTGCGGCTCCAGACGTCGTTTGATCGCCGGTTCAGCGTCTGCGCCAGCGCATCGCGCAGGGGGATGAGGGCCTTGGAGATCTGGGAAAAGACGTTTCGCCCCATCACCACCACCTCGACCTTGGTTCGGGCGCGCGGGGACGCATTCCTGGGCGCATTATTCAGGAGCGCCTGCTCACCGAAGAAGGATCCGGGTCCCAGCACCGCCACGACCTGGCCGTCGGGGTTTTCCGCCGTCGTCCGGACGATCTCGACCTCGCCGCGGTCGATGACGTAAAAATTCGCCGGCATGTCACCCTGGCGGAAGACGAAATCTCCGGGGGCGTAATGAGCGTGGGTTACGCGGTCGGTTTCGCGAGTGCGCACGTGGCTGAGGTCCCGGGGAAAGAGCAGGAGCCAAAACCAGTCGAACCCCACCTGCGTGCGACGCGACCAGGAGGGCAGCTTGAACAAATAGACGCCCCGCCAGACGAACCACGCGACGATTCCGGAGAGCCGGACTCCCATCATCTCCCCCACCGCGGAATGACCGCCGATCGAACAGAGCTGACCGAGCACTTTGAAGGAAAACGGCTTGGTGGGCTTCCCCCGGACGAGGGCCGCGATATTGTCCGCGCACTGGCGGCCCTGGCGTTCGGCAAACTGGCCGGTCGGAGGCGATGGCTTCCCGTCCACGGCGTTGACGATCAAGGCGCAATCTCCGATCGACCAGACGTTCGGCGAATCGGCGAGGCGCATGTCGGCTTGGGTGACCAACCGCCCTTTCTCTTTGGTGGCTTCCAGCCGTTCGATGACGGGGGCCGTGGAGCTGCCGATGGTACAGACGATTGTGCCACCGCGGAGAAATTCCCCCGTCTTGAATCCGACGCCCTCATGAGTGGCGAGTGCCACGCGAGCGTTCAGGATCAGCTTCACCCCGGATTGCTCCATCTTGTGCCGGGCAAACTCGCGCAGTTCCGTCCCGATTTCGGGCAGGAGTTGATCCCGCGAGTGGATCAGCGTCACGTTCGCATCCGCGGACGTGAAGTTGCGGTAATGGCGCGCGCTGCTGCGCACGAGATCGTTGATCTCACCCGCGACCTCCACGCCGCTGTAGCCGCCGCCCACGATGAGGAAGGTCAGATACCAGCGTTTGCGCTCTTCGTCGTCGCAGACCTCCGCCCGTTCCATTCTCTCGAGCACGTGGGAACGGAGCGCGGTCGCATCCCCCACCGTCTTGAGCGGAAACGCATGATCAGACATCCCCGGCACGATGCTGAGATCAGTGACATTTCCACAGGCGATGACCAGGTGATCGTAGTGCAGCCGGTGCGCCGAACCGCTCTCGCTTTCGAATTCCACCTCACTCTTCGCGCGGTCGATCTCCAGCACCTGCTCCGTGCGGCAGATCACGCCGGGGAGCATCTCCCGAAGCGGCACCACGACGTCGAAGGGATTGAGCGACGAGCCCACGGCATCCGCGAGCAGCGGGGAAAAGACGAGGTGATTCTCCTGGTTGAAGATCACGACCTCGGCCTCGGCGGGACGCAGGGCGCGGCGGAGAGTTTTTGCGCACTTCACCCCAGCGAAGCCGCCTCCGAGAATGATGATGCGGAGCATGGCAGGAAATGAGACCGCCGAAGGAAGTAGGGAAGCGCTGCTGGGAAGTCGAGCGCGCAATCAGGCCCTGTCATTCGGCGGCGCGGGGTGAATCGCTGGTTTCAGGCACTGGACGGCGCCCCGGTTTGCATTCTCTTCGGCGATGTTCCGTTTCCTCCGCCTGGCCCTTTTTGCGTGCTCTTCGCTCTCCGGGGCGGCCGCCCCCGATCTCCGCACGCAGGCCGAGCGCACCGACTTTCGCGAGACGGGCCGCTATGAGGAGGTGGAACGCCTCAGCCGGGCGTTCGCCGACGCGTTTCCGAAGCAGGTGAAGGTGGTCGCATTTGGCACCACCCCCGAAGGGCGGCCCATGCTCGCTTTGGTCGCCTCGAAGGACGGCGTGCTCGACGCCGCGTCTGCTCGCACGAAGCAGCGCCCCGTCGTCTTCTTCCAGGGCGGCATTCATGCCGGTGAAATCGACGGGAAGGACGCCGGGTTCATCGCCCTCCGCCATTGGCTCGATGGCACGGTGAAGGACGATGTGCTCAGCCGCGTGACGGTCGTCTTCGTGCCCGTCTTCAACATCGACGGCCACGAGCGCTTCGGCCCAAATCATCGGCCGAACCAGCGCGGACCGGAAGCGATGGGCTGGCGCACCACGGGTCAGAATCTCAATCTCAACCGCGACTACGTAAAAGCCGAGGCCCCGGAGATGCAGGCGCTGCTGCGGCTCCTGCACGAGTGGGATCCCATCGCCTACGCCGATCTCCACGTCACCGATGGCGCGAAGTTTCAGCACGACATCGCCGTCATGGTCCAGCCGACGCTCGCCGGTCCGGCTGCGCTCCGCGCCGCGGGGGTGAAGCTGCGCGACGAAATCCTGGCCGATCTCACCGCGGGCGGTTCGCTTCCGCTCGGGTTCTATCCCTCATTTGACGCGCCGGAGCTTCCCTCTTCGGGCATCACCGCCGGGATCGCGTCGCCGCGTTTCTCCGACGCCTACTGGGGGATTTGCCACCGGATCGGGATTCTCGTGGAGACGCATTCGTGGAAGTCCTACAAGGAGCGCGTCCACTCGACCTACCTCACGCTGCTCAGCCTCGTCTCGCACGCGGCGAAGGACGGGGTGGAATGGCGGGCGGCGGCTCGTGCGGCCGAAGGGGAGTCCCTCGCGGGAAAGAAAGTGGTCCTCGCCTGGCAGAATGACGGCCACGAGCGCGTCTTTGAGTTCAAGGGCTATGCCCACCGCCGGACGCCCTCGGAGATCTCAGGACAAATGTGGACGACCTTCGATGAGACCAAACCGGAGATCTGGCGCATCCCCCTTCGGGATCAGGTGAAGCCCAAGGTCGAGGTGGAGGCGCCGGCAGGCGGGTATGTGGTCCACGCGGCGCACGCGAACTGGGTGGCCGCGAAGCTCGAGGTCCACGGCATCCGCTTCGAGCGGGTCGCCGCCGCGCGAAAGCTGGAGGCGCGCGAGCTGGAGACTTTTCGCGTCCGTGACCTGAAGCTCGCGAAAGAAACCTTTGAGGGGCGGACCGGGGCGACGGCGCTGGGCGAATGGCGCGGGGAGTCGCGCGAGATTCCCGCCGGCTCGCTCTTTGTCCCCATCAACCAGCCGCTCGCCCTCGTGGCGATGCAGCTCTTCGAGCCGCTCGCGCCAGACTCGCTCCTCAGCTGGGGATTCTTCAACGGCGTGTTCGAGCAGAAGGAATATATGGAAGCGTACGTGAACGAGGAAGTCGCGCGCTCCATGCTCGCGGCCGATCCGAAGCTGCGGGCGGAGTTCGAGGGCCTGCTGACGTCCGATGAAGCCTTTGCCGCCAGCCCGCTGAAGCGGCTCGAATTCTTCTACCGCCGGTCCCCCTCGAACGACGAACGGCACAACCTCTATCCCATCTTCCGCGTGCGCGCGGCGCTCCCCCGCTGAGAGGGACCCGCGGACGGATCCACCGATGAAACTTGCTCTCGCCACGGTCTGTCCCGACGCGCGGCAGCAGGCCTTGCTGGATACGGTGTGGCCCTCGTGGGAGGCCTTCGCCAAGCGCCACGGGGTGCCCATCCGGGTGATCGAGGAGTCGCCCGTTCCAGATGCGCCCTACTGGGGAAAATACTTCTCTCTCACCCTGCCGGAACTGCGCGGATTCGACGCCGTTCTCGCGGTCGACAATGATGTCGTCATCAGCCCGGATGCCCCGCTGCCTTCCGAGGGCTGGGATGGCCTGCGAGTGCGTTGCGTGGATGAACGCGCCCAGTTCGCGCACGATGACGCGCGCTTCGCCCGCTACTACTCCGACTACGATCTGGCGCCTCCGGCCGGCGGGCGTCCGCCCGTCTTGAACACCGGCGTCCTGCTTTACACCCGCGACCATGCCGCGTGGTTCGCCACGCTCCAGCGGGACTGGCGGATCTGGCGCGACGAATTCCGCGCCCGGCACGGGGCGGCCGCCGATCCGTTTCGCGCCGCGAACGACCAGCCGCACGTTTCGCACGCCCTCCAGCGCGCGGATCGCTTCGAGCTCATTGACGTCCGCTTCAATCGTCTGTGGTGGAGCTGGTGGGAGGACGGCGGTCGCCGGCAGGAACTGCCTCTCAAACTCTACGCGAAGTCCGTTCAGCTGCTTGGTCGCATCCTTCCCCGGGGCCTCGTCCGCCCTCTCGCGCACCGCGGACGCGCGTGGTGGAACGAGGCACTGCGCGAGAACCACTTTATGCACGTCGCCGGCAGCAAGTCGCCGATCGCGTTGTACGATCTGGGAGCGTGAGCGGTTCTCTGGGCGAGGACTGGTCTGGACGTGGCTCGAATTTTTGGAGTGCGGCAGCCCTCTGCCGCTTTCAAGGGGCTACGTTCGACCCACGCCGACGGCGACCAAGGCGGCGAGCCGTACGCTTCCCGCCGCCGGGGACATTTGGTTGACCGGTGAGCGCCGCTGGCACCCCTCTGGGGTGCGATCCGATTTGACGGGTTCCAGGGGTGTCGCTCCGCTCAACCCCTGGCTAATCGCTCCGAACCCTCCGGGTTCGCGCCGGTTCGTCGCAGCGCCGGGCCTCACGGCGCTCAATAAACCAGGTGCCCCGCCTCAAAGCGAGCGACGCGTTTCCCGCTGCCTTGGAGATCTGGCCGGCAGAGGGCGCCTGACCACATATATCGTAAAACAATAAACTAATTGACGAGAAACAATGCGAAACATATTGTTAAACAATAAATATGAGTACCTCTCCGCATCCATCCGCCTCATCCGCGCCGCTGCTCCGCATCTCGCGAGTTCTCATCAAGCTCTGGCTCGTCCTCAACGGCCTCACCGGCCTGCTGGTCGTCGTCATGCTTCTCGCCAGCTTCTTCTTCGAGCCGACATTTCAGCAGTTCTTCAGCACGCGGCCGCCGCGGATCGATCCGGGATTGCTCATTCCCACCCTCCGTCTCGCGATGTTGCTCGCCTTGCCCATGTTCGCCTTCATCCACGTCCTGCTTTCGCGTCTGCTCTCCATCATCGAGACCGTCCGGGTCGGCGATCCGTTTGTGCCGGAGAATGCGGTTCGCTTGACGTCCATCGCCTGGTGCCTGCTGGCGGTGCAATTGCTCCATCTCGTCTTCGGCGCCATGACTGCGCTGGTGAATGCCGCTGGCTCGAACGTGGTCTGGAAGCACTCCGGCACCGGCTGGGTTGCCGTGGTGCTGCTTTTCGTGCTCGCCCGCGTCTTTCAGGAAGGCACCCGCATGCGCACTGACCTCCAGGAGGTGATCTGAGATGGCCATTCTCGTCACCTTGGACGACATGCTTCACGCTCGTCGCATGACGCTCACCGAGTTGTCCGGGAAGGTGGGTATCACCCTCGCCAACCTGTCCATTCTCAAGACCGGCAAGGCCCGCGGCATCCGCTTTGCGACGCTCGAGGCGATCTGCGCGGCGCTCGACTGCCAACCCGGCGACTTGCTCAAAGCTCCGCGCGAGGAACCGAAGGAGCCAGTGGAAGTCAACGGGGTCAGGGAAGTCAACGGGCTCGGGCCCGAACGGCACGAGGATAAGTTCAATTTGGGATGAACGCCTGATCGGCCCTGCTTCTTCATCCCGAATGGATGCCAGCCAGTAGCCGGGGAGCGCATGCTCCCTGGGTACTTCATAAAAAACGCGTTCCATCCTGGAGGGATGGCAGCAACCGTCCGAAGAGCACAACTCCACTCCCGCTCTCCGACCGGATTCGCCGCCGCCAAATTTGACCCTCGCCCGCGGGATCTCGGGTGCCGGCTTACCTCCCCGAATGCTGCCGTCCTTCTGGGATGGAATCCCACTATTCCGATTATCCAAGGAGGGTTCGATTTGAGAGCCGAGCATCCCGATCACCCACTCCAAATCACCGAGCCGCGCGCCCACCTAATCCATTTCGAAATCGATGCTCACGTCATAGGCGCCGCTTTTGGCGAGGGACTCGGGGAGCGGTTCGATCCGTTTCACGCGCGAGGCGGCGTCGAGGACGGATTGATCCATCAACTCATTCCCCGAACTGCGGGAAATGGAGTAGCTGGCAATGCTCCCATCGCGCTGAATGCGCAGCTTCAGCTTGGCGCGGTACTTGTTCTCCGAGGTCGAGATCGAAGTCGGCTGGTTCCACTGGGAGTAAAAACGGTCGTGGATCATGCTGTGATACCAGCCGACATCGGCGCCCTTGTTCCCACCGGCGGCCGTTGCCGTTGTCGAGGTGCCGCGGCCTTCCGTCGCTTTTCCCCCCGGACCATTCGCTCCGCCTTCGCCCGGGCGTTGCGCGGGTCGCACCGGGGTCTCGTCGCCGTCGCCGCCCCCGGCGTCCGGACGCGTCGCCTTCTTCACCGTCGGACCGGGTTCACCGCTGCCTTCGAGCGAGCGGGGCTCGCGCACCTCGGGAGCGCCGTCGCGCTCCGGCGGTCTGAGTGCGGGCGGCGCGCTTGGCTTGGGTCGCGGCGTGCTGGAGGGCTTCGGCGCGACGCTGGCCTTCGGTGATGCGGTGGCTTTCGGCTTCGCGGTCGGCGCGGGCTCGTCCTCCTCGTCGTCCTCTTCCGGTTTCGGCACCGGCTTCTTCGTCGGCTTGGGCGTCGGTTTAGCGGTGGGTCTTGGCGGAGTGACCTTTGGCTTTGGTGTCGGCGCGGCGGTGGGAGTTGGCAGGCGGGTCGGGGTCGGCACCAAAGTGGGTGCGGCGGTAGTGTGCGGCGTGGGCGTCGGAGTGCGCGTGGGCCGCGGGGTCGGCGTCGGCGTGCGCGTGGGTCGCGGCGTGGCGGTCGCTGCGATGGTCGGCACCGGCGTCGCGCTCGCGAGGTCACTCTCCGGATCTCCGCCGCGCGGCGTGGGAGTGGCGCGGGCGCCGGGAGCAGGCTTCGGAGCCGTCCCGGGCGCGATGATCAGCGCTGCCTCTTCGGCGGTGCGCTGGTCCGGCCGGGCGCCGCCCGGCAGGGCTGGGGCGCCCGCCGCGGCCGCGGGATCGAGCCAGGTGATCTCGTCCTTCGCGGGCGGCTTCGTCTGCGAGCATTGGGCAAAGAAGAGCAGACCTCCGATGGCGAGCAGGTGGGCTGCGCCGATGAGGAGCAGGGACCGACGAAAACTGGGCGAGGAACTCGACATCACCAGATCAGCCGCCGGCAGCGGGAGCTTCGTTCGAGGCCAGTACGCCCACCTTCGTGATGCCCGCGGCTTTCAGGGCGTCGAGCAGGGTCATCAGCTTCTGCACGGCCAGATCCTTGTGGGGCCGGATCACCACCGCGAGGTCCGGCTTGGCGCGGCGCAATTCGGCGAGCCGCCCGGCGAGCGCCTCGGGCGCCACGGCCTCGCCGTTCAGTGTCAGCTTCTCGTTCCGGTCGATCGCGAGCGTGGAGATCTTCGAAGGATCGACCGCCGTCCGGCCCGCTTTGCTGGTGGGGACGATCAGGTCGGTGCTGCTCTCGAGCAGCGGCGTCGTGATCATGAAGATCACGAGCAGGACGAAGCAGAGGTCGAGCAACGGCGTGACGTTAATCTCGGCCAGCGTGGTGCTCGTTCCCGACAGGCTGCGGCGGCGGCGGCGCATGGAGATCGGAGGGCGATTTCGGGCGGGAGACGTTTCGGGAGCAGAGCCCTAGCGGTAGGCTGCGACGCGGGCGGCGAGCGTGGGGCCGTGGCTGACGTACTTGTGCTCGAACTCGCTCGCGAGTTCGGCCGCGAAATTCTCCATTTGCACCACCTGCGAGCGGATTGATGTGACGATGTAGTTGTAGCCGAACATCGCGGGAATCGCGACGAGGAGCGCGACCACCGTCGTGATCAGCGCGCCGGAGACGCCCGGCGCCATGGCGGCGAGATTCGGGGCGCCGGCGATCGCCACGCTGGTGAACGTATCCATCACGCCCCAGACCGTCCCGAGCAGCCCGAGAAACGGCGAACCGCTCACCGCGGTCGCGAGGAGAATCGTCTGCGACTCCAACCGGAGCGCCTCTTCGCCCACGGCCCGATCCATCGCGGCCTCGACCGCGTGGTGCTGCACGGGCGTGATCTTTGGCGCCATCTCGAGCCGGGCGCCGAAGGTTTCGTCGATCTCCGTCGAGCCCAGGAGCTGGAAGACCACCTCGTCGCAGCCCGCGCGGTAAATGCTGAAAGCGGGAGCGCCTTCGAAATTGGCCCCGTCGCGATAGAGCCGGAGCGGCTCCCGGTCGGCCCGGAAGTGCGGGAGGAAGGCGTCATTCTGCCGGCGCGCGTGATTGAGCACGCGAATCTTCGTCACCATCACCGCCCACGAGAAAACGGAACCGAAGAGCAGGAAGACCAGGACGATCTTCCCCGGAATCGAGGATTCCTGCAGCGCGAAGGTGAGGGCGTTGGTGGCGAGGAGGAACATCACGGGACGCGCTCACCATCGACCGTCACGGCGCGGAATCCAGCGCCGGAAAAGACGGCGGCGCGCGCCGGATATTCGACGCCCACCGCGCAAAAAACGGAATGGGCCGATTCAGCCCACCGATTCAGCCCATCGGATCAGCGATTCCAATCAGCCGATCGCGTCCAGCTTGCCGAGGATCGTCTGCTTGTTCGTCGCGCCGAGGTGCTGGGCCTTGAGCTGCCCGCCCTTGAAGAAAAGAATCAGCGGAATGCTCTGCACCTTGTACCGCACGGCGAGATCCTGATTCTCGTCCACGTTCACCTTCACCACTTTCACGGCCCCGGCGCGTTCCTTCGCGACCTCCTCGAGGACCGGACCGATCATCCGGCACGGGCCGCACCACGGAGCCCAGAAGTCCACGATCACGGGTTCGGGAGACTGCAGGACTTCCTGATCGAAGTTGGCGTTTGAGAGTTCGATGGCGTTGCTCATAGCATTTGTAACGGCGATTGTGACAATTGGATTCTGCCCCGACTGGAGGACGAGTGCAAGCAGATGACGCGAAACGCCCGCGGGTCAATCCCCGCCCGCGAGAAACATCCAGAGCTGCACGCCGAAGGTGACCAGCGCGCAGCCAAAAATCAGGTAGGAGGTCCACGCGGGGATGCCGGAGCCGCCCGAGTCGTCCCCGTCGCCTTCCGCGGCGGCGACCGAGAGGCTGGCCGGGCGAAGCTTGGCGAGCGGCGCTTCCCGCATCGGCTGGGTCTGCGCGATCTTGACGGTGGGAACGGACGGCGCGGAGATTCTCGCCACGACGGGCCGGGGCGCCTCGGCGGAGAAGTCGAGCCGGGCGGTGCCGCTCTTCGTCACGGGCACCGGCACGGGTCGCGGAAGCGGCGCGCCGGTCACGCCGGGAGGCGCGACCTCCAGCCGATGCTCGCCGGCCAGCGGGTTCGAGACTTTCGCCACGGGGATGGGTGCGGCGGGGCGGGGCACCGACGGAGCAGCGGGACGCGGGACCGCGACCGGTCCCGGCGCGGCGGCGCGCGGCACGGCCACGGAGCCAGGCAGCGCGGGCCGGGGCATGGCGACGGGCACGGGAGCGGAAGGCGCCGGTGAGGCCGTGGGAACGGGAGAGATCGGCTGCCCCATCGGACGAGGCACGACGGGCGCAACGGGACGGGGCACGGAAGGCACGCCGGGCTTCGGGGGTAAGGTAATCCGGCCGCTCGCCTTCGCGCTCGCGACGGCGCGGGGATCCGGCACCGGTCGCGGCGGGAGCGTGATGCGGACAGTTTCCTTTTTTGGTTCGCTCATGGGGACAGGTGACGGCGGAAGCCCGGTGAATAAAAGCCACCCAAACGCAGCGAGATTTATGGTGTTTCGGCTGCGGCTGTCAAACCCGGGATGCGGCGTGGGAAAAATCGCGGGACGCGCGGTGACGGCAAAATATTTGCCGGGCGCATCCCATGGTTCGCGAGGGTGATGCGCCGGCATCGCTGGGGCAAGAAAGATCCACGGAAGCAAGCCGCAAATTTCGGGCTAAATTAGATCTCTTCCATGGGCCGCGAAGCCTTCCATCGTATCGATCGACGACGATCCCGCCGTGCTCCGCGCGGTCCAGCGCGACCTCCGGCAGCGCTACGGCGAACAGTATCGCATCGTCTCCGCCGAGAGCGGGCCGGTGGCGCTGCAGACGCTTGGGCAGTTGAAGCAGCGGGGCGATGCGGTCGCGTTGCTCCTGGGCGATCAGCGCATGCCGCAGATGAATGGCGTCGAGTTTCTCGAACAGGCGCGGGCGATCTATCCGGAGGCCAAGCGCGTTTTGCTCACGGCCTACGCGGATAACGATGCCGCGATTCGCGCGATCAACCGCGTCCGCCTCGACTACTACCTCATGAAGCCTTGGGATCCGCCGGAGGAGCGGCTCTACCCCGTGCTCGATGACTTGCTCGAGGATTGGCGCAGCGGCTACCGGCCGGTGTTCGAGGGCATCCGGGTGCTCGGGCTGCGCTGGTCGCCGGAGTCCCACGCCGTGCGCGATTTCCTGGCGCGAAACCAGATCCCCTACCAGTGGCTCGATGTCGAGACGCGGGCCGCGGAATGCGCGCCGCTGCTGGCGAGAGTCGAAGCCGGCGCCTCGATGCTGCCGTACCTTCTCTTCCCGGAAGGAGAACCCCTCGCCCGCCCGTCCGTGCCGGCTCTCGCGGCGCGCATCGGCCTGCGCGTAAAGGCGGAGCTGCCGTTTTACGATCTCGCGATCATCGGAGCCGGCCCGGCCGGCCTCGGCGCCGCCGTGAACGCCTCGAGCGAGGGTCTGCGCACGCTCTTGATCGAGCGCGAGGCTCCGGGCGGACAGGCCGGGACGAGTTCGCGGATCGAAAACTACATGGGCTTTCCCGCGGGTCTCAGCGGCGCGGATCTGACGCGTCGGGCCGTCGCGCAGGCGCGCCGCTTCGGCACCGAGATCCTCGCCCCGCAGGAAGCCACCCGGCTCCGCGCGGAGGATCGCTACCGCATTCTCACGCTGGCGGACGGCAGCGAAGTCAGCGCCCACGCCATCATGATTGCCGCCGGCGTCCAGTGGCGCCGGCTGGAGCTGCCCGGGATCGAGCGATTCCACGGCGCGGGCGTGTACTACGGCGCCTCGCTGAGCGAAGCGGCGGCCTGTCAGGGCGAGCACATTTTCATTGTCGGGGGCGCCAACTCCGCCGGCCAAGCCGCGGTGCATTTCTGCCGCTACGCGGCGAAGGTCACGATGCTGGTGCGCGGAGACTCGCTCGTGAAGACGATGTCGCAGTACCTCATCGATCAAATCGCGGCGACGTCGAACATCGAGCTGCGCCTGAAGACCCAGGTTACGGCGGCGGAAGGCGGGGAGAAGCTGGAGCGCATCGCGCTCGCGGATTCCGCGACGGGCACGACGGAGACGGTCGCCGCCGGTTCGCTCTTCATCTTCATCGGGGCTTCGCCGCGGACGGACTGGCTCGAGGGCACCATCGCGCGCGACTCCGCGGGCTTTGTCCTGACGGGACCCATTCTTCGCCGCGGTCATGCGGCGCTGGCGGGCTGGACGTTGGATCGGGAACCTTATTTGCTCGAAACTTCGATGCCGGGCGTGTTCTGCGCTGGCGACGTGCGCGCTGGCTCGGTCAAGCGCGTCGCCTCCGCCGCGGGCCAGGGCGGCATCGGCGTGGAGATCATCCACGATTACCTCGCCCACCTTTGACCGCCGTGCTCTCACCCGTCGCTCTTGCCGGCATTCGTGCCTGCTCCGTTTTCGCGGATCTCGGCGAACAGGAAACCCTCTGTCTCGAGGATGCGGTCGAGCGGGAGGTTCCCCAGGGCACGTTTCTCGCCCGAGAGGGAGCGCACGAGCCGGAGTTCGCGGTCCTCGTCGAAGGCGAGGTGCGCATCCTTCGCCGGTACGGCGATCAGGAGGTGTTGCTCGCCACGATCGGACCCGGCGGATTCTTCGGCGAGATTTTGCTCCTCTTGGATCTCCCGAGCGCCGCGGACGTCGTCGCCGTCAAGCCCACGCGGCTCGTGATCTTCGATCGTCCCGCCTTTTTCAAGCTCTTGCGCACCTGCGAGCCGGCGGCCACGCGCATTCTGCGTGCGCTCGCCACGCGCCTCCGGAACTCGGAAACCTTCTCCGCGCAGCGGGAAAAGCTCGCGTCGCTCGGCACGATGGCGGCGGGCATGGCGCACGAGCTGAACAATCCCATCGCGGCCGCGCGCCGTTCCATTTCCAGCCTCGGCGCGATGATCAAGCGGTGGCGCGAATTGTCGCTCGAGATCAGCCGGGAGACCGCGGCGGCGGGTTGCTGGAAGACGCTCCTCGAGGTCGAGCGCAGCACCGTGGAACGCGCCCGGACCGCGCCGAAGCTGGACCCCATCACGCTCGCCGATCGCGAGGACGAGCTCATCGCCTGGATGGACGCTCATGGCGTCGAAGAGACCTGGAAACTCGCCCCCACCTTTGCGCTCTCCGGCCTCGATCTCGCGTGGCTCGAATCGCTCGGCACGGAGATGCCCGGCGAAGCCGTTCCGTGCGTGCTCCCCTGGCTCGAAGCGGGCTTGAGCGTCGATGCGCTCCTGCGCGAGGCCGACGAAGCGACCGGCCGCGTTTCCGGGCTCGTCAAGGCGATCAAATCGTACTCTCATGTCGATCGCCAGCCGCGGCAGGCGGCGGACATTCACGAGGGCATCGAGACCACGTTGAAGATTCTCGCGCACAAGCTTGGCGGGATCAGCGTCGTGAAGGAGTTTGAGGCCGAAATCCCGCCGCTCGTTTGTTATCCGGGCGAGCTGAATCAGGTCTGGACGAATCTCATCGCCAACGCCGCGGAAGTGCTGCGCGGAGTCGGCAGCATCCGGATCCGCACGCATCGGGAGGACGATTCCCATGTGACCGTGACCGTGACCGACGATGGCCCGGGCATCCCGGCGGATGCGAAGGGCCGGATCTTCGAGCCGTTCTTCACCACGAAGGCCGTCGGGGAGGGGACCGGCCTCGGGCTGGTGATTTCGAACCGCATCGTCGCCGAGCGGCACGGTGGGGAGATCGAGGTGGAATCGAAACCCGGCGAAACCACCTTTCTCGTCCGCCTCCCGCTCATCGCCCCCGCCGAGCGGAAGGCCCAGGCCGGCGAGGCGCAGGCGATGGCGTAGGAGGATTGATTCTATCGCGCGGCTCGGCGATTTGGAGCGCGGCACCCCTCTGCCGCTTTCCTGAGGATCAGGCGCCGCCCGCCCTCAAGCTCCCCAACGCAGCGGAAAACTTCTGGCCCGCGGTCTCGCCCTCCGCTCGCTTGGGCGAGCGACCCCCTGGGAACGGCTGCGTCCCCGCTGCCGACCGCCAATGCCGCGCCGCGGCCAAACGATCGTGCCGCTCCGCGGAGGAGATCGACGGCAGCGAGGACGCAGCCGCTCCCAGGGGCGGCGGAACTCAACCCCCGCCCGCAACGCCGCTCTCGCCGGCTCCCCACCCCACCTCACTCAATCACCTCAACTCCAGAAAATTCTTCAACATTCGTTTCCCTTCCGCCGTGAGGATCGATTCCGGATGGAATTGGACCCCGTGGATGGGGAGGGTGCGATGCCGGAGGCCCATGATCTCGCCTTCGGCGGTGCGGGCATTGACCTCCAGGCAATCGGGCACCGTGGCCGGCGCGACGAGCAGCGAATGGTACCGCGTCGCGTCGAAGGGGCTGGGCAAGCCGGCGAAGACGCCCGTGCCGTCGTGGAGGATTGGGGAGGTCTTGCCGTGCATCAACCGGCCCGCGCGGACGACCTCGCCGCCGAAGACTTCTCCGATGCATTGATGTCCGAGGCAGACGCCGAGGAGCGGGAGGCGCGGGCCGAGTTCGCGGACGAGCTGCGCGCTGATCCCGGCGTCGTGCGGCGTCCCGGGTCCCGGGGAAATGCAGATCCGCGACGGGTTCATCGCGACCACTTCCTCGACCGTGACCTCATCGTTCCGCCGCACCACGGGATCGGCCCCGAGCTCGCCGAAGTATTGGACGAGGTTGTAGGTGAAGGAGTCGTAGTTATCGAGGACGAACAGCACGGGCGCACCATGCCGCGGCCTGGGTGCGCTGCCAAGCGCCGCGCGCAAGGTGAGCGAAGCCCGGCGGGCTGGTGTTCACTCCCCGAGCGAGAACGGCTACCGCCGTCAGTGCTTCGATGGGCGTCGCGTCGAGCAGGTCGCAGAACGTGCTTGAGTATCTGCCCGATTGGTTGGATTCGCCCTCGCCGCGGACTCCGCTCGAATAGCTCGCGCGCGCCTTCCTTTTGTACGATCGGCCGCGTCCCAACCGAGTTGATCCGTCCCGAACGCGCATGGGTCGTCTGCCTTTATCTCGGACGGGCGGACGGTGGCGGGAGCGTCGGTGGGGCAGTCGCTCCGCTGCAAAGAAACAGGTAGAAGATCGCGCCACGGGGAACGAGCAGCATCACGAACATGGAAACCCAGCGCCGGTCGTCCCAGCGGCTCTCCCGTTCCGCCCACCGGATCAAACTAGGCGCCGCCACCAGCGCGTGGACGAAGAGCAGGATGAAAGCGTTCGAGGGATCGGGTGTACCATCGCGAGAAGAGTGGGCAGCGGTTTCCCCGATCCTCCGCCGACCAGCAGGACAATCGCCGCTTGAGCGCCTCCGCCGAGCAGCAGCCCCCAGCTTCGGACGTGGATGAGTTCCATCAACTGGTCTACCTCCACGCGCTGTTTCGCGGCGACCTCCTCGCTCATCGCGTCTGGGAGCGTTCCATTCGCCAGCGATGCCTACAACGAAGCGACGGACTGCCAAGCGTCCGGAGGAGGAGGACGCGAAACGACTGCTCTGCCCCGGCAGATCTCGCGTCCTCTGGACGCTCCGAAATCGATCACTCATTGGTCCGGTGGTGGTACCGCCGGCTATTCGTCTCGCGTCCTCGGGACGATACATTTGGGAATCTCCATTCCGCCTCCTCCAATTTCCGCCAAACTCCCCTTCTGTGAGTGCCATTCCCCCCATCGCTGGCGCATCTTGGCCCTCGCGGATTCTGCGCATGTCATGAGGACCCCGATCACCTCATTCCAAACCGAACCGCCTGTCCTTTTGGACGAGGCGTTCTGCCGGCGATTGGAGGCGAAGACGTTTGATTCACCGTTTCGCTCGATGGTGCCGCTGCTGAACCTGATTCGTCACGGGGGACAGTCCTGGCTGGACTTGCTGGCCATGCTTGGGGAGCCCGCGGACACTTCGATCCACTTCGAGTACCCCCTGCCTCTCCCGCGGCCGATCGGGATAACGGCTCGCACCGACGCCGTATTGCTCTCCCCCGCGAGAGTGCTCGTGCTCGAAGCAAAATGGACTGAGCCGGACGACGAAACGGTGGCCGAATACCTCGCCCAAACCCGCCGCACGAGGGCCGACCCTGAGGAAACGGTGCGCGGCTGGCTGAGCTCTCTGCGGCCCTTCGCGCGACGGACGCTGAAACTGGGAGATTTCGGCGGCGTTGGCTGTCAGACGCTTCACCGGGCGGCGTCGGCTGGTGCGGTTGCCAAGGCAAGAGGGGCGCAACCGGCACTCATTCACCTCCATTTCCATCCTTCTCCGCTGACCGGTGCCCAGACGACCCGGAGTGATGTGGGAGACCTGCAGCATCTCGTGGATCTGCTCGGTTGGCCGCCCGACTTCTCGATGGCGGTGGTGGAACTCCCGCTCCGGGAGACCACTGCCTTCCGCGCGATCAGAGGCTTGAAGAGAGGGACGCCCCGCACCGTCGGTCCCGTGATTGCAGCGCTCACCGCCGGACCGCTTTTCGAATTCGGGCTGCCTTCCGTGTGTCGGATTTAGTTGATGGGGTCGAACCCTTGCTACCCCTCAACGCCCGACGGCGACGCCCGCCCGAATATTCCAGCAGAGCACGCACAATTTACTCGACCCGATTTGGTGATCCGCTACGAAGGCGCGATGAAACGCTTTGCCGTCCTCGCGCTGCTCGCCGTGAGCGTCAGCGTCTCGCCCGTGCGGGGGAGCGAGTTCCTGCTGCCCGAGAAATCACCGGTGCTGGCGGTGGAACTTCCCGCCGATTGGGAACCCCAGGAGATCGAGCGCGGTGTCGACGCGCGGAACAAGGACGCATCGATCCATCTTTCGATCGAAAGCACCCGCACGAAGGAAGGCATCAAAACGCTGGTCGCGGAGACGGTCACGGCGCTCGAGGATGATGGCATCAAGATCATCGGCGATCCGGATGCGGCGAAACCGACGCCGCGCACGTTCCTCGGGGTCGATGCCATCGACGTGGTCTTCCAAGCCAAGGATGATGCCGGCCCGATCACCGTCACGTTGACGATGTTTCCGATCAAGGACGTGAACTTCATCATCACGCAGGCGGTCGCGAAGGACGCCAAGAAGAAGGAACTCGCGCTGCTCAAGACGGCGCTCGACGGGATGACACTCCTTAGTGGCGTGGCGGAGGCGGACAAGAAGACCAAGCTGAAGGACGCCGCGGAACAGATCAAAAACGACCTTCGCTTTATCGACGCCGCCCTCGATCAACGCATGATCGAATTTAACCTCAAGGAGGGCGCCACGATCACGTTTGACGAGCTGAAGATGTATCTAAAGGACGGGACGAGGCTGAAAACCACCGGCAAGGATCCCTTCGGGAACAGCTATCCCGAAAGTTTCAAGCACGGGGACCTGCCGCTGGTCCCCGCGACGAGCGCGGCGGCGGTTGGTTCCGTGACGGACGAGGCGTTCTGGAAGCCGTTCAAGGTCGAAGGCCACAAGAAGAAGCCCACCGCCGAGGCGACCCCGCCGGCCAAGGCGCCAGAAGCCAAAACGCCGGACGCCAAAAAGCCTCCGGCCGATGCGACCCCGGCGAAAGCGCCAGACGCGAAGGCGCCCGCCGCTGATGCGACGGCGGCCAAGGCACCAGACGCGAAGAAGCCCGCGGCTGCCGCGACCCCGACCCCAACGCCGGACGCCAAGAAGTAGGTGAGCGGCGGCGCGAAGCTCGGGGTTCGATCCTGAATGAGTCACGCGCTCCGCCCAAGCATCACGGCGAGCATTCCGAGGCAGCCGGGGTTTCCCGCGGAATCGTCATAGCGGACCGTGATCATGCTCGAGTCGGCTTTGCGGTCGTACCCGGTGCTGATCGAGCCCCACGGAAATTTCCGCTGCGGCCAGCCGGGGCGGAGGATCCGGTCGAGGATCGTGTCGTAGAGCGGGACCATATCCGCCTCGGAGAGGTCGGCGATGGACGGGTCCTGAAAGCTGATCGCCCAGTTCATAAACTCCAGCCGTGAGCGGCGGAAGTAGATATGCCCGTTGAAGATGTGCCCTTCCCAGGGGACGCCGAGCAGCGCGAACGAGCACCACGGCTCGTTGCGCACCCCCACCGGGCAGGAGGCGCCGTAGGGGGTGTCGAGAAACGCCTGCCGCGAGAGCTCGGGTCCCAGGACCACGCCCGGGAGAACGAAGGTCAGTCGACCGGTGGCGGGATCGATCATTGGGGGAGGATCGCCCGAGTTCTCCGCGCAGCAACCCATCTGCCCATCGGCGCTGCGAGCGTGACCGCTGGGAGCGGCTGCGTCCCCACTGCCGTCATCCCGGCGCCGCGCAGCGGCCAAGAAGGAGAGGAGAATGTCGCTTCGCGATCGGGATCGACGGCAGCGAGGACGCAGCCGCTCCCGAGTTGGGGCGCCGGCAACGTGTCCGCTTGAGAGGGTGTCCCAAACCGCGAAAACCTAAACTCCGATGCCGGCTGCACGGTCCCTTGTCCGTGACTTGAATTGCCCCACCTTCCCCGATGCTCCGCCCGCTTTTGCTCCTGCTCATGCTCGGCACCTTTCGGGTCGCATCGAGTCCAGCGGAGCAACTGCCGTATCGGACCATACGACAGCTGTATGGGGACGCTGCGCTGGTGGTGGTGGCAGACGTGGTGCGAACCGAGCGAACGGGCGAGGAACGCGGATGGTCCGATACCCGGGCTGTACTCCGCGTGCGTTCCATCCTCAAGGGCTCTTCCGTCGGCGACGAAGTCGAGGTCTACTTCTGCCCTGGCCTCATCTGCCCGGCCCCGGAGTCATATGAAGCCGGCATGTCTGTGCTGGCGTTCCTGGCGCCCAGGGAAGGCGCCGCCGGCTACTCCACCTGTTCGCTCGCTTGGGGAGCCAGGGTGCTCGATTGGGAGGCGAAGAATGCCTACGTCCGCCGCCTGCAGGAGCTGAAAGCCCTGCTGCCGCTGGTCGACGGCGCCCAGCGGGACTGGGCGTTGAAGAGTTGGCTGATGCGGTGCCTCGCGTCCCCGGCGACCCGTCCCGATGCTTTGTTGGATCTGGAAGGGATACCCGACTACGACCTCGTCACGGAGACGCCGCGCAAGGCGGTCGAACCGTGGCGGGACCTCAGCGGGGCGGATCTTCGGGAACTCGCAGCGCTGCTCCAGACACCGATAGCGAGCCAGAGTTGTCTATTCTCCGAGGTGCCCCGGCTTCTGCGGATTTTGGCCAAACGCCTCCAGCACCCTGAACTCATTCGCCTTGCCCAGAGCTACCAGCCCGGTTCCGCCGAGACGGAGGAACTCGAGGTGAACCGCCGCACGAGGGAAGCATTCGTGGCCATTTTCGCCGCCGTCGCGGCGCAAGGCGGGCTGGAGCGCGAAGGACGCTGACTTGTTGATCGCCGGACCTTCAGGGAGAGGAAGGCCCACTTCTCCGCTCGCAACCGATCTACCCATCGGCGCTGCGAGCGTGACCGTTGGGAGCGGCTGCGTCCCCGCTGCCGTCGTCCGGGCGCCGCGCAGCGGCCAAGAACGAGAGGAGAATGTCGCTTCGCGATCGGGATCGACGGCAGCGAGGACGCAGCCGCTCCCAGGCTGGTTATCCGGTCGCAAGGTCGCACTCGCTGATTTCGCCCGCCCCGACGGCAAATTACGGGCGCGCGGCCCCAGCGGAACCCGTCAAGCGAAGAATGGACTCCGCCACCTCGCTCGAGTGAGTGAAATGCGCGCAGTGCGGAGCGTCGGCGATTTCCTGCATCTGCCCCTGCGGCACCAGCGCGGCGGCCTCGCGCGCCCAGCGCGCCGGAACGGTCGGGTCGAATTGTCCCCGGAGAACGAGCGTCGGCGCGGCCACGGCAGGCAAGACGCGCTCGATGTCGTCCGCAAACATCAGACGCGTGGTCGCCAGGGCCCGCGGCAAACCCGCCCGCAGGAAATCGAAGGCCCACGTCACCCAGATGCGAGGCGGTTCGCGCACCGCATCCCGCATCAGCCGAAAAATCTGCACTCCCAGCCGATGCGCGAGGGGGTCGATGGTCGGCCCGACGAGCGTGAGGGTCGAAACGAGCGCGGGCTGCCGGGCGGCGAGATGCGCCGCGACCTGGCAGCCCATCGAATTCGCCACGAGGTGACAGGATTTCATTCTCTGGGCCGTCAGCCAGGCGAGAACGGCCTCGGCATGGTCGGCCATCCCAAGCGTCCGGTCGCGCGCGGCACTCCGCCCAAATCCCGGCAGGTCGAGCGCGTGCACGTCGTGCTGAGCGGCCAGCCTTTCCGCCAAGGGAATCATGTACAGGCTGGAGATGACGAGGCCGTGGAGAAGAATGAAGGGGACGCCGCCGTGACCATCGGCGCTCCGACTGTGCAGGCGACGTCCGCCCACGTCGCACCATCGACTCTGGAGGATGTCTCTGCCATCGCTCATGACTCCGCGCGGCCGGGACGGGGAAAAAGCGGCCGGCGGCGGATCCGGCGCCCGGCCGACTGCTGTCCAGAGTGGTTCTGCGCGGGGCACGGTGGTCATGGAATCCTGCGGCCGCAGCTGGAGTGAGGCTCACGGCCGAATCCCGCTCGAGCAACGGCGCACGGTAGCTTCGGCCCGCGCGGGCCCGCGATCCGGCCCTCGCCACCTGCCCCGGCGCGCCCGCGCTCCCTTGCGCATTGCTGGAAGGGGGAGGGAGGGCGTGAATCCTCCGCTTGGCGCAGAAGGGCGGTTTTTAGGCGGGGCATCTCAGGGAGAGAAATTGTGCGGACAAACACGAGAGCATCCCGCACGACGGTGCGGGCTGATTCAGCCCATTCTTCGTTTGGAACACGCTGGCGACCGTGTCCCCCTCGCGGAGAAACGCGGGGGAAAACCGTCCGATGGCGTTTACGCCAACCGCGGGCCCCAAACCCGGCTCCAGCCCGTCTCCGGCAGCCGCTCACCTCCGCGGGTGGTTTTGGGGTAGGGGGTGCGCGCCTGCCGAGCAGACGAAAGCCGCCCGCGCCCCAGACCCGAGAAAATTATGCTCCGTCCTTTGGACGAGACACGCGCAGCAAGGCCCTTTCCTGCGATCTTCTGGGACAGACCTGCGCTGAGATCTCGCAGTGCACCCGACTATGAATTCATTACTCGTAGAACGCTGCTCAATGGGCGTGCCTGGACTCGATGCTGTGCTCAACGGCGGCCTGCCCGCGCGGCGTCTCTATCTGGTGCAAGGCGATCCCGGCGTCGGCAAGACGACCCTGGCGATGCAGTTCCTCCTGGAGGGCGCCCGGCACGGCGAGTGCGGACTTTACGTCACGCTTTCAGAAACGAAGGAGGAGATTGAAGTGGTGGCCAAATCGCACGGCTGGGATCTGACGAAGATTCATCTCTATGAGCTTTCGGCGATCGAAGAGCAGATCCGGGGAGACAGTGAAAGCACGTTTTTTCATCCCTCGGAGGTCGAGTTGAACCGCACGATCGGCGCGCTGCTCGCCGAGGTGGAGCGGGTGCAGCCCGTCCGGGTGGTTTTCGATTCCCTTTCAGAGATGCGGATGCTGGCGGATACCCCGCTGCGCTACCGTCGGCAAATTCTCCAGCTCAAGCAGTTTTTTGCGGGGCGAAACTCGACGGTGTTGTTTCTCGATGATCGCACTTCGGGCACGCACGACCTGCAGGTGGAAAGCATCGCGCATGGCGTCCTCTGTTTGAGCTGCGAATCGACCGAGTACGGCGTCGCCCGTCGGCAACTGACAGTGCTGAAAATCCGCGGCTCCCAGTTCCGGGAAGGTTACCATGACCTGATTCTTCGGCGCGGGGGGATGGTGGTTTTTCCCCGGCTGGTGGCCGGAGAGCACCACCGGGAGTTTGCGCGCGAAGACTTCCCCAGCGGGGTCGGGGCGCTGGACGCCCTGCTCGGCGGCGGCTTGGGACGAGGCACGAGCAGCATGTTCATGGGACCGCCGGGAACGGGGAAATCGACCCTCGCGCTGCGCTTTGCGGTCTCGGCCGCGGAGCGCGGAGAGAAAGCGATTTTATTCATTTTCGACGAGACGACGGGGACGCTGAAAAATCGCGCCGCGCAGCTCGGACTCGAAGTGGAAGATCATCTGCGCAGTGGCCTGATCGTTATCCAGCAGGTGGATCCAGCGGAGATTTCTCCGGGCGAACTCGTGCATCAGATTCGTCAGTCCGTCGCGGACGCCGGGGTGCGCATGGTCGTGATCGACAGCATCAACGGCTACCTCAACGCCATGCCCGCGGAACGTTACCTCACGCTGCAATTGCACGAACTCCTGGCCTTCCTCAATCAGCAGGGCGTGATCACGATCATGGTGCTGGCGCAGCAGGGTTTGGTCGGCACGATCGCTTCCATCGTCGATCTCACTTACCTCGCGGACACGGTCGTGCTGTCGCGCTACTACGAGTCGCGCGGTGAGGTAAAGAAGGCGCTGTCGGTCATCAAGAAGCGCAGCGGAAGCCACGAACAGACGATCCGCGAGATGCGGATCGGCCAGAACGGAATTTCCTTGGGCGAGCCTCTGCGCGATTTGCAAGGGGTACTGACCGGGGTGCCGAGTTTTGTGAACGGGAAGGCGCCAAACAACGGCGTTGCGACTGATGGCTAACCCTCCCGCGAGTTCCGCGCAGCCCGCACCTTTGGTCCAGGGCGAGTTGGGGATCCTGGTGCTTGCGCCCACGAGCAACGACGCGCGCCTGACCGCAAACTTCCTCGAGAAGGCCGGGTATGACGCTACGGTGTGCCAGAACCTTCCTGCCTTGAGTGAGCGCATGAAGGGGGGATGCGGCGCGCTGGTTCTGGCGGAAGAGGCTCTCGACCACGAGTTCAGCGGGTTGGTCGCGACCTTGGAACAGCAGCCGTCGTGGTCCGATCTCCCGTTAATCCTGATCACGGCGGCCGGTGGGGCAAGGAAGGCACGGCCCCGCCATCTGCAAGCGTTGGGGCCGGTGGGAAACATTTCGATCATCGAACGGCCGGTGCGGCCCGAGACCCTGGTGAGCACTTGCGAAGTCGCGCTGCGCTCCCGGCGACGGCAATATCAGGTGCGCGAGCTCTTGAGCGAACGGGATGCGGCTGACCGGCGAAAGGACGAGTTCCTCGCCATGTTGGCCCACGAGTTGCGCAATCCCCTCGCGGCCGTCGCGAACGCCGCCTCTCTGCTCGCCACTCCGAGCGCGGAGGAACAGGAGTGGGCCGTGGGTGTCATCACCCGCCAGAGTACGCACTTGGCTCATTTGATCGACGACCTGCTCGACGTGTCTCGCATCACGACCGGCAAGATTCGCCTGCGGAGGGAAACCATCGACGCGGCGGCGATTCTCGACCGCGCGAGAGATTCCGCTCAACCGATGATCAGCTCCCGCAAGCATGAGCTGATATGCAACTACGCGGCCGGCTTGTGGCTCGACGCCGATCCCACCCGACTGGAGCAGATCGTCCTCAACCTGCTGACGAACGCGGCGAAATACACGCCCACGGGTGGAAGGCTCGAGTTGTCGGCGCGCCGTTCCGCGGGGGAGATTCGGATCACGGTGCGGGACAATGGAATCGGCATCGCTCCGGATCGAATGCCGGAAATGTTTCAACTCTTCGCGCAAGGCGAGCGTTCGATCGCGCGCAGTGAAGGTGGCCTGGGGATCGGCCTCACCATCGTCCAAAAGCTCGTCGAAATGCACGGTGGTCGCATCGAGGCACAGAGCGATGGGGCAAATTGCGGCAGCACGTTCACCGTGTGTTTCCCTCCCGCACCCGGCGCTTTTGCGAGCAAGGGAAATGCGGCTGTCGCGACGCAGAGTGCGCCCCGCCGGCGCGTGCTGATCGTGGATGACAACATCGACACCGCCCACGGCCTGGCGCGGCTGCTGACCCGCGCCGGCCATGAAATCGCGCTGGCCCATGACGGCCACCAAGCGCTGGCCCGGGCGCGCGAGCAGTCGCCGGAGTCGGTCATTCTGGATATCGGCCTGCCGGGCATGGACGGTTTCGAAGTGGCGAGACGCCTGCGAGCCGAGGCGTGCTGTGCGGACGCGGTCATCATTGCGGTCACGGGCTATGGTCAGCCCGAAGACCGTCAGAAATCCAGCGAAGCGGGCTTCGATCACCACCTGGTCAAACCGCTCGATTTCGCGGCCCTGAAGAGGGTGTTGAGCCAGCCCACGCCGCTCGCGCGCGGCCTTCCCAACTTGGCCGCGATGGGTTGACGATTAGGACTCAGGCGAGGACGAAGGCGAACGCCGCCGCGGCGCTCGGCCAGGAGTTTTTTCGAAGGTCTCGCGTTGGATCTCGGAGGGAGTTTCGGACGTCTGACGGGTGACCTCGATGAACAGACGAAACAGCTTCGCCGACGCGGAAAGCAGCGGCAAGGCGGCGGACGAGCCGTGGTCGGGCGTCACTCACATCGCGGTCCCGCATCCTGGGGGCAAGACTTGAAAAAGCGAGAGCGCATTGCCGGAAGGAGAGCACCGAGCCTGAACCGTCCATTCGGCTCCGACACAACGGCAGTCCCGCGGCAATTCGTCGCGGGTGAAGGAATCCGAATATTCCCCCAAATGGCGGGGAAGACGCGCCACGAAAATTTGGAGTGCGGCTGCCCTCTGCCGCTTTGGCGGGCGAAAATCTTCTCCCGCTGACGGCTGGCAAGGCAGCGGATCAGACGCTTCGCGCAGCATTGGAGAGCGGGTGGCGCTCCGATCGCGGATGACCGTCGGCCAGGAGACTCTGGCCCGCGCCGACCGCGCTCGAGAATGCGGCGTCAGCTAGGCGCTGGTTTTTCGGATGATCCTGAATCCGGCAGACCGTCGACAGCAACGACGGAGCGCTAAATCCGATCGGTCGGCCGGTGGCCGTGGCGCCGAGATTCTCAGCCGGCATCTTCCGTCTGCCTCTGACTTGCAGGACGCCGAGTCGATCCTAGTCTCGGCCCAATGACATTTTGGATTCTGCTTACCTTGGGCTCGATCTTACTTTGGATCTGGAGCGCGAGGCGGGAGTCCCAGACGGTGCGGGCGTCGGCCGACGCGCTCCTGAAGATCAACGACCAACTCTACGGACAGGTGCAGCGCATGGAGGTGGCTCATGCCCGCACGTTCCCCGAGGTCGATCTCGCCCGGTACGCGGCCGCCCAGGCGGAGTTCGAATCGCTCGGCTACATCGTCGCAGGGGATGTCGAGGATGTGACGGTGAGGCAGCTGTCGCCTCAGATCATCCACCGGACGTTCCTCCGCTTTCTCGCGCATCGGGATGGTGCGGTGAGTGTCGGCCTCTACGACTTGAGGCTGCGCGGATTCTGGCAGCTGCTCGCCGTCCTGCCGATGATGCTCCGGCGGTTCTTCGCCATCGATCTGGAGACCGAGTTCACCGGCAATTACTGGGTCGCGACCGGCAACGCCAAACGCATGAACAAGAGCGCGCCAGTCCCTGGCATCGAGCTCAAGCTCTTCGGCGAAAAGGCCACCGTCGCGGAAATGATGGAGAATCACCTTCAGCGCATGCGCGCGGCTCAGGCGGCCGGCTACGTCGTCGTGCCGAGCCGGACCCTCCCGGAGATACTGGCCGCGCAGGAGCGCATGCAACTGCACAAAAATCGCTTCAAACACGGCGCCCAGGGGTTGGCCGCGGACATCGAGTCCGTCGGGGGAGACAAACATGGATTGGCCGATGAGGTCCGTCGGCGCGGCCGCGAAGAATAGCGCGGAACCGTGGCTCTCTCTCGCCGAAATCGTCGGCGCGAAGCTTGGAGAACCAGTGGGCCAGCCGAATGGTTGCGCTGCATTTAACCGAAGGGCACACAGGAGTCCGCGCAACGTCTCCCATTCAACTCCGCGGCCCTTCCGCGTCTTTCCCTTCCAGAGCCCGTCATGAACGCCGAAGAACAAAACGCTTACGCCGAGGCACAGCGGCAAATCGACCTTTTCAAGACGCGCGCAGCTGGCAGCTCCACCGCGCTCGATTTGAGCGTACTCGGATTGACCCGGGTCCCTGCCGAAATCGGCGAGCTCACCGAACTGACCGAGCTCAATCTCTCCGCCAATGCTCTGAGCACCCTGCCACCGGAGATCGGCCGACTGACCTCACTGACGACGCTGAACGTCGGCGCCAATCGCCTGGAGACTCTGCCGGCGGAGCTGGGCCGGCTTGCTCGGCTGACCAAACTGGACCTCCATCACAACCGGTTGAGCACCCTCCCGCGGGAGTTTGGACGGCTGGCCGAACTGGCATGGTTGGACCTCTCTTTCAATCGACTGGAGGAGCTACCGCGGGAGTTCGACCGGCTGCATGCGCTGACGTGGCTCTATCTTTCCAGCAACCGTCTCCGCGCGGTGCCGCCGGGGTGGGGCGGCCTGATCCTGCTGCGGAAGTTGGAACTGGGGGCCAATCAGCTGGGCGCTCTGCCGCCCGAGATCGGCCGGCTTTCTGCGCTGACGGAGCTGGACCTCGGCGGCAACCAACTGAGCGCGCTGCCCACCGCGATCGGCCAGCTGGCCGCGTTGGCCAAGCTCAACCTTGCCCATAACCAATTGAGTACTCTGCCGCCCGAGATCGGCCGGCTCGCCGCGCTGACGGTGCTCGACCTCCGGAACAACCAATTGGAGGACTTCCTGCCCGAGCTCGGTCGGCTGGCCGCGCTGACGGAGCTGTATCTCTCCGATAACCGGCTGAGCACTCTGTCCCCGGAGGTCGGCCGGCTGACTGCCTTGACGGAGCTTTCCCTTTCCGCCAACCAACTGCGGGCCCTGCCTGTCGAGATCGGCCGGCTTTCCGCGCTGACCGGGCTGCAGCTCTTCAAGAACCAGCTCCGCGCGCTCCCGCCGGAAATTGGGCAGCTCACGGCGCTGGGGCGGCTCTACCTCCACGACAACGAACTGGAGGCGTTGCCGGCCGAACTTCGCCAGCTTTCCGCGTTGTCGGAGCTGTTTCTCCAAGGAAATCCTGCCCTCGGCCTGCCTGACTCGATCCTCGGCTCCGCGTCCGATCCGGCGAACCGGGAACCCGCATGCCCCGCGCAGCCGAAGGACATTCTGGATTGGTATTTTTCACGCCTTGACGAGGTGGCCGGGGAAACGTCGCGACCAGACGAGGTGAACCTTGCCACCGCCCCCGTTTCCCCGGCGTCACCCGGCCTGACCGGGAGCGAGCAAGTGGCCTACGACGAAGCGAGGAGGCGGATCGCCGCCTGCCGCTCCGGGGAATCCGACACGCCGTCCTCCCTGGATTTATACGAGCTTGGTCTGACCCGACTGCCCCCCGAGATCGGCCAGCTCACGGCGTTGATCTGGCTGGATCTTTCCAGAAACGCGCTGAGCACCCTGCCGGTGGAGATCGGCGGACTCACGTCTCTGACGAGCTTGGTCCTTTCCTACAACCGGCTCAGCGCGCTGCCGCCGGAGCTTGGCCAGCTCACCGCGCTGACGGAGCTTCTCCTCACCGGCAACCAATTGGGCACGCTGCCGCGGGAGATCGGCCGGCTCACCGGGCTGACGACGCTGCATCTCGACTACAACCAACTCGGTGCCTTGCCCCCGGAGATTGGCGCGCTGACCGCGCTGACGCAGCTCGGGCTCTCCAACAACCAGCTCAGGCAGTTGCCGCCGGAGGTGGGTGGGCTGAGCGCGCTGGCGTCGCTCGATCTCTGCAACAACCAGCTCAGTTCCCTGCCCCCGGAATTCGCGCGACTTTGCGCGCTCGCCCTGCTCGACCTCACGGCCAACCGTTTCAACGCGATGCCGCCGGAAATCGGCCGCCTCATCGCCCTGACGAGCCTCAGTCTTCAGGCCAACCAGTTGACGGCGCTGCCACCGCAGATCGGCGGTCTGACCCGGTTGATGTCTCTCGCCCTCTCGTACAATCAACTGGTCGACCTGCCACCGGAGATTGGCCAGCTCAGCGCGCTGCAGGAGCTTCGCCTCGACGAGAACCAACTGAGCGTGCTGCCGGCCGAGATCAGCCGGCTTTCCTGTCTGACCGAGCTGTTGATGGACGGGAACCCAGGCCCCGACCTGCCGGCATCCTTCTCACGTGGTCAGTCGACGATAAAATGACGAGTGCGCGCTGGGAAGTTTGGCGGCTGACGAGACGCTAGCGACCCCGGAAGTCCCCTGCGATATTTCTGGAATCTGCCATGCTCTGGCCGTGGAACTAACCGAACTGGCAGAGCCACCGCCCGCCGCCGATCCGCTCGCGGAGGTTGAGGTCGAGCCGGGTCGTCCGATCACCACCGGCGAGCTGACGCTCGCGCTCAACGCGGTGTTCACCCCTGAAATCGTCGGTTCTTCGATCGGTACCACCGCGAGCAGTTTGGTCGGGCGGTTTGGCGACCATCCGCAACATCCGGGGGGCGACTGCAACAGCACCGAGCTCGGGGAGTTCATGCAGATGAGCCGCGTGCGGCTTGGGCGCTATCGCTGGCGATTGACCGCGGTCACGCTCGATCCGCCGCGCGCCTGCGTCGTGGTCGACCGCGTGGCCGCACTGCGAAACCTGCGCGGAACCAAACTCGCCGATGGCGAGGCGGTCACGTTCTGGCTCAGCACTCTCGGCGTGCAGGATCTGGAGCTCGAGCCTCCCACTTCATGGGGAGGCTTTGACTATCTGGACTACGTCCAGATCGAGCTCGACGCGAACGGGCCGAGCGGCGACGAGCCTTGGCGGACGCGCGTGCGGGCGCGGCGCGTGCTGGCGGGGTACGAAAATGCGGATTGGGAGCTCGACCTCCCGATCAGGGACAGCCGCGGCTCGGCCCACGCGATGCTCGGCGATCACCGGATCGCGTTGCTGGCGGTGGAATGGGTGAGCGAGTCCCCGGCCGAGTTTCACGCGCACTTGCGGCTCGAGCGTGGGATCACGGCCGACGGCATGATGCTCTCAACCCCGCCACCGGCCTTCATTCCGTTGCCACTGGTCGAGGGCGTGGTGCTGAACGAGGACGGCGCGCCCGCCTGATCGGAACGGTTGCCCGCGTTTCGATGCCACGGATTCGCGCAATTTTTACTTTCCGGTTTCCCAAGGCCGGTTGACCCATCTTGGTATGCTTACAAAAAACCCTTCCATCCTGGAAAACGCCGACTCCGGTCAAGTCCGGCAGCTCAGTGAAATTTGCTTCTTTGCGGGTCTCGCCGCCATCGCCGCGTCCATCGCCATCTGGGCGGTGAAGGGCGGCCCCAGTGGAGAAGACAAAGCGCACGCCGAACGCTTTGGGATCTTCGTCGGGCTCTGGGCTCCGACGTTCCTGATCCTCTCGAATCGCCTCGATCGTTACGCGGAGAAAGTGAAGAGCGCCGAAGAAGCCAAAAAATAGGCGATCGCCGGCGCTCGTGGATCAGGGGTTGCCCTGAGCCACCGTTGGTTGCCGCAGCAGTCCGGGATTGCGGTGTTCCGCCGGTCCGGGCCCTAGGCTCCGCGTGCCCTTAAGAGCGTTTCGCCCGCAACCATTCTGGGGACTTTGGGTTGGCATCGATCTCTTCGATCCTTGGTGCCCTCCGCGCGCGCGTTATCCACTCGCCTGCGGCGGCTGAAAGCGTCTGCAAACGCGACTTCTTTAAGTCCGACCGCCTGCTCGGCTCCATCCAATGGAGAAAACAGCCGACCGGATACCCCGGGTCGGCGCGCTCTGGTCCAATCCGGACGCGTCGCCCGATATGATCATCCGTGCCGCGCTGATTCGACCGACTTTGATCGGCTGCTGGGGATCGCCCTCGAGCACGGCATCGCTGTCCTCCAGCGCGAGTGGAGCGCGCTGCGCGCGGAAGGGCCCCTCGAAGCGCGCCGAGCTGCCGTCTCCGTCGAGAGAATTCTGCGCCACATCGACCGCGGCTTCCGTCGCGCCAAGCATGCTGCCTCCTGACACCGTACGGCTTTGGGAGCGCCTGAGGAATGAGCCCTTGCTCGGCGGCTTCGTCCTCGTTGGTGGCACCGCGCTGACGCTGAGAGTCGGCCACCGGGTGAGCGAAAATCTCGAGTTCATGTTCGCCGGCAGCGTGCTCGGCGCGCTTGGCCCGGTCTGGAGGGCCTGAGACGACTAGCCGGCGGGTGCAACCACCGGCTCCGCCAAGTCCATCCGTGCGTCCGCAGGACGCGAGACGACGGCTCTGCCCAACGCGCATCTCGCGTCCTCCGGACGCTCCGAAATGGATCACCCATCGGTCCGGTGGCGCTACCACCGGCTATTCGTCTCGCGTCCTCCGGACGAAACATTTGGCTTGCAGGCTATAGCCCTGTTCTTTGGGGAGTTCCGCGACGAGCTTTTACGGCGGCCGGCTTCAGCGCGGATTTCCCGCGACGGGAAGCCGCACGGGCCGAAGGGCAGCGCTGAGCGGCACATCTTGATCGCACCGCCGACAGATTCTCCCCGTCGGCTGCGGGCAAGCAGGAATTCGCAGCCCCCGCGGGAGGTGTGGCATTCGTTCGTGCAGAGCGGCCGATCTTCCCCCTACACTGGCTCATGCGAATAACCCGCTTCCGCATCAGCTTCGGCTTCATGGGCCCGCTCCTGTCGCGGGCGACCGCGAGCGCGCGCGAGGAAGGGATCGATCCGGACACTCTGCTTTTCTTCGGGCCCGTGCCGGAGGCGACGGCCTCGGCGGCGCCACCCAGCGAGGCTGGACAACGCGAGATTCGTGGCTGGATTCGCCCGTCCGCGGAGATCGGGCGGGATGGGGTGGGTTTTTCGCCCAGTCTGACCGGCAGCGGCTTTGCTCCGCATTCCCGAAGCGAACGCCCGCGCATGGCGCCGCTCGGCCCGGCGCGGCCTGAGACGGCGGACGCTTTTCGAAAGGTGGTGGAAGCCCGGCCGGACGCCCGGCCGCTTCTGCTCCAGCGAGTGAAATTTCACCCGATTTCGCCCTGATGCCAGACCGTGCGCCCGCCCGCGAGCTCGCCCGCTTCGTCCCGGCCAGCGTGTTGGAGCGCGCGTTAAGCGACCACCGTCCGCTGACGGAAGCGACGCACAGCCGGTTTCCCGCCGCGGTGCTCTTTGCCGATATCTCCGGATTCACCCGCCTCAGCGAGCGCCTCGCGGGTCGGGGAGCGCGCGGGGTCGAAGACCTGACGCAGATTCTGAATTCGTACTTTGGGGGCCTCATCGAAATCATTCACGCCCACGGGGGCGATGTGGCGAAGTTTGCCGGAGATGCCCTGCTGGCGGTGTGGCGCGCTGGAGATGAGGGCGCGCTCGCGAGTTGCGCTCACGCGGCCGCGAACTGCGCTCTGGCCGCCCGCACGGCCCTCCGTGGCTTTGCGCTGGACGGTGGGGGCACCCTCGCTCTCCGCCTTGGCCTCGGAACAGGTGAGGCCGATGCCGCCACGATCGGCGGAATCTTCGGGCGGTGGGAATACGTGGCCTATGGTCCGGCCCTGAACGAAGCGACCCGCGCGGCGGCCCAGGCGGAGCCGGATCAAGTCACCGCCGGGCTGCACGCCTGGGAATATCTCCGCGGGCACTTCGCTGGCACGGAGGGTGTCGGCGGGACACAGGTGGACGCGGCGCTCGAGCCGTTTTCCTTCACGCCGCTCACGCGGCCGGAACCCTCGGACGATATCGCCGAATTCCTTCTCTCCTACATCCCGGCGGCAATTCATCAGCGACTCGCCGCCCGCCAGAGCGCGTGGCTCGGAGAAATGCGGCGGATCACCGTGCTCTTCGTCAATCTCCCGGATGTGCGGGCCGATACCCCGGTCGAAACCATGCAGCGCGCGATGCGCTCCCTTCAGGAAGGCCTCTATCATTTTGAAGGGAGCGTCAACAAACTGAGCATCGACGAAAAGGGCGTGACCCTCGTCGCGGCGCTCGGGCTGCCCCCGCTCTCGCACGAGGACGACGCGGAGCGCGGCGTGAGGGCCGCGCTGGAGCTGCGGGCCCGACTCGACAAAGTGGGCTGGGGCGGATCCATCGGGGTCACGAGCGGACGAGTCTTTTGCGGGACGATCGGCAGCGAGCGGCGCTGCGAATACACGATCATCGGCGACGTGGTAAATCTCTCCGCCCGACTGATGCAGGCCGCGCATGGCGGCATCCTTTGCGATGGCGCCACGCGGGAGGCGGCCGGTGAGCGCCTGGCCTTCGAGACGCTGGAACCGGTGGTGGTGAAGGGAAAGTCGCAGCCAATTCCCATCTTTCGCCCGCTGGGCGAAGCGCTGCCCCACGCGCGCCTTTCCGGCGGTTCTCCCATGATCGGACGCGTGGCCGAGCAGCGCGTCGTCCACGACCGCCTCGCGCGGCTCGCTTCGAAGGGCGAGGGCGGCGTCGTCGTTATCGAGGGCGAGGCGGGGATCGGCAAATCGCGCTTTGTCGCGGGCATTGTCGAGGTGGCGGGGTCGCACGGCTTGCGCGCCCTGGTGGCCGCCGCAGACGCGATCGAGCGCTCGACCTCCTACTTCGCCTGGCGTGGCCTTTTCCGTGGACTGCTCGGGATCGAGAATCCAGCGCAGGTGGCGGAGGCGGTGGAACGGACGCTCGCGTTCGATCCGGGTCTGAAGAAACTGTCGCCGCTCCTCGGGATCGTGCTGGGGGAGAATTTCCCCGACAACGAAACCACAGCCCACATGTCGCAGGAGGCGCGGATCACGAGCACGAACGACCTGCTCGTGAAGTTGCTCGCGCAGGCCGCGGGAGAACGGGCACTGTCGATCGTCATCGAGGACTGCCATTGGCTGGATTCCGCGTCGTGGGCGCTGGCGCGGCGGGTCTCGCAGGGCATCGCGCCGCTTCTGCTGGTGGTGGTGACGCGTCCGCTGGCGGATCCACTGCCCCGTGAGTTCGCGCAATTCCTCGCGGAGCCGGCCACGACTCGCCTCGTGCTCGAGCCGCTCGGCAGCGAGGATTCGCTCGCCCTGATCTGCCAGCGCCTCGGCGTGCGCAGCATTCCCGCGGCCGTGGCCGAGCCGATCCGGGCCAAGGCGCAGGGACATCCCTTCTACATTGAGGAGCTGGCCTTCGCTCTGCGGGATGCGGGCGTGATCATCGTGGCCGATGGCGAATGCCGGGTGGCGCCCGGGAGCGATCTTTCCGCGCAACAATTCCCCGACACCGTGCAGGGCGTGGTGATCAGCCGCATCGACCGGCTCAGTCCCCGGGCCCAGCTCACGTTGAAGGTCGCCAGCGTGATCGGGCGCACTTTTTCCTGTCGGGTTCTCGGTGATGTCTTCCCCATGGACGGCGAGTCGCACACTTCCGCCCACGCTCTCGAAGCACTGGTGAAGAGCAATCTCACGCTGCCGGACGCGCCTGATCCCGACCCAACCCAAATTTTCCGGCACGCGATTACGCAGGAGGTCGCTTACAACCTGATGCCGCCCACGCAGCGCAGCGCTCTGCATCGTTCCGTGGCGGAGTGGTATGAAGGCGCCCATCGGGACAATCTCACGACCTACTATCCGCTGCTCGCCCGGCATTGGAGCAGCGCCGAAGATCTGCCGAAGGCGCTCGATTATCTGGAGAAGTCGGCGGAAGACGCGCTCCGGCATTTCGCCAACGAGGAGGTCATCCGCTTTCTCGAGCAGGCGCTCCTTCTGGCCCAACGAGCGCCAGACCAAGCCGATGATTTCCGCCGCGCCTGCTGGCACCGGCAGTTGGGGGAGGCGAGCTATAGTCTG
>JBBQFQ010000058.1:0-35511 GCA_038322235.1 Chthoniobacterales bacterium
CGAAGTTTCCGTCGACTTCCGCGTGATTTTGTCGTTTTCGACCGTACAGCGCCGGAAACGGCGAAGTTCCCTCGTTTGCAGCGAATTTCTCTCGCGGACGGGAGACTTTTCTCGCCCGCGGCAGAGTTTTCCCGCCCACGCGGGAATCTTCTCGCTGGCCCGCGCCGAAAGCCGGATTCGCGAGAGTTGGCCCAGATTTACCCGGCCGGCGCCGCAGGCGCGGGACATCTTGTAAACGCGCGAGACTTTCGCCGCCAGTGCCGGGCCTTCGCGGCCGGCGCGGAAACGTTCTCGCGGGCGGCGAGTTCCCGGCACGAGCGCGGGATTTCTCCCGCGAGCGAGAGACGGTGCTCGCTTGCGCGGAAACCTGCCCGTCGGCGAGAACGCTTTGACGAAACCGGGAGCCCATCCCGCGAAAACGGCACGTTCTCGCGCTCTTGCGGCGCAGGCGAAGAAATTTTGGCCCGCTGGGCCTCGTCAGCGCTCTGCCTTCCTTCCGAGCTTCGCGCGAGTCGTCTCAGCCGTCCTGATCCGCGATCCACGCAAAAAAGGCGGATGCCTCTTGCGAGGCATCCGCCAGGTTTCCCCTCTTCCGCGATCGGGGTTCCGCCTATTCTGCGACTACGCGCCCGCATGCGGAAGCGGGCTGGCCGCCGGCGCCGGCCCGGGGCTCGGAGTCACCGCGACTCCGTCCCCACCGCTTCCACTCGCCGTCGGTCCGGGGACCGACGCCGCCTTTGCTCTCGCCTTCACCTTGCGGCGCCCGAGGAAGCGGCTGCCCACCTGGGCAAGCTCGGCCTTCAAGGCCTGCGGAGACTGCTCCGAAAGCACCTCGAGGGCGGACTTCGCGATCCGGAGCTGGAAGACCAGCTCCCGGCGGACCAGGACCGCGAGGTCCCGGATCCGCCCGACCGCCGCGACGAGATGCGACTCCTTCTCGGAGAGCACCGAAGCGGCTGCCGCCAGCGCCTCGACGAGCGCCTTCGGCACGGGCGCGGTGCCTTCGCCGTCGAGACGGCTCAGCAACGTCTTCAGGCGCAGCGCGAATCCAGGATCCGCGTTGGCCTGCCGAAGGATCACCGTGCGACGGGCGGCGTCGATCGTGGGCAGCGGAGCCGCGATGGACTCCGTCTGACCGATCAACGCGTCGAGCGCGGCGAGGAACTCCGACGTCACCGACCGGGCGGCCGACTGAGCCGGCAGCACGATCGCCGGCGCGTCTGACGCACCAGCAGCCTTGAGGTTGTTGTTGGGGTTGGGGTTGACCGATCCGCTGATGGCATCAGCGGTCGGGGTGACCTCCGCCGAAGCGGAGACTGAGGTGTTTTCTGCGTTGTTCTTGACTGGCATGGGTTCTATTTGGTTTTCTCTGCGGTTCTGAACCTCGGACGACCCATTGGGGCCGCCGGGGTGTCACCAAGGGCGACGTGAAGAACTTACCGCGGGGGGTAGGACAAATAGCGGAGACCCCCCTTCCCAAATCCCGATTTACTCTGGAACAATAATCGATCTTTTTTTTGACAGGCATTTCGAGGCAATCGGGAGAGGCCCGGGCAAAGGGTCAAAAAGGGGATCGTCGTGGGCCGCCAGTAGACTGGCGATGAGGTTGTTACACATCGCGTCCTGCCCGCCAACTGCCTGACGCACCGCCATTCCGGACTCGATGGATTTGGCCGAAGGCAGGTTTCGGTGTCAGCGGTGGGTATCGCGCTGCGCTCGGTGGAAAAGCTCACCAGCATCGCCAGCGGCAACGCCCGCGAGAAGTCAAAGCGCCTGGCCCAGCTCATCGTGCTCCGAAACCTCCGGCCGCAGGCGCCGTTCGATCCCGACATTTTCCGACTCGTCCTGGAATGCGCCGATCGAGGCAACGAACTGGAGATGCTCTATGAGAAGAGCTCCGCCGACGCGCCCGAGCCGCGCACCGTCCAGCCGCGCTTCATCATCGGCACGCCGCTGGGGTGGTACATGCTGGTGGATGATCAAACGCTGCCCGGGAAGCTGCGGACCTTCGCTCTCGCGCGGATCAAGCAGGCGCGGCGGACCGCCACGTACTTCGAAGAGCTGGCCGTCGATCTGGAGGAGCATTTCCGGCACCACATCGGGATCTACAGCGGGGGGATCCCCGAGCGCGTGCGGGTCATCTTCGAGCGCACCGCTGGCCGCATCGCGATGGAGCTGCCGCCGCACGCCACGTGCCTCTTCCGCGAGCTCCCGGACGGGCGGATCGAAATGACGATGGACGTCGCGATCGATCGCGAGCTCGAGGGCTGGATCGCGAAATGGTCCCACGAGGCCGAGGTCATGGAGCCCGCCTCGCTCCGGGAGAAATTCCAGCTCGGCGCCCGCCGCATGGCGGAGAAGTACGAGGTGAATTGAGGTGGTTCAGGCGGTCTGCCCCAGCAGCGGGCGCCAGCAGTCAATGCTGGGGCCCGGCATTCGCCAACCAACTCACCCGAACCCATCGAATGCCGACTCCCGGATGAGCCGACAAACCGCAGCCGGCGAGTCACCCGTGGGAACTCCGCGAAGTGACGCCCAGTACCAGAGTTTGACGGTGAAGCCCAAGCGGGTCGCCGGTTCGCAGATCCGTGTCGCTCTTAAATGATCGCCTTTAGCATTCCGGAAGTCAGAGGAACGATATCGTTACTCTCAAAGGATTATGGACAACAATATTGGTGCTGCCATCGGCTCGAAACTGCATAATCCACTCGCCAAAAACAACCGTTCGTTCAAGCTCGTCGCTCAGGATATAGGCGCGTGTGAAATCCCCGCCAACAACTTTTCTGAGCCACGCCGGCAGCTCGTCACGCCGGATCCGCTTCTCTTCCACTCCCAGGATATTGCGCTTCGTAACTATCTGCTCGAACACCCAACTCCGGCAGCGTTCTGTGTGAGGCGTAAGATAGCCGACAACAGCCCGTCTATACAGCGGCACACCGCACTTCGCAGAGATTAGCAAGAGAACGGATGCCGTCAGTCCAACCAGCCAAGATACGTGACGAAGGGAGCCAGCGACCAAAACATGCAATCCACATGCGCAGACACAAAACAGCGCGAAATAAAAGATGAGTTCCCTTTGCAGACAGAGGTAAGAACCCCCTGCGGAAATGAACAGACACCAGGACGCCGCCAAGGCACACGCCAGACAAACCTGCAGGAACGCACCCCGCCATTGGACTCCGTTAATATACCGCGCACCAGTTGGTTTGAACATCGCTCGGACGCTACCACGGCAGTGCCCAAATTCCGACGCATCTCCTCAAGTCGCGCTCATGGCGATGCGAGCAAGCGGCTGGCGAGCTGAGCGGTTTTTCCGGTCGCGCCCAGCGACTGGAGGGTCTGCCGACTGGCCTCGCAGAGGGCCACATCCGGGTGTTGGGCGCGGAGTTCGATCATCAGCTCAAGCAGTGCATTCACGAGTCGCGGCGCGGGCTCGCCCCGCAGATCCAGCGCTTGGGAGAGGGCTTCCGCCACCCGACGCGAGGTCAGAGGTGAAAGCGCCGCCGTCTCACGCAGAATGGGCACGACGCGGTTCAACTTGAGAAAGTCCACGCGCAGGAGGGCGGCCATTTGGCGGCCAAATTCGGCGGGGTCGAACAGGCCGCAGCGTACGTTTTGATAGAGCGCCTCGGCGGCGCCCTGGCGGGTGGGAGCGGCGGTGCTGTTCAGCGCCATGGCCAGGGCGAGGTGCCCGCCCGGCCCGAGCGGATGCGGCGGCAGGTTGATCCAGCGGAGGTAGACCAGTTCGGCACTGGCCGCCGTCTGGGTGGGGCTGGCTCCCGCGTAGTCACTCAGGCTCGCGACGACGAGGGGGTAGAGCGCCTGCCGATTTGCCGGCCAGAGGGAAAGGAGCCAGTCGAAGTAGGCCGGATCGTTCGCCCACCAACTCTTGGGCTCGGCGCGATACCTGGCGGTCAGCACGTGATTGCCCCGAAGCGGTTCGACGAGAGCGAGCCGGACTCGTGGCGGCTGTTGCTCGGTCCGGGTGCCCCAGTAGCGTTTTACCTCGCGCTTCTGCGCGCGCTGCGTCTCCACGGTGAATTCGGCGAGGCGCTTTCCATCGGGGTGATCGTAGTCCGCGCTCCAGCTCTGCAGGATGGATGGATTGTCCCGCGGATGACGCGCCCGAGTCGCCGCCAGCCAAAGCGGCTGGTCGCGCTTGGGCGTGACGGCATCATCCCCGAGCGCGTAACGCAGCAATTCCACCTCCTCTCCGGGAAGACGCCGCGCTTCGGCCAGCGCGGCTTCGCGATGGGTCGGTCCCAGCCGGAGCAGCGCCAGCGTCAGGTCCAGCGGCTCGCTGGGTTCGCGGCGGACTGCCAGTCGCGTGACCAGCTCGCGCGGATCGATCCAACCGCCCCGGTGGGTTGGGGTGGAGAGGAGCTGAAAGGCCCGTTCCGGCTGCCGCGCCACGGCCCGGCCGATCATGCGGGCGTAGTCGGAAAAAAGTGATTCGGACTGCATCACAGTCCTCGCCAGCCGGGTCACCACGTCCCCCAATCCGCGTTTAGCGCGCTCCAGCAGCGTCTGCGGCTCAAGCCATCCGGTGATAAGCTTCTTCACCGAGGGCGCCAGGTCATTACCGGTGATCGTCCACGACCCGCCCTTATAATCCGACTCGAGGAGCTTCGACAGTGCCTCCGCGCGGCGTTTCCGCTCCGCGACCGGGCTGGCGTTCAACGCGCCGAAGGCTCCCAGCAGGCGGTGCAGCAAATCGGTATCGGCACGTTCATGGTACCAATGGGACAGCAGCGAGATGAACTCATCCAAATCGGCGATGGGGGGCAGCCGGTTCTCCTCCGCCAGCGGATCAGGTGGGGGAACGATTTCATCGGGAGCCACCTCGGTCGCGGCCGCCTCGAGGAGCGCCTCGCCCATCCACGGCAGAAAACGGCTGCGCAGGCTGGGCAGCACGGAATCGGCGTAGCTCCCCAGCGCGCGGCGGACCTCGGGATCCGCGGGTGGGGCGGCGGCCTCGATGAAATCGAGCACCCGCTCCTGCAGAGCTACGTCCGCCAGGAGGAGCGCCCGGCTGGCCTGGATCGCCGCGGCCGCGCCGAGGGAGTGGTCCTTTCGGACGATTTTCCGCAGGGTGGCGAGCCCCTTGCCGAGCACGGTCTTGTGGTCCTTCAGCATGACCGGCTCCATCGCCTCGAGCAGTTCGTGCGGCGCGAAGTCGCCCGATTCCAGCCCGCTCTCCAGATGTCGCAACGCCCACGCCGCGACACCCGGAGCGGGCGCATGCAGGGCGGAAAGGAAACCCAGATCTCCGTGGCGGATCCAAGCGCGCTGCGCCGCCGGCTCGGGCCAGAGGAGGTCGAAGAGTTCCGTCAGCCATTTGGCGATCGAGGGTTTCGCATGCATGGCCAGCGCGCCGAAGATCGTCTCCGTCATCCGCTCCCGGTCGAGGAGGCCACGCGCGCAGAGTTGGTGAATGGCTTCGTGCCAGCCCTCCTGCGGCGTCGGAGGGGTTCCCGGCGGATGCAACGTCCAGGGAAATTCTAGGGGTCCCAGATCGCCGCGTTGCAGCTTCTCGGCCCCAGGCAGGAGGAAGCCTTCGTAGAGCATGGGCGCGAGCCAGCCAGCCTCAGCGATCGCCCGCGCGGCCAGCGAACCGGGTTCGTGCGTTGAGCTAAGACGAGAGCGAATCGAACGCAGGAAAAACTCCGGGTGGCGTGGCCGATCGCACAGTCCGCGCTGGACGAGCGGTAAGATCAAATCCCAGAGGAAGCCGCCGCCATTGAGGGCGAGTTCCACCAGCGCGTTTGTCCACGCTGGGCGCAATTTCTCCACGAGTTCCAAGACCACGGGCGCTTCACGGGTTCGCGCGGACCCGCGCGCCGGGACCTCCAGCCAGACCAGCGCCTCAGGCAGGCTCTTGCGGGCGGACACCTCCGCGGTCGTCGCGGTGCAGAGGAAGACCAGATGGGCGAGGGCACGGCTCTGCATCCCGATCCGCCAATCGATCCCCGGCGTGAATCCGGTTCGATCGAGGCGCGATTCCACGAGCAGCGCTTTCGAAACCGGGTGCAGCCGCCGACGTTCCTTCGGGTCCAGACGGACGAAATAATCGACCAGCTCCCGCGGTCGGTTTTCCCGGACGAGTTGTCGGATCGTGGTTTCGGCGGTGTCCATGGTGGTTCGATGAGGTCGGCCAGGCGTTCATTGTGCGGCCAGTCGGCCCACTTTTCCGCTGGCACCGGGGCTTCCCTAGACCTCGCTCAGCCGCTGCGCGACGATCTGCGTGGCGAGGATGTGTTTGCACAGCCCGCGCTTGCCTTGGTACTTCGTGAACCACTGGCAGGTGCAGCGCCAGGCGTCGTCATTCAACTCTTGCACGCGGTGCGTTACGCCCGTGCCGGGCACTTCCGCGATCACGCGGGGATCGTCGCTACCGGTGAGCAGCCGGACGAGGTTCTCCGCCACCAGCGCCTTCGCGTCCACCAGACGCGGGTGCATGCGGTCGATGCTGGACAGGTCGAAGGGCAGCACGCGGTGAAAGTAGCCGCCCTGTCGCACGTCGAATCCCACCAGTCCGCGCGAGCCGAGAGCGCCGAGTGCCGCCCGCACCTGTTCGGGCCCCAATTCCCACTCACCCGCAAACGCCTCCGTTTTTACGAGGACTGCCATTGCAGCGAGCGCTGGGTCCGGTCGAGCACCTCCGGATCGAGCCGGGTGGCCAAATCGGCCAGCACCTGCCCCTCGCCAGAAAAGCCCCGCTGATTTTCCGGGCTGAGCGTGAGCGTCAGGGCCTGGCCGCCGAAGTCGAGTTCCCACGTGCTCGTTTCGCCGTCCGGCTCGGCGTAAATGCGCAGCGTCTGGACCAGCGGGATGAGTTCTTCGATGAGGCGGAGACGTTCGATGCCGCGCACAACCACCGCGCCCTTCGCCGGCGTGCTACCGAAGCGAAGCGTGCTGGCGAGGGTGGAGACGTAGATCGGCGTCGCGCCGGGCACACTCCGCGGGATGGTGCGGAGGAAGCGGATGGCCGCATTCCGCGGCAGCTCGTAGCGCGGGGTCATCCGGGCGAGATAGGCCTGCACCTCGGTAAAGCCCTTCAGCCAGCGCTTGGGCAGCTTGACCTTTTGCTCCACGGTCTGCTCGGTGTTCCGCGTCAGCGCCACCTCATCGGCTCCCACCGAGAGACTGACCGCATCCTGGTCGCGAATGCGGGCGAGCGCCTGCCGCATAGGCGCGTTGAAATCCACGTTGGTCGTCCCCTGATCGGTCACCAGCCCATCGTAGGACTGCCGGGTCAGGTCGAGCCGGCCATAGACGCCGCCGCACCCGGAGAATCCCTCGAAGCGCAGATACCCGCCCCCGGAGGTCACGACCGGATCCTTCATCGCGGCCAGCTGCTGCGGGGTGGGCGTGTAGCGCGCGGCCACGACTTTCGCCAGCGCGGTCAGGCAGCGGGCCGTGATGGCAGGCTGCACCAGCGCCCCCTGAAAAAAGTGCGGATGCGCGTCCGTCACCTCACCCAACTTTTCCGTCACGCCCCCGGAGGTGGCGAGCTGTAGACGCTGTTTCGAATCCTCCCGAACGAGTGCCGAGGAATGCGCGTAAGAGTAGGCGTGGGCAACGGCGGAGGCGGACATGCGGGAGGAGAGCTGGACGGTTTACGGTCACCGCGCTTTCCAGGTACGATTCCCGCCCGCGCTTGTCGATTTCGATCCGAAAAGACTGGCGTCCCGCGCATGCCGGGAGCCGAGGCCTGCCTTACCGGCTGACCAACTCGTTCAGCACGCGTGCGTCCCGCCGCCGAACTCGCCAGGTCGAACCGCGCCTATCGACCAAATAGTCATGATCGATCGGGTCCTGATAGAACGAAATAATGACGACCTCGCCGAAATCCTCCACCGCGGCTTGCATCCCCTTGGTGCTACGCCCCTGCGCGTCCATCTTGTGAAGAACCGCGACTAAACATGCCAGCGTCGTTTTGTTCGCTCTCATGACAACTTTTGGCACCGGCTCGGCCTCGGTCGCACTGGCACGCAAGAGGAAGCACATCGACATCAAAATTTTCAGACCAATTTGCTTCTTCTTCACAATGGCAGCTCCGTTGGGTTGGTTGGAATAAACATCGTTCGAATGCTACCACGGCGGTGCCCGAATTCCGACTTCGTCTTCGAGCGCACCGCCAGCCGAATCGCGATGGAGTCTACGGCAGCTGCCGGGCGCGATAGAACCGCCTCCCACCCGGTGGCTGGTCCGTCACGAGCAGGCTGCCATCCCCTGCGGCCAACAAGCTCGACTGCAATGTCTGCCACGGGGAGCCGCTAAGGTCGTCCAGGTACTCGATGGCGTAGGCCGTGTTCGGCGATCCGAGGAAGGTCACCAAGGTGTCCAATGGACCGTGCTCGACCGACACCAACCGGGGCGGATTTGTCACCGAGACTTGGACGGACGTCTGGGTCGAGAGCCCGTTAAAATCTGTCGCGGTCAACGTCACGCTGGTGCTGCCCGTGCGCCCGGCCAAGAGCGTGAGAGTCAGCCCTTGGATCACCGGACTGACGACCGAAGCGTCAGCGGCGGTCGCCGAGAATCGCATCGCCGGGCCGACCGAGGTTCCGGTAAGGTAGACGAGGTTTTGGCTGAGGATTGGCCCACCGCCGTAGTTCATCAGGGGCAACGAATCGAAAGGTGTGCCCGCGTTGAAGACTGGGAGCCCAGCCAGACTATCCGCAACGGCCATGCCACCTTCGATCATCCGCCCGAACACGGTGAAGCCGCCGTTCTGAGCGTCGAGATTGGCCGAGTTGTCGATCAGGTTCACGAACCACTGAGATGTGGCGCTGTTCGGATCGCCGCCGAGTTTCGCCATCGCGACGGTGCCGCGGATGTTCGAGCGGTGAAACTCGTTCGCGATCGGCGGGTAAGTGGCGACGGAGCCGACGCTATTGTTGGCGAAACTGTAGCCCCCAGTCTGAATCACGAATCCGGGAACCGAGCGATGCCAGAAAACATTCGCGTAGCGTCCGTCGCCGACGTAACGCAAGAAATTCTGCACGGTGGCGGGCGCATCCGGGTCGAATAACTCCACATTCATCGTGCCGATGGTCGTCGAGATCCGGGCCTGGCTGTGATCCAATCTGAGCAGGTCTGGGTCGGCAAAAACCGTGTCGAGGATCAAGCTTTGGGACGTCCCCACGTTTCCCTGCAACGCGACATTTGCCGGTGCGGCGATCACGGTCGGAGGTTGATTCTGCGCCTCGAGTGCGGCCACTGCGACAATCGTCAGTGCCGCCAGAGAAAACGAGCAGCAAAGGTCGACACGCATCGGAGAGCGACTATATCCGAATTCGGATCGCTGCAAAACGCCCGGTGATGCTCAGCGGAGGAAACCGGGGTGCGGCGGCGTAAGTGAAGGCCGGTCCCGCTTAATCCCCTTTATCCGCTGCTAGGCCGGAGCGAGCTCCCGCCGGATCGCACTCCGTCGCGCATCGAAGAAGCGGGCCGTGCGGGCCGTGCGGCCCGTGCTTCGTGACGATGATCAGTTTCTCGAAGTCGATGCCACCACCGCACGCTTTCATCCTCTCAATCGATCCCAAAGTTTACCGAGCATCATTACGCAGGAAATCCCACCTGCCGCGACGAAGAGGACCCCGAAGACGATGACCCGCCCGAGCTCAAGTCGAGTGGGAGGACGCCTCGCTTTCCTCTGGAACGCACGGGTTGAAAAGGCGCATAGATAGATACCCAGCGCGAGGAAGGACAGGCCCAGGACAAGCATCACCACTTCGAGCGGAAGCGAAGAGCCAGCTTTAGGGGCTGCGATTCTCTTCCCCTCGTCCGGCCCCCGCCACCACGCGATGACACCAACGAACAAGGCGGCAACGGACGCAGCCAGTGAGCCAAGCCGCTCGTCGCGCTCCGCCCGTGACTTTACCCGTGCAGAGAGCCAAAAAGCGAAGGGGACAAATGAAAACGGAAGAAAGAAGACGACCAGGGGATTCATGCTGGAAACGCTAGCGGGTAACGAAAAACACTGGTTGATATCCAAGGCTGTAGGCCGGGCCGCCCAGCGCGGCAACGATTGGGTCAAAATGTGGCGGTCACGGTCGCCCCGCCACCGGTTCCACTGCTGCTCGGTGTTAACCGAACCATCCTCCCAATGGGAGTAAGTGATCTTTGTCTACGGCTCCGCCAGCGTGTTCACTCCAAGGTGCGGGAAGCATGTCCTCTTCGTCTCCACATCCGGCCGTTCGCGGCGGCTTCGGGGCGCGCGGTCTGCTGGTCGCGTCCTTGCCCGCGCCCGCAAACGGCGCTACCGGACAGTAATGCTGCCGGTCCTCGAAAATCCCGCCATCCGGGCGCGTGTCCATGCGATCAGCGTGGCGGACTATCACACGATGATCGAGCGCGGGGCGATCGGCGGAAATCTCGAACTGCTGCGCGGAGCCCTCGTTGAAAAGATGTCCAAGTCGTCCCTCCACTCCCGGGTCGTCCTCTGGCTGTTGCGCTGGTTCACCCAACACCTTCCTGCGGGCTATTCCGTTCGGCCGGAGCAGCCGCTGACCCTCGCGGACTCCGAGCCGGAACCGGACTTGGTCGTGGTGAAAGGCGATATCGATGACTTCACCAAAGCGCATCCAACCAGCGCCGAATTGATCATCGAGATCTGTGTCAGCAGCGAAGCCGTTGACCGCTTGAAGCTCCAACTCTACGCCGAGGCCGGTGTCCGCGAATGCTGGCTGGTGCTGGCGGAGGAGCGCGGGCTGGAACGACACACCGATCCACAAGGCGAGACCTATCGCACCGTCGAGCAGGTCAGATTCCCCGACTCACTCGGGAGCACCGTCTTTCCGCATCTCGCGCTGCCGCCCGCGGGGTTGTTTCCCGCGTAGTCCGGCGCATCGGCGAGACAGTTGAGCGATGCTCTGGAACGAAGCTTCGAGATCTTGAGCGGCGGCGGAGGGTCAACGCGCCAGATGGCGGTTCCTTCAGCTCCAGAGCTGAGGCGACGGCTCAACTCAATCCGCCCTCAGCGCCACGGAGGGCTGCAGGCGGACGGCACGGAGGCCGGGGAGGAGGGTCGCGACGAAGGCGGCGAGGGCGAGGAGCAGGATCGTCCCGCCGAAGGAGACGGGGTCGGTCGCCGAAACGCCGTAGAGGACGCTCTTCAGGATGCCCCCGCCGAGGATGGCAAGCGTGAGACCGAGCGCGAGGCCCAGCGCCAGCCGCACGCCGCTCTCCCGCAACACCATTCCAAGCACGCGGCGCGGGGTCGCGCCGAGCGCCATGCGGATTCCGATCTCCAGGGTCCGCTGGGTGATGCCGTAACTGGTGACACCGAACAATCCCACCGCCGCCAGCACGGCCGCGACCACGCCAAAGATGGCGAACAGCACGGCGATGAGCTGCCGATTATAGTACGACTTCGCCAGCGCTTCATCGAGCGTCTGGGCGAAGTAGACGGGCAGTTCCTCATCGAGCGAGCGCACGGTGGAACGCAGGATCGGCGCGAGCGTCCCTGCCTCGCCGCCGCGGGTGCGGAGGAGAACGCTCATGCGCTGGACGTCGTCGGCCTGACCCTGCTGGGCGGAGAAGTAGACCTGCGGCGCCGAGAGCGGAGAAAAGCGGCCCTGCATGCGGGCGGGCACGATCCCCACGACCGTGCGCCAGGGATGCTCGCCGGCGGAATCGAGCTTCAGGCGTTTCCCCAGCGCGCTTTCTCCCGGCCAATGCCGCTCGGCAAAGGCTTGACTGACGACGGCGACTTTTTCGTTTGCGGCGGTGTCGGTCTCGCGGAAATCCCGTCCGGCGAGGAGAGCAATGCCGAGCACTTCGAAATAGCCGGACGAGACGGTCAGCGGGCACATCATCGGACCGCGCTCATTCGGCGGCGTGGGGTTGCGTCCTTCGATCGCCACCCGCTCCTGGTTATCCCAAGTGGCTTCGAGATCGCAGAGCGCCGCCCCCCCGACCTCGGGCTGCGCGCGCAGCCTTTCGAGGAGCTCGCGATGGAACTCCCGGTGCTTTTCCGCCGTGGCGTACCGCGATTCCGGCAAGGCCACCCGGCCGGTGTACACGCCGGCGGAGGTGAAGCCCAGCGGCAGGGTCTGAATCTTGATGACCGTGCGAATGTTGAGGGCGGCGAGGACAAGAAGGACGCAGGAAAGCGCGATCTCGGCGACAAGCAGCGTGCCGGTAAAGCGCCCGAGGCGCTGGCCGCTGGATCCGCGCGATGCATCGGTGAGCACCCCGTTGAGATCGGGCCGGGAAAGGCGCCAGGCGGGATACAGGCCGGCGAGCAGGCAGGCGACTCCGCTCATGCCCAGGGCGTAGATGAAGGCGCGGCCATCGAGGGCGAACACCTGCCAGTACGAGAGCGTGAGGCTCGCCGCCGCTTGATCGAAAAGTCGGAGCCCCAGCCAGGCGATTCCGAGCCCGAGCGCCGCGCCGCCAACTCCGAGGATGACGGCATCGGCCAAGAGCGTGCCCACCAGCGACCAGCGGCCGGCGCCGAGCGCGCTGCGCAGCATCAACTCCCGCTCCCGGACCGCGGCGCGGGCGAGGAGGAGGTTGGCCACGTTCGCGCAGGCCACGAGGAGGACGAGCGTCACCGCCGCGAGCATGGCGCCGAGAATGGCCCGATCCGTGGTCCCCACCGTAGAGAGAGAGAGGGTGGTGACGCGCGGAATGAGATCCTTGCCGCCCTCCGGATGGTCCTGCACCTGCCGGCGGGCGAGGGCTACCAGCTCCACCCTCGCGGCGGCGGGATCCACCCCGGGCTTCACCCGACCGAAGAGGACGAACGGACGCACCTCGCGCTTGTCGGCCAGGTGCAGCCCGCGCGGTGGACGCCAAGCATCCGCCATCTCCGGAAACCGAAAGCGCGGCGCGGCGACTCCGATCACGGTGGCCGACTCTCCATCAAGCCGGACCACTTTCCCGAGGATGCCAGGGTCGGCTCCGCACTGACGCCGCCAGAATCCGTCCGAGAGCACGACGGTGGATGGCGCCTCGGGCCCCTCCTCTGCCGCGGTAAAGCCGCGACCAAAGGCGAGGGGCACCGGCAGCATCGTCAGGGCGGAGGCACTCAATACGACGCAATCGATCCGCTCGGGATCGCGTCCCGGAGCGACAATGGCGGTGGTGCGGCTCTCGAAGACCGCGAGGTCGAGGAATGATTTCTGCGCCGCGCGCATCTCCACGAACTCGGCCTGACTCACGCTGATCCTTTCTTCATCGGTGCCGCCCGGACGGAGGTAGCTCAAGGCGAGGACGCGTTCGGGATCGGTCAGCGGGATCCCGCGAAAGAGGAGCGTATCGACGATGGAGTACATCGCCGTGTTCACCCCGATGCCGAGCCCGAGCGTGAGGATCACCACGGCGCAAAAGCCGGGCTGGCGGAAGAGGGAGCGGAGCGTGGGAGGAAGCTTCATGGGGGGCGAAGAGCGGATGGGGCGCAGCGGGAAATTGCCCGCCGTCCAGCGGGCTTCGCAGCCTGCTTTGCATGGGGCGTGCCAGCGGCGGGTCAGCGGGGCCGATATTTCCGTTCTCCTCGGGAATGAGCGGGTGAACCGTCCGGCCTGATTCACGCAGGATCGGCGGGGGAACGGAATTGGAACAGCGTCGTCCCGCCGGTGGGATGCGGCGGGCGACGCGGCTGTCAGCGCAGCGCGCGGCCCCTTTGGGGTTTACTTGGTGCGCGCCCGAAGCTTTCGCCCGGGGTCGCTTGCCGCTCACGGTGACAACGAGGCATCCAAACTTCTCCGTCGCGCCGACGCTCGGCCGCGTTGGGGACAAGAACTCGTTGGTTCACTGCGTTCCGCGGGCGGGCCACACTTTTCCCGGAAGCGCCCGACTGGTCGCTTTGTTACACGACTCGGCGCCGAATATCTGATAAGGGTGGGGGTCGGTTCGGAATCTGAGTCTATCCGTTTTCAAATCCCGCCAAACGGCGGAGTCGCCTTCTCCAAATGTCACTCCACGCTCTGCTCCCTCGCTATCCCACGCCAGCACTCAACGTGCCTTTAGTTGCCGGTGGGCGATTCGTTCTCGGGGCGGATCCGGGCGAGAAATTCGATCTCATCACGTTCTATCGCGGACTGCACTGCCCACTCTGCGCCAAGTACCTCTTGGAACTGGAACGGCTCTCCCCGGACTTCGCCACCCATGGAGTGCGACTCCTGGCGGTCAGCTGCGATGACGAGGAGCGCGGGCGCGCGATGGCAGAAAAGGTCAAGGCGAGCGGCCTGCGCTTTGCCTACGGGTTGACCCTGCGTTCCGCAAGGCAATGGGGTCTTTATCTCAGCACGTCTCGCGGCAAGACTTCCACCGGCCTCGACGAGCCAGCACTGTTCAGTGAGCCTGGCGTGTTCATTGTCCGACCGGATGGCACGCTCTACTACGGGGCCGTCCAGACCATGCCGTTTGCCAGGCCGCAATTTCAAGAGCTGCTGAGCGCGATCGAATTCGCCATCGCCAAGGACTACCCAGCGCGTGGCGAGTTCACCGGTGAGGTCTGAGCCGCCGCGATTCAGCTGGAAAGGCCCCATCTGTTTCGGGTCCTCGCGAAAGAGTGCCGTTCCGGAGAAAACGAAGTTTGCGCGGTTGTCGTTCGTCGGTTGCCGTTCTCTTTGAGAGCGGCTCCGTCGCGGTCGATTTTGCCCCACTCTGACGAACCGCCCCCGCAGGCTATGTCTCAGGATCAGCGGGTCATTGGAACGATGTGGTCCCGCTGGTGAGATGCCGCGGGCGACGCGGCGGCAGGCGGGGCGGATCCTCCCGTTCCGCTCAGACCCGGCATGGTTCGCGGGCCAGCGCGCACCATGCGACCGACGCCCCGCGCCATCACCTTAGAGCTTCGTGCCGGGTGCTTCATCCGGCACGTCGTTCGAGGTGATCGCGCGCGAGGTGAGCGAATCGATGCGCGAGGTGACGGGCGCCGCGCGCCATCGCTTGATCGGGCGTTTGGTTCATCGGGCACCGCGCACGTCATGATTTTCTCGGTCGTTGATGTGATCCTTCGCCCGCGGGACTCGCGCCATCCCGCGCGTCGTTCGCGGGACATCGAGCGCGACATCCAGCACCCCACGCACGAGGGCTTTCGCTATTCGCGCGGCCAGCGGCATGCCGCGCGTCGTTCGCGGGAGATCGAGCGCGTCATCAAGCACCCCACGGACGACGTCTTTCCTTGTTCGCACGGCCACCGGCATCCCGCGCGCCATTCGCGGGACATCGAGCGCGACATCCAGCACCCCGCGCGCGAGGTCTGTCGCTATTCGAGCGACCCGCCGCATTCCGCGCGGCATTCGCGGGACATCGAACGCGAGGTCAATCGCTCCCCGCACGACGTCTTTCGTTGTTCGCACGGCGTCCCGCATTCCGCGCGGCATTCGCGGGACATCGAACGCGGCGTCCATCGCGCGTCGCGCGACGTCTTTCGTTTTTCGCGCGACCCGCGCCATTCCGCCCGGCATTCGCGAGACGTCGAACGCGGCTTCCAGCGAACGACGCTCCAGATCTTTGAGCGTTGCACGGTTCATTTCGAACGATCGATCATTCTCGGGACGTGACGCGCGACGTCCATCGCGACGTTTCATTTGCGGCCGAAATGGCTGACGGACAGGAGGCTCGGCACCCGGCTGGCTTCGGACCGCTTGGTCGGTCCCGCCGGGGTGGGTCTCACCGCGTTTGTCAGGCGCGCCAATGCGGCCATCGTTCGGGCATGACCGCGTTCCGCTCCGGGCTCGCCCTTCTTCTGACCCTCGCCTTCTGCGCTCCGGCCTGGAGCGCCGGCGAGGATCGCTACGACGGCAACTCGATCCGCCAGGATGCGATCGTGGTCATTCCGATTCAGGGAGAGATCACGAAGGCGACGCACATCTTCCTCCGCCGGAATCTCAAGCTCGCCGAACGGGCCGGCGCGAAGGCGGTGATCCTCGACATGGACACGCCCGGCGGCGATCTGACCGCGACCGACCACATCCAGTCCGCGCTACTCGCGACGAAGGTGCCGACGTTCACCTTCATCAATACGAATGCCGCGAGTGCGGGGGCGCTGATCAGCCTTGCCACTAAACAAATCTGGATGGCCCCCGTCGCTGCGATCGGCGCGGCGGCCCCGGTTCAGGGTGGGGGCAAAGACCTCGACAAGACGATGAAGGACAAAGTGATCTCGTATTACAGCGCCCGCGCCCGGAGCATCGCGGAAGCGCAGGGGCACAATCCGGAGATCGCCCAAGCTTTCATGGACAAGGACAAGGAGGTGAAAATCGGTGATGAGGTCATCAACCCGAAAGGCAAGCTGCTGACGCTTGACTCGAAATCGGCGACACGCCGCATCAACGGCAAGCCGGTCCTCGCCGAGGGGATTGCGACCTCGATCACCGATCTCGTCAAGCAGGCCAAACTGGAGGGACCGCTGGTCCGCCTCGAGCCGAGCGGATTTGAGCGGATCGGGATCGCCATCGCCGGACTCGCGCCCCTCTTTCTCCTCGGCGGGCTGGTCTGCGGCTACCTCGAATTTAAGATGCCCGGCGCGACCATCCCGGGCTTCCTCGCGGCGATCTTTTTCGCGCTCTTCTTCTTCGGCCACTACATCGTGGGTCTCGCCGGGTTCGAAACTATCGCGCTTTTCGTCGTCGGAGCGCTGCTGATCGCGGTCGAGTTCGCATTCTTCCCCGGCGTGATCCTTCCGGCCGTGCTCGGCGTCGCGATGATGCTGGCGGCGCTCGTGCTCGCGATGGCGGACCGCTACCCGAGCCAGCCGTTCATCCCGTCGATGGATCAGCTCACGCTGCCCCTCTTCAACCTGGGGCTTGCAATCGCCTTCGCGGCGATCGTGATCTCCGTGCTGGTCACGATGCTGCCGAAGACCTCCTTCTACTCGCGCTTCGTCCTCAGTGCCGCCGTGCCCGGGGGCCCGGTGGGTCCGCGGCCCGGACAGGGGAGCGCCGGACCGGCTGTCGTCCTCGGCATGACCGGCGTGACCCGGACGCCGCTCCGTCCGGCGGGCAAAGCCCAGTTCGGCGCCGCGCAGATCGACGTGGTGAGCGAGGGAGAATTCCTCGACCCGGGCACGGACGTGCGGATCTCGGACATCGAGGGCGCGCGGGTCGCGGTGAAGCGGGTGGTGGCATCTTAACGGTTTCCGTTGGGAAGGAATGAGCGGGGGCCGAAGGCTTTGGACTGCGCGCGGCTTGCCGCCGCTTTCTCCCAGCCGGCTTGCCGGCGGCGGGTCGCGGGTCACATCCCACCCACGAGGGGGGATTACGGGAGCAAGCTCCCTTTCAGAAAGCGGCGGCAAGCCGCACGCACTCCAAAGCCTTCGGCTCGCGCGACTCCCACCGCGGGCTCCGTCTCCCCTCCGAACTCTCCCCTCAGGGGATCTCGGGGACCGCTGGAGTTGGTGGGGCCGGACGCCCCCCGCGGGAGGTGAAGCGGCGGCCGGAGAGAGACGGGGGCGATTCGCGCTTGGCACCCGGCCGTTTTCGAGCACCTTCCCCGCCCGCTTTATGGTCCTCGAGTCCCTCCGCAAAAATCAACAGTGGTTGATGATCCTCATCGCCACCCTGGTCATCATCTCCTTCGTCTGGTTCTTCAACCGCACGGAACTGAACAAGATCGGCCGGGACCGCGTGGCGTCGATGTACGGTCGCTCGATCACGATGCAGGAGACCGATCGGATCCGGCGGCTCTTCGAGCTCGGACTCCAGCTCGGGCTCACGACCAACCTCGCCAGCGGAGATTTCGCCGGTGACCAGAACTACATCTGGAACGGAGTGGTCCTGCGCCACGAAGCGCTGCGCATGGGCATCGTCCCGACCCACGAGGAGATCGAGGAGGCCGTGAAGCGGCTGCCGGCCTTCCAAACGAACGGCAGCTATGACGGGGCAAAATACGCGACCTTCCTGACGGATCGCATCGGCTCGAAGGGCTTTGGCCAGAAGCAGGTCGAGGAGGTCGTGGGCATGGATCTGCAGGTCGCGCGGATCCGGCACATGCTGGAATCCGTCGCCGTGTCTTCTCCGGCAGAGGTGAAGGCGATGTACGAAGAATTCAACGCGAAGACCGAAGCACAGGTCACGCGGCTGAAGCTGGCGGATTTCACGGGCGCGGTCGTCGTGAGCGACGACGACGTGAAGAAGGTTTTCGAGGATCCGGCGAAGAAGGAATCCTTCAAGAAGGACGCGCTCCGGAAGGTGAAGTACGTGAAGCTCGAGCTGACCGAGGACGAGAAGAAGCTCGCCGGACCTCCCCGCCGCGAAGCCCTGCAGAAGATCGCCGACAAGATGGAGGCGCTCTCGCAGGCCATGCTCGAGAGCGGCGCCAACATCGACAAGATCGCGGCCGGACTGGGCCTCACCGAGGCGATGAAGGAGAGCGCGGAATTCGATCGCGAAACGCTCTCGAGGCTTCCGGAGGCCAGCATCACCGGCTTTCTCCAGGCGGCGAGCAATCTCACGCAGGAGAATCCCTCCAGCGATGTGCTGCAGTCGGCCGACTCATTCTATTTCCTGACCGTCAGTGCCTGGACCCCCGAGCGGGGTCTCACGATCGAGGAAGCCCGGCCGGGGATCGTGAAGCAGCTCCAGGAGCAGCGGGGGCGCGAGGCGCTCGACGCCAAGGTCGCCGAGTCGCGTCCGAAAATCGTGGAAGCCCTGAAGGCCGGAAAGACCTTTGGCGAGTCCTGCACCGCGGCCGGTCTGAAGGCGGAGGATTTCCCGACTTTCTCTCTGACCGAGCCGAACTTCGAGGCGCCGGATGCCTCAAAGGTGGTGGAGGCGAGCGTGGAGCTGGTGGAAGGCCAGCTGAGCAAGGCCCTCCCGACGCCTGAGGGGGCGACGATCGTTTTCCTCGTGCGTCGGCTGCCGGCGGACGAGAAAAAATTTGAGACGCAGCGGGACGCGATGGCGAACAGCCTGCGGAGCCGGAAGCGGCAGATCGCCATGCGGGAATGGCTGCGGGTGGGCCGCGAGGCCGCTGGCCTCGAGCAGTTCGTCGATCTGCGGAACTGACGGCGGGCTGCCCGCGTGCGTGTGTCCTGGATGAACGCCGTCCTCGAAGAAATCCTCGACGATGGCCACGGCCATCTCGCCCTTGGTGAGCTGGAGGAAGCGGCTGGATGCTACCGCCGCGCCGTGGACCTCGACTCGACGTGTTTCGACGCCTGGCATGCCCTCGGGATGGCGTTGATGAAAATCGGCCGCTATCCCGAGGCGATTGAAGCCGGTCTGCAGTCGGTGAAGTTGCAGCCGAATGACCAGCTTGGCTGGTCGAGCCTCTCGCTCTTCTACGTGCGCAACGGCCAGATCGCCGAAGCCGAGGCCGCGGGCACCAAGGCAAAGATCCTCTCGTGGGGCGGCAAGGTGGCGGACGAGGACGGCACGCTGCGAGATCTGACCCGGGGTTAACCCGTTCGATTCCAGCACCGTTTGCGATTGCACCGGCTGGGGAATTCTGGTGGATGGGGGAGATGAAGCTTCTTCTCAAGATCATCGGGGCGCTCGTCGTGCTCGGGGTCGCCCTGCTCCTCGGCGGATTTTTGCTCCCGAGCGCCTTTCGGGTGGAGCGGTCGGTCGTGATCAAAGCTCCGCCGGAGGCGGTCTTTGCTCCGATCGCCGACCTGAAGCGCTGGAAGGAATGGGGCGTTTGGCAGCAGCGGGATCCGCTGATGGAGCTGAGTTATTCCGCGAGCAGCACAGGCGTGGGCGCGACGAGCAGCTGGCGTTCAAAATCCCAAGGCAACGGCGGCGCCAAGATCACGCAGGTGGACGCGTCGAAAAAATTCGTCTTCGAACTGAGCTTCGAGGGCTTCGACCGGCCCTCGCTGGGAACCTATCTGCTCGAGCCGGCCGAGGGCGGCACACGGGTTCGCTGGATCATGGAGGGCGACGTGGGCGCCAATCCGATCTCGCGGTGGTTCGCGTTTTTCATGGATCGGCTGGTGGGCTCCGACTTCGAAGCCGGACTGGCCAATCTGAAGAAGAACGTGGAGAAGAGCTGAGCTCATCGGTGCAGGCGTTCGCAGCGGGGATTGATGCAGTCTTTGGTTGCGCGCAGACCGCGACCGAGTACCATCCCGGTTCGCTTCGCGCACGTGGCGGAATGGCAGACGCGCACGGCTCAGAACCGTGTGAGGCAACTCGTGGAGGTTCGACTCCTCTCGTGCGCAGTATTTCCTGCGGGGCGGATTTGCGTTGCAGAAAGTGATCGCGGGGCTTCGGTCCCCCGTCCCCCGATGAGCCCGTGCGAAGCCCTCAATCCCGAAAAGCGCTCTGCGGGTGTCCTTGCCCCGGTCTTTGCGCTGCGGCACGACGATGACCTCGGCTGCGGAGATGTGCGCTCGCTCCGCGAGTTCATCGACTGGGCGGCCGGCCACGGTTTCCGGGTCGTACAGATCCTGCCCATCAACGAAACGGGCGGCGACCACAGCCCGCATAACGCGATCAGTTCGATGGCGCTCGATGTCACCACGATCGAGACGCATCCGCGAGCCATCGCCGATCTGCTGAGCGTGGACTACGAAGCGGAGATCGCCCGGGTGAATCTCGTCCACCTTCGGGCGGGTCCGGTGGACTACGTCCAGGTCAAGGCGCTGAAGTGGCGCCTGCTCGACCGGGCCTTTTCGCGCGGCGAGGCGGCGGGTGCGCCGGAGCGGCAGGAAGACTTCGAGATCTTTCAGGAGGCGCAGGCGGCGTGGCTCGATGGCTACACGTTTTACCGCGCCCTGATGGAGCGCTCGGGTGGAAACGAGCGTTTTGACACCTGGCCGAACGGGCTTCGTTCCGTGCGCGAGGCGCGGATGTGGCGCGATAAGCTCGACTCGGTGGACCGGAAGCTCTTCGAACGCCGGCGCCGATTCTTCGCCTACGTGCAGTGGATCGCGTGGGAGCAATGGGAGGCGGTCAAGCGCCACGCGACCGAACGCGGGGTGGCGCTCATGGGGGATATCCCGATCGGGGTGAGCTACTACGGCTCGGATTATTTCACCTACCCGGAGCTCTTCGAACCCGGGTGGAATGGAGGTGCCCCGCCGGAACCGGCCTTCAATGACGATCTCTTTGTACAGCGCTGGGGGCAGAACTGGGGCATCCCCGTCTATGACTGGACCGCGATGGCGCGGGATGGATTCGCGTGGTGGCGCCAGCGGGTGGCAGGCGTGCGGGAACTCTTTCACATCTTCCGGATCGACCACATCCTCGGTTTTTACCGGCTTTACAGCTTCCCGTGGCGTCCGTCCGACAACCACGTCTTCTCGGCGCTGTCGCCCGCCGAAGCTGCCTCGCGCACGGGGGGCCGGCTGCCTCAGTTCCGGCCGCGCGATGACTCCACGCCGCCGAACTGCGCCCAAAACAAGGCGCAGGGCGACGTCCTCCTGCGTCTCATCCTCGATGCGGCGCGGCCGGCGACGCTCGTGGCGGAAGATCTGGGGACGGTTCCAGCTTACGTGCGTCCGCACCTGTGCGAGCTGGGCATCGCCGGGTTAAAGATCCCGCAGTGGGAGCGGGGCGAGGACGGCCGCCTGCGGCCGGGCGCGGAGTACCCGCGGCTCTCGATCACAACGTACGCGACGCATGATTACGAACCGCTCGCCGCGATGGGTCTGCGCTGGGAGCAGGCGGCGCGGGATGATCTCGCCGGCGTGCCCGGGGCGCGGGCTCGGGCCGATGCCGCCAGGCACGACGCGTGGGAGCTCGGGGAATTTGCGGGCATCCCCGACGAACGCCGGCTCGACGGCTGGAGCGACGCGGTTCATGAAGCGCTCGTCCGGGGGCTCCTGGCGACGAACTCCTGGCTGGCGATTCTCATGGTGACCGACCTGCTCGGGATCCCGGAGCGTTTCAATCTTCCCGGCGTCGCGAGTCCGGAGAACTGGTCCCGCCGCCTATCCCACACGGCCGCGGGGCTGAACGCCGATCCCGATGCCGCGGCGAAGATGGAGCGCATCGTCGCGATCCTGCGCGAGACCGGGAGGGCGTAAGCCGGCTCGCCGGCACTCGCCGCCGCCGCGGCGAATTTCGCGTTCGCCCGGTGTCAGCTGGCTGTTCCGACCATCGTGGGGGATTCCGTCGCCGTGAGATGCTCCGACGCGATGTCCTCGAGCTCGATCACGGAAGCGACGGACGCGAATCGCACCCGGAGGTGCCGGCCACCGGGAAGACCGCGGCTGTACGCCATCAATTTCGCCCGCATGGACGCCATCGTGGAGGATTCCCCGTGGCGCGGCGAGAGTTCCGGGCGCTCCGCGCGTTCCCGCACCGCCCAGCGCGCGTGACGCACGATAAACGCCCAGATCTCCTCCAGCGTCGGATCCGGGAGCGTTCCCCCGGTCTCGAGATGGTGACGGATCTGGCGGAAGATCCAGGGGGCGGTCATCGCCGCCCGGCCGATCATGACGCCGTGAATGCCGGTCGTCTCGCGGCGCCGGAGGACATCGGCCGCGGACGCCACGTCGCCATTCCCAATCACGGGAATCCGCAACGCCGCGGCGACCTCGGCAATCACGTCCCAGTCGGCCGCGCCGGAGTATCCCTGGGCCTTGGTCCGGCCGTGGACGGCGAGGCGCGTGATCCCGCAATCCTCGAGGAGGCGCGCGACTCGCACGGCGTTGATCGAGTGCTCATCCCAGCCGATCCGAATCTTCGCCGTGACGGGCACGCCGAGAGGCTGGCAGGCGACGACGACCGCCCGGGCGACCGACTCGAGCAGCGGACAATCCCGCAGGAGCGCGGAACCGCCGTTTTTCGAGACGACCTTGTTTACCGGACAGCCAAAGTTGAGGTCGATGAAATCTGGCTGCACCCACTCGACCACGGCACGCGCCGCCTCGGCGAGGCGCTCGGGTTCCGCGCCGAAGAGTTGCACTCCCAGCGGACGCTCGACGGCGGGATCGAAGGCGATCATCTCTCGGGTGCGAACGCTGCGATGGAGAATCCCCTCCGCCGAAACGAACTCGGTGGTGAGGACGTCTGCCCCCTGCTCACGGCAGAGCTGACGAAAGACCGAGTCCGTCACGCCCGCCATGGGGGCGAGGAAGAGGGGAAAGCTCGGAAGCGGGCTCATGCGAAGCGGCGGTGTGCAGCCAGCGCGATGATAGCTCACCCGGCGCCGCCCGCACCCCTGGAGCTGCGGTCAATACCGCGGAACTTCGGGATCGATCTCCCCGGACCAGCCTTCGATCCCTTGAGCGATGCTCTGGGCATTTTCACAGCCGAGCGAGCGGAGATACTCCACCGCCCGGAGGGATCGCATGCCGTGGTGGCAATAGACGAGGACGCGTTCGGAGGATCCGGCGAAACGGGCTTTCGCAGTCTCGCCAAACGCGGAGAGCGGCATCAATTCCGCGCCCTCGATCCGGCAAATCGCGAATTCGTCCGGCTCGCGCACGTCGATGAGAAGCAAACCCGCCGGTCTTTCGTCCAGCAAGCCCGCCGCCTCGGCGAGGCTGATCTCGAGGGGGAGCGGACCGGACATCGCAGCTCACCTCACGATCGCGACCGGCGTGCCCGGCTCGACGTTGCGGAAGAAATTTTCGCTCATAAAGGCGGGCATCCGAATGCAGCCGTGTGACGCCGGCACCCCCGGCAGATAGCCGGCATGCATTCCGACACCACCTACGACCCGCATAAAATTCGGCATTGGGGCGCCGAGGAACTTGGCGCCTCTCGGGACCTTGTCCTTGGTCGAATCGGCATCATCGAGAATGACTTCGCCGGTCTGCGCATCCACGATCTGGCCGTAGAGCGTCGAGCGATGGTCCTTGTCCTTCTGCGTGATCTTGTAACCGCCCACGGGCGTGTCGTGACCTTCGCGGCCGGACGAGATCGCCGAGACGCCGACGAGGAGGTCGCCTTTGTAGAAATATGCCCGTTGCTCCCCAATCCGGATCTCGATCCGCGACGGACCCTTGACGCCGTCGCCGTCCCAGAAGGAAACGGAATCGGTGGTCTCCGCCCGGGCGGGTCCGCCGGCGTCAGCGCCATCCCGACGCGCGATGCCGCCAAGATATTGCGTATCGCCGCGCGCCCAGCGCGGGTCGCCACCTCCACATCCGGTGAGGGTGAGAGCGGCGAGGAGGAGAAGGATCAGCGACTGGACTCTAACCATGGGAAACCTTAAAGAGCGGGTCGGGAACTTGGCCCCGGCAGGCCGGGCGTCAACAACTCATTGCCCTGCGGAACGTCACCTGCTATGAAATCTGGCCGGTTCGAACCCCGGCCGTGATCACCGAACAACGCCAACATGCCGACCTACGACTATCGCTGCGAAAAATGCGGGGGGACCTTTGAATTTCGCCAGTCGATGAAAGACCCACGCCTCACCGAGTGCCCGCGGGACGCCTGTCTGATGGAAACGTGGGGACATGGGGACGTGACGCGTCAGCTCGGCACCGGCGCGGGACTTATCTTCAAGGGTTCCGGCTTCTACATCACCGACTACCGCAGCGAAAACTACAAGGCTTCGGCCAAGGCGGATGCGCCGGCCGCGGCGCCCGCCAGCACTCCCTCTCCCGCCACGCCCGCCCCCGCCACTCCGGCCGCGCCCGCGAAAAGCGACGCGAAACCCTCCTCTGGAGCGGCCGCGGCGGCCTGAACCAACGCCCATGCCCGCGAAAGAGATCACCCTGCGGTGCACGCCCTGCGGCTACGAGAACGAGCCGCAGCGGGTCTATTGTCATAACTGCGGCACGAAGCTCGATCGCCGGCTTCTCCCGCCGGAAATGACGGATGCTCCGGATAACTCCAAGGTCGAACGCCACATCCGGCGCATCACGGATCCCCGCCGGGGGATCCTGAAGCGGCGCATCATCAACGTCGGCAAATCGCTCTTCGTCGGTGCCATCATCGGCTTCCTCATCACGATCTTCCGCCCGCCCTCGAGCGAACCGGCGCCGCAGGATGATAACGGACTGGCGGCCGCTCCATTCATCTACGACGACGTGCAGGGCGCGCTCGGCCAGGCCGCGCCGAAGCGGCTCGTCTACACGGAGGCGCAGGCGAATGGCTATCTCCAGGGCGCCTACCGGGCCCGGGATATCACTTCGTATGTGCCCACCCTCCGCTACGAGCGGACCTACGTGGCCTTTGATGAGGGCTTCGTGGACGTCACCGCCCACCTCAGTCTCGTCACCTGGCCGATCCATTTCGGGGGACAGTACATTATTCAAATCAAAGGGGAGCAAATCCAGTCCCGCTGCATCGCTGGCCGGATGGGACGGCTCACGATTCCCGGGCCGGTCATGCAGCTGCTGAACTACGGCATGGACCCCCTCTGGACCCTCCTGGAGCGGGACCGCAAGAGCATCGCGCGGCTGCAGTCGGTCACCTTCCGGAAGGGCGTCGTCGAGCTGCAAACGAAGGGCCAGTGAACGGCTTGCTCCGGTTCGCGGGCGGAGCCTGGCTCGCCGCGGTGCTGACGTGGCCCCTCGCCGCGGTGCTGCCGCCCCGCACGATCAGCGTTTCGCGCCAGTTCGCGCTCTACGCTGATGACGCCACCCAGCGAAGCGCTTCCGCGAGCATCGCCGAGGAGGTGAAACTCGCGCTGCTCGAGGCGCTCGGGCTGAAGGACGAGTGGAAGTGCATGATCGTCGTCCTGCTCCGCCGACCTTCTCCGTCCGAGCCGGACGCGCCTCCGCGCCTCCTCACGGTCGGACAAACCGGCGCAGGCTTGAAAATTCAACTCGAGCTGGCCCTCGGCGAGGCAGGTCGCGGCCTGCGGTTTCGCGACGAAGTCCTCCGCGCGCTTCTGGCCGAGCTGAGTTATCGGCCAGTGACGGATCTCCCCGCGGGCGCGCCGTTCCGGGCCCCGCCCGACTGGATGGTGGAAGGTCTCGGCGCATTCTTCGACTCGGTGCGGGACGACGGGACGGACGGGTTTCCCACCGAATTGTTCCAGACGCTGCTCCGGGCGGGCCCCGGATTTGATCCTTTTTCATTTCTCTCGCGGAGTCCGGCGGGGCTCGACGCCACGTCGCGCCAACTCTACCGGGCGTGCGCCTTCGGCGTGATCCGCCTCCTGTTGCGCGATCTGCCGGGCGGACGCGTCGGTCTCATCGCCATGCTGCGGGCACTGCCGGAGAGCGGCCGCGGTGACGTGGGTGATCTCCCACGGTTTTGTCCCGAGCTGGCGCAATCCGCCGACGGTCTCGCTCGCTGGTGGGCGATCGCGCTCAGCCGCGCCGCGGCGCCCGACCCCCGCCGACTGCTGAGCGCGGCCGAGACGGATGCTCAGCTTGCCCGGCTGCTGGCCTTCCCCCCGGAACCGCCGCAGCTCTCGGCCACCCTCGCGGACATGCCGGCCCGCCTCGGCGACCGCAAGCGGCGGGACCCGGCCGCCGCCCAGCTGGCGGGCGCGCGCACGTCGCTCCTCTCGCTCCTCGTCCGGGCCCACCCGATGATCCGGCCCTCGATCGTCGAAGGAATTCAGCTCATCGATCTCGCGCTCGCGCGGAAGACGGGGGATCTGGCGGGACGGCTGCGGGCCTTCGACCAATCGCGCCGCGCCGCGCTCCGGACCGGAGACGCGGTGGCGGACTATCTGAACTGGTATGAAGCCACGCAGATGACCGAGCCGAGCGGAGCCTTTGCGGCATCCGCCCGGCGGGAGGAAGCCCCGCCGGCGCGGCACGATGCGGTGACGGAATACCTCGATGCGCTGGAGAGTGAGCTCGCCGGGTCGGGGCCGCGTTGACAATCGCGCGCTCGCGACGTAAGGCCCGCCGTCGCGCTTTGCCAGGTCCTTGCTCGATATGTTTTCCCTCACGTCACGCGAACGCTGGCTCATCGTCTTCGCCGCCGCCTCATTGGTGGCGGGTGCGGGGATCAAGCATTGGCGGGACAGTCAACTCGCCCGACCCATTGCCCAAGCAGCCCGTCCGGTCCTCGCGACGGATGTAAAAACACCTCCTGCCCCCAATCGCTGATGGATTGCTCATTCTCCGAAGCCGTCGAGTCGATCAGGCTCCAGGATCCCCGCTATGACCGCGAAGCGTACGCGTTTGTGCGGGATGCGCTGGACCATACGGTGCGGGGCAAGACGCGCGGGAAGGGCGAGGGCCGCGAGCACGTCAGCGGTCAGGAACTGCTCGCCGGTCTGCGGGAGTACGCCCTGGAACAGTTCGGCCCCATGGTTCCCACGGTGCTCGAGCACTTCGGCATTCAGGCGACCTACGATGTCGGCTGCATCGTCTTCAACCTGATCGAAGCGGGAATTTTCGGGAAGACGGACCGGGATTCGCTGGAGGATTTTCGGGACGTTTTTGATTTCGAGGATGCGTTTGTCCGGCCCTTCCGCGCCGGTTTGTCGGGCGGAAGGAACGGGACCATGACGGACGCGGTGCCTTGCGCGAGCCCGGGGGTGACGGCAACGTCCGCCCCTCCGCATCCCGCGCCGGCGCAGGGTTGAATGCATTGATCCCCGGCGTGGCGACGGTCGTACCGTTCCGCCTTCCGCCGTGAAATCATCTCCCCTCCCGCTTTCGAAATCCCCGGGCGCCGACTCCGCTCCCGGTCTGTCCTTCCCCGAATCGTGCGCCCGCCGCACGGTGCTGCCCAACGGACTGAACATCTTCGTGCAGGAGGATCGCAGCGCGCCCGTCGTGAGCGTGCAGGCGTGGATCGCGACGGGCAGCATCCACGAGGATCGCCACCTCGGGAGCGGATTGTCCCATCTCCTCGAGCACATGGCGTTCAAGGGAACGTCGAGCCGCACCACCAGCAGCATTGCCCGCGCGATTCAGGACGAAGGCGGGTACATCAACGCCTACACCTCCTTCGATCGGACGGTCTACTGGATCGATGTTCCGGCTTCCGGCGTCCGCACCTCGCTCGAGATTCTCGTGGATGCGACGATGAACTCGACGCTCCCACCGGAGGAATACGGGAAGGAGCAGGAGGTGATCCGCCGCGAGTTTGCGATGCTCGCCGACGACCCCGACCGGGTGAACAGCCACCAACTTTTCGCGACAGCCTACCGCGAGCACCCCTATCGGCATCCGATCATCGGGCACCTCGGACTCTTCAACCAGCTGACGCGGGACGAGGTCATGGCCTACTACAAGGCTCGCTACGTCCCGAACAACCTGACTTTCGTCGTGGTCGGGGACGTGCGCTCGGAGGACGTGGTGGCGCAGCTCGGCGAGCTTTTCGCCGCGCATCCGCAGCGGGCGCTGCCCCCGGTGTTTCTGCCGGCCGAACCACCGCAGGCCGGACGACGGGATGCGACGATCGAATTCACGACGGAGCTGAGCCGCGTGGTGGCGGCGTGGCACGTGTCGGCGATCACACACGCCGACATCCCCGCGCTGGACGTGCTGGCGACCGCGCTCGGCGACGGCCGCAGCTCGCGCATGTTCCGGCGCATCCGGGAAACCGGTCTCGCCCACGGTGCCTCCGCTTGGAGCTATGTCCCGAGTGAGCCCGGCCTCTTTGGGCTGGATCTCACCACCGATCCGGACAAGCGCGAGGCCGCGCTCCAGGCCTCGTTTGACCTCATCGAGGAGGCTCGCCAAGGCGGCCTCCGCTCGGAGGAACTCGCGAAGGCGCGGAAGGTCATCCTCAGCAATCAGCTCCACCAGCTCTCGACAATGCGCGGCCAGGCGGGCGATCTGGGGGCGAACTGGATGCTCACGGGCAACCTCAACTTCACCCGCGACTTCCTCTGCGCGGTGCAAAACGTGACGAACGAGGACATCCTTCGCGTTGCGCGCCGCTATCTCCACGCCGCCAATCTCACGGTCGCGGCCGTCAATCCACCAGGTGCGACGAAGACGAGCGTCGTGGTCGCCGGTCCGCTCGAGCGCGAGATCCGGAAGTTCACGCTGCCGAACGGTCTCCGCCTCCTCGTGAAGGAGGATCCGCGCCTGCCGCTCGTCTCCATGAATGCCGTCTTCAAGGGCGGCCTCCTCACCGAGACACCGGAAAACGCGGGCCTCACCAAGCTCCTCGCCCGCGTGCTCCCGAAAGGCACCACGTCACGCACCGCCGAGCAGATCGCCGATGAGATCGAGTCCGTCGGCGGCAGCATCGGCGCGGATGCCGGCAACGGCACCGTCAGCGTCAGCGTGGAAGTCCTGCAATCCGACGCCGCCCTCGGCCTCGAACTTCTCGCCGACGTCGTGCTGAATGCCACGCTCAGCGCAGAGCGCGTCGAGCGCGAGCGCACGGCCCAGCTCGCCGCGATCAAGAGCGAGGACGAGCACATGACCGCCTCGGCGCGAAATCTCCTCCGGGAAAACCTCTTCGTCGGCCACCCGTATGCCCAGCGCGCCACCGGCACTCCGGCCAGCGTCGGATCCCTCGACCAGAAGCAACTCGCCGCCTGGCGCGACCGCCACTTCTGCGGGAAGAATGGCGTCGTCTCCGTGTTTGGGAGTGTCGATGCCGAAGAGGTCCGATCCCGCGTGGAATCGCTCTTCGCGACTCTCCCCGCCGGCGAACCGGCCCTCGCGAACCCGCCGGTGCCAGGCGCGCTGGTTTCCTCGCACAGCGTGGAGCAGACGAAGACCGATAAGGAGCAGGGCGTGCTCATGGTGGGGTTTCAGACGTGCAGCCTCCTGCACGAGGATAGTCTCGCGCTCGAAGTCATCGACGAAGCGAGCAGCGATCTCGGCTCGCGGTTTTTCGTCCGCATCCGCGAGGAACTCGGCCTGGCCTATTTCGTCGGGTCGATGCAACTGCTCGGCCTCGCGCCGGGAGGTCTGATCTTTTACCTCGGCACCGATCCGGCGAAGCTCGCCGAGGTCCTCACCGTGTTTGCCGCGGAGATCGCCGCGCTGGCGCGGGACGGGCTCGACGCGGACGAATTCCGCCGGGCCAAAAAGAAGCTCCTCGGGAAGCAGGCCATTTCGCTCCAAAGCACCGCAAGTCTCGCGTTTCACAGCGCGTTGGACGAGCTCTACGGCCGCGGCTTCGCGCACTACCGGCAGCTCGCCCCGAAACTCGACGCGCTCACACGCGAAGACGTGCGCGTGGTCGCCCGAAAGTACCTGCACGAGCGGCCCGCGGTAACCGCGGTCGTGAGGCCGGCGTAGTTTCCGACCGTCCTTCGGCGTTTGACGCGCACGCGCTCCGGCGGAACCTGCGCTGTCCCCGACCCGACGCCGCTGCCCCCCGGAGCGGCGTGCCAGTTGCCGCCTCTCCGTCTCTTCCCCGCCCGTCCCGTCATCATGGCCAGCATTCCATCCTTCAATTTCGCCCTCGGAGAAACCATCGACATCCTCCGGGAATCGGTCCGCAAGTTCGCGGAAAAGGAGATCGCCCCGCGGGCGGCGGAGATCGATCACCGGAATGAATTTCCCGCCGACCTCTGGCGGAAAATGGGCGCGATGGGTCTGCTGGGGATAACGGTGGAGGAGGAATATGGCGGCAGTGGCATGACCTACGTCGCCCACGTCGTCGCCATGGAGGAAATCTCCCGTGCCTCCGCCTCGGTCGGGCTGAGCTACGGCGCCCACTCGAATCTCTGCGTCAATCAGATCCGCCGGTGGGGCACCGAGGCCCAAAAGCAGAAGCATCTCCCGAAGCTCTGCTCCGGCGAGCACGTCGGCGCCCTCGCCATGAGCGAGAGCGGATCGGGCTCCGACGTCATCTCCATGCGCCTGCGGGCGGATCGCGACGGCGATCACTACGTGCTCAACGGCACCAAAATGTGGATCACGAACGGCCCGGATGCGGAGGTGCTCGTCGTCTACGCGAAAACCGAGCCGGACGCGGGCTCGCGCGGGATCACGGCGTTTTTGATCGAGAAGGGCATGCCGGGATTCACCACCGCGCAGAAGCTCGACAAGCTGGGTATGCGCGGTTCCAACACGTGCGAGCTCGTCTTCGAAAATTGCCGCGTCCCGGCGACGAGCATCATGGGCCCGCTGAATCAGGGTGCGAAGGTGCTCATGAGCGGGCTCGACTACGAGCGCGCGGTGCTCGCAGGCGGTCCGCTGGGCATCATGCAGGCCTGTCTCGATGTCGTGCTCCCTTACGTCCACGAGCGGACTCAATTCGGTGAATCGATCGGCAGCTTCCAGCTCATGCAGGGAAAGGTCGCGGACATGTACACGCTCACGCATGCGAGCAAGGCGTACGTGTACGCCGTGGCGCGAGCGTGCGACCTCGGCAATGCGACGCGACGCGACGCGGCCGCCGCCATCCTCTACGCCGCGGAGAATGCCACCCAACTCGCGCTCCAGGCCATTCAGGCGCTGGGCGGAAACGGCTACATCAACGAGTACCCCACCGGCCGGCTGCTGCGCGACGCGAAGCTATACGAGATCGGCGCGGGAACTTCGGAGATCCGCCGGATGCTGATCGGACGCGAGCTCTTTGAGTTGACGAAGTAGGCACCGAGATCGCTCGGGGACTCAACCACGCCCCGGCAGCGTGGGAACGAGGCGGAGCCCCGGAATGCCTTTGAAGTGAGCGTCCGGCGATACGAGCGTCGCGTTGACCCGGAGCGCACACGCGGCAATCGCGAGGTCCGTAACCGGCGGCGTGCGACCCTTCCGGGCCAGCTCCCAGCCGAGTTCCGTCACGCCGCGCCAGAGTCGCGCATCCGTCGGCACCTCTGGCACGATGTCAAAGAACGCCTCCAGTTCATCGTGCTGCCGTGGCACTTTCATGCCGCGAAGCACTTCCGCGCGCACCACGCCGCAGTTGTACAACCGGGCGTCGCGAACGAGCGGAAAGAGCAGGCGCCGCGGATCCACGCCGGTGCGCATTAGATCGAGGTAGGCAGCGGAATCGAGAAGGTAATACATGGAGTTCGGCGACGGGACTACTTCCCGGACTTCTTCCGTGAGCCGACGGAGTAGCGCACGCTGCCGCGCCGGATGGCAAGGATATCATAAGCGGGATCCACCGCTGCTTTTGCCTCCTCCGCCGTCCACGGATGCTCCGCGATCCGGTTGAGCGTGGCGATGCGAAGCGCCTCGGTCAGCGCCCAATCGAGCGCTTCCTTCAAGGTCCCAATGCCGGTGAAATCCATCAAGCGCTTCACCTTGGTCTCGTCGAGTTCAACCGTCGTCTTCATATGGGCATAAATATGGGCATACGGTTTTTGTCAACTGTTTTCCAAGGGGGAGCGAGGCCGCGCGTGATGCGCCGGCCAGACGGACTTCAATGAACTTCCGTGGCTTCCGCCGTTGCCACGGTCAGGTCAGAAATTCGCGGCGGGGTTCGTCGCCGTCGCGGGAAATTGCACAGGACCGAAATTATTTCCGCTTGAGGGCAGATAGGAGGCGATCACGTTCCCGCCGGCCGTATTCCGCGCGATGATGTCGCCTGTCGTCGCCTCGATGCCGTAGCGGTGATTGTCCCGCACGTGGTTTCCCTCGATGCGGCAACCGGCTCCGCTGACGACGTGGATTCCCGAGCCAAGCGTGCTGTTTTCCGCAGTACAGCCTTCGACGCGGCAACCGCCGGGGATGGCGATGCCGTCGCCCGAATTCTCGTTCGAATTGCAGCGCATCACCTGCGAACGGATGTCCGTGCTGATCCCCGGACTGGTCGTGATCAACCCGTTCCCGGTCACCGTGCAGTCGATCACGCTGCAGCGCTGACCGACCTGGATGCCGGTGCCGTCGCACCCCGCGACCGTGCAATTGAAAACCTGACACCGATCGACGGTGAGAATGCCCGCCTCGCAATTATCCACGCGGCACTGGCTGACCTGGCCGGTGGAATTGGAGAAGAAACTCAGCGAGATGCCCACGGCCGCACCCGTGCCGCCGTTGTGCACATTGACCACGGAACAGCCGATCGCCTGAAGCGAGGCGCGGATTCCGGGCGTCACACTCGACGAGTTGAAGCTAGCGTTGAGCACGCCGCAGTTCACGCAATTGAACGCGCTGATCGCCGCGGAAAGGGTGGAGCTCGCTCCTCCTTGGTTCAAGCCACTCGTGTAGCACTCCGAGACGAAGGAGCCCGAGATCCCGATGAGCGTCGTCGTGCTCCCATTGCCCATCCCCGTCGCCTGACACCGGCTGATCCGCGAGCCGGTAATCCCTGTGATCGACGTCCCGGTCACGATGATCACCGCGGAGTCCAGGACCTGTCCGCCGCCACTGATCCCGGTCACGGTGGTGCCGGAGAGCGTTTGCAACGCGCAATTCGAGGCCTGTGTACCGGCCACCACGCCCGTCAGCGTGCCCGTGCTGCTGATGTTCTGGAGAGTGCAGTTCTCGACCGAGTCCGCCGAGAGGCAGGTGGTCAAACTGCCCGACACGTTGATGCCCGAAGCGCTGCAGCGGAAGATGCGAGTGGCATTCGTCTGATCCAGCACGATGGCCGCGCCGGAGTTGATGACGGTGACATCGCTGACCGTGGTGCCCGCTCCGGTGATCACGATCCCCGCAGCCGGCCAGTCCGAAACGCGCCCGCCATGAATCCGAACCCCCCGATGGGCGGTGTTCGTCGTGATGCCGATCAGCGCGCCAGCCGTCCCGTTGACGGAAAAACCGTTGAGATCGATCGTGACGTCATCGGTCGTGATCATGATGCCGTTTCGTCCGCTGGCTCCGATGACATCCGCGCCGAGGAGATAGGAGCCCGACTGCGAGATGACAAACGTGTTTGCTGCGTTTCCGGGCGTATTCGCCGCATTGACGAGAACCCGCGGTTCGACCTGATCGAGCGTGCGCATTGTCGGCGTCGGCGAACCCGCGGGTGCGAGCAGCCCCTGACCGGGGGACGATTCGGGGAGGAGACCAGCCAGAGCGAGGGCGAGAGCGGCCGGAAAACACGGAGAGGAGCGGGTGCGCATGCGGAAGGGGATTGTAAAAGTACCTACGGGGTCGCGGGCTTCAGGGTCGCAGGCATTCGGAGCGGAACATCTTCCTGCGTGCAGATGCGGCCCGCCGGGCCCGGGACGATCGCCGAGACCTCAGAATCCCGGCTGCCCTCCCAGCGGAGCGGTGGACGCGCCCTGGCCAGTAAACGTGCCGGTGGTGCTCCCGTTGCCGCCGAAGCCGGCGTAGTTCGGGACGTTGGTAAAGACGCTCACGGGTGAGGGACCGCCGACATTCACCTGGATGCCGCTGTTGATGGTGACAGTTTGTCCGGCAATGTATTTCAGCGAATTGCCCTGCAAACTGGTATTGCCGGTGAACAGCACCTGGCCATTTGAACTCGTTGCATAGAGCTTGAGCGTGGTGTCGGCGCTGAAATTGCCGCCGGCGATGGTCAGGATGCCGTTGTTGCCGAGCGCGCCGATCTTGACGATGTCACCGCGCAGATCGGTCGTGCTACTGGTGGCGATCTGTCCGCCGGTCGCGTCGTGCCGCACTTCGACCGTGCCGCGGTCGGCGCGGAGCTGGCCGTCGACCTGGATCCTCGAAGAGCTCGCGCTGGTCGTGGCGACGATTGTGATCTTGCCGCCAGGTCCGGGGGCGGCCGCATTGAGCAGCGATTGGAGCTGGGCGGTGCTGGAGACGTTGATGGAAGTTCCGCCGACGCGGCCGCTGGTCACGTTGATGTTGCCCCCGCGCGAGCTACGCCGGCCCGCAGTGTCGTGCGAGACCTGTACGCGCTTGGTGATGTTGACCGTGCCGTTGCTGGCGGTGAGACTCACCGTCCCGCCGTTCCCGCCGCTGGTGACGCTCGTGTTTGCACCGGTCGAGGCCTCGATGTCGGCATTCACCAGCACGTCTCCATTCGCCGCCGTGGCGGTGATGGTGCCGCCGTTGCCACCCGCGCCGGTGGAGGAGTTTCCGCCGTTCGCGAGCAAGCCGTTGATGGTGCCGACGCCCGTGCCGAGCGAGAGCGCGGTGGTCGCGGAGCTACCGGTGAGCGAGAGCGTGCCGCCATCGGCCGGCGTCGCGCCGCTCGCGCCGGAGAAGTCGATGCCGTTGGGGGCAGTCAGCGTGAGGGTGCTGGTGAGCGCGACGGTGCCGGTCGTACCAGTGAGAGAAGCGAGGTTGGCAGGATTTGCGATGTTAAGCGTACCGTTCACGAGGTTGACCGTGCCGGTGGAAGTGGTCGTCGTGGAAGAGAGCGCCAGCGTCGCGCCGTTGAGCACCGCGAGCGCGCCGGCGTTGGTGAAGCTGGCTCCGCCGATGGTCAGCGCTCGTCCCGCGATGTCCGCCGTGATGGAGCCCTGGTTGGTGAGCGAGAAGGGCGAGCCGCCGAAAAGTTGCTGCGTGCCGATGATGCCCGCCCCGCGGATGACCACCCCGCTGCCCAGCACCGGCGCGAACGCACCTTCCACCGAGACGAACGTGTTGGACGGCGCGTCCATGTTAATGATCAGCGGACCGCTCAACGTCGTGGACTGCGCGAGTCCGAAGATGCTGTTCGTGCCGGTGAGATTGACCGTGCCGTTGATGTTCGCGCCGTTCTGCAAGAGCACGATGGAGCTGGCGCCAAAGTCCAGCGTGCCGTTGACGGTCACGGCATCGAGCCGGTTGTTGCCGCTGCCGTTGAAGAACAACGGCGCCGCACCGGCGCTGGGCGAAACGTTGAGCGTGCCACCGAGGATCCGCCCGACCGTCAGCGTGAAGGCCCCGGCGGAGGCGGGCAGCGTGTAGGTCGTGCCCGTGTTGTTCAGCGTGCCGAAGACGTTGACCGTGCC
>JBBQFQ010000059.1:0-35439 GCA_038322235.1 Chthoniobacterales bacterium
GGAACTGGCCATGCATCTGATTGCCTACAACCTGGTGCGCGTGCTCATGCAGCGCGCCGCCCACGAACATCGGGTGGCGCTCTCCAAGATCAGCTTCAAAGGCACGCTCGACACGACGCGCCACTTCGCCGACGCCATCTACGCGGCGGCCGCGACCCCACGCTTGCAGCAAGCGCTCATCGACCAAATGCTCGCCATTATCGCCGGCGACCCGGTGCCGCTTCGGCCCGAGCGCTCCGAACCGCGGGCGGTCAAACGTCGACCAAAGGCTTTCTGCCTTCTCACCAAGCCGCGCCACAAAATGGGCAAAGTTTCCCGCCGCAAGCGCCCAAAGTCCACCACCGCGAGAAAATCATCCTAAACCGCCCTTATCTTAGTGCCATTCATGGCTGACACAAACGTTTTGGAGGGAGCTGCTGGCCGGTTGTTTCGCCTTCGTTCTTCAGCGAGTGCATCGGAACGCGTGAGGAATGGAGATACGACCGACTCCTGCGCTGGCCGGGCGTCTGAGTGCGCGAAGCGAAGGCAAGGAATCGGTTGTCGGGAGAGCTAGGTCCAGAAGGTATCAGGTTAGACGGAGAATCCGACCCCATCAAAGGTGGCGCCGGCACGCTCCGCGATTTTCGATATTTGTTCCGTTGTGTCGGCGTTGGTCGCTTGGCAAATGCTTACCTCCGCACTTGCCTCGATAATCCACTGACCAGGAGGACTCGTCGGCCCCATGTGGGTCAGCTTCATTCCAAATTCGTAGAGCCCGATGCCAAGCGCTGCCGCGGCGTTTTGAGAATTGGCGAGGAACGAAAAATCAACGTTTCTCTTTTCATCGAGATCCGCGCCGAGCTCGATCGCTCGAGCGACCAGCGCCGAATTGCGCAAGTTGATCCGGGCCAGAGAATCGTCGGATGATAGAGAGTTCATTCTTTTTCGTTGCCTGACGGAGAGACCGTGGTTTACGCGATCATTTGACGGCCAAGCATCCCCAGCCGTCAAATTCGATTCCCAGACGCTCACACTCGTCTTGATGTGCGATGCTCTCGGCGAAGATGGGGCCGGGATGAAGGGGGAAGCTCTTTGCCATTTCAAGCCGGCGCTCTTCGGGAGTGAAAGTCAGAAGCTTGTATCCCCGTCCCGCAAGGCTCTGCTGGAGCGCCTGAAGGGCGGGAGGCGCGCCGCGAAAGACGTACTCCAAGGAATGAAGCTTTTCTGGATCGCTCCCCGATTTGATTAAGTTATCTCACGCGTCGGTCTTGGATGAGCATCCAAGACTGCGGTGAGGGCCAGACCGACTGGAAGTAAAAATCCCAGCCGTCATGCTCGGAGACGTCGGTCGCGTAGTCAGCGTGCTGCTGCATCCAAAGGCCGACGGGGGGCCTGAATGGTCCCCAATCGGAAACTTGGAACACAAGCTCTCGAACGCCTGCATGGGTCAGGCGGCCGAGCAGCTGACAAGATACGCTCTGCTTCTCAAGTAGTTCACACAATCGGTCTTCCATCGCCCACAAGACGGCGGCTTCGTCTCGATCAGGACCTCCATTCGGATTGGGTCGCTTGATCGTGATGATGATTCGAGCGCAAAACGGATACTTTCCACGATCAAGCTTATCGGCGTCGGCATGGAACGCCACAAACACGAGGCCGTCGTCGGTTTCGTAGTGGAATGACTCCCAGTTGTGATCTGGCACGACGTTCATCGGGAAAGGTCTTTAGGGTGCAGCGCTTGGTTCTACGTGTTCTTCCGCGCGCGGGTCTCTGCGAAGAATCCGCGGGAACGACCTTCAGGGCACGATAAATGTCCCGGCCCAGCGATCAACTTCGGATCGGCGGCTGGCGGAGGCGCGCGGGCTGAATCCATCGACCGCGGGAATCGGTCGCGACAAGCACGAATGAGTGGTGCGGAAGACTCGCCGGCCGCAGTTTCCAGTGAGGACGTGGCGCCAGAATTTGGAATCCGGCAGCCCTCTGCCGCTTTGGGGGGCGACCCTCGGCTCGCGCTGACCTCGAACAAGGCAGCGAGCGACATCCCTCCAGCTGCCTTGGGCATCGGGCGGGCGGCGCCCTGATCCCCGAGAAAGCGGCAGAGGGCTTCCGCACTCCAAATGACCGAGCAGCGGCCGCCCGGGGCCGGGGGCGCTAAGCGCGCCCCCGTTCGGTCACATCTGCGCCAGCAGATACTTGATCAGATCAGTCGAGGTGACGAGCCCGACGAGCTTCGCGCCGCTCACCACGGGCACGGAGTGAAATTCGCCTTTCGCGAGGATCTCCGCCGCATCCTTCACGGTGGCGTTCTCCGCGATCGTGACGGGGTCCTTCTGCATGATTTGCTCGATCGTGAAGGAATGGTCGAGCGCGGCATCGACGGATCGCTGGTCGACGTGGAGCGCCGCTGAGATGGGCCACGCGCAGGGGACGGGCGGACTACGCTGCAGACGAGACGAGAATGCACCACGCGAGCGGTTCGCGTCCGGGCCGTGTGCGACGCGCATCGAACGGGGGCCATCCGTCCGGGTGAATGGGCAGCGCGGCTCATTCCACCCTCTGGCCCCGTCGCCTGGTTCGAATTTCTTCCATCACGGCGCGAAACTTGGCGGGCTCCTCGAGATGGGGCGCGTGGTCGGACTTTTCAAACCAGACCAGACGCTTGCCCCGCGGAGCTTTGAGCGCTTTGAAGTAGCGCTCGATCACGGCCGAATTGACCACCGTGTCGTGGCGCCCGGCGAGGAACACCACTGGCAGTTCCAGACGCGGAATTTCGGCGAACAAGTTGGCGGCGTGAATCTCGCCCTCCAGTTTGGCGAAGGAAAGGCGTCCACCTGGAGTGATCTTGAGGAAATCAGCAAACGAATAGGCTGGCGAAGTCAGGCCGATCCCGGCCAGGCGTGCGGTTGTGACTTTGTTCGGCGGGGGAGGGGGGAGGCTTTTCCACCAGCGCTTGGCTCGGTTTTTGTCGACCACATTCGGCCAAGGCGGTGGACCCGAGCGCTCGAGATCACGCACCGCCTCGGAGACGCCCTCCCTGCGGGCTCGAGAGAGCGTGTCGCGATAGAACGTGGCCTCGGCTTCCGGGATGCTCGCGAGCTGGCTGATGCCGACATACGCCTCAAAGAGTTCCGGCGCCCGCGCCGCTGCCCGGGCGCTCACGAGGGAACCCCAGGAAAAGCCGACCAAGTAAATCTTCCGACCGCCAAAGCGCCGTCGCAGCTCCCGACTGAGTTCCAGGGTATCGCGCACGATCTGCTCGGCGTTGAGATTTGGGGTCTCCGGGCTATACGACTTGCCCGCTCCCCGCTGGTCCCACTGCACGACGGTGAAATAGCGCTCCAAATCGGCGTTGAGGTGGGCGAGCGGCATCTCCGGCAAACCCGGCCCCCCGTGGACAAAAAGCAAAACTGGGTTCTTCTCGCAGTCGTCTCCACGGATGCGGATCGCCTGCGACCAGCCGCCCAGGATGATCCGCTCGCTCTGGGAGATACTCCGCTGCGAAATGGGAGCCTGACGTTCGAAGGCCGAGCACGCTGAAAGAAGAACGGCGGGCGCCGCGATGAGCAGGAGTTTGGAAATGGCGCAGGCAAAGGTCATGGGACGCGGTTGAGCAAATCTCCTTCGTGGCAGGGTCAGCGAACACGCCTGCCCAATCGATCGTTCATCGATGAAACTCGCCGATTGGCACGGCGTCCGACCCCGCGGCGAGGGCCGGTTTCGAGATCTGATCCTCAAGCGATCCGATCGACGCCCATCCGACTGCCCAAACGTGGTCTCCAAAACTCGCCCGCTCACGCTGCGGATAGGAGCGCAGTTGCAGGCGGAGTGGTTGGTCGACGACGAAGATCTGGGGGACGGCTGCGGTCGCGCACGACCTCACGGAAGCGGCGTCAGTTTCGCGCGGAGGAAAACGCGGGGCTGCCCAAGGTTCTCCGTCACGGTGGCTTTCACGGTGACCGTCGCACCGTTGTTGGAGATGACTTGCTCGGTGAAGGCGGCGTCCGTCCACGTGGCGAGGTCGTTCGAGCGTTCGATGCCAACGAGCACGCCGGTGAGGCCGACCCTCCGCTCATAGGTGAGCACGGGCTGACCGTTTTCCCGTCCCCACGTGAAGCGGGGGCCGGAGCGACCATCCAGCGGATCGGAAGCGGTCACATATTCGAAGAGATTCGCCGCGCCGTCACCGTCAGGGTCAGCCGCGTTGCCCGCGATGGCCGGTGTGCCCGCGTTTACTCCAAACGTCTGCCCGCGCCACTTCTCGAGGGCCGAGAGGACGACGAGGGTCTGCTCGACAAGTCCGGGGTTGCCCGTGTGGTCGAAGGTGCGGCCCCGAGCGCGGAACATCCCCGCGGCGGGCAGGCTCTGGCCGGACATGGGGATCAGGTTCCACCCTCCGACGGTCCGGTTGCCCGAACCGAACGGCATCCAGCTTCCGCCACCGTCGGTCGATAGTTCGAGGGTCACCTGTCCCACCTCGGGCGAGCTCCCGCCCCGGAACCACTGCGCCAAGGACGGGGAGACGACGGTGAGAGTGGTCGGCGCCGGGTCGTTGTTCAAGCGAGCAATGTTGCTCACGTCGCGACCCGCGACCGACCTGAATTGGCCGCCAACCAGAATTTTTCCATCCGCTTGGATGGCCAGGACGTTCACGGTGCCGGGCTGGCTCGGGCTCCCGTCGAAGGCGCCCCCGTTGGGATCGAAAGCGTTCGTGTCTTGGAGCGAACCGTCCGGGTTGAGTCGGGCGATGCCGCCGCGAGGTTGGCCGTCGAACGTGGTGAATCTGCCACCGACGAGGATCGCGCGGTCCGCTTGCACGACCACGTCAAGGATCGCGCTCGCGCCCGTACCGGGATTGAAGGCGGCGTCAGTGGTGCCGTCGTAGAAAAGACGGACCAAGCTCCGTTCCGGATGACTTCCGCCGGGCGGGAAGTAGCCGGCGACGAGGATTTCCCCGTTCGCTTCCACCGCCAAGGTCTGCGCGCTGCCGAATGGATTCAGCGTGGAAGTGAAGCTGGAATCCAGGGAGCCGTCTGAAAAGAGGCGGAAGACGGGCGGAGCCGGTTGGTTGTTTCGCGAGAAATAGCCTCCGCCGATCAGGATTTCGCCGTTCGCCTGCAGGGCAAGGCAGAGAATGACGCCGTCCGGAACACTCGCATCGAAGGTCGGGTCCAGGGTTCCGTCCGCGAGCAGGCGGGCGATCTGGGTGCGCGGCTGGCCCTCGACCATCGAAAAATCACCCGCGATCAGAATCTTCCCGTCCGCCTGCACGGCAAGGTTCGTCACGCTGGAGTTGATGTTGCCAGGATGAAACGTTTCCGTCCCCTCCAGGGTGCCATCCGGGTTGAGCCGGGCGAGGCGGCTGCGCGGTTCGCCGTTCCAGAACGTGAACGCGCCCCCGACCAGAGTCTTCCCATCCGCCTGCACGGCGAGAGCCTGGAGGGGGCCACCGGACGGGACTGCGTCGGCGGCAAAGGGGTCATCGAGGTGGCCGCCCGGCAGGATGCGGGCAAGGCCGAAGCGCGGCTGACCGGCGACGTTGCTGAATCGGCCGGCAATTAGAAACTTCCCGTCGGGCTGCACCGCGATCACGTCCACCGGGCCGTTCACCGACGGGGAGTCGGGCGCGTCATGCACGAAGCCCAGATCGGCGCTGCCCGCCACGAGCGCGTTCATGTCCACGGTCCACGCGCGACTTGCGGGTGTGGGGTCGGCGTTGCCGAGGAGGTCGGTCGCAAACACGCTGAACGTGTGCGCGCCGTGGCTCAAGCCGGGGAAGGTGACGGTGGTCGCCGTGGTGTCCACGAGCGCGCCGCCATCCAACGCATAGGTGAAGCGGAGCGCCGGTTCGCTCGCCGAAAATTCGAACGTGGCGTTGTTGCTTCGCACCGTCCCGGCGGGCCCGACGGTGATAAAGGTGTCCGGCGGATTGAAAAAGGCGATGCTTTCGACGAGACCGGAGCTGCCGTTTCCCGCGCCGCTCGAAGTCCGGCCTCGGGCACGCACGCGCCCGCTCGCGGGGAGGCTGAGGCCGTTCACCACCCAGCCGTCGGCGACCCGCACACCGGGGCCGAGCAGGGTCCAGCTGGTGCCGTTGTCCACGGATAGCTCGAAGGTGACCTGCGCGACCTCCGGCGCGGCGCCCGTGCGAATCCAATGCGCTTGGGCAGCGCCAATTGTGATGGTTTCGGAGGCCGGTTCATTATAACGCCGACTCAAGGGAGGGAAGGACGCATCTCCTTGGTTCGTCCCAGTCAGGATTTTCCCCTCCTGGGTCAGTGCGAGGCTGCTGATATCCACGCTGTCGGCGGGCCCGCGAAAAATGACGTTTTCGTTAACGGTGCCAAGGATTCCGCTCGCGAATTCAAAACGGCCGCCAATGAGAACCTTGCCATTGGCTTGAACGGCAATCGAGTTAACGAATTCGTTGCCAAACGGAAAGGGCCCCAAATAAACAGAAAAGTCGAAACTACCGTCCGCGCGGACCCGGGCGAACCCCTGCAAAAACGGCGACGCTCCGAAATTGGTGAGAACTTGAAAATACCTTCCGCCGATGAGGATTCCTCCGTCTGATTGCAACGATAAGCAATAGACCTGCCCACGGACGGACACGTCAAAGGAAGGGTCCCGCGCGCCACTTGCGTCGAATCGCGAAAGTCGCCGACTGGGGGTGGCGGCGCCATCGGGGACGAGATCATTTTCTCCGGCGAGAATCTTCCCGTCCGCTTGGAGAGCCAGGCAACCGTAGGTGTGAACGGGATCGCCGGGATCAAAGCTGGCATCCAAACTGCCATCGGCTTGAAGCCGGGCAATTCCATGGCGAACCACTTGATTCACGCCGTCGAAATAACCCACGATCAGAATCTTGCCGTCCGGCTGCAAGGCCAGGCCGACGACGGCATGGCTGATGAAGGGGTTGAAACTCGCATCCACCGAACCGTCCGAGTTCAGCCGGGCGAGGTTGGAGTGGGCTTGGCCGGCGACGTTTTGGAAACTGCCACCGATCACAATCTTGCCGTCCGTCTGCACTGCCACGCAGACGACTTCCCCTCCGTTCACGCCTGTGGTCGGACCCGTCCCGACTTGAAAGGTCGCGGTGCTCTCGACGCTCCCGCCTAACTCGAATCGGACAACGCCGTTGCGAAGAGTATCCACGGCCACAAAACTCCCCCCAACCAGGAATTTTCCATCCGGCTGGACCGCGATGGCGTTGATTCGGGCGGAGGTGGCGTTCTGTTCACGGGTGAACGTGACCGGTGGCAGGCCCGGATCGTAGTCACCGGGATTCGGTGGGGGATACGCGCGATTACAGCCCGCGAGCCCAAAGGCGAGCATGAGCAGAAGGCAACCAAGCATTCTGCCGACCAGTGTCAATGCGCGCGCGCCGCCTTTCCCGCGGGCGGGAATCCCGCAACACCACCTCGGGAACGAGGCTCCGCACCGGCCATCGCGGGGCGGTAGAAACGGGCTTCATCCCGGCAGGCTAGACTTTCTGCGATCGAGTGTCTCGCGTTTTCGGAAAAGCCTGCCGGGCTCCCCCGCACTTCCATCAGATAGCTATAGATCAACAGCCACGGCGGATTCTTCGCGCTGTCCGTGCCACGCTCGTTGGGCGCCGCCGCGCTCACCCCCGGCATGCCCTCATCGCTTTCTTTCTCCACTCTCCCCGGTCAGCGTTCGTTTAATGATCGATTCTGTGCGGACGCACGTCCGGCAGGCAACTAGGACCGCAGCCGATGGCGCCGGATTCTTCCATCGCGATAGAAGACCGCGAATTCATCCCGCGAGTGGCCGGGGGTCACGTCGGCGACGACGCCTTCGACCGGGAACGTCGCGACGAGCGTCGGCTCGGTGCCGCGCCCGACTTCGAAGACTTCGCCGCTTTCCTCTCCTACCACGACGAGATTTCCCGCGGCGGTGAAGGCGGCGTGCACGAGGCCAGCGGACTCCGTCACCGGGACGACCTGGAGCGTATCGGCCCAGAGCAATTGGACCTCGGTCACCGTGACGATGGCGAAGCCGGCGCGGGCGTGTCGGGGCGTGGGGACGAGTTCCGTGACCGACGCGCCGGGGGCGGAGAGCTGCAAATGCCACGGCGAGACCGCGCCGTTCGCCGTCACGAGCGCGACGAAATCGTGATGTCCGGCGGCGATATACCCGCTGGGATGACTCGCGAGCACAAACGGCTGGCCGGGCCGGCAGTCGATATTCTCCGCGCCCTCGAGTCGGGTCGTCGAAACGAGCGTTCCGTTCAGCCGGTAGCGGAGGAGGAGAGCCTCGTGATCGTCGGTGCTGAGGATGATGACGTCATCGCCATCGTAGATGGCCGCGAGCGTTTCCGCCGGCCACCACGGCGGGGTGCCCGCGAGCGTGAGTGGCCCCCAAGTCCGGCCCGTGGGTTCGGCGCGCTGATAGGGGAAGAAGGGTCCGCCGTCCGTCGGAATGAGTAAGATGGGCCGCGCGTGGCCGGGTTCGGCGAGAAGGCGGGTTTGAAACTTCCGGTCCTGGCCCGGCCACTGGAGTTCCTGCTGTCCCTCCTCCCAGCCGCCCCGAAACAGCCGGATGAGCGCATCGTTCGGTCCCCCGGTCAACGCGATCCAACCGGCGACGGATCCGAGCGCGGAGCGAATCTCCGCCGCGGCGATGATCTGGAGCTCGCCCGCGGGTTCGACGGTCCGGAGCCGGCCCGGCAGCGGCAGCGGCGGCGGCAGCGCGGGCGGTTTCACGGGCCGATGCGCTTCCCGCGACGAGAAGACGAAGCGGTTGACGTCGCGCGCGAGCAGACGATCGGCCGGAGCCAGTCGCACCAGGCACCGGCTCAGCGCCTGGCGGGCATCCGGCAGGGCGGTGGGCAATTCCCGGCTGACCACCACCCGCGTGAGATCGGCGAGCGCCGCGCCGACTTCGCGGTCGGGCTCGCGCCCGTGGGCTTCCGCCAGGGTCTCGGCGAGGATGCGCGCGCTGCGTCCGGCCGACGGCGCCTCGCGCAGCCGGACGAGCAGCGCGCGGCTCTCCGCCGCCCAGCCGTGGCGGGCGTGGAGATCGAAGAGCGCCCCGAGACACGGGCCCGCGGTGGCGGCATCCGGCCACGCGCATTCCAGCGCGGCCGCCGCTTCTCGGGGTTCACCGAGGGATTCCTCAAAGATCTGGGCCGCCGCGAGGAAGTTCGCGGTGCGGAGCAATTCATCCGCGCCGCGCCGAAATGCCACGCGCGCGGCGGGCTCATCGCCGAGCTGTCGGTACACCCGCGCGGCGCTCAGCCATTGGAGCTTCTCTTCGTAGATGGCGATCGCCTCCGCGGAAAAGCCCCCGGCCTCGAGCACCTCGGCGGCGACGAGCGGCTGGTGGAGCTTGTCGCGATAGAGCACCGCGGCTTCGCGAAAATGTTTACCCTGCCGGAGGGCCGCCGCCGCGCTGGTGAGGTCGCGCAGCAACTCGGCAAAGATGAACGCCGCGCGCCGGAAGCGACCGAGCTGAAGTTCCCGATTCGCGAGCTGCCGGTAGAGCTCACGGAGCTGCTGCTGGCGGCCGGCATCGAGTGACCACGCGTCGGCGCCCTGACTCGCGAAGAGCCGGCCGAGATCGAAGTTCACGTCCCGATTCGCCAGGTTCGAGGCCGGCGGGCTCACTCCGCGGGAGGCGGCGCCCGGCAGCGACCCGAGCGGGATGGCGCGGCGGAGGCCTTCGTCGGGATCCTTCGCGAGCTGCTCGAGCAGACGGTCGACGGCGCGATGCCGCAGTCGGTCGAGATCCTCCTTCATTCGGCCCATCCGCTGGCCGAGCCATTCCTCCGCCCGATTCACCCACGTCGGCACGCTCCCCGTATGCGGAATCGCGCCGAGCATTTTTGCCAGCGCCCGCATCCCCGCGTTCTTCGCGGTGCGGGCGGCCCGGGAAAGCGCGTCGTCTCCCGGTTCGCCCGCGCGGGCGGGCGGCGGCTCCGCGTCCGGTTTGACGGGATCGCTCCCGATGTCCTCCGCGGCGTCGCCATAGACGTCCTGCGCGGTGAGCGGCTGCGTGAACTGAATGGCGCGCAGCGGAGGCGGCGGATCGAGCCCGGGTTCGGCGTCGTTCCAGGCGGCAGCACGGCGGGCGAGCGGCAGCGCCAGCAAGTCGCGCGCGGGAATGGCGTCCGCCCGATCAAACCCGTGGGCGCCGAGAGTCGGATGCCAGTACACGACCGACCAGCGCCCAAACAGCCGGTCGGCTTCCGCGGCGGAAAGGGGCGGATGCACCTCGGCCTCGACCGGGACGAGGAGGTGCGCTCCGATCCTGCCGCTGGCGAAGCTGCGTTGTCCGCGGGGAGGTACGCCGCGCGGAAGGAGCACAAGCAAGCCCGCGTCGCCGGGCAGCCGGTGAATTTCCAGCGTCTCGGGCGGAAGGTTCCACGCCACGAGTTCCTGGAGCCAGGCCGCGGCATCATCGCCCGGCAGAAGCATCGCCTCCGCGGTGCGCAGCGGATACGGGTGCCACCGGAGCTGGAGTGGGAGTGCGGTCACAAGAGCAGCCGGCCGATGAAGGATTCGAGCAGACGGGCGAGATCGCCGAAAGAATGCCGTACGCGCTCGTCGAGGAAAAACGCGGGTCCGTGGACCTCGCCGCGGTGGGTCCAGAGCGCGGTCTGACCGTCCGTCAGCACGAGGCTGAATTCCGGCAGTTTCGGATCAGAGCTGCGCAGATGAAGCAGCCCGCGCTCATCCAGAAACGCGGCCGAGCCATCCGGCCAGGTTGCCTTGAGCAGGCCATGGGGGAGGTCTTTCGGCAGCGGGATGGCTTCAAACGCGCGCATTTCGCCGCGGGTCGCGAGTTCCACGTTCGAGACGGAATCGACCACAAACGCGTCCTGCCGCACCGAGAGCACGGCGTGGCTCGTCCGCGGACTACGCAGCACGATCCGATAGTCCCGCGTGATGCCGATGCTGGCGAAGCGCCGTCGGATCGCGCGTTGCGGCACATCGCGACGGGCGTGCAGATTCGGCTGGCCATTGGGCGAGCGGGTGACCATTGCGAGCTCCAGAACGCGCACCGGCTGGAGGAGGGTGACGATGAGATCGCGCTCCGCGGCCTGGCCCCGCAACCAGAGGAGCCGACCGTCCGATGAGATGTCGCCAAAGCGCAGGAACGGAATCTCCCGCCAGTTGTGAATCCGCTCCGACTCCGTGGATCCGAGCTTCTGGATGGTGCCGCCCTCAGTCAGGCCCCAATGGCCCTCGATACCGGCGCGCTCGTACGCGACCGCGGATGGAACGGCTTCGGTCATCTTGTGCCAGCTCAAGTCGGTCCCGCTCCACCCCGCGACCAGCAGCTCGCCATGCGCGCGGAAGTGACGGGGCCCGATGCGCGTGAGCACGGGCCTGGGCGGAGCCCCCGGCAACGGCAGCGGAATGACCGCCCCCGTCTTCAGATCGACGCGGATGTTCGTCTCCGGCTCCGGCCGCAGCATGCGGGTCACCTTCACCTCGCCCGTATCGAGATCGACGACATCGACGCGCGCGGGAAAATGAAACAGCGCCATCGGATCGTGGTTCAACATCACCACCGACTCCGGCGGCGTGCGGAGCTCGACCCCGGCCCGACGCGGTTCGCCGCCGTCGAGCGGGAACGTGAGGATCGGCAGGATGCCCTCGCGCCGTCCGCTCGTGATCAACGTGACGGCGCCATCTTCGCGTTCACGCAGCAGCAGGATCCGCCCACCGGGCAGGCCCGAGGCGATGGTCTGGGCGCCTCGGCGCGCGTTGGGACGCCAAACCACGAGCTCGTGGCCGTCGGTCACGCCGCAGATTCGTCCGTCGCGGAGCGTGATGCCGTGCCCGACCGATCCCCGCGGCGGGAGGAGGAACGGCGCGGGTTGAACGCGTAAATACGCTGGGAGATCGGCCGGCACGCGCGGATCGACGAGCGGGGCGGGCGCGGCCAGGAGCTCGGCGAGGTCGATCTGCGCGGCGCAAACCGGGGCGCGGCCTTCGCCGGGATGGAGCGTGAGCGCGAAGTTTCCCGCGCGATCGACCGTCGCGAGATACAGCGTCTCCGGCAGGCGCGGAGCGCTCGCGAGCGCCTGCTGAAAATTCGGATCGGCCGCGGCGTCGGCGGGCAACACGATGACCGCCTCCGGACGGGGCGCGCGTCCGGCGGATTCGAAAATCGGATCCGCGAAGAAGGCCGCCAGCGCCGCCCCGGGATGCGCGGAAGTCTCGAGCGCCGCGAGCTGGTCGGTGAGTCCGGCGGCCGTCGTGAGATCGACGGGCACGAGCCGTCCGCCGCTGGGGCCGGTCGCGCGCCAGGCGCGGAGCGAAGTGCGATGCTCATCGAGCGCGCCGAGGCCGAGCGCGATCGCGGTGCTGAAGACGCGCGGCAGACCCCACGCCCGCACGCCGGAATCGAGCAGCAGCGCAAACGCGCCCGCCGGGGGCGTGGCGGGCGGCTCGGGCCGCAGGTAGAGCGCTTCATTCAGCGCCACCCGCGCCGCCAGCGTGTCGTCATCGTGGGCGAGTTCGCTGAGGAGCAGCCGATCGAGCGGGCCGCGGTTCGCGAGATCGGCCACGCCGCCGGTCGCGAGCGGCTCGCTCTGCGCCAGGCGCCGCGGTAGACGCAGCGCGGCGAGGACATCGCGCACGATGCGCGCGAGTCCGGCCGATTCCGGCCGCCGTGAGAGATCCGCCAGCAGTTGCCGAACGAGCGTGGCCGGACGCAACGCCGGGATCGGCGCGGCGGCGAGGTCGGCCTCGAGACCGGTGCGAATCCGCCGCGCCAGCCCTTCGGCCGTGAGCCCGCGGAAGCCTTGGGCGAGACTCGCGAGCGCGCGTTCGGGCAGGACGGAGGCACCGTTATTCAAGGCCACGGAGGGAAAGGTCCGATCGGCCAGGGCGGAGAGCACTTCGCGCTGACGGTCGCGCGGGCCGGGAAACGCTGCCGGTTCGCGCTCGAGCAGTGTCTCGACGAGCACCCGCCGCGCGGCCGAGGCGGCCCGGAGCGCGGGGGGAAGATCGGCAACGAGCCGCAACGCGGACGTCGCTTCCTGCACGCGATCGCTCGGCGAAATCAGGAGCAGGGCGGTGAGGTCGCCCGCCTGGGTGCCCGAGCGACGGTGGAGCAGTTCGTCCGCTGCGAGCACCCGGCCGCGGCAGGCGGCGAGCAGGAGCACGAGCGTTTCAAGCGGCGGCCATTCCCGGGCGAGATGCGGTTCGAGCAGCGCGTGCAGTTCCTGGCGGAGGGTGACGGTGGTGCCGTCGCGCCAGAGGATCGCGTCGCCCTCTTCGTCCCAGGACCACGGCGCGCCCGCCGGGGACTGCAGATAGGTCAACGCGTGCGCTGCGGCCGTCATGCGATCCTCCCCTCGTCCTGCAGCCGGCGGGCGCCGCTGCGCGTGGCCGGCACCCACTGCTCGGCGGGCAGCAGCAGGATCCCCTCGCGCTCGCGCCACCAAACGATGTCGTCGGCGCGTGCTCCGGCCGCGGCGCGCAGCACCGCGGGATCGATCGCAGGCGTCCAAGTGCATCCGGCCGGAATCAGCAGCCCGGGCGCGGGCGCGATGAACGGTTCTCCCGGCAGCGCGGGGAGGGGCGTGCCCAGCACGAGGACGCGACCTTCCCCGCGCGACGCGGCGAAGCGCCAGCGCTGCAGCCGGACCGTCGGAGCCTCGATCGCGAAGCGCGCCCAGACGGCGAGCGGGAGCAGCAGCGCGGCGGGAGGAAGCAGCGTGCCGCCGCGCGTCAGTCGGACCGCCGCGCGCGGAACCGCCCCGCTGGTGGTCGTGGTGATCGCGGGCGCGGTGAGGGGAAAGGCGCTCGCGAGCGGACGCCACGGTCCCGGGGGTAGGACGCCACGCGGGACGAGCCCGGCCGGCCAGCGCAACGCGTCGCCCGTTCGCTCGAAGCGCGCCACGGCAGGGATGGCTTGGAGCAATGGTCGAAGGTCTTCCGCGAGCGCTTCGCCGCGCAGCCAGATGCTGCCGCTCGCCTCGGCGACTTCGAGCCCTGGGACGAGGCGCAGGGCGGCGAGCGCGCCGGCATCGGCGCGATCGAGAGTCATCGCCCAGCGCGTCGCTCCGAGGCTCATTTCAGACGGGCGCCGCTTCGAGTTGCGCCCAGACCGCGCGGGAGCGGACGAGGAGGAAATCGCGTTGGGCCGCGTCGCGCACCCACGGGAAGCGGCCTTCGAGGAGCGTGAGCCGGTCGCGCAGCGCACTGCGTTGGCCCGCCGCGAGATCGGTCCGCGCTGCGTCGGTTTCCATCGCCGCCAGATCGCGCGCGAGTTCCTCGGCATTGGGTTCCGGCTCGGTCCGGGAGCGCGCGTGATCCCCGGCGGTGGGGGCGGCCTCGGAGAGCGCGTGCCGCACGAGTCCGGCGAGAGGCTCGCGTTGCTCCTCGCGATCCCAGACGTGCCGTAGCACCCAAAGATCCGAGATGCGCGCGGTGGTGCGTCCGCACAGCAGCGCGCTCGCGGCGACCACCCGCTGGAGCTTGACCGCTCGTCGATCGGAGACGCCGATGCCCGCGTTCCGCAGCCGCGCGATCAAAGCAAGGTACGCCTCGCGCACGGGCGAGAGATCGATGTCGTAGATCAGCGCCTGGAGCGGTCGGATGTCTTCGAAACTCAGGTCGGTGGCGTCGTGCCCGCGTCCGGCCTCAAGGCGCCAGCCCGCATCGAGCACGGCCCCGAGTTCATTCGGCGCGACGGGCCCGCACGGGACGCGGAGGAGAAAGCGGTCGAAGAGCGCGTGGAGGGCATCGTCCTCGGGCAGATGATTGCTGGCGGACACGAACATCATGGCGCGAAGCGGACGCGTCTCGCGGCCGCGCCGGAAGATCCGTTCATTGAGCGCCATGAGGAGGCTGTTCAGGATCGCGCTGTTGGCGTTGAGCAATTCGTCGAGAAAGACGAGCGACGCCTCGGGCAGCATCCCTTCGGTGTTCGTGACCAGCTCGCCTTCGCGCAGGCGCCGGATGTCGAACGGGCCGAAGAGCTCGCTCGGCTCGGTGAAGCGGGTGAGAAGGTAGTCGAAGGTGTTCCCGCGCAAGCGGCGGGAGAGCGACTGGACGAGGGCGCTCTTCGCGGTGCCGGGCGGACCGAGGATGAAGAGATTTTCGCCCGCGAGCAGGCAGATACCGAAGAGGTCGATGATCTCGTCCTTGCCCACGAAGTCACGCTTCATCGGCTCGAGGACTTCCCGGGCGAGACGCAGGGCGCGGTCAGTGAGGTCGGCACTCATGCGGCGGAAGATGCCGCATCGCCGCGGAGACGCGCGGCAATTTTCGGAGCGAGGGAATCGTGCGCTCCAAGTGCCGCCCGGAGCGCCTCGTCCACGGCGGGATGCCGTCCGACCCGCGCGAGATCGGTGCGCGCCAGCACCCGATCGGCGTACTCAGCGAGCAGACCGGGATGGGCCGCGATGATGGCGAGGGCCGGCGCGTCGGAGTCGCCGCACTCCGAGACGCGCACCGAAGAAAACGGCCAGGCCCGGGCGAGTTCGAGCAGTCCGGCCACGACGGGATCGTCAGCCGACATCCGACGGGCGAGCGCCAGCAGATCAGGGAGATGATGCAGGAGCAAGTCGGCGGAAAAAACTGTCGCCGCATCGAGCGGCGCCGGACAGGGCGTCTGGAGCCAGGTGCTGGCCTCGCTCGCGGCGATCTCGCGCTTCGCGATCGCCTGACAGATCCGCTGGAGGAGTCGGGTTGCCCAGAGGGCGACTTCCGGTCGGAAGTCCGGCGCTTCCCCCGGAAATTCGAGGCGCGCATCGGCGTCGAGGCCGGCGAGGCCCGGCGCGACATCACCCTCGGCGGGTTCCTTTTCGCCGCCGAGCGCCGCCACGCCTCCGGCCCGGAGCGAGCTCAGGAAATCGGCGAGGGTGTCCACGCCGGGGACTGGAGCGAGAACGGCGGCGCTCGCCAGTGGATGCGACTCCCCCTGGGAGCGGCTGCGTCCTCGCTGCCGTCTTTCCCCTGCCGCGCAGCGGCCGCGACAAAAGCGGTGTCGTGTCGCGGCGTAGGTTGACTCGCCGTGAGGACGCAGCCCCGAAGCGCGCTCAAGGCGCAGGGAACCAACCAACGACTCTCGATCCAATGCGCTTTTCAAGGCTGCGCCCGCCCGGCAAGGTCTGAACATGCTGCTCAAGCGAGGCGTTCATCTCATTGCGGCGCTCGCGGCACTGTGGCTGGTAGTCGCCAGCGAGGCGAAGGTGACGCATGGTGCCCCCGTGGAGACATCGAAATTCGCCGAACTCTCGCGGGAGGACGCGGCGCGCCTCGAGAAGCAGCGGGGCGTCATCGGGAAGGCGGTGCTCGATCGGTATGGCGTCGCATTGACGCGGAGCAAGGCGGATCTGTCGGTGCTGCAGCGGCTGCTCAATGATGGGATATTTCAGGCTCATCAGACCTACGAACTGCAGTGTCTCGGTGTCGCTTTCGGTGACGCGGTCGTGGCGGCGTTGCCGCTTCGATGGACCATGGTGACCGATGAATACGGCACCGACCCGACTCTGCGCTACCGGGAAACGAGCTTTCACGTCAACGCGCTCACGATGATTTCCAAGCGCGTCGAGCGGGGCGAGGAAGTAGACCTGCAAATGCTTCTCCATTGGACCGGCGAGCAGGTCGCCGAGTTCGATCGTCGGACGCGGCAGTGATCTAGCGCGCGTTGAATGGGAGTGAGAACGCAACCCGCAGGGAACGCCGGTCGCGCCTGGTCTCCCCGCGACCCGCGCCATCCGCGCTCATCCTGCGAAGTTCCACGTCGGGGACGGGAATGCCTTGCCGCGTGCTTCCGGACGTTTTCTTCTCAGCTCTGGCTCTTCCTATGACCGCGTCCCGCCGCCTCGCCCTCTGCGCGTTGCTCCAGGGGGTGCTGGCGCTTGCGGTGTTCCCGGCGACGGCCGCTGCTCAGGAACCGGACGCATCCTTCGCCGTGCCAAAGTCGCTGGGCGACGGCTGGGAAACGGAGGACTTGAGGACCAGTGGATTCGATGCGCCCCGCTTGCGGCGACTGCTCGCGGGGATGATGAGCGGGCAGACCAACCTGCACGGGATCATCATCGAACGCCGGGGGCACCTCGTGGCCGAACTTTATCGGCGGGGAAAGGACTCCTCGGTGTATTTCCCGATCGCGCTAAACCGGGACTTTGGACCAGACGTGCGGCACGACACGCGCTCGATCGGCAAGAGCGTGATCGGCCTGCTCTTCGGGATCGTGCAAGGGCAGGGGAAAATCGGCGATCTCGCGACGCCGGCGCTCGACTTCTACCCGGAGAACGCGGAGCTCGCGACGGCCGGGCGGCAGGCGATCACGCTCGAGCACCTCCTGACCATGAGCAGCGGACTGGAATGGAGCGAAGGCGGCAGCGGCACGGATCACGAGCATCGGCTCTACTGGAAGTGGTCGCCGTATCGCTACGTCTTCGACCGGGCGGTCGTGGCGCCGCCCGGAAGCAAATTCAACTACAACAGCGGTGGCACCGCCGTGCTGGCCGACATCCTGACGCGCGTGACGAAAACGCCGCTGAAGGAACTGGTCCGGCGGCAGCTTTTTGGGCCGCTGGGCATCACGGATTGGGAATGGGTGGCGGACTTGCACGGCCGGCCGATGGCGTTTGTCGGCTTGCGCCTGCGCCCGCGCGATCTGGCGAAGCTCGGCCGCCTGATCGTGAATCATGGCCGCTGGCGGGACCGACAGATCGTGCCGGAGGCTTGGATCGAGGCGTCATTTCAACCGCGAATCGGCACGGGGATCGCCGATTTCCAATATGGGTACCAATGGTGGCTCGGCAGCATCGAGTTGCACGGTCGCAAGATCGCGTGGGGGGCCGCGTTCGGAAATGGGGGCCAGCGACTGTTCGTTGTGCCGGAACTGGATCTCGTCGTGGTTGTTACCGCTGGCGCCTATGGGGATCCGCAGATCGCCCGGCAGGTGGACGGATTCTTCAAAGAGATCGTCGCGACCCTGGAGAACTGAGCGAGGACCGTCGGCCGGAAACGGGACAGAATGTCCCGCACGACACGCCCGTGTGCGCAAAAAGCGCCAACGTTCTCACAAAAAGCGGGAACGTTCTCGCAAAAAGCGCCAACGTTCTCGCAAAAAGCGCCAACGTTCTCGCAAAAAGCGCCAACGTTCTCGCAAAAAGCGCCAACGTTCTCGCAAAAAGCGCCAACGTTCCCGCAAAAAGCGGCAGCGTTGTCGCAAAAAGTGCCAGCGTTGTCGCAAAAAGTGCCAGCGTTCTCGCAAAAAGTGCCAGCGTTTTCGCAAAAAGTGCCAGCGTTTTCGCGAGAAGCGCCAGCGTTCTCGCAAAAAGCGCCGTTTCCGGTCGAACTGCCGCCGGTCTCGCCATTCGGAAGCCTCCGGCCCATTTGGCCTTGCATTCCGTTTTGCGGAGCGACGCCTTTACGGGAGTTCGTACACTTCGACGATGGCGCTCCCCGTCGTGCCGTTTCTCCCCCGCACGATCGCCGTATACGGCCCGGGGCGCAATGTCAGGATGATGCCCGACTCGCGACTGTCTTGGGGAGCAAAGCCCGTCGCCGTGATCTCGGAGGCTTGCGCGGTTTGCCAGTTGTCGTTCGAACCTATCATCACCCCATTCGAGACGATTTCGATCATGGGATCGGCCAGCGCATTTGGCATCCCGGAACCATTTAAGCTAGGCCCCAACGCGCGGATCAGAAAGCGCCTCGGCTGACCGCTGCCCACCACGAGTCCCGCGATCATCACGTTGTCGCCCGTGCCGACCGGACCACGGGTGGACAGATTGATCAGGCGGGGAGCGGTGGCGAACTCCAGATCGTATACCTCCACGAGGCAGTTGCCCGCGGTCTCTTTTACGCCCCGGACGACCGCCGTATAGGAGCCCGCGGGTAGAGTCTGCACCGTGCCGCTCTCGAATGAGTTTGGCAGCGCAAGATTCGCAGCCGTGAGTGCGACTGCGCCGGCGGAATCCTCCTGCCAGTTGTCGTTTGTGGCGACCGTCACGGCGTCGCTTGAGCGCACGAGTTGGAGCGACGGGTTCGCGAGAACGCCCGGAACCCCGAATTGCGAAAGCGAGGGGCCAAGGACGCGGATGGCGACTTTCTTCGGGCCGTCGCGAATGACGAAGCCAGCGATTGGAACGCTGTCCCCCACATCGGCCCGCAGCCGGGTGGAGACGTTGATGAGTCGCGCGGCAGCGACGGTCGGGGTGGGAGTCGGAGTCGACGTAACGGACGTTGCCGGAGTGTTGGTCGGGGTGGTGGTCGGGGTAATCGGTAACGGCGTCGGCGTTGGCGTTGACGTTGGAGTGACCGATGGCGTCGCCGTTCGCTCCGGCTGGTTGGTGGGGCCCGCTTGCGCGACTGGTCCCGGTTCGCGAGTTGGCGTGGGGGCAAGCTGAACCAGCCGACGTTCCGGCGGCGAGAGGAGAGCGGGGAAGGGCCCGAGCGGTGGTCCTGAAGTGGCCGCGGCTGGCCGTGAATCGGACAGGCCCCAAATGCTCGCGACGCCAAAGGCACAGCCGGCGAGCGCGGAGGAGACGGTGAAAGTTCTCGATCGTTTCATGGATTCAGATTTCGGAGCCTGGTCAATTCTTCGAGCCACCTCCGCTCTTTTCCGTCCCGAGGCCCGCCTCGGCGAACCAACGCATTCGCGGCCGCGCTGGCTTCCGTCAGCAAAGCCCGCACCTGAGCGGACGCGTCGGCCTGATCCATCACCCGGCCGCAAACCAAATCAAAGGCGAGGAGTGCGCGGAGGAACGCGAGGCTCCTTTTGTCGAGCTCGTTTGGGGGAGGCCGGAGGGCAATCACGTTCTGCACGAGCTTTCTCGCCGTCGGAACGTCATTTTCGGAAAGCCAATACTCGGCGAGGCGAGTTGCGACCTGGAGAGCATGGCTCATCGCCGGTTCGGCCGTTCCCGGAGGGCCAGCCAGGAGGTTGGCGATTTCCATCGCGGCGGAGAAATCTTGCCGGGCCGGTTCGCGTTTCCCCAACAGCACAGACACATCGCCGCGGTACATCAGTGCCTCGGACAAGGCGAGCGCCCACTCGCCATTGGCGGGATCCAAGGCCGCCAGCCGCGAGCGCTCACGGACGCATTCGCTCAAGACGACTTCGGCGGCACTGGTCCGGCCGGCCGCCGCGTCCACTTGGGCGAGGCGCTCCAACGCGAGCGTCAAATGCAGCTGCGCTTGCGCGTTGGTCCGGTCGAGACCCACGATCACTTCCTGAAGCGCCTTGGCTTCGGCAAATTCGAGGCTGGCCTTCGACGGATCGGTCTCGAGCCAAAGATCGCCGAGCCGCAGCCGGGACACGAACAAGTCCCGCTGGCGGTCCAGATTGGTCGGATCGGATTCCTTCAACTGCCCAAAGAGGACCTGAGCCTGCTGCTGGAGCGCAAGGCTTCGCTCGGGCCGGCCCAACTCCCATTGCGCGGCGCTCGCGTGTTCGAGCGCGACAGCGTGGTTGCGGCGCCATTGAGCGTTCGGTGGATCCCGGCTCCCGATGTTTTCCAAGATCTCGATGGCCGCGGTGTATTGGGGAATTGCGAGCTCGATCTCGGCCCGCGAGACCCGCACGTCAGCCACGTTGAGCAGGCTGACAGATTGATCATGCAAGACCTCCGGGTTGCCAGGGGCGCGGCGCACATTTTGGGAGTCAATCGCGAGGGCATCTTCATGGCAGCGCAGCGCGGCGGCCCAATCGCCCTCGGCCGCGAGTCCATGGCCGAGCGCGGCCCAGGCTGCAGCGAGTTCCCGATTTCGTTCGACGTCCTCCGGCTGAGCCGTGACCAGCTGTTGGCGATGCTGCACACTCGATCTGAGACAGGCGATGGCCCGGACGAGGTCGCCAGAGGCACGCAGCGCGGCACCCAGCCTTTCCTCGATCAGGCCGAGTTCCGCGAGACAGGGTTCGTTCGTCGACTCCAGCTTGAGGGCCGATTGGCAAAGCTCTTCGGCTTCGCGAAACCTCGCCAGAGCGGCTTCGAGCATTCCCCTGGCCCGCAGAATCTCGCCGTGCGACCGCAGCGCCGCCGCCTTGCGCGCCGCGGTGTCGCTTGTTCCGCTCTGACCCGCGTCTCGCTCGTAAAACAGCCGCACCCGGCGGTTGGCCGACTCCAGAAGGTCCAAGCGTCCCAGCGGCTTGAGCTTCTTGGTCAGGTCGCCGCTGATAAACCTCACGAGATCCTCGGCCTCCAGACGAGCCTGTACCGCGCGTCGGGCCTCGGCGCCGGCCTGGCGGTAGAGAAACAGGCTGACCAGGGCGAATCCCAGGCAGAGCAGCGCGGCCGAGGCGAGTGCGACCATGACTCTCCGGCGCTGCCTGGCAGCGGCTCGCTCCTCGCGCCGGCGCGCCTCGGAGGAAGCGGCGACAAAGGCCGCTTCGTTGGGCGTGAGGTCGGCGCGGCGCGTCTGGTGGATGGATTCGGCCTCGATCAATGGCTTTCCCTTGGGCAGCAGATAATCGGCCGCCCGGTTCTCAGCCTCCCAACGGAGCGCGGCCGCGCGAAGGCGGGCGCGCGTCAGGAGAAACTCGCCGTTCTGCACGATCCATTCCCGCAAGCGCGGCCAGTGCTCGAGGAGCGCCTCATGGGCGACCCGGACCTCCCCCTGATCGGAAACGAGCAAGCGGGCCTCAATCAGGGCATTCACCAGTTCTGGGCCGCCCGGGACCTCGCGGAAACGCTCCCGCGGCATGGCGGCGCTAACCGCCCCGCCGGACGCACTCTCCGGCGTGACCCGCACCAAGGCCGCGAAAACCGGCGGCAGCGCGGCGGCGGCGCGGGGATCGCGCTGGGCGATGGCCGCGAAGACTTCCTCGGCGCGCTGGGCGATGGCACCCTCCAACCCGCCGAGCGCGCGATAATCGGCAAATGTGAGGGTGGGCCGGGCGGCCGCTTCGCTGCGCTTGTAGAGTTCGTCGAGCGTGAATTCCAGCAGCGGCAGCGAGCCGGGCTGGCGCGTGGCGGCCACGAGAAGCGCGTCCGCGAGCGACTCACCACTCTTTCCGTCCTTTTCGTACTCAAGCCCGGTTGAACGCGCCGGATACCGGATCATCTGGCTGATCTCCGCCTCGTTCGGAGCGAGCAAATGGTAGGTCCCATCGCCTTCCTTGAGCGCTACGAGTTCCGGAATCTGCTCGCAACGAGCAAAGAAATCGCTCCGCAACGTGGCGATCACCCAGGTCCGGCCGCCGCGGGCGAGCGCTCCGATCACCGCGATGAAGGCGGAGCGCGCGGCATCATCGAAGCGGGGATCGGTGAAGACTTCCTCCAGCTGATCGATGACCAGCGCGAGGCGGGCTTTCGGCAGCTTGAGTTCCTCCAGCGCTCGGTCGATCTCCTCAATCTCATCGAACTGTCCCGCCGCATCGAGCTCCCGCCGGCGCCCCTGGAGTCGCTCGCGCTGGGTGACGCGTTCGGCATCGGCTGCATGGCGGAGGCCGCCTTCGACCACCAGCACGGCGGCCACCGGACTCTCGCGCAACCGGGCGGCGAGGGACGCGGGCGTGGTTTCATCCTCGGAGAGCTCGGGGAGCCCGAGGCCAAGCGTGCGATCACCTTGAAGCAGGATCGCGGCGAAACCTTCGAGGAGATCGCCGTCGATGGCACTCGGGCGGAAAACGATGCGCCTCCACAGCCCCACCCCTTCTATCACCCCGGGCTGCACGAGGTCGGGGAGCACGCCGGCTTTTACCAAGGAACTCTTCCCGCCCCCGGTCATGCCCATGACGAGCACGAACGCGCGACCGGCGCCGGCCTGGCGGCGGAGGGTTTCCCGGACCTCCATCGACGCGCGGACCCGACCGGCAAAGAGGTCGCGATGTTCGAAATCGAAAGCCTGCAAGCCGCGGAAGGGGCTGGCGCGTTTCCAGCGCTCCGAGCGCGCCACGGTCTGGTCCCCCAAGCGCCGGGTGATCATCGCGCGGATGTGACGCTCGAAATTATCGGCGAATTCCGAGCTGCGCTTGAACGTGTGGAATGCGCCCGTAAACGCGCCTTCGTCATTCGCGTCTTTGAAGAAGGCAGAATTGAAGAACGCCTCCACCCGCTCGTAGTCGTCCAGCGTCTTCAAATACGCCTCGCGATCGGTGATGGATGGTTTGGGCGGTTCCGCCAGCTTCCGATAGACCATCATGTCGGGCGTCTTCGCCGGGTTGCGCCGGCGCGCGTCGAGCGCATCGCGAAACTCGAAGATCGTGCCGGTGGGGGCTTCGGCATCGCCCTCTTGCTTGAATTTGGAATGCACGCGACAGCCGAGACGGGACCAGATGAGGATGACGACGATATCGGTTTGAGACGGCAGCACGATTTGCTCCTGAAATCCGGCGTCGGCCGTGAGTGGTTCCTGTTCCCAGAGGATCGCTTCCAAGCGCGCAACGCGCGCGAATTCCGCCTTGAGCGATTCGATCACCCGCGCGCAGATGAGTCGCTCTTCGCCCAAGTCTCCTGGGGAAGACACGAAGATCTGAAACGGGCGCGGCGCGGCCGCATCAGGCATCTAAACGTCTCCGGTAAAGTGGCGACATACGGGTAGGCGGCCCATGTAAAACCGTTCGAGTTTCTACCTGGAGATGGCGGGCTGAGTCGAGAATAAAAGCGGTTCCGTTCCTGAGGCCCTCACGCTCAAATTCCGTCGGAGTAAACTCGATCCCCTTCAAAATGGCCTCACCTGAAAAATGGCAGAACCACCGCGCGACCGGCCGAGGGATCTCGTTTGGCCGACGAAGGCAACGCCAAATTCGAGGCGGGAAATTATTCAGAGGCCATGGACCTTATCCGGATTGACCCTGTGATCCGATTCCGCTCGGATAAGCGAACCGCCTTGCCGGTGCCGGATGGCGCCGGCGCGCATCCCGATCCACCCCCAGCGCCGTCCTGCCCCCCATGTTCAAAGCCCTCTCCTCCTCCTGCTTCCTTGCCGGTATCATCGCGTTCGCCTCTCCGGCCGACGCGCAGGAACTTTCCGGCAAATACCGCAATGCCGATTCCGGCGAGATCGTGACCTTTGAGAAAGGCAGCGACGGCCTCATTACGGCCAAGTGCGCGGAGTGGACGGCGCTCACCTTTTGGGACGCGGAGACGAAAACCTACAAGGCCGTCTTCCGTTACAACCCCGCGGCACCCGATGCGAAAAAGACCAAGGGGAAGGGTGCCAAACTCGATCTGTCGGTCGGTTTCCACACTTACGCGCCGCAAGCCGATGGCAGCCTCAAAGTGACCTACCAGTGGGAGCTGAACCCGAAGGATGGTGCGGGTAACTACAAGCTGGTACCGGTGAAGTAGGCCGGGAAGGCGCCTGAGCCCGCTCGCCCGCCTTCTCGGTAATCGACAATCAGTCGTCGGGAATCAGTGGCCGGTGGCCATTGTTCCTTTGTTTGCGAGGTACCGATCGCCAATCACGGATCAGATGCTGGTCTCGTTTGTCCCTTTGGCGGCTCCTACCGCACCGCCGCGGCGGAGAGGGCGGTGAATGCCGGGAAACCCCGCGCGAAGTCCCAGCGTGGATCGAGGCGGAGGTCGTGCACGGTCAGATAACCGGGGATCGCGAGGAGGCCGCGGATGGTGGTGCAGCCCTCCTCGATCTGGCCGGCGCGAAGCTGGACCTCGGCGAGATCGACGACGCGATCCGGGCCGTCGACGGGTTCGGTTTCGATCGGGTCGAGCTTCATTCCAAGGCGCGCTTCGCGCGCGGCATCGTCGGGGCGATCCTGCATCGCATAGACGCGGGCCAGCGCGCCGTGCACCCGGGCGTCGGTGGGACGGGTGACGCTGGCGGCCTCGAGCAGGGCCGCGGCCTCCCGCAGCGCCTCCGAGGCGGGTTCGCCGCGCGCGCTGAGGACGAGCGCGAGGAGGAAGGAGCGGGGCCAGTAGGTCGTGGAGTCCTCGAGGACGAAGTCGGGGGCAAGACCGTGCACAAGGCGGAGAGCCTCGTCGAAGTCGCGGTGCAAGAGACGGTAGGGCAGGACGGTGGAGAGAATCTCATCGTCGAAATGACGCGCGGCGGGCACGCGGCGGGTGAAGTCGGCGAGTCCGGATAGATCACCCTTGGCGCGAAAGAGGATCCAGCCGCGGTTGGCAATGTACTGCGTGCTCTCCGGGGCGAGAAAGGCGGCGCGGTCAAAGGCGGCCAGGGCATCGTCGTAGCGGCGCACGACCTCGTAAGTGACGGCGAGGTCATACCAGCAGGCGGGTTTGTTTCCCTCGAGGCGCGTGATCTCGCGGGCCGAGGCGATGGCCTCGTCCCACTCGTGCCGACGCTTGGCGACGACGGCGAGCAGCCCGTGGATGTCCACGTCGCGGGGATCGAGATCGCGGGCGCGGCGCAGGCGCTCCAGGGCCTCGGCGTCCTCGCGGCGGCAGCGATAGTGATATTCCCCAAAGGCGAGCTGTGCGCGGGCGAGCGTTGGCTTCAGGCGGACGGCTTCCTCGGCCGCGCCCAGGGCGAGTCGGGCCCGGGCCTCGGAGTGGTCCCACCGACGGGCGTAGGCGGTGGTGTGCAGGCGGGACAGTTCCGCGTAGCCCATCGCGTAGGCCGGGTCGAGCGCGAGCGCACGCTCGATCATTTCGACCGCCCCCTTCAGCGAAGCCGCATCGCGCCGGGCCGCGGCGAGGTTCACGGCGCGTTTGACGAAGTAGATCGCCTCCTTGCTCTTCGTTCCCTGGTAGGGATCGCGGGACTCCCGCGTCGCCACGACCGTGGCGGCGCCCACGGCGAGGAGCCCGAGCGCGCCGAGAACGGTGGGCCGCGCCGCCGGGTGGCGCTGCATCCATTGGCGCAGACGCCGCCGGAGGGGCAGGCGGTGATGCCTCGGGGCATCTCCGGCCAGCCAGCGCTCGAGGTCGTAGGCAAGCTCTCCGGCAGAAGAATACCGCATGGCGGCGTCCCCCTGGAGGGCGCGGTCGCAGATTTGTTCCAGCTCGCGTGGCAGCTCGGGATGCCGCGAGCGGAGGAGCGGAGCCGGCTCCACCGCGGCGCGGCGGAGGATGGCGAGCGCGTTGTCGCCGGGAAACGGGCGTTCACCGGTGAGCACCTCGAAAAGGAGGACGCCCAGGCTGTAGACATCGGCGCGCGGGGAGATCGCGTTCGAACTGCCCCCCGCCTGCTCCGGGGCGACGTAGCCCGCCGTGCCGAGCACGACGAGCGAACGCGTGAGATCTCCGGGGTCGTCGATCCAGCGGGCGAGGCCGAAATCGGTCACATAGGGCAGGCCCTCGAGATCGAGCAGGATGTTCGCGGGTTTCAGATCGCGATGGAGCAGGCCGCGCTCGTGCGCGTGATGCACCGCCCGCGCGACCCGCGCCATGAGTTCCGCGGCGCGGCGCGGGCGGCCGATGAAGCGCGGGAGGGCATCGGCGAGGTTCCCGCCTTCGGCATACTTCATCGAGAAGAATGGCAGCGCGCCCTTCTCGCCGACTTCGAAGACGGGAAGCACGCCGGGATGATCGAGACTCGCGGCGGCACGCGATTCGCGGCGGAAGCGCTCCCGGATTTCCGGGGAGGTGGCGAAGGCGGGCTGCATCAGTTTCACCGCGACGATGCGGTCGGTGCCCGCCTGCCGGGCGCGGTGGATCACGCCCATGCCGCCGCGCCCGATTTCCTCGAGAATTTCGTACTGCGCGAAACGGGACCCCGCCGCCGGTGCATCCGCCTCAGCGGCAGCGACGGCCTCCGCCGTCAGCGATGCGCCGGTGCCCGTGCGCAGGAGACACGAGACGCAAAGGGGCAAAGGGGCATCCGGAAGCAGGAGGCCCGCGCAAGCGCGGCAATGCGGGATCGCGGCGTCGTCCCCGGCGCGGGGGGTCGCGGCGAGGCGGGAGATCTCCTGGAGTTCCGAGTCGATCTCCGTCGTCGCACAGACGGTGCCGGCCGCGAGGCTGCGCACCGTCTCGCCGAAGCGGTGGCGAAGCAGATGGACGCGGGCGAGCGCGGACGCGGGCTCGAGTTGGAGCGCGATCGCGAGCATGGGTGCATGTGATTCCCGGACCGGACCGGCGAGGAGCGGGCCGATGACGGCCAGCGCATCCGTCTCGTGAGATCGCTCCAGCTCGCCCCGGAACGCACCGAGCGCGCCGCCCGCCAGCGCGCGGGCCCAGCGCTCGTGGAAGTGCCGCGCAGCGGCGGGGGAATCGGGCTCCGGGGCGCGGACGTTCGCGCCGGTCAGCGAGGTGCGCAGGGCGGCGAGAACGAGTTCGCGGAGCCGTTGGGCGCGCGATTCGAGCGTGATGCGGTCGGCCCCGAGCTCGGCGAAGAAGGTCTCGGCGAGCGCGGCGGCTTCGTGCGGTTCGAAGCCTCGGAAGGCGAGATACGCGCGCGCGGCGGCTCCGAAACAGTTGGCGAGCTCGGCGAGAAGCCGGCGCTCATCGAGCGGAGCCGACGCCGCCCCGGTGGTGGGAGCGGGGTGCGCGGCGTCCGGCATGGCGGGAGGATAGGCCGGTCGCGCGGCGTTGTGCAAAGTTCCTCTCGAACGGGCCCAGCTGCGCCCGGAGACGGACGACTAACCTTCGACCTCGGAGTCGAAGCGCACGGCTTCGCGCAGAAGTTCCGTCATGTTGCTGACTCCCAGCTTTTCCTTGATCCGCGCGCAGTAGGCCTGAACGGTCTTGAGGCTGATGTGAAGTGCATCGGCGATCTGCGGAGTGCCCCGGCCGCGGCCGAGAAGCCGGAAGACTTCGAGCTCCCGATCGCTCAGCGTTTCGATGGGGGATTTCTCGGCGTTGGCCCGGCTGTGCACGAGCTTTGCCGTCATGTCGGCGGCAAACTTTTCGCTCACGTAAACGCCGCCGGTCAGCACCTTCCGGATCGCGGCGAGGATGCGCTTCGTCGTGTCGCGCTTCATCACGTAGCCCCGGGCGCCGGCGCGGAGGGAACGCTCGGCGTAGAGGGACTCGTCGTGCATCGAAAGCACGAGCACCGCCACCTCCGGGTGGACCGCGCGCAGGTTCTTGATGAGTTCCAGCCCGGAACCGTCCTTGAGCGAGATGTCGACAATCGCGAGATCAGGCTTCGCCAACTCGACGGCGGTCAGCGCATTGGTCGCGTCGTCCGATTCCCCGCAGATCACGAGATCCGTCTCCTGAGCAATGAGATTTCCGAGCCACTCCCGCACGAGCGGATGGTCGTCCACGAGGAAGATCCGATGGGGCGAGGGGCGGGGCATGGGCAAGCGTTTAACGAACGGGCCAGCGACAGGTGACAAGGCTGCCACCGCCCGCGACGGCCGTCGCGGAAAAAGTCGCACCGATGATTTGCGAGCGATGCTTCATGATGCGGAGGCCCATCCCGGCAGATCCGTTGGGTACATTCGGCGGCAGGCCGATGCCGTCATCCTGAATCCGCAGTTCGATGTCGGCCGGTCCCTCGTCGAGCGAGATGGTGACCCGTCGGGGCGAGCCGTGCCGGATCGCATTGGCGGTCGCCTCCTGCGCAATCCGGTAGAGGTGCATCGCGGCATCGGCATCGCGCACGGGCACGGGGGATTCGCATTCAAAGCGGCAGTCGACACCCGACCGAGCACTCGTGGCCGAAGCGAATTCCTCCAGCGCGGACATCAACCCAGCGGTTTCCAGTTCCACGGGATAAAGCCCGCGAGCGAGACCGCGGGTCAGGTCGATGCCTTCCTCAATGAGGGAAACGATCCGTCCGGCATCCGCGGCAGCGGCGTGCGCCCCTAGTTTGTCCGTGAGCACCTGGCCGGCGAGGGCGGTGCCGGTCAGATGCTGGCAGAGGCTGTCGTGCAGTTCGTGGCCGATCCGCCGTTGCTCCCGCTCACTGATCGCGAGTAATTCCTGTTCGAGCCGCTGGCGCTCGGCGATCTGTTCGGTGAGTTCTTCGGTGCGCTCCGCGACCCGAATTTCCAGCGTCGTGATCGCGCGCCGCAGGCGGCGCAGGAGAAAGGCGACCACGACGAAGGTGGCGAGGACGATGGTTCCGTTCCAAAGTGGCGCGACCCAGTCATCGAACGCCGCGCCGGCGGCGAAGTCCGTGTACACCCACGTCAGCACGCTCAGGAGCGACATGAACACGGCCGAACGGGCCCCGATGTACCACGCGCACAGGCCGACGGGGACCAGATAGAAAACCAGCAGCGTCCGGGTGTAACCGGAGAGGTAGTCCGCCGCCCCGATGACGGACAGGCTGGCCAGCGAGAGGGAGAAGATGATCAGCGCGGACGAATCTTCGAGGAGACGGGCGAGCTTGCGGATCAGCATGTGGAGCTGCGCGATCCACCCGGCCGATGGGGGCAGGGGGTAGGCAGACGGCGACAGTGCAGACATGCACACGGCGCGTCAAACGACGCCGATGAGGAGGGCGCGCCGCTGCAGGGCATGCGCGGCGCCGCGATTCTGACCCCCGGCCCAGAAATTCCGGGGGTTGGATGCGACGCCGCGCCGCTCCTCATTTGAGGCATTGACGTGACGGACAGCGAACGCGCTCCTCAGGTTGTTGCCGCCCGCGCACGTCGACCTCATTGGAAAAGAGAAACGCCCGACAGACACGAGAGGAGACTACTCGACTGCCGCGCCCCTCCGCTACGGGACGCTTCCTCGTTTGCATGTCGGGCCTGGTCTGACGGCCGGAGCCTCGCGGGGACCCGCCGCTCAGCCCTGCGTGCTGCTGACAAAGCGGACGGCATCGCGCAGGAGTTCCGCCATGCTGGTCACGCCGATCTTTGCTTTGATCCGGGCGCAATACGCGTTCACGGTTTTGCGGCTCAGATGCATCGTCTTGGCGACAATGGGTGCCCCCAAGCCCCTTCCGAGCAGGCGGAAGACCTCCAGTTCCCGGTCGCTGAGGGTGTCCACCGGATTCATCTGCGCGCGTTTGCCGGGCGCGTGAACGAGGCGTGCGGCGAGTTCCGAGGCATACTGCTCGCTCAGATACACGCCGCCTTCCAGCACGCGCCGCATCGCGTCGAGCAACCGGCGGGTCGTGTCCCGCTTCATCACGTAGCCCCGGGCGCCAGCGCGGAGCGCGCGCTCGGCGTAGAGGGTCTCGTCGTGCATCGAGAGCACCAGCACCGCGACACCAGGGTGGACGGCCCGGAGGTTCTTGATGAGTTCGATGCCGGAGCCGTCCTTGAGGGTGATATCGACGACCGCCAGTTCCGCTTTGGCCGCGCCGATTTCGTCGAGGGCTCGGATCGCATCGTCCGATTCGCCGCAGATCTCGAAGTCGTCCTCGCTTGCGATGAGCGTCTTGAGGGCGTCTCGCAGGATGGGATGATCATCGACGACGAAGACGCGGCGCTTGGCGGGGACAGCACTCATGGTTTCGAGGTTGGGGGAAGCACGCAGGATACCAAGGTACCGCCCCCATCGCGGGGGCGGACGTCAAAATGCGCTCCGAGAATCTGCGCCCGGTGGCGCATGATACGCAAGCCCATCCCGTGCGGGCCGCTGGCGCTCTCCGCGGCAAAGCCGCGGCCGTCGTCTGCGATCGTGACGGCGATGCTGTCCTCGCGTTGGAGCAGGCTGAGATTGATGGTGCGCGCACGGGCGTGTTTGAGCGCGTTATTAACCGACTCCTGTGCGATGCGGAAGAGATGCATCGCGGCGGTGGTGTCGGCCACGGGAACCGGACTGGGGCATTCGAAACGGCAAGCCACGCCCGTGCGGCTCTGGGTGGTACGAGCGAGTTCGTCGAGAGCTGCCATGAGTCCCGCCGCCTCGATCTCGACGGGATAGAGGCCGCGGGCGAGGCCGCGGGTCAGCTCGATGCCGTCCTCGAGGATTTTGACCAGGCGCTCGGCGAGGAGAGCTTCCGGGCGCTCCTTCAGCTTCTTCGCCAGGGTGTGCGCCGTGATCGCCGCGCCCGTGAGATGCTGGCCGAGGCTGTCGTGCAGCTCATGTCCGAAGCGCTGCTGTTCGCGCTCGCTGATGGCGATGAGTTCCCGCTCGAGGAGCCGGCGCTGCGTCATCTGCTCGTCGAGCGCGGCCTTGCTTTCCGCGACCCGCCGCTCGAGGCCGACGAGTGTTTTTTGCACGCGCGTGAGCCAGATGATGACCGGGATCGTCGCGATCAGAGCGAGCAGGCCGATGGCCGCGCTGGGCGACTCGACGAGCTGCCGGAACGGCAGCGCCATCGCGATGACCAAAGCGAGAGACGCGAAGGCAATGACGTTTCCGATCCGGCCGCTCATGAACCACGCGGCCAGCGCGAGCGGCAGCAGCGGGAGATAGGGCAGGCCCGCCAGTCCGGCCCGGTTGATCTGGGTCCAGGCAAGAACCGAGGCGGCGACGCAGGCGATCCCCCAGACGATCGGCGCGTATGATTTTCGCAGCCGCTGGATGACCTCGCGAGCGATCATGGTCTGGCGGATCAGCGACCCGGCGGGTCGAGCGCGAGGGCGGTGCCTTTGGCGCCGGGTGCCGGCAGCACCCGGAGCAACTTCGCCACGGTGGGGTGCAGTTGATCCCAAGTGACTTCGGCAACCTCCCGCCCTTTCGGCGGGTTCTGGCTGGCATCCCAGGCCGCGAAGAAGCCCATCATCTCAGGATTCTCGCGCGGGTCGTATCCGTGCATGCCGTGAGGTTCATTCCCTCCGGCTCCGATCGGCCAAACCGCCTGTTCGCCGGCGTTCCACGAAAAAGTGTATCCCTTGGGAAGGACGATGATGATGTCTCCGCAGCGCGTGGGGTGGGAGTAGCCCCACTCCTTGGGCGCTTCCTCCCGGAGGACCGCGCGGAATCGGCCCTCCGGTCCAAGCGCGCGGTCACGCAGTTGTTTCAAACGCTCGCGACGCGCGTCGCTCCCGGCGGGGAATTGGGCAGAGTCGAGAAAGATGTGGCCGACATTCCCCACGGTGGTCAAACGCACGGCCGGATCGTTCCGCGGGATGTCGAGGAGCCGGCCGAGACTAACGAGGCTCGTGACGGTGGACATCCCGTGGTCCGCGGTGAAAAGAAAGAGCAGACGGTCTTTCGGCGACCGCCGCTGCTTGCGCCAGATCGTCCGGGCCCGTTCGGTGAACTTCGCGAGCAGGGCGTCGGTTGCTTTCATCGTCTCCCGAATTTCGGGCGAGTCCGGTCCGTTCGCGTGGCCCGGTTTGTCCGTTGCGATGATGTAGCCCATCACGAGCAGGAGTGGCTTCGCGCCCGGTTTGGCAATCTCCGCCTCCCAGGCGGACGCGAGTCGCTCCAAGCGCTGGTCGTCGGGAGTCGCCCCATCAAATTTCTCGCCGAAGATCACCGGCTTGATCGGGCCTTTTTGGGCGTGGGAAAGCGGCCAGTCGATCACCGCCGTCGGTACCCCCTGGCGCTGCGCGGTGAGCCAGATCGGCTCCGCCTGCAGCAGCGACGCATCATTCGGGTAGCTGTATTGCTGCTTCGTCACCGTGTCGTAGAAGGCATTCCCCGTGATCCCGTGTCGCTCGATGGTCACGCCGGTGGCTTGCGAACAATGCGATGGAAAAGTGATGGAGGGAAAAACGGGGACGAGATGGGAACTCCACACCGCTTCCCGTTTGAGGCGCTCGAAGAACGGCAGGTTCGGCTGCGTCACATAGTCGCCTCGCAGGCCGTCGATGCTGATCCAGACTACGGTCGTGCGGGCGTCATACTCGAGTGCACTTTGATAAGTCCACCAGGCGATCGACAGCCCCGCGGTGACGGCGATGAGCAGAATGGCGAGGAAAACCCAGAGGCCGGTGCGCCGCGGGGTGGATTGTGTAACGGGCATGTTGCGGCTTTCGTGTGGGATGACCACCAGCAGTAAGACACTCCGGGTGCAATGTCACCGCTTCGCGGTCGTTGCGGCAGCGCTTTTTTTGACCGCCTCGGCCGGAGCGGCGGCTTGGGACGCGAGCGCCTTCCGGGGACCGGCCGGGAATTTTCCGCCGCTCCCGATGCCGTACCGCGCCCAGTACCGGATCGGCTGGGGCGGACTGACGGCGGCGCGCGCCAATCTGCAGATCGGTCGGCGGGGCGACGAGATCGCCATGAACGCCTCCGCGGCGACGACGGGCGCGGCCCGCGCGCTTTGGTCGCTCGACGCGACGCTGCGGGCGGCCGCGAATGGAGCGACCCTTCGGCCGCTGCGGGTCGATCAAGTCGAGGACCGGGGCAAAAAGACGCTCCGCCAGCGGGCCACGTTTATTGCCGGCGCGGTCGAGCGCACCTACGGCGAGTACGGTCCGAACGGGGCGGAGCTGAAGCCGGTGGAACAGAAGCGCTACGAAGGTGAAGCGCTGAATGACTTTCTCTCCGCCTTCCTGCTCATGCGCAGCCAGCCGCTGGAAAACGGCCAGTCTCGAACGCTGGCGGTCATGTCTCCCGCGGTGCCGTATCTCGTCACGCTCACGGTCCGCGGTCGGGAGGAGGTCCAGCTCCGCACGGGGCCGGAGCGGGCGGTGCGCGTTTCCGTGGACTCGGTCAGCAAAGTGCAGCCCGACGGGACGCTTAAACCGAATCGCCGTTTCCGGCGGGCCACGGTCTGGGTTTCCGATGACGCGAAGCGGGAAATCCTCCGGATCGAGTCGGACGTCTTCATCGGCGCGATCTTTCTCGAGATCGATCGCGGTTGACGGGGTGTGCTACCGAGGCGACGTGTCGGGTACAATCCGACCCTCGTAGACTCCATTCCCGAGGTAGCGGGAGTTTGGCACGACGCGGGGGCGGCCGGCCGGCGGACGCGGCGCCGGAACCCGCGCTTCGCGCACGGGAGCGGCAATCCCGAGGGCATCCAAGGTGGCGGGATCCAGGCGACCACTGGAGGGAAGGCCGTAGGCATTCTGATACTCGCGGAGCGCCTGGGAGGTCCGCGGGCCGGCCGCGCCATCCGTCTCTCCCGTATAGAAACCCTCGCGGGACAGGGCGGTCTGCGCCTGACCGAGGACGGTGGTTTGGACGAAGGGCGGGGCGTTCTCAAACGGACCGCCCGCGAAGACGGACGCGCCGTCACGGGTCACCGCCCGTGGCGCGGTGCTCGGTCGGGGAATAGCCGGAGCGGGAACCGGATCGTTCTCATAGCGCCGCACCCGGGGTGCCGTGGAGGGATCGGCCCGGAGGTCCGGGCGCGCGGGTGCCGCCCGGATGGAGGCGGGCGGTGGCGTGGGCTCAGCCGGCGGGCGGCTTTCGGCGGGCGCCGGGACCTCTGCGGGTACGCGTGGATCGCCCGCCGATCCGATCGCGCGCCGGGTCGCGTCATTGAGTTCGCCCGTCACGGCAAGCGAGTTTCGGATCTGAAAGCGCCGGATTGCCTGGGTGGTCTCGCCGCTCGGATTGCCGTCGGCTTTCCCGTAGAAGAAGCCCTGGGCGGCCAGCGCGCTCTGGATGCGCTGCAGATCCTCGTCGGCCTGCGCTCCAGTCACGACCACGACGAAGGTTAGGCAAAGGAGCGCGAAGCGTTTCATGAGCGGTTAGAATGGAACTGCATCGAAAGTATTCGATTCCTCCGGCGCGGCAGCTAACCATTTGGGGATGGTTGAAGCCGAATCGCAGTTGTGGTTCCTCCGCAAGCACGAGGACGGAACAACCTTTGGGCCGGTCGCTTTCAGCCAACTCCTGGCTTGGGCGGAATCAGCCCACCTCTCGCCTCTCGATCGGGTCTCGACCGACGAAGTTACCTGGATGCGAACGCCGATGCTGGCGGCCCTGCACATGGATTGGCTGATCGATCGCGGGGCCGATGGCTTGTACGGACCGACGACGCTCGGGGCGGTTCAGGAGTTTTTTCGGAATGGCGAAATCGAACCTGATGCCATCATCATCAACGCCTGTGCGGCGACCGAGCACCGAGCCGACGCGCTCATCGAGCTCGAACTCGATCAACTGGCCGTCGATGGTCCGCCCACGGAAGAACCTCTCCGCCGGGGAGTGACTTCAAGCCTCCAGCAGCGGATTCGGGAGCTGGAGGAGCTCCTCATGGAAGCGCGACGCGACGCGCAAATGTGGAGGGATCGGTTCGATCGTCTCGCGGCCGCGCACGTCGAACGCGGGGTATGATCAAGCGCGGGCCTAGCCTAACTTCCGACGTTTTTGAGCCTCGCCAGAGTAAATGTTCATAAATGTAGCAAGTAAAACATGCGTCTGCGGCCATTCATTCCTTGGTTTCCCTCAAACATCCAGTTATTGGGTAGCAAGTGTTCGTCCAAGCCACCACCTCCAGACGCGGTTCCAAGGTCTACACCTCCCACCTCATCCGCGAGTCCTTCCGCACCCCCAAGGGCCCCCGCTCGCGCACCGTCTGCAATATCTCCGCTCTGCCCGCCCCGCTGCGCGATCTCATCGCCGCCTCCCTCGCTGGCCAGCACTTCGTGCGCTCCGACTCCCTCTCGCTGGCCGACGCCTCGGATTGCGGCGGCTTGGCCGTCCTCGTCGAGGCCTGGCAGCAACTCGGACTCGATCGTTTGCTCTCGGGCCTCGGTACGCCCCGCCAGCGCTCGCTCCTGCAGGCCCTCATTTTCGCCCGCCTGCTTTTTCCCTCTTCCAAACTCGCCCTCAAAGATCACGCCCGCGGCACTCTGCTTGCCGCCGCTTGCGGCCTGAGCGCGGAGGAAGCCTTTCGCGAA
>JBBQFQ010000060.1:0-33064 GCA_038322235.1 Chthoniobacterales bacterium
AGAACTCCACTCCCACCACCGCGCCACCCCCCACAAAAACCTCCCCATCACCCAGCTCGACACCAACACGTTTCACCCCAAAGAAAAAATTCCGGTTTTGATCGCACGCACTTTTCCGGTTTTGATGTCACGCCGACATTCCGCGACATTTGTCTTGGCGGGGAGAGATCGATCCGCTACGCCTCCTCGATTCGCTGACACCTTTCTCCGAACCATGCGCTCCGCCTTCCCATTCCGAGCTCTGAGCTCCCGCGCCCGTTTGGGCGTTACCGCTGCCGCCGCAGCCTTGCTGCTTCCGAACGTGGTGTCGGCGAGCTTTCATCTTTGGCAGATCCGGGAGCTTTATACGAACTTGGATGGCTCCGTGCAGTTTATCGAGATCTTCACGGGTTCCAGCGGCCAGCAATTCGTCGGTGGTCAGACCATTCAGGTTGTCCAGCAGGGAACCGGCACCACCCACACCTTTACGTTTCCGGGGAACGCGGGCACGCCGACCAACAATCATGCCGTGCTGATCGCGACCGCGAGCATCACCGGACTAGGTGGTCCCACGCCTGACTTCACCCTTCCGGCGGGTTTTCTTTTCTCCGACGCCAGTACCATCACGATGAGTGGCACCGTTCAGGGTGGGGTACCTTACGCGTCGCTGCCGACGAACGGGAGTCAGTCGCTCGCGATTCCCGGCAACACGACGCAGCCAAACAGTCCCCAGAATTTCGCGGGAACCGTCGGCAGTGTGCCGGAGCCCATGACGTGGGGATTGATCGGCGTGGGCGGGCTCGGTCTGAGCCTCATCCTGCGTCGCCGGTCGGCTTGATCCGGGCTAGCACGTCCTCGGCAGCTCCGACCTCAATTTGCGGGAGGCGGTCCCGGGAGCAGTCGTCGAATCTCGCCCGCCAGCTCCGCGGGCTGCCAGCCGTTCCCTTCGAAAACTCGCACCACGCGACCCTCGGCATCGATCACGGCCGTTCGCAGATTGTGCGCGAGCGCATCATTCTCTCCGCTGAACTGCAGTCCGACGACATTCCCAAGCTGCCGGATTGTGGGGATCGAGCCGGTCGCGAAGATCCAGCGCCGGTGATCAGCTTCGAAGTGGGCGGCGTATTGCGCCAGCACCGCCGGGGTGTCGTGCGCGGGATCGATCGTGACACTGAGCATCCGCCAGCCGTCTCCCGGCGTCGACGCGGACAACTCGCGTTGGACGTGCTCGAAGTTCCGGCTCATGAGCGGACAAAAATTTGGGAGTGGGCACCGCGTGAAGACGAAGGTGAGCGCGAGAACCCGCCCGCGGAGGGACGCGAGGCTGAACGATTTTCCGCTCTGATCGATGAGCGCGAGGTCGGGCAGCCTTCCGCCGGGGATTGGCGTGGCGGGCGTCGGACCGGGGGGCGGGCTGAGTTCGACGTGACCCGTCCTGCGGATCTGATCGATCCAACTCTTCGCGTCCGTCACCGACAGTCGGAAGGAAAGGCGGTCTCCGGAGGTGAGCGTCGTCGCCTCCCGCGGCTCGGCGAGATCGAATTCCATCGTCATCGGCGGCATGTATCCCGGGATTTCGTCATGTGCGACCACCGCCCTCCGGCCATCCGCCGTGACCCGGTGCAGCACTCCTTGCACGTCGAACACGATCGCTCCGTCCGGACTCCGCTCCGGAGACGGCGCGCGGGGCGGGCCGTCGCAGCCGGTGAGGATCAGGGAGATAAATCCGAAGAGGACGGGAGGAAGAACGCATGACATCGAACCGCGCCATCGTAGGCGGGCCGGTTGACGGGACGCGAGCGCGAAAGCGCCGAGTCGCTTGCAGCGGCGGATTCCCCGGATCTGTTCGGCGCATGAAGATCGTCCCGGGAATCCTCTGCGCGATCCTGTTGACCCCAGCCTTACGGCTGCCGCTGGCCGCGCAGTCCACGAAGGACATCGAGAACCGAAACCCGGCGACGGCAGCGGACGGGGCGCGACCGCCCGGGCCGGCGGCACCGGCGCCCGGCGACGAGGCCGCGGCGGCGGGTGCCGTGACGCAGAGATTCTACGATGACTACGTCCGAAACTTGAAAAAACTCGGCCGCGACAAGGCGCGTGTGGCCTGGCTGCTCACCCGCTCCGACGTCACGCCGCTGTTCAAGCGGCTCTTCAAGCAAGTCCACGATCAGGCCGCGAAAAGCGAGATGGGCGGAATGGAGGCCGATCCGATCCTCAACGCGCAAGATTACCCCGACAACTCGACGATGACGGTAAAAGGGGCTCAGGCCGCCGGCAATCTCGCGACGGTTACGATGAACTGGCGCACGGGGATGGACGCGCCCGTGCAGGTGAAGCTCGTGAAGTATCCGGAGGGGTGGAAGATCAACGGCATCGCCGGGATAGTGGCGAAATAGGGGGGCTGGAAATCGGCCGCCTCCGACCGTGCTCCGGACTCAGACCAGCACTGGCTCCTCCGTCGGTTTCGGAGCGGGGGCCTCGACCCACTTGTGGTGCTCGCGGATCAGGTCGGTGAGGCGAGCGACGGCCTCACCCTCGGGGATGTTGAACTTCACGGCTTTCTTGCCGACGTAGAGGTTCACTTTTCCGGGTGCGCCGCCGACGTAGCCGAAGTCGGCATCGGCCATTTCGCCCGGGCCGTTGACGATGCAGCCCATGATGGCGATTTTCACGCCCTTGAGATGGCCGGTGGCGGCGCGGATGCGCGCGGTGGTCTCCTGCAGGTTGAAAAGCGTCCGGCCACACGAGGGACAGGCGACGTAGTCCGTCTTGAAGATCCGCGCGCCCGCCGCCTGCAAAACGTTGTAGGCGATGCGCAGCGATTGACCCGGACCATGCTCGCCTTGGACAAGGATGGCGTCTCCGATGCCGTCGCACAGCAGCGAGCCGATGTTCGTCGCCGCGTGGAGCATCGTCGGAAGGAAATCGCGGGTCGCGTTGTCGGACGCGAACAGGGAGTCTTTCAGAAGGACGGAATGGCGCTCGTCGAGCCTTGAAGCCAGGAGGCGGTAGGCCGTGATGACGGGCAGGTCCGCGAGGCCGTCGCTCACGGCGACCAGTTTTGCCCCCTCCGCCCCATTGACTCGCAGGATCGCCGCCTCGTCTCGCGGATCGAGCTCCACGAGCGTCCCCGCTCCGACCGCCTCTTCCCGGACGATCTCCGGCTGGAAATCACCGAGCTGCGCGAGCTTGTGCGCGACCTTTTGAAACGTCTCTCGCGCCACGACGACGCGGGGAACCTCCGTGTCGCCGAGTGCGAACCCCTGAATCGTCACGCGCGCCGTTGCGCGACGCCGGTAGCTGAAGGCATCGAACGGTAAAGCCGCCGCCGGGAGTTCCGTGACGGGAATCTCTGCGGCATTGTACGGGGCGACCAGGGCCTGCGCGACCGGGATCTCGTGCACGCTATCCTCTGTCAGCGAAACGCGGACGGTGTCGCCGATCCCGTCGGCGAGGAGAGAGCCGATCCCGGTGGCGCTCTTGATCCGGCCATCCTCGCCGTCGCCGGCTTCCGTGACGCCGAGGTGGATGGGGTAGTTCCAATCCGCGCCGAGCGCGGCAAGGCGGGCGGTGAGAAGGCGGTACGCTTCGATCATCACCTTCGGATTGCTCGCCTTCATCGAGAAGATGAGGTCGTGGTAGCCGAGGTCACGAGCGACCCGGGTGTACTCCAGGGCGCTCTCGACCATGCCGAGCGGCGTATCCCCAAAGTGATTCATGATGCGATCCGAGAGGGAGCCGTGATTCGTCCCGATCCGCATCGCGATCCCACGTTCCTGGCAGAGGCGGACGAGCGGCGTAAAGCGCTCCCGGATGCGGCCCAACTCCTCCTCGTATTGCTCTGCGGAATACTCGCGAACGTTGAATTTTTTCGAGTCGGCGAAGTTCCCCGGGTTCACTCGCACCTTCTCCACCCAGCGGGCCGCTTCGAGCGCGGCATCCGGCTTGAAATGGATGTCCGCCACCAGCGGCACATCGCAGCCGCGGGCGATCAGGCCGGCTTTGATGTGTTCCAGATTGGCGGAGTCCTTCACCGTCGGAGCGGTGATCCGGACGATCTCACAACCCACCGCGACCAGATCGAGCGTCTGCTGAATGCACGCCGCCGTGTCCATCGTGTCGCACGTCAGCATCGACTGCACCCGGATGGGGTTGGTGCCGCCGACTCCCACCCGGCCGACCATCACGGCGCGCGAGCGGCGGCGGGCGTAGCGATAGGGGTTCGCGACGAACGAAAGCGGGGAAGCAGTTTCGGTGCTCATGCGGCGGGGAAAAGTAGCACAGGCCAGCGCGCGGTCAGGCGAAAGCCGGTGAGGCGTGGCCGCGCCTCGCCGTCAGCACTTCGGTTCCGCCCGAACATCCTGAAACCCTCGCTCAACCGTTCTGCGGAGCAGGCGCCGGGGTCGCGGGCGGAGGCGCGAATTTCAGCTCAGGCGTCGCCCGCGTGCGCCGCAGGAACGGAAGATCGAGCGTGTCGAAGACCGTGACGTAGAGCATGAACCCGATGATCACGACAGCGCAGGCCGTCTGCACCCACTCAAGGACCCGGATGCTCACTGGCTTGCGGCGCACCGCCTCAAGCAACGCGAGCGTGATGTGCCCGCCGTCGAGCACCGGGATCGGCAGCAGATTCATCAGCGCGAGGTTCACGTTCATAAAGACGCTGAACCAAAGCGCGAGTCGCCAGCCCTGTTCGCTTTCGAAGAGGAGATAGTAGATGCGCATGATCCCGACCGGACCGCTCAGGTCGCGCAGGCTCAGATCCGATTTCGGCGACATCAAGGCGCTCAGCGTGTTCTTCATCGTCTGCACGGGGGCGACGATCTGCTCGAGAAGGCCAGGATGCGTGATCTTCATCGCACCCCATTCGTCCCACTCGATTCCCGGATAATCCGGGCTCCAGCGGAGGCCAACGAGCGCGCGCTTCTGGGTCGTCTCGAAGAGCGGCGTTACGGTCAGGTCGAGGGTTTCGCCGCCGCGCTTCACCTTCACCTTCATCGGCTGATTGACCTTTTCCGCCGCCAAGCGGGCAAACTCCGAAGTCGTCGCGATCGTGCCATCGAGCGAGAGAATCTGATCCTCGGCCTTGAAACCGGCCGTCGCGGCGGGGGAGTTCGCGGTGACGGCGGCGATGCGCGGCGGCGCGAACGGAAACGAAAGCTGCAGGGTTTCGGACCCGCGCTGGACGGTCACGGGCGTCGCCTGTCCGGCCCGCGCGCGCTGAGCCTCCTCGATGTCGTTCAAATGCTGGACCTCGCGGCCATCGACCGCGATGATGCGGTCGTTTGGTTTGAAGCCCGCCTTCTCCACTTCGCTGCCCTTCTCCACTTTTCCGATCATCGGTTTCGCGGCCGGCAGGATGCGCAGCTGCCGCTTCGGCGAGCGGCCGAGTCCCGTGGCTTCGGCGCGGAACGGTTCGACGTCGATCGTCAGCACCTCGGTTCCTCGCTTCACCTTCACGGGGATCGTCTTCCCTTCGCTACTGATGATGTTCCACTGGACGCTGGCATTCATCCCGCCCCACGTTTTCACCGGGCGGCCGTCGACCTCGAGAATTTCGTCGCCGCGCGCGAGACCTGCTTTTGCGGAGGTGGAATCGGGATCCACGTAGCCGATCGTGAGACTTCCGTCCGCCTCCTTCACGGGTTTGCCGACCAGCATGACGACCGCGGCAAAGGCGATGGCGAGGAGGAAGCTGAAGAGCGGTCCGGCGAACGCGACGATGATCTTATCGAGCGGCGAGATGGCCGGGAGCTGGGCGCGGTCGTGCTCGCCCTTGCCTTCGATCGTCTCCATCGGCGCCATCTGAGGCAGCGCGACGAAGCCGCCCGCCGGGATCGAGCCGAGACTGTATTCCACGCCATTGACCGTCTTCTTCCAGAGCGGCTTCCCGAACCAGATGCCAAATTTCTCCACCACGAGTCCGCGCCACCTCGCGGCGAGGAAGTGGCCCAGCTCATGCACGATGATGAGCAGATTGAAGAGCACGACCACCTGGATCAGGATCAAGGCGACTCGGAGGAATGAGGGGAGGGACTCCATGCGGGAAGGTTAGATTTCAGACGGCAAATTTCAGATCGGGTCGGCCGGAGCCGCGAACTGCGACTAAATTACGCCGGAATCCGTTCGGTCGCGAACCGGCGTGCGTCACCATCCGCGGCGATGATCTGGTCGAGGTTCGCATGTTCGGTCACACTGTGCGCGGCCATGGTCTCCCCGACGAGCTGCCAGATTTGCGGGAATGGAATGCGCCCTTCGAGGAAGGCTGCGACCGCGATCTCGTTCGCGGCGTTCATGACCGCGGGGAGCGTGCCCCCGGTGCGGCCGGCGTGCATCGCCAGGTCGAGCGCAGGGAACACGTCGCGCCGCGGCGCCTCGAAATCGAGCTTCCCCAAGGTCGCGAAATCGAGCGGACGCAGCCGGTTCGGCACGCGGTCCGGCCAGCAAATCGCGTATTGAATCGGGAAGCACATGTCGGAATGACTGAGCTGCGCCAGCACGCTGCCATCCACGAATTCAACCATCGAATGGACAATGCTCTGGGGATGCACGACGACATCGACCCGGTCCATTTCGACGTCGAACAGCCAGCGCGCCTCGATCATCTCGAGGCCTTTGTTGAAGAGCGTGGCGGAGTCGATCGTGATCTTCGCCCCCATCGTCCAGGTCGGGTGTTTCAGGGCCTGGGCGGCGGTCGCCGTCGCGATGTGCCCGGGCGTCGCGGTGCGGAAGGGACCGCCGGAGGCGGTGAGAATCAAGCGCTTCACGTCGGCCGGAGCGCGGCCTTCGAGACATTGGAAGATCGCGTTGTGCTCGCTGTCCACCGGCAGCACGCGGACGCCTTTGCGAGCCGCCGCCTGCATCACCGCTTCACCGGCCATGACGAGGATTTCCTTGCTGGCGACCGCCAGGTCGCGGCCTTGTTCGATCGCCGCCAGCGCGGGGCGCAGACCGCCGGTTCCGACGATCGCGATCAGGACGATGTCCGCCGCGGTCCCGGCCGCGAGCTCGACGAGGCCTTCCTCGCCCGTGAGCAGACGCGGGCGATAGCCGGGGGCGAGCGCAGCGCGCAGATCCTCGAGCTTCGAGGCGTCCACGAGGCAGAGCGCTTCCGGGCGGAAACGGTTTGCCTGGACGGCGAGACCCGCCGCGTTTCGATGGGCGGCCAGCCCGGTGAGCTGGATCCGATCCGGGAGGTCGGCAGCGACCTTCGCGGCACTCTCGCCGATGGAGCCCGTCGCTCCGAGCACGACCACCCGGCGCGGGCCGGAAACGCGGGAGGAATCTGTCGGCGGCTTCAACATCGGCGGGCGCGGGGGCTGTCGGACGCGACGAGGAGTCGCGCGGAACTCAAATCGAGAAACGGAGATAAAGGTAGAGCAGCGGCGCGGTGAACAGCACGCTGTCGATTAGGTCGAGGATGCCGCCGATTCCAGGGAGGACGGCACCGGAATCCTTGATGCACGTGGCCCGCTTCAGGAGGGACTCCACGAGATCACCGAGCACGGCGGCCAGACCCAGGGCGAGCCCGAGCCCGAGCGCCGGCCAGCCGGTCAGGGGCAGCAATTGAGTCGGAAAGAGAAAAACGAGGAGCACACTCGCCCCGGCGCTCGCGACGAGCGCTCCGCCGAATCCTTCCCACGTCTTGCCGGGACTGATCCGGGGGATCATCTTGTGGCGGCCGATCAGACTGCCGAGCATGTAGGCGCCCATGTCGGAGAATTTCGTCACGACGAGAAGGAAGAAAACGTAGAACACCCCGCTGGGGCCACCGACGACCGGCGGTTGCGGAGCGAGGAAAAAAATCTTCGCGAGGAAGTGCATCAACCAGGGGATGTACATCAACCCGAAGAACGTGTAGGCGATGTTGGCGAGCGAGGTGGGCTGGGGCGTCTCGTTGACGCAAAGCTGCCGGACCCCCAGCGCGAGGATGGTCAGCGAGAGGAATCCGAGCTCAAACTCGTACGCGCGGACCGGGCCGAATCCGTACAGCACCGGCATCCCGAGCGCGAAGAAGAGGATCCCCGCGGTCATGCCCGCGCGCCGGTCGCAAGCGAGACCGCCGCATTCGAGCATGCGGTAATATTCGTACAAGCCGGCCAGCGCGGAGAGCGCGGTAAAGATGAGAACGCCCGAGGGCCAGCCAAGCGCGAGAGTGAGAAGCACGCCCGTCCAGAGGGAGATGGTGCTGATCGCCCGACGCTTGAACGTCGTGGCTTTCGCCTCGCCGGGACAGGGCGGGGCGGCGGGCGCGAGGCTTTGCGGTTCGGACATGCGGGGGGACGGACGGGCGCTATTGATTCGCGGACCGCGCGTTGCTGTCCAACGGGAATATCGAGGTTCCGCCGGTTCCGCTCAGGCGAGTTTTCGCTCGAGTTCCGTGAAGCGTTCGTCGAGTGACCGGAGCCGGTTGCCGATCGGCTTCCAGCGTTTTTCCTCCGTGGAGCGGAACTCCTCGAACGACGCGAGGCTCCGGATCAGGCAGTCATAATAAGTCTCCACCAAGTGCGAGAAGATGGTCTCGACCGAGCGCGCGAGCGCGGCTCCGCGGTCGTTCATCGCGACGTGGTAGGCGTCGATGATGCGGGACCGCCGCCGCGATCCTCCCAGCCCGCGGGGGTCCATGACTTGATCGAGCGCCGCCACGGCATTCTCCACCCCGATCTCACAGAGCCTCGGCGTGAGGGCCGCGCCGACGTTCTCGTCGGGTCGGACCGAGCGCGCGAGATACTCCCCCACGGACTCCGCGAAGATCGCCTGCATTTCCACGCGGGCGGCACCGGTTTGGAGTGAAGTGTTGTGGGCGTCAACGAGAGCCTGCAGGCAGGTCTCGCGCCGTTCCCGGAAGGAATCAGCCGCGTCGCGCCGGGCCGCGGCAGAGATTCGGGGCGTGTCTTCCGCCCATGCGGAGAGCATCGATGCCAGCTGGGCGCGGCTCGTGCGCATCTCGGACTCCATCCGCTGCCAGGCGCTCTCCACCTGCCGGGCGAGCGCAGCGCGGAGCGCGGGTTCGATCGCGGCCCTGAATTTGTCCCTCCACTCCCGATTGCGCCCGAAAAAACCCGAGAAAATCCGCCAGGGGCGGAGGTGTTCCTCAAGCATCAGCTCGCCTCGACGCCAGCAGCGACCGAGGGCCCGCTCGAAGTCGTCGTGGATGTTTTCCACGGCTTGAAGCTGGTCGCGCAGCTTGGCGCGCATCCGCCCGATCGTCGCGAGGAGCTGCGTGCGGTCGAAGGCGAGCACGGCCTCCACCGGATCGGTGCGCTCCCTGACCGCTCCGAGTTCCAGCGTTCCGGCGAGGAGTCCCCGACGCAGGCGGCTGGCGCGGAGGGGATCGCCCCGGATCAGCGCGTTGACGTGTTCTTCGAACGGTCCGAATCCGCTCTCCTGCCACAACCGCGGCTTGTCCACGCCGCTGGTCTTCGCGAGAAGCGCCTTTTTCGCGGAAACGGCGAAGACTGGGATCTCGGCTCCCAGTTTCTCCCGGCAGAGCTTTCGCAAGTGTTCCGTGATCAGCTGCACCTCGGCGGGCTCCCGGAGATCGCACTGCTGCACGACGATGACGAGGCGCTGCCGCCATTCTGTCTGAACGCGCTCGATCAACGTCCAGGCGGTCGCTCCCCACGGGTTCGTCACCGGAAAGACAAAAAAGACCGCGTCCGCGACCGGCAGGTATTCCTCGGCGATGTGCGTGTGCTCAGATTCCAGCGAGTTTGTCCCGGGCGTATCGACCAGATGGAAGTCGCGCAGGAAATTCACGGGCCGTCCGTGCTCGACGAGCGTCGGGGTCGCGTTCCGATCGCTCGGCTCAAACTCGTATTTGAAAAGGTGCACGCGATCCGTGACCGGCAGCACGCCGCTCGTGCAGACGACGCTCCCGAAAAGCGCATTGAGCAGCGCCGATTTTCCGGCCTTCACCTCCCCGGCCACGACGAAGGAAAACGGGGCCTGGAGGTCGACCACGCACCGATGGACCTCCCCGAGCGCGGACGATCCGAGGTCGAGTTCCTGTGCCGTCGTGATGAGCGAGAACAAGGACGTTCCCAACCCGGCGCGGAGCTCGAGATGCTCGTCGCCAAGGGGCTTCAGGTCGGGGGCGATCATCGCGGGGATTCCGCATTTAGCCTGCCGGCGTCCCCCACCACAATCAGAAAGCGCGTGCGGTCAGCGGAGGAACTTCAGGGCGACAAACCCCAAAACGATGACGGCGAAGAACACGATGATGATCAACCCGAGCTGACGCTCGATGAACGGTCGGATCCGCTCGCCGAAGGCGCGGATCAGTCCGGCCACGAGGAAGAAGCGGATGGCGCGGCCGAGCGTGGCGCCCGCGATGAAGAGCCCCAGATTGAAATGCAGCACGCCGGACGCGATGGTGAAGATCTTGAATGGGATCGGCGTCAGTGACTTCGCGGTCAGTGCGAGAAAGCCCCACTTGTCATAGTAGAAGCGCACGGTCGCGATGCCGGCGTCGACATCCTTGACGCCGACGTAGGGCAGGAGCTTTCGGACGAGCGGTTCGAAGGCGACGCCGAGGTAGTAGCCCAGGAGTCCACCCAGCACCGACCAGAGGGTGCAGTGCAGCGCGAAGCGCCACCACCGGGCCGGATTGGCATAGCAAAGGGCGATCAGGAGGGGATCCGGAGGGATCGGGAAAAAGGAGGACTCGGCGAACGAGACGATGTTCATCGTCATCACCCCGCGGCGGGTGTGCGCCTGGAGCATGCACCAGTCGTACAGGCGTTTCATCATTCCCGCCGGGGGGGCTGCGGCCGCGGGGGTGGTAGGGGTTACATCCATCGACATGAGGCGGGGGAGTGAAGCGAGATTCCCGGCGGAGGGAAGCGCGAATGCGGTGATGACGGACGCGACCACACGCCGCGGCGTTGACTTGGCAGGGGCGAACCCTAGACTGCCGCGTTCTCACCGTCCGTGGCCCGCCACGTCGGTCGCGATGATCCCGCTCCGCTCTGCCCTGTCTGTGAAAAACGTCCTCTTTGTCTGCACCGGCAATATCTGCCGCAGTCCCATGGCGGAGGCGCTCTGGCGGGATCTTGCCGGGGACGAATTTCCGACGCTTTCCGTCGGAGTCAGCGCCCTCGCCGGGCAGCGGGCCAGCGCACATGCGATCGACGTCCTCCGCGAGTTGAACATCGATGCGTCGCGCCACCGGAGCCAACCGGTGAGTGCGGGAATCATCCGTCAGGCCGACGTCATCATCGCGATGACGCATGGCCACGCCGAAGCGCTGGCCTATCTTTACCCGGACGCAACGAAGAAGACTTTCCTACTCCGGGAGTTCGATCCCGCCGCGGACGAGGACGATCTCGACGTCTCCGACCCCATCGGGATGAGCCGCGGAATCTACGCGGAGTGCCGCGACATGCTCCGCGCCGCCATGCCCGGCTTGCTCGCCTATCTCCGCGGAAAAACCCCCGAACCCCGCTCGGGCCAGGCCTTTCATCAGTATCTCCAATCCATGATCCACCAGTCCACCTCGTCGCCGTCCCTCGCAGAAGTTGATCCGGAAATCGCTGAGGCGATCGAGGACGAAATCCGTCGCCAGGACGAAGGTCTGGAACTCATCGCGAGCGAGAATTTCGCTTCCGCCGCGGTCCGCGAAGCCCAGGGTTCTGTCCTGACGAACAAATACGCGGAGGGCTATCCCGGGAAGCGGTGGTACGGCGGCTGCGAAAACGTGGACCGGGTCGAAACGCTCGCCATCGAACGCGCGAAGGCGCTCTTCGGGGGCGACCACGTCAATGTGCAGCCGCACTCCGGCGCTCAGGCGAATATGGCGGTGTACTTTTCGGTGCTCCAGCCGGGCGATCGGATCCTCACGATGGATCTCTCCCATGGCGGACACCTCACGCACGGCCACAAGGCAAACTTTTCCGGCCGCTTCTATGACGTGGTCCACTACGGCGTCCGGCAGGACAGCGAGCTGATCGACTATGACGCGCTGGCCCGCCAAGCCGCCGAGGTGAAGCCGAAGATGATCACCGTGGGCGCCTCCGCCTATCCCCGCGTCATCGACTTCGCCCGCATGCGCCAGATCGCCGATTCGTGCGGATCGATGCTCTTCGCCGACATGGCGCACATTTCCGGTCTGGTCGCCGGCGGTGTCCATCCCAGCCCGGTGCCGCACGCGGACTTCGTCACGACGACCACGCACAAGAGCCTGCGTGGACCGCGCGGAGGCATCGTCATCTGTCGCGCCCAATATGCGAAGGGGATCGACTCCCAGGTCTTCCCCGGCATCCAGGGTGGGCCCCTGATGCACGTGATCGCGGCGAAGGCCGTGTGTTTTCACGAGGCGCTCCAGCCCTCCTTCAAGGTCTACCAGCAGCAGATCGTCCGGAATGCCAAGGCGATGGCCGCGCGACTCGCGAAGAATGGCTACCGCATCGTTTCGGGCGGGACCGACAACCACCTCATGCTCGTCGACCTGCGCCCGCAGAATATCGATGGGAAGACCGCTCAGGAGACCCTCGACCACGCCGGGATCACGGTGAACAAGAACTCCATCCCCTTCGACACCGTCAGCATCATGAAGGGCGGCGGCATCCGCCTCGGCACGCCCGCCGTCACGACCCGGGGCATGAAGGAGGAGGAGATGATGGAGATCGCCGACCTGATCCACGCCGCCCTCGGCGCGGTCGGGGACGCTCCCAAATTGCAGAAAGTGAAGGACGCGGTCGTTGCGCTCACCCGGAATTTTCCTCTGCCGTGAGGGGTCGGTCGGGAATCAGTAACCAGTGATCGGTAATCGGTAATCGGTAGTCGGTAATCGGTAATCTGTGAGTGGTGAGTGGTGAGTGGTTGGAAATCTGAAATCTTGTATCTGAAATTTGTTCCGATGACCTTTCGTTTCCCGTTTTGCGCCGTGCTCGCGGCGATCTTTCTGCCCGCGGGCCTGCTCTGGTCGGAAGAACCGGCGCCGGCGCCGACGGAGCCGAAAGCCACGACGCCTGCTCCGGACGCCAAGGCCACGATCGATCCGAAGGCGATCGAAGTGCTGCGAAAATCGTTCGCGGCCCAGCAGGCGAAAGGCACCTTCCGCGCCCGGATGGAGATTCCGGACAACGCGTCCGGGGCCCAGGGCCAGATGCAGATGGAATTTATTTTCCCGGACCGCATGCGCATGACGCTGGCCGGCACGGAAATGGTCGGGGTCGGGGAAAAGGCATTCATCCGCATCGGCGACAAGTGGATGACGGCTCCCGCGCAGATGAACAAGGCCGTGGGCAGCTTCAGCGATCCAAAGAAGCTCGATGAAATGGTCCAGAACTGCGTGAGTGCCCGGGTGCTCGGTCCGGAGAAACTCAAAGATCTGGCGGTCGAGACGTACGAGTTCGTGAACAAGACGAAGGAGGGTACTTCCAAATCAAAGTTCTACCTCACTCCGAATGATCTCCTCCCGCGGCGGATTGACATCGAGGCGGACATCATGGGACGCCGCGTGACCACGAAGCTCGAGTACTACGATTACGGCGCGCCCATGACGATCGAGGTGCCGCAGCTCTGACCCTGCCGTACTCGCTCCCCCGCTCCCGGAATTATGCATCCCAACGCCGCTCTCCTCCAGCGCTTCTACACCGCCTTCGCCGCCCGGGATGCGGATATCATGGCTGCCTGCTACGCTCCGGACGCCACCTTTCGGGATGCTGCCTTCGACCTTCGCGGCGCGGAGATCGGGTCGATGTGGAAAATGCTCTGCCTTCGCGGCAAGGATCTCACGCTGGAGTTTCGCGATGTCACCGCGGACGATACCCGTGGCTCCGCCCACTGGGAGCCGCGCTACACTTTCAGCGCGACGAAGCGCCCCGTGCACAACGTCATCGACTCGGCCTTCGAATTCCGGGACGGCCTCATCGTCAAGCAGGTCGACACCTTCGATTTCTGGCGGTGGTCGCGGCAGGCGCTTGGACCCGTGGGCCTGCTCTTCGGCTGGCTTCCCGCGCTCCAGACGAAGGTTCGCGCCCAGGCGATGGCCTCCCTGCGTCAGTTTGAGAAGGCGAAGAGCTGACGCAGCTCACGCGCTCACCGTGGTCCGACTCACTCGGGGAGCGGTTTCTCGCCCTTCAAGTGCGCCCGGCCTGCCGCCACGACCAGACTGCAGAGTTCGAGACAAAGCAGGGGAATGACCGCTTCGCCCGCGCCGGTCTGATCGTGCCCGGCGTCGAATTTTTCGCTCGGGAGCCGGGAACACGGCGTGCTGCCCGGTTCGATCGTCCAGAGGATCGTGCGCAGGCAGCCGCCGTCGGAGCGGCAGTTGGCCGCGGTCAGTCGGTCGGCTTCGTCCGTCGTCAGCTTCCCCGTGATCCGATACATCCCCGTTTGGCGGGAGACGGTCTCGCGCAGCGACGTCGCGGGCAGGCGCCCTTCCTCGCGAGCCAGCCAGAGGGCGAGCTGGCCGGGATAGAGGATGTCGAGGGCGCGGCGCAGATCGGCGGCGTCTGACACCCGCAGGAGCCAGCCGCGGCGCAAGGTCGGCGCGGTCTTCAGCGGTCGATAGACGCCAGCATCGTCATTCACTCCGATGAGGTGGGCGTCCGTTACATTCGCAAAGGCTTCGAGCGTTTCACTCGCGATCCCGGCATCTCCCCGATGCCGCAGCTGGAATCCGCCGTCTGTGCCCGGCTGGATCAGGACCTGCCCCAGCCGGCAGCGGCCCTCGCGCAGCGCCCGCGCGAGCAGGTCATCAATTTGTCCCATGGTTTGCGTCGAAGGCCATGACGAGGTCGAGCATGACATCCGCAAATTTCGGTTCCGTGCCGATCGCCGCTGCGTAAAACAAGCGGCGGCCGCGCAGTTCGCGGGGATTCTGCCGGAAGACCTCGCGCTGGCTCGCCGCCGCGGTGGGCTCGGCTTCCAGCCCGAGCAGGACAGGGATATCCTGGTAGGAATGCAGACCATCCGCGATGAAGAACGGCACCACCACCACATTGGGGGCGGTGGTGAGCTCGTCCCATTTGGAAATGAGCGGATCCTCCTCCATGTAGGTGGAGACCACCTCAGCGTAGCGAGAACGCCCGCGAATGCGTTCGGCCTGCTCCTTCGCAGCGACCGCTGAGTTGTCATTCAAGCCGGTGCCGTGCCCGACGATCAGGAGGCTCGTCTCCTCCTCGGGAATGCCCGGCGCCACGTCGCGGGCGCGCTGCAGCAAGAGGTCGGTCATGCTCTCGTGGTTGCCGGCGGGCTCGCAGTATTTCCAGATGCTTCCGTCCGGCTGTTGCGTGCGCGGTCCGGCCAGTTCGAGTTCCCGCGGGATGACCGTTTGCGTGAAATAGCCCTCGCTGATGAAGTTCGGAACGACGTAGACCTCGCGGCTCTCGAAGAGATACCGGGCCTCGCGAAAGCTCGGCTCCTCCTTCCAAAAGCAGCACGCCACCTCGGCGAAGATTCTGCGTCGGCGAATCTCCTCCGCGTGAACGTGGGACGGAGGACTGGAATCCGGATTTTGCGTCGAGCCATGTCCGACGATCAGCAGCGCAGCATTCGTTTTCGCGAGGGCGGGATACATCACAGCCGGACTACAGCCTCGCCCCCGCGGTCGCAACGGCGGGATCAAAAAATTGGCGGTGGCGGGATCAAAAAGCCATCCGTCTGATGGAACGAATCGGGCGAAATCCCGCGCTGCGGCGATTTCTCTCGGAGAGAGGCGGGGGCGGGAATCGAACCCGCGAATAGGGGTTTTGCAGACCCCGGCCTTACCACTTGGCTACCCCGCCGATAGCGAAGGCGGAGAGTAACTCCGCGCGACAAGGTGTCAACGACCCGGCGCAATTCGGACCGCGTCAGCGCGAGCTTCGCAACGTTCGCGCTTTACGCGAAACCGCGCGCCACCCTATCTGTCAGGCGATGAAGACCCACAATTTCCTCCGCGGTGCGCGCATTTACCTTTCCGGCCCGATGGATTTTGTCGCCTCGCGCACCGCCGAGAAAAAGCGCGGCTGGCGGAACCGGGTGGGGGATTTCCTCCGTTCCTTCGGCGCGGTCGTCTTCGATCCGTGGTTCAAGCCGGCGGTGCGCGGTCTCCATGAGTACGGGCTCGAGGACCTCAACACGATCGACGTCCGCGAAACCTGGACCTATGAGCAGAGCCCGGAGGGCGATGAGGCTCGGGCGCTCTGCGCCGCCAAATTTTGGGAGACGCTCCACATCGATTTGCGGATGGTGGACACGAGCGACTTCACGATCGCGTTCGTCCCGACGAACATCTACAGCGTCGGCACGGTCCACGAAATCATCCTGTCGCGGCTGCAGCGGAAGCCGGTGCTCTTCGTGAGCCCACCGGTCACGTTCCCCGCGCTCGACAAACTGACGGAACATTTACAGGGCGATCCCGAGGGTCTGGCGTTGCTCGAGAAACTCACCCACGAGGTGCCGGTGAAACCGAATCCGCGCGCCATCCCGAGCCTCTGGTACATGCCGCTCATCGGGAGCGGCTGCTTCTTCGATGGCTTTGGCTTCGAAGAGTACATGCACCGCTTTCACTGGCCCGAGAACCCGAGCGACGACCTGGAGAAGCGGTTTCCCCCGCGGAATCCGCTTCTGCCTTATCTCGAGCGGCTCTCCGAGCGCATCCCGCCCTGCTGGGACAACAAGCTAAAGAAATACGTCATCGATGATGACTGGCTCCTCTGGGAACTCGAGAGCGCCGACAAGGCCGGTCAGGTCGTGCACGATTCCCCCATCGACGATCTCCGGCAGACGCGGCTGCATTTCCCCGATTTGTGACGCGTGCCGCTGCGGCGGGCGGCGTTCCCCGCGCGGCGGGGCGTGCCGAAGCGGTGCTCGACGCGAGCATCGCCGATGCACGCGCCAGACTCACCGCGCCTGCGGATCTCCCGCGAGGCTCCGGCTCGACGGACAGCCTGGGCTCCCAAACCTTTTGCTGGCGAGACCCGGCCTCTTCGGTCACGACGTCGGATCGGCCCGGAGGGCGCGGCGCTAATCGGCGGGCGTCGTTAGCCACCGGAACCTCGCGGCCCCCAGAGTCAGCCCCGGCGGGGCGAGCGGGTTCCCTGCGTCGAGGTGAGCACGGCCGGAATCCAGACGACGAAGATTCCCAGATGCAGACCCAAAACGAGGTTCCCCCCTGGAATGGGCCCTCCCGCGAGAGCCAGGCAATGCACCGTGATGAATGGAGCTAGAACTTGGATGACGTTCGAGTTCACCGTGCGGATCGGGCGAAAGGACCAAACCCAAGTTCAGAGAAGCCGCAAGGCGGGCGCCCAGACTAGCCCGGAGCGACGCGACCGCCGCCGGCGTGACCGCTGGAGGCATCCGCCGCATCGCGCGCTCAGACGTCGGGAGAAAGTCTCGTATACTCGAACGGGAACTCGAAATCCGCTTTCGTGCAGGTCGTGTGGTCTCGAGCTGAGGCGACGATGCGGTAGTCGATCACTTCGATCGCGCCATCCTTGAGGCTCGGAACGTCTGGCCGTGGTTCGATGGGCAGGCGGAGTCTCCAGTATTTCGCGCTCACGAACTCCAAGGTCGCCTCCTGCTGAACCGATCCCGCGGCCGGAGTGATGACTTCGCTTACTGCAAGACCATCAGCGTGAAGGTGAATCCACCGGTCGTAGCCGTCCCACCTCCAGATTCCGATCAGCTGCCGCCTGGTCATAGCGCGTTCGCCAAACGCCGATCTGGCGAAGCTGAGCGACGGCGAACCTGTAGCCAAGCAGACGGAGGAGCATCGCGGCCGCCGACCCGTCGAGGTGGAGCGACTTGCAGCAGCTCGTCCAGCCTACTCATACTTCCCTTCTTCGGCTTGCAATTCTGGTCGCAACTGGCCCCACTGCTCGCGCCCGCGAACGAACATTGCTCGCATGGTGTAGCCTCCGGCACACTTCCCGGACGGACGCTCCACCTGTCAGTCCAGGACGTCGGTGACCGGATGCGTGTGCACGCGATCCAGCCTGCCGGCGTGCGTAACGGGCCTCAAACTGTGCGGTGCTCGTCATGGGTGGCGGGTTTTGAGTTGTTGGGCAAGACGCGCTCCTTTCGATTGGTTGCGGTTGGCGGCGATAAACTCCTCGATCTCCCGAACGCCGGAGGGATAGCCACCGGAACTGGAGGAAAAGAATCGGAAACCCGCCTCCACGAGTAGCTCGACGCTGCGCCAAGCATCCAAATCGTCCGCTCTGGGGGCACGGAGTGCCCGGCCCATCATCTCGACGGGGCGTCCGCATTAAGTGCAAACGTGCTGCGGCTCCTGAAACTCCGCCGTCGGCTGCCGCCCGGAAATACGACGACTCAGCCAAGCCGCGCGTCGCTGCTCATTCATTTGGTAAACAAGCTTGAAGACTTTGCGGCACTGAAAGCACGCGTGCTGCAGATTGTATGTGTATCGCTTGCCCTTCATTCTCGGGACACGCGGAGCGACCCAAAGCTCAGGGACTGCGGCGGGAGGTGCACGCTGCGCGGAAAGGTCGCTGGCTGGGGTAAGCGCGCGGCGAGGTGGCAGGAGAGCCGGCGGATACGCGGCGCCCGGCGCGGCCGCGTAGGCCAGGCGTCAGTTAGTTTTCGGTTTGAGAGACGAGGAGTATCCGGTCCCCCGCCAAAAGTCATCGGGCATTTCCAGACTCGGCTTGCCGATCCATCCTCGCTGAACCTCGACGTAGTATCCCGTCCAATCCGCATTCGGATAATATCCGACGCTCTGCAGAGCGAGCTGATCCCACTGGCCAGTGAACTTCAAATCCCGGAGCGTGGCGGGATATTTCCCGAACCGGACTTTGTGTAGTTCCACCAAAGCAACGGTGGTCTTCAGATGCTGCTCTCCAAACAGTTTGTCCGGCCCCTGGGTGATTCCGGATGCGATGATGGAACGGACAACGAAATAGCCCGTCAGGACGAGAAGCAAGACACTGCCGCCGACGATGCCACCGATGAGTAATCCCCGCCGGCGCTTCGGAGACGGAGTTGGGGGGAGGGGAGGCGGCACATTCATGTCCTGGGATGCTGACACTTCCCGACTCAAGGTAAATGACCGCTTCGGACGCACCGCCCGCCACCGTGACGGCCCGTTGTCGCTCGCTGCCCGCAAGGCTCAGCGGCCCGACTGGGTGAAACCGTCAGATCACTCGCTGTAAAAGTGGCAGCCGCGCCCGCAGGAACCGAACGCTCGGTCCAAGGAAGCGGTCGCTCCTCAGGAATGCGCGGGGCGACCGACCTGCCGCAAGATCCCAGGCGGCCCGCCATCCCGCATAAAATCCGAGCAGTGAGGCAGCGGCCACAATGCCGAAAGCGAGGAGCGCCAGCGCGACCATGAGCACCGGCAGCCCGGCGCCGGCATCACCGGAGCGGGATAACCAGAAAATGCCCCCCATGAGCAGGAGAACGAGCGCGACCAGCGGTGCGGCAAGAAACTGGAAAAGGAAGACCCCGGAGAATGAACCCGCCATGCCGGCAGCCAACCTTTTGGCCAGCCCTCGCGTCCGCGGCGGGAACGCGAGCACGACGGCGACGAACCACACGGCCCCTGCGAGAGTGAAGTATCCCAGGAGCGCCAGGATGTAGACAAATGAGGGCGACATAAGGAGCTCGGCAAATCAAGCTGACGGACGGCAAAGCGGCTGGAAAGTGAGCGGGGTTGTCGCGCCGTCGGTGATCTTCCGAGCCCGCGCGCCGCGCAACGGCCGTCCCACCGACTGATCAGGCCACGTGCGGCCTTTCGCGCGGATCTCCTGCGACGGTGCCGCGCTCGCGGAAGAGCACCTCACCGGAATCATCGGCGACGATCTTGACGATGTCGGCCTCCTCGAAGTCGATGCCGGAGCTTGCGACAAAAAGTCGTTTGAAATCGGACCGCGCGCCCGAAACCGGCTCAACGATGGTGGCTGTCCAACGGTCTGCGATCCCGTAAATGGATGGATCGACGATGGAAAATGCCCGAAGACGAAAAACGTCGCCGTCCCTAAAAGTGAGTAGGAACACCCGCGCGTCATCTGCCGCGAACAACGGTCCAGAGCGATGAGCGGGAAGCGGAGTGATCATGGGCTTGGGCGGCTGCTGGACGAGTTCAGCGAACCGCAGGAGATCGCGCAGTCTTGCGGAAGCAGAACACGCGAGACGTCCGGAGCATTCGCCGCATCGCACGATTAGGCGCGGTTCTGTTCACGGTAGTCGGCAAATTCCCAATGCAAGTTCTGGTGGAGTTCTCGTGCGAACTCGGTCCACGACGGGCGGCTGCAGCCAGCCAGCAAGCGGGCGAGAGCAAGATCAATGATCTCCCACGAGAACGTGGGGACGATGAGGAGACCGCTGCCCCAGCGGGATCGCGTCTCGCGAGCAAGGGCGGTCGGGGTGACGACCGTGAAGGCGAAAATATCGGCGGCATCTGAGCCTTGCGAGCCCACCGTGGCTTCGAAGGCGATCGTACAATCATCGACATCGTCGGGAAGCGTAGGGCGCTCGAGGTCGGGGCTCATCAAAGTCTTGAGTTCCGGGATGATCATGGCGCGTTGGGCTCAGTTGTACTTGGACCCAAGCTCAGCAACGCTTCGAGGCAAGGCGCGTCGATGGTACGGCAACGGTGGCCGGGTCCCCGCCCGCGCGCTAAGCGCAACGCCCGTGCCAGCAGTCGGGCCACGCGCTTGGCCGGTCCAGTGTCCAGTTCCCAGTTCGCGCGCTGCACGCGACGCCCGTGCCAGCAACCGGGCCACGCGCTTGGCCGGTCCAGTTCCCAGTTCGCGCGCTGCACGCTGCGCGACGCTTGTCCCATTGGCGGATCAGGTGACGCGCTTGGCCGGTCCAGTTCCCAACCCGCGCGCTGTCCGCAACGCCCGTGCCACCGGAGGATGAGGCCACGCGCTTGGCCTGGTCTGGAGGACCTGAGAAGGCTAGCCGGTGGTGCAACCACCGGATCCGCCAAAAGCCATCCGTGCGTCCGCAGGACGCGAGACGACAGCTCTGCCGAGGTGCATCTCGCGTCCTCCGCACGAAACATTCGGGAACCTCCCCGCCCCCTCGTCCGAGAGGTTTGATTGGAATGTGGCAACGCCTGCCGCCATTAACCGACCGACGTCGCACCGGAAAGCAACGGCTGAAAAAGCCCGCGATCTCACTCCGCTGAGTCCCTTCGTTCCGGAGCCGCCTCAGGCGGCGCTGAGTGGATCACGCCGTAACCCCTGCACGCGAGTAGGCGCCTGTCTCCACGTCGCGAGGCGCTGCTCAGCCGCGCCTGTACCTTGCTTGGAGCAAATGCAGCGAGTCGGGTCTCAGATTTCATCGCGCTCGGAAGGAAAGTCTTGGCTGAAGGACCGTTCGCTCCCGTGCCAGCTCAGGCGACGATTCGTGTCGCCGTCTCATTCGGGGCGTCCCAGAACTCGTTGACGCAATGGGCCAGAAGCATTCATCAGAACGCGTCAGTGGTCTTCCACACCCAAATGTCGATCAAATGGTCATCGCGGTCGAAGCCCCAAAATACGGCGACATTCGTTGGAAACGGGAATCCGTAGTCTCCCAAGTTTCCGGCCAACGAAGTAACGCCGACCGTGCGCGCAGGATCCCCGGGTGCTTGGCAATAGTATCCGGTGGTGCCGGAATAGTTGCGATCTAACCAGCCGTGCCGCTCCAGAACCGCGCCAACTTCACTTCTCGAACTGCCCAGAGGTGTTTGGCGAAGCAGGGACGCCTTGATGCTTGCGTCGCTCCGCCGGAGTGGGTTCGCGAAAAAAACGCCGATGCTGCCGATCAGTGCGGCACAAAGCGCGAGCTTGATGATGCGGGTCTTGGTCATGACGTGGGCAGGTCGACTTACGCGCATCCGTTCTCAGGGGACGGCATCGCAAGAGCCGTGTCGAGAAAAGCCGTAAGCTGGCTGCCGACGTAATCCTCGAAACGGGCTGTGCGGTGGTAACGATCCCAGTAGCTGACAATTCTCGGGCGTGTCCGCGCATAAAACTTCGGGTTTTCGCGAAGCCAGCGGCAAAGCCCGGCCACATCGAACAAGGAGCGGCTCTCCCAAATGACGTGCAGCAACGCGACGACATATTCACCGCACAACGTGACGACATAGGCGATGATCCACGAAGAATCGAACGCGGGCACGGCGCGGAGAAAGCGCTCGCGAACATGTCCGTCGTGATGGCGGATCATCCAGCACGCCGCGATCGACTGCTCAACGGGTAGCAGCGACGCAAACTGACTCTCGGCAACGGCGGGCCGGTAAATGCGGTTGGAATCTGAAGCGCCTCGCCGTCGCACCTCACCGTGAATCCCTCGGAAGGGTGTGGGCCGGATGGCTCGTCGAAAAGCGCCGCAAGGCGCGTGACAGCGGGAGTCAGTCGGGCCGGGAATGCGCGGATCATCGGTGAAGTCATGGCGTGCGCAATGAGTTGCCTAACGGAAGAAGTTGAGCGCGACAACGACGTCGTGCAAGAGTCAGACGCAGGGCTGCTGGTTCGCTCTCGTTCCGGGATACGAGTAGCGCCGGGTAGCGCCACATAACGCGAGAGCTCATACACGGAGGGGCGAAGCCCCGAAGTTGACCGTGGCGTGTTGTTGAGAGGCATCGTCCTTTCCGGGCACTTACTCTTCGGGCGCTCGGCGGAGAAGTCAGGTTAGGGTGCGGGCTAACGACTGAGGAATAATCGAACGGAAGCCTGCGAAAGTAGATCTCGGCTGCTTCACGACGAAGCTCCGCGGGGTGGTTGGATCACCTCGCTGGTCGAGCGCGAAAATCGAGGTGCTGAACAACGCGAAAATGAAGAATGCTCTGTTCATGGAGCGCGCCAATTATTTGATCGCAAACAAATCCGACGAGTACGTGCGGAGCGTTATGGGGGTGCCGAAATTCGGTCGTTGCGCGGGGTTCGTGCACTGTCGACCGGCAAGCCCATTCTCTACGTCCGGTGAAGATCCGTTACGGCTGCGGCAAATCCATGTTGTGCATGACCGCGATCAGCCATTGGGGTGAGGTCGCCAGCCTTGAGTTCGGCAGAGGAGACGATTCGCTTGTGGGAGGAGTGCGTGGCATAGACTCCAGCCATCGGACCTATATCGTAGCAAATATCGAGTGCCGTCTGCCGACATAAAGTGTCCGACAATGGTGTTGTCGCCTTGGCCGCGCGTATGCTTGAACCCTTGGGGTAGATGGACAGCGCCGACGACCAAATCAATGGTGACGGCGGCGAACGGGGGGACGCAAAGAGCGCCGAACACAGTCAAAATAACGAAGCGCAGAGAAATCATAATCGCTCAGTTTAGCGTGCGAGTGGAAAAGCTCCGAACGACCCAAGCTAAGCGACCCGGCCCACGAGGGCGTGCGTTTGAAACCCCGACGCGACGGCCGGGTTCGCCCCAGCGCATGGTAGCCTCGAGGGCTGGAGAAAGCAGAGCTTAGTAGCCACACTAAAGGCCCCGAACTCGGCAAGCGATCAACACCAATGCGAAACCGATGATCCAGGACCATGACGCAAACGGCTCGCCAACTTTCAACACATGAAAATGCGCCGCAAGTGCAAAGAGAAACAGTGCCAGAGAAATAAACCAAACAACCATCGTGGGAGCTTGACCGGAAGTCTTCATTTTTGTGTTTTCGTTTTGTTTGTGGGGGAATGGTACGGCGGGTCTCCGATGCGAATTGCGACTCTGCGTGTCTACAATAAAGCAGAGCGAGCCTCCGATTTCGGTTTATGCAAGGTGGTGGTTTGGCGGCTGCGGCGTCACGATGTTTAACCAATGAGCCGGTGCTGGAGCAGCGGAGAAGCCTGACTACTAGATCGCAAACAAATCTGTCGAGGATGTGTCGAGCGTGAGGAGGGACAGTTGTCGTGCACCGACGGAGCATCGTGGATTCGGCTCAAACAGCGCGTATCGCGACAAAAGTGGCGATTTCTAACGCGCAGGGCGAGTCTATTCCGGCGAGAATATCGAGTTGAAACTCGTGACGCAACTTCGATATGCGATTCGACTGACGCATTTTTCGTTTTGCACGGAAACCGACGTGGAGTGGCACCGGGGGTTTTGTGGTCGCCGGGCGGGGTTCGCCAACGGAGAAAATGGGGCAAGCAGGAGCTTGCCCGTACCTTGTCCCGTACCGTCGCCTGGTACGGCTGAGCTCCCGCTCGGCCCAAACTTCGCTCACACGGCCGCGTCGCCCCCCATCACTCCACCGCGCGCTACCTTCCGCTCCCGGCATCGCTGCCATCAACACGTTACCCAATCCACTCCAGGCGATTCACCTGGCCGCGATACGGCCATTCCTCAAAACTCGCGCTGAGCCCCGCGACGACCGGGTTTTGGCGGAAATAGGACGACTTCTCCTGGTAGTCGGCGGCATCGCGAAGGCGGTGGTGAAAGCCGTCTCGCTCCCAAACCCCCGGATCCCACGCAAGCCACGTGCTGGCCCGAGACTTCCAGAATTTCACTCAGTTTTCAATCGGAGTTGGAGAAGGGACGCCAGTCGGCGCGCAGAAGAGATGCAGATGGTCCGGCAGGATGACGTAGTCACCGACCAGCCAGGCGCGGGCCTCGTTCTGCCAAATCTCGTGGAGGGTCTCCGTGAGCTTGGGGGTGGCAAGGACGCGCCTTCGCTCTCGCGTGGAGACGGTGAGGAAGACCAGGGTAGGTCGGCCGAGACGTTGCTGGACCCATGCGCGGCATGCTGTCTTCCGACGGGTTTCTCATCGTGCGCGATCGGCGCTGGGACAGTTGGGCGGGTCGGTGTCGGCAAGGAAGTCCGGGCGCGAATCGGGTGCGGGAATCGGGCGCGAGAATCGGGCGCGAGAATCGGGCGAGCGAATTGAGTGAGCGAATTGAGCGAGCGAATCACTCCCGCGGAGGATGGGTGGGGTGCGACGCGGGAGTCGGAGGAAAGTTTGGGCCGAGCGGGAGCTCAGACGTCCCACGGGAGGCAGCGCGCGGAGGCGATACTGGGTGCGACGCGGGAGCGTGAGCGGAGTTTGGGCCGAGCGGGAGCTCAGACGTACCGGACGGAGCGCGGAGGCGAAAGCAGGTGCGACGCGGGAGTCGCGGGAAAGTTTGGGCCGAGCGGGAGCTCAGCCGTGCCGCTAGCCGTACCGCGGAAGCGCAAAGCGCCGACGTCAACGCATCACGCGCTCGTAGACCGCCTCGTATTGCGGGACGATCTGGGCGGCGCTGAAGTGGTCGCGAGCGCGCGCTTGCGCCTGGATACCGAGCGAAGTGGTCAGCGCAGCAGATTCAACCAAGGAATCGATCGCGGCGGCCATGCCCGCGAGGTCGCCGAAGGGACGGAGGAGGCCGGTGTCGCCGACGACCTCGGGAATGCCACCGATGTTGAACGCAACGACCGTCTTCCCGTGAAACATCGTCTCCAGAATGCTCAGGCCGAAGCTCTCCAGTTCGGAGGTGTAGAGACCGGCATCCGCCGCCGGGAGGTAGTCTTCGATCTCGGATTCGTTCTCGCGGACGATGACCGTCTCGCCGAGCCCGAGTTCAGCGATGAGCGCGCGATGCGGCGAGAAGTCGCCCCCGGCCAGCACGAGCAGACGGATGCGATCGCGGTGGCGGGAGGCGGCGACGATGCGGAGGAGCAGGTCGATGCGTTTGACTGGCCGCAAGTTCGACATGTGGACGAGGAGGAATTCGCCGTTGAGGCCGAGCGCGGCGCGCATGGTCTCACGCGATTTGCTGTGTGCGGCCGGCGTGAAGAAATTCGGAATCACGTCGATCGCGCGATCCACCCGCAACGTGGCGTGCGTTTGCCGGCGCAGGCTGTCCGACACGGCGGTGATGGCGTCGGAACAAGCCAGCGCATGCTCGATCGCTGGACGATACCCGGGATCGTTTCCGAGCAGGGAGATGTCCGTGCCGTGCAGCGTGGTGACAATCTTGGGCGCGCCGGGGCCCACCATCTGGGCGGCGAGGAAGGCGGCGGTTGCATGGGGCACGGCGTAGTGGACGTGCAGGACATCGAGTCCCTCCTGCTGCGCGACCTCGGCCATGCGGACAGCGAGCGGAAGGGTGTAGTCCGGGTACCGGAAGACGCTGTGTTCTCCCACGATCACCTCGTGGAAGTGGATCCGCGGAGCGGAGAGGTCGAGGCGAACCGGGCGGGCGTAGCTGAAGAAATGAACCTCGTGTCCGCGCCGGGCGAGCTCGGTGCCGAGCGCCGTGGCGAGAATTCCGCTGCCGCCGACGAGCGGATAACAGGTGATCCCGATGCGCCGGGCGCGCATCTCAGTCGCAGGGGACATAAGCGCGGTCGGACTCGGTGATCACGTCGCGCGGTACGAACGTGATGTCGGGAGCTTCGCTCCGGTTCAGATATTGCATCTCGCCGGCGCCCGCGATGTAGTGGGTGCAGTGCAGGACCGACTGCATCCAGCGCAGCCGGGTGTCGCGCGTGGGGCTGATCTGCGCGGCATCGAACGGTTGCGGAGCGACTTCGATGAACGAGCCACCCCCCTTGTGGAGCAGGAACTTCCCGTCCGTATGGCGCGCGCGGACGGTCTCGCCCTCGTGCTGCACATCGACGAAGAAGTCATCGATCGAGATGGCCGCGCGGCGGACGGCTGGATCGCTGGAGCGCACGACGCGCACGCCTTCGAGCAATCCCATCCGCTGGTACATCTCGAGGCAGAAATCAGCGACATTTGAAGCTTCGACCGCCTTGAAGTGCGCGACCTCGGCGGGACCCACGTAGGCCGGGAGCTGGCGCGCCATTTTCACCTTCCACTCGGGCAGCACGCGCTTGGCGGAGAGAGGGGAAAAGTGGCGCTGGAGCTTGTTCGCAAAATCAAAGTTCAGCCCGACCTCGCGGCCCGTCTTTCGCTCCACGAGGAGGGTGTTCGTCTCCCGCGGGTCGTGGTCGCTGTCGTGCAGGAAGAAGACGGTTTCGCCGCCGAGTTCCTGCTGGAGCCGGCGCGCGGTGACGATCTTGGCGTAGAGAAAACGCCGGGGAAAAATGCCGCACGGCTGCTGACCGAAACAGATGACGGGAGAGGGGGGACTCATGCAGTGACAGGCGCGGTCGCAGTCGGGGTGGGGGAAGCGCCGTCACGGAAGATCGTCGCCTGAAATACCAGGCTGAGGAAGGCGACGCCTGCGCAGCCGATCACGTTATACCAGAGATAGCCGATCGACGTCGTCTTGAAGAGCACCAGCACGGCGACCTGGGAGATGACAGCGGCCGCAAACACGGCGCTCCCCCGGACGTGGCGGAGGAAGAACGCGACGACGAAAAGCCCGAGCAGGCTGCCGTAGAAGAGCGAGCCGAGAATGTTTCCGGCCTCGATGAGGTTTTCGACGATGTTCGCAAAGAGCGCGACGCCGATCGCGAACAACCCCCACACGGCGGTGAGAATGCGGGACACAAAGACGTAGTGCGCATCGGGTGCGGCGGGTCGGATCAGGGGCCGATAGAAATCGACCGTCGTGGTGGAGGCCAAGGCGTTCAGCGTCGCCGCGGTGGCGGAAAGCGCGGCGGAAAAGATCACCGCGATGAGCAGGCCCACGACGCCGTGCGGCAGGTAGCGAATGACGAAGGTGAGGAAGACATAATCCGAATCCTTGCTCTTCAGATTCGGGTCCGCCTGGACGAGGATCTTTCGCGCATCCGCGCGGATCGTCTGGCCTTCCGCATCGAGCCGGCGGACTTCGGCGGTCGCCGCGGCGATGGCGCCTTGATCGCCTCCCGCCATGGCCCGGGTCAGCACGCCGATGCCCGCCTTCTTGGCGGTGAAGCTCGCCTCGAACGCCTTTTCGAAGTGGTCGAGCTGCGTCCCATAGCCGCGTTCCTGCGCGAGCTCAGCGGCGGGTTGATTGAAGACGAGGGGCGGCTTTTCAAACTGGTAGAAAAGGAAAACCGTCGCGCCCACGAGGAGGATGGCAAATTGCATCGGCACCTTCATGACCGCGTTCAGGATGAGTCCGAAGCGGCTGCTCGTCGCGGATTCCCCCGCGAGATACCGCTGCACTTGGGATTGGTCCGCGCCGAAGTACGCGAGGGCGAGGAAAAAGCCCCCCAGCGCCCCCGACCAGAACGTGTAGCGCTTGCTGAAATCGAACGAGAAATCGACGGCGTCGAGCTTCCCCATTTTGCCCGCGACGGCCAGCGCCTGCGGGATCGAGAGATCATCCGGCAGCCGGTAGATCGCCATGGCGAAGGCGATCGCCATCCCGCTGAAGATCACGCCCATCTGATACTGCTGGGTCAGGCTGACAATCCGCGTGCCACCGAGCATCGTGTAGACCACGACGAGTCCGCCCGCGAGACAGACGGTCAGGCTCAGGCGCCAGCCGAGCAGAGCGGAGATGATGATGGCGGGTGCGTAGATCGTGATCCCGGCGGCGAGCCCGCGCTGGATGAGGAAGAGGAAGGCGCCGAGGAGACGCGTCTTCGTATCAAAGCGCTGGCCGAGGTACTCGTACGCGGTGAAGACCTTCATCCGATGGAAAATCGGGATGAAGACCGCGCACACGACGAGCAGCGCGAACGGCTGGCCGAAGTAATTTTGGACGAAGGCGATGCCGTTTTCGTACGCCTGACCCGGCATGGAGAGGAACGTGATGGGCCCGGCCTGCGTCGCCATGACGGAGAGGCCGATCGTCGCCCAGCGAATGTTCGAATCTCCCTTCAGGTAGTCACCGAGGCTGTCGCTGTGCCGGGTCTTCCAGATCCCATAGATGGGGATCGCGAGCAGCGCCGCGAGGAGGACGAGGTAGTCGATCCAGTTCACGAGAAGAAGCGCGTGAAGGCGTAGAGCAGAGCCACCTCCGCTCCGAAAAGCCCGAGGACGATCACGTAGGCGCGGGGCCACGTGCCGAAGAGCGGCACGCGCTCGATCTCCGGCTCGACGGTCTTGCGCGTCGCGGCCTCGGTGTCGGCGATCGCCTCCTCGTCGAGCATCATGGAAGCGGTTGGTCCGCGGCCTTTCCGAGCGAGACGAGGTTCGAAAAAATCCGGTACGCCCCGGGCACGCCGGCCGGGAGCTGACGGAACCAGGCGTAGCCGGTGTAGACGAAATAGCCCTTGCCGCTGCGCGCCACGAGCAGGCCGCCATCAAGCGGTTTCTCGCCGGGATCATTTGAGGAAAGAATGGCGGTCCACTTTCCGTCCCACGTGCTGGGGAAGTAGAGTCCGCGCTCCTGGACCCAGCCGGCGAAGTCGGCCGGACTGATCAGATTCGGGGTCGTGACCGCCGGATGTTTCGGCGCGAGAATGCGCACTTCGGCGGTTTCATCGGTCACGCGTTCGCGCGAAACCTTGAGCGGAAACGGACCCACGTTTTCCACCTTCAGGTCGCCGCTCGTGTTGTACTGGACGATCACCACGCCGCCCCGTTCGGTGTACGCGAGCAGCTCCGGCTGCCAGGTGGCCATGCGGTCCTGCATGTTGAAGGCGCGGATGCCGACAACGACGGCATCGAAAGGCGCGAGGCCCGCGGCGTTCATGTCCGCATCGGTCAGCACCTTCACGGTGTACCCGATCTGCTGGAGGCTTTCGGGAATGTCATCGCCGGCGCCCGGCAAGTAGCCGATCGTCTGGGCTTTTCGCTGGATGTCCGCGCGGACCAGCTTCGTCTCGGCCACCGGCATGAGGGTCTGAAGACCGATGTGCGGATAGCTGATGCGTTGACGTGACTGCGAGAACGTGTGGCCATCGACCGTCACGACCGCGCGCAGCGTGCCCTCGCCGGGGGTGGCAGGCGGCTGGACCGTGAACGTCGCGACCGCTTCCGCATTCGCGCCCTTCAGCGCGACGGGGACGGACGCAGGCTCCACCTTCCAGCCGGCCGGAGCTTCGAGCGTGAGCTGGCCCTTCACGGCTTCGGTCGAGGCGGTCACTCGCACTTCGATCGTCTTGGGCTTCGGGTCAGCGAAGACGAGCACCGGATGGCTGAAATTGACGAAGGCGGGCGGCGCGATGACGAGATCCTGCCGCACTTCGCCTTCGACGGGATCGACCTTCTTGAAGCGGGTCTCGAGCGCATAGCGGATCTCCTGGCCTCCTACTTCGAGGGTGACCTCCACTGGGACGGAGGGCGGATTGAGCGGCAGACCGATCAGCGTCTGGTCGGGCACATTGAACGTCCCGATCGTCCCGGGCAGGCGCAGCCAGTAGGGCTGGGTCGAGGGCGCGTTGTCGGGGATCCGGGTATTGAGACTCTTGGTCACGAGCGTGTTCACCGGCAGGGCCGCCTCGACCGAGAGCGTTTCGTTCGAGAGGGGGAGACGGATCGAGCGGAGCTTCACCGGCACGCTCGAAGGACTGACGAACTCGACTTCGACCCCCATGTTTTGCCCGGGAGTGACGGTCAGTTTCTTCGTGTACGCTTCAACGTGGAGTCCGAGGCAGGCCGAAATCAGCGCCTCGACTTCCGAGCGCTTCGTCGCCACCCAAGCGTCGTCGCCGAGCTTCCCGAGCTGCTCGCGCAGCGCGAGCAGGCCTGGAACCGAGGCCGCGGGTTCCGCTGGCCGGTAGCTGGCGATGAGTTCGGAAACCTTGGCGCTCACCGCCCCCGAACTGGGGACCCGGCTCCAGGTGGTGTCGATTCCTTCGAGGGGGTCCGACTTCATCGGTTCGCCCGCGAGAAACTGGAAATACTCCTTCCGGGCGCCGCGTCGGGCATCGACGCCGAAGCCCTGGCTCTTGTGCATGCTGCGGCTGGCCGCGGAAATCTCGGCGTAGGAGCGTCCAAGCAGCGGATTAAATCCTCCGGCTTCGATCGAGCCGTACTGCGTCGGATCAAACGGCAGGCTTCGGGCCGAAAAGAAAAAGCTCGAGGTGTTCCAGACCACGCGCTTCGCCTGCCAGACCTTCACGTGGGTCAGCTGCTCGGGAAAGCGCTTGGGATCGGCCGCCGCCGCGAAAGCTTCCTGTGCCAGCATGGCCGAGGCGACGTGATGACCGTGCGTCTGGCGATCGACAGGCGAGAACCGCGTGGCAATCAGATCCGGCTGGTATTTCCGGATCACCCACACCACGTCGGCGAGGATCTTCTCCCGATCCCAAAACTTGAGGGTCTCCTCGGGATTCTTCGAGAAGCCGAAATCCACGGCGCGGGTGAAGAACTGTTTTCCATGGTCCAGGCGCCGGGCCTCCATCAGTTCGTGCGTGCGGATCACGCCGAGCTGCTCGCGCAGTTCCGGGCCGATGAGATTCTGGCCGCCGTCTCCGCGGGTGACCGACAAGTAGGCCGTGTCGAGCAACGCGCCATTCATCCAGTAGGCGATCAGGCTCGTGTTTTCGTCATCGGGATGCGCGGCGACGTAGAGGACGCGGCCGAGCACATTGAGCCGCTGGACACCGAGCAGGATTTCGGAGGAAGTCATCGCGTTCGGTGGCTGAGGCGGAGTCGGACCGGCGCTCGCGCCCCGGGGGTGGAGGAACAGGGTGCTCCCGAGGAGCGCGGCCGCGAGCAGACGGCGGGGAGGAAATGACATGATGGAATCGGCAACGCGGGAATGGTCCAGCGGGATCGAGCCCGCCAGTCGATGGGTGGTCCGGCGCGGAAGGCGCCGGATTCCGAAGCTACTTTTTGAGGGATTCGATCGTCTTCCGATCGGCTTCCGCCTCAGTTTTGAACGGCGTCTCGTCCGCCAGATTCATCGCGACGGCCTTCTCCAGCGTGGCGATAGCGCCGGCCTTGTCGCCGAGCTTGATCTGGATCTGGCCCTTTGTGCGGAGCAGCCACCACGCCTTCGGATTCGCGGCGTACGCCTTCTCGATCCACTCGAGCGCCTTCTTTGGATCCTTGCCATTCTCGAAATAGAAGGTGGCCGCGCCCGCGTAAAATCCGCCCGGCAGATCCTTGCCGGACGCGAGGGCCTTTTCGATCGTGGCGTCGACCTTCGCCCCGGTGGCGAACCCGAGCTTCACGGGCACCCGCGTCTTTTCCCACTCGAGGAGCAGGGTCGCGGAGCCGGTGGCGAGGTCGTCGAAGCTGATCTGGAAAGACTCAACGGTCGCCGCGAGCGCGACGGGTTTGACGGTGATCCGCGCGGCTTCCGTCTCCTTCTTGTATCCGCCCGCGCCCCATTGCTTGGTGTCGGTGGACAGCGTGACGGTCCACTCGTTTTCCCCCGGGATGGTGAAGAGCGCGTAGGTGCCGGCGGCGATGTCCTTATCGCCGAACTTCACGGCGTCCGAGAACGTGATCTTCGTGTTCGAGTTCGCGCCGGTGCGCCAGATCTCCCCGAATTTTACGAGGTCGCCGAAGATCTTCCGTCCCTTCACGGACGGGCGGGAGTAGATGACTTCAACGTCGGTCAGGCCCACGCGCTGTTTGATCGTGGCGGCGGGGCTGCCGGCGGGAAATTCGAACCGCTCCTGGGCGGACGCGGAGTTCGCGCTGAGCGCGACGAGCAGGCCGCACGTGGCGGCCGCGAGCGGACGGAGGACGGAGAACGAGTTCATGCTTGGGATTGGATGCATCCGAAGGAGGAGGCCCGACGGCGGGGAGTATTCCCCGGGCAAGGAACCGGACGCGACGCAGGCTTGTTCGACGCGGGCGAACAGCAAGCCGAAATGCGTTCCGGAGCCCATCGCAGCAAGTTCGGCAGACGAGGGCACCCGCGGGAAGTGCGCGGGGTGGAGCTGGCGCGGGCGGGACGGTCAGTGTCCCGACTTCGCGGGACCATCGGCGACCGCCGGCTTCGGAAAGGTGGCCCGCAATTTTCCGCCTGGATCCAGTGCTTCCACCGCGTCGGCGTCGTCGTTGGCGCCGACATGCGCTTTGCGGAGGTTTTGATACGCGACGCCCGCCTGCTGGACGCTCTCCACGGAATGGCCAACGTGCCCGCGGGTCTGCACGTAGGTCCGCGCGAGCTGACCCACGCAAAGGAGTGCGAGAACGAGCGAGGCCAGCCACGCCGGCCGACTGCCGAGCAGCACCCCAAGCGATGCCAGGACAATCCCAATCTCCGCAATCAACTGCGCGTGCTCGTAAGCCTCGGCGGCCTCGAAGTGCGCCTCCACAAGGGGATGATAGCTGTCAGACCAGAATGGCACTAAGATAAGGGCGGTTTAGGATGATTTTCTCGCGGTGGTGGGCTTTGGGCGCTTGCGGCGGGAAACGTTGCCCATTTTGTGGCGCGGCTTGGTGAGAAGGCAGAAAGCCTTTGGTCGACGTTTGACCGCCCG
>JBBQFQ010000061.1:0-32753 GCA_038322235.1 Chthoniobacterales bacterium
CCAGAACTCCACTCCCACCACCGCGCCACCCCCCACAAAAACCTCCCCATCACCCAGCTCGACACCAACACGTTTCACCCCAAAGAAAAAATTCCGGTTTTGATCGCACGCACTTTTCCGGTTTTGATGTCACGCCGACACCCTCATTCCACCGGCTTGACCACGACGTTTCAATCTGTCTTGATCGCCGCCCTTGGGACCGTTCGACTGTCAGGCGACTGGCCTTCGAAAATCTGTCTGGCGTTCCTCCGCCCGTTATCTTCAACGAGAAATTTTCAGCGACGCGAAACGGGCGGTTCATTCATCAGTATGGACGACGGATCATCGCCAGACGGGCTGGAGAAGGGCATTCGCTTCGGCTGCGGCTTTTTATTCGGCGGCGTTATGCTCATCGTCGTCTTCGCGCGAGGTTTCTCCCTCACAGCGAGTCCGTTTTGGGTTGCCGTCGGTGTCGGTGCGCTCATCTGCGGATTACTTGCCATCCGCTACGGCGACCGCTTTTACCACGGCATCCTCGAACTCTTTCGGTGGTGGTAGGACTTGGCGACAAACTGATCGAAAGATGAAGTCCATTTTTCAGCGAGGACCGCGGATCTCCCTTGGCATGGCCTTGAGGCGCTACTGGCCGTGTCTGATTGGAGTGACCCTTTTTCCTTATTTCGCGGTACTTTCACAAAGGGCGATTCGAGTCCATGTCGTCGTCGTATTTGTCTTCTTTCTCGGGGCCGCGCTTCCTCCCCTCTGGGCGTGGGCGGTTCGAGAGGCTCCCTTCGCGTTTTACGCGGTCTCACTGGCCATCTGGACGCTCTCCATTCCCGTGGCATTCGCTCTCTCGATATTCTTATACGGCCGCGGATAATTCGCGTGCGTCCCGGATTTCGAATCTCAAACAGCGGGCGGAACGCCGCTCCGAGATGGACGCGCCTTTCTAGACCGCAAATACGTGCAGACGGCAATTTGCCAGTAAAGCAGGGTGATTCCGGCCCAGGAAAGGAGCAAAGCGCTCAAGAAACTGGGATCGTGGGGATTCCTTCCGACGATCATCAAAAACATCGCGGCATACTCAAGCGCACTGACAACCGGGTTACCCGGCAAACCGGCGGCCGACAGACCTAACAAGACTAACGCGACGAACAGGCCGACAACCAGCCCAATGACAGCGTGGCGGATCGTCGGGAATGCGGGCGGCCGCTTCGCGGACGCGCCACCTCGCCATTAGCCGACGACGAATTCTTCATTGCCTACCCCAGCGAAATTCCCTGCCCGTCCGCCTCGGTGCTCATGACGATCTTACCGCCAGCTTCGAGTTGGATGCCATCCGCCGCGGCACTTTTCGTCACGGGTACCTCGGAAAGCGCCCCACGGAGGGCGTGCCAGGCGAGGGTGGCGCACTTCACGCGCTGGGGGAACTTTTTCACGCCGGCCAGCAGGCGCAGGTCGCCGAGCGTTTTCGGCGGCGGACCGGGGGTCGCGCCCGTGATCATGCCCTGAAAATCGGCCAGCATCGCTTCGGCTTCCGCGCGGGGTTTGCCCTTCACCTTGATCGTCATCAGCGAGGCCGACGCCAGGCAGATGGAGCATCCGCTCCCGGTGAAGGAAATCTTCTCCAGCTTCCCCTCCTCGGAGAACCGCACGTGAAGATGCACCTCGTCTCCGCAGGTCGGATTGTCGCCGTCCACGGTGATGCTCGCATCCGGCATCGGCCCGAAATTTCGCGGGCTGCGCGAGTGATCGAGAATGACGGTCTGGTACAGCTCCTCGAGGTCGGCGTGCTCCATGGAAAAAGGGAAGGCGGGAAGCGGGGCGGATCAGCGGGCGCGGCGGAAAAACGTCTGGATCCCCGCGATGACTTCGAGGAAGCGATCGACCTCGGCCCGGGTGTTGTAAAAATAGAAGCTCGCCCGGGCGCTGGATTTGATCCCCAGCTTCTTGTGCAGCGGCTGGTTGCAGTGGTGTCCCCCCCGGAGCGCCACGCCTTTCTGATCGGCCAGCGTGACGACATCGTGAGAATGCGCGTCGTCGAGCACGAAACTCACGAGCCCGGCGCGATCCTCGCCCGGACCGAAAATCCGCATGCCCCCCAGCTCTTGGAGTCCGCGATAGGCGTGCACCGCGAGTTCCCGGTCATGCTCGAAGATCCGGTCGCGCCCGACGGCATCGAGATAATCCATCGCCGCATGCAGCCCGATGGCGCCCGCGATGTGGGGGGTGCCGGCTTCGAACTTGTGCGGGATGGTGTTCCACTTGGCCGAGAAGAAATCGACGCTGGCGATCATCTCGCCGCCGCCCTGATAGGGCGGCATCGCGTCGAGCAACTCCGCCCGGCCGTAAAGCACCCCGGTGCCGGTGGGCCCCAGAATCTTGTGGCCGGAGAAGACGAGAAAGTCACAGCCGAGATCCTGCACATCGACCACCAGATGCCCCGCGCTCTGGGCCGCATCGATCAGCGTGACGGCGCCGACGGCGCGCGCCCGCGCCACGAATTCCTTCGCCGGATTTACCACCCCCATCGTATTCGAGATGTGAGGGAAGCAGAAGAGCTTCACGGAGGGCGTGAGCAATTCATCGAGCTTCGCGAGATCGATCGTCCCCGCATCGCCCTGCACGGGAACGTATTTGAGCTTCGCGCCCATCCGGCCGGCGAGGAGCTGCCAAGGGACGATGTTGCTGTGGTGCTCGAGCTCGAGCAGAAGGATTTCGTCCCCCGCTTTGAGAAACTTCTGGCCCCAGGTGGAGGCGACGAGGTTGATGCCCTCGGTGGTTCCGTTCGTGAAGACGATCTCGTTCGCCGACGGCGCGTTCAGGAACTGCGCCGTCCGGACGCGCGCCGCTTCGTAGCCCGCGGTGGCGCGATTGCTCAGCTCGTGAATCCCGCGGTGGACGTTCGCGTTGTCGTGCTCGTAGTAATGCACGAGTGCCTGGATCACCTGCTTCGGCTTTTGCGAGGTGGCGGCGTTGTCGAAGTAGATCAACGGATGCCCATTGACCGACTGATGCAGAATCGGGAAATCCGCGCGGAGCGCCTCAAAATCCGGCGCGTTCCCCGCGGATGGTGACGGCGTGGAAGACTGGACGAGATCGTGCATGGGCGGAGGAGAACGCTACGGAAGCGGCCCCGGGTGACAAGCGCGGTGACGCGCTGAGCCGGAGCCAGTCGCGTTCAAGACACCCGGTCGCCTCGCACCCCTAGCGCTTTGCCGGCACCTCCATTTCGTCCTCGGAGATGACTTCGCCGCGGTCCCCGAGCTCACAGCGTCCGACCTCGAACTGCATGATCTGATCGGCGCCCTCGACGAGGAATTCCTCCGCCGCGGCGGCGTCCCGTTGGAAGTAACGGATCGCCCCCTTCTTTGGTCCCTTCGCCAGCGCCACGACCTCGATGTTCGGCGTGAGACTGATCGTCCGGAGGCGCAGGCCGTCGTCGCTCACGAGATGCGTGCCCTTTGCATCCGCGGTGGCGCGCACGGTGATGACCGGGTTCACCCGGCGATTCCGCGCCAGCGGGTTCTTGACGAGTTCGAGCTGGAGCGTCGGCCCCGCGTCGGCCTCGGGCATGGCCGGAGGGCGGATGTTTCGCTCAAAGATCGTGCGTCCGAGCGAGCCGCTGCCCGACCCGCTCTCCAGTTCCAGTCCCCGCACGCGCACCCAGGATCGGTCCGCGAGTGCTTCCAGGACGTAGAGCAGGCCGGGTCCGGTCGAAGCCACCACCTGCGGAATCGGTTCCCCGGCTGACACCGCAATCTCCCGCGCGGCCACGCCTTCTCGGGCCGGGAGTTCGATCCGGCCCGCCTCCAGCCGCCAGCCTTTCTCGTTTTCCGGCGCGGGAAACGATCCGGCCTCCGGGACCGCCGTGCCGTCGTTGAGCCGGAAGGCGATCGGCGCACCCGTTCCTCGCCGGGCGAAGGCCTGGTCTGAGCCGGCGGCGAGGCCCCAGGCCCCGGCCCCCGACCCCGCCCCAAACGGCAGCTTCGCCTTCCAGACGAGCTTCGACTCCCGGTAGGCCGCCAGAAACTCCGCTCCTGGCGGCGTGACGAGCACCACGAGGAGCGTACCATCCGGACCGACCGCCAACGCCTGCACGTCGCGGGCCCGCAGTTGGGGGTCGTCTCCCATCCAATCATTCCCGCGGATCGCTACCCCGGTGAGCTTCAGCGATCCGACCGCGTAACCGCGCACCTCGTATCTCCCGTTGGGCGCGCGCTTTCCCGCGGCATCCTTCCCATCCCACTTCACGACGAGGCCATTGAGAGCAGCCGGGAAGGCGCTTTCCGGCGTGCCGTCGTGCAGGCGCCGGACGAGCCGACCCTTGGCCTCGAAGACCCCGATCGAGTAACGGGTGTCTTCGAGCGGAGGCGGCAGGAACTGAAAGGAGAGATCGACGGTGCGCGCCACGCCCTCGTCCTCGGCGGGCAGGGTAACGACGGAGATCAGCGCGAGAATCGCCGCAGGGAGCCAGCTTCGCATCCACAGACCAATGCGCGTCCGGAGGCCGAATGTCGAGCGGGCGCGGGGAAATCGCCGGGAGAGTGACGGCATTTCCCCGCGGGCTTGACGAATCCGGAAATTCGTCACGGGGGAAAAACGTGCTAGCTTCCGCGCCCGTTCCGCTCCGGCGGATCGTGCCCATCCCCCCTTCCAGCCGCCCACCGAGAAGCCCATGAACTCCACCATCGACAAACAGCCGAATTGCATCGCCCAGCTCCAGATCGAAATCCCCGCCGATCGCGTGGGCCAGGAACGGGAGAAGATCGTGAAGCAATTTCTGCAGTTTGCGCAGGTGCCGGGTTACCGCGCGGGCAAGGCGCCACGCATGGTGGTCGAAGCCAAGTTCAAGGCGAAGATCAACGAGCAGCTCGAAAGCGATCTCCTCTCCGCCGGCGTCCGCGAGGCGATCTCCGAGCACAAGCTGAAGGTTCTCGGCGTGCAGTCCGTCGATGACGTGAAGCGCGAGCCGAATGGTCCGCTCACCTTCGCGGCCAAGGTGATCACCGCGCCGGAATTTGAGCTTCCCGAGTACAAGCACCTCCAGATCCGCGCCCCGGAGATGAAGATCGAGGACAAGCAGGTGGACGACTCCCTCGAGCGGCTCCAGCAGCGCCTCGCCGAGTTCGAGGACGTGACGGGCCGGGAGCTCGCGATGGATGATTTCTGCGTGCTCGACGTCGCGGGACGCGTCGACGGCGTGCCCGTCGGCGAAGTGACCGCGGAACGCGCCGGGGCCGAACTGCAGGGCCGCGAGAATTTCTGGATCAAGATGGGTCCGGGAAATTTCCTACCGGACTTCTGTGAAGCCCTCGTCGGGATGAGCGCCGGGGAGACCCGGGAATTCAGCCTCGAGCTGCCGATGGATTTCCCCGTGAAGGAGCTGGCCGCGCGGAAAATCGACTATGTGGTGAAGCTGCGGGAAATCAAGAAGCAGGTCCTGCCCGAGCTGGACGACGCCTTCGCGGAGAAGGTCGCGCCCGGCAAGACGATGACGGAATTGCGCGAGCTCGTCCGGACCGATCTGGAGCGCCAGATGACGGACATGATCGAGGAGGGCAAGCGCCGCCAGGTGCTCGACCAGATCAATGGCGCGGTCGATTTCGAACTGCCCCAACACATGGTGCGGAGTGAGACCCAGCGCATCGCCTCGGACATCATCCGCCAGAATCAGGAGCGCGGGATCGCCGACGACAAGATCGTCGAGAACCAGTCGGAGATCGCCACGAACGCTCACAACGCCGCGAAGGAGCGGCTGAAGAGTGCCTTCGTCCTCACCCGCATCGCGGCGAAGGAAGGCATCGCCGTCACGAAGGACGAAGTGCACGAGCGCGTCGTGTCCCTCGCCGCCCGTTACAGCACCTCGGTGGACAAGATGCAGAAGGATTTGGAGGAACGTGACGCACTTTCCGGCATCGAAGAGGAGCTTCTCATCGCCAAGACCCTTGCTGCCCTCACGGCGGATGCTACCGTTCTCCCGCTGGAGCAGCCGGCTGCGCAATCCGCGTAAAGCCGCATCAATCCAGCGTTCCCGAGAGGTACCTGTCATGCGTTTCGACTCCCAAACCCAGCGTGCGCCGCATTCCAACTTCTACATCCCGTACGTCATCGAGCAGACGGGAAGAGGTGAGCGGAGCATGGATATTTATTCCCGCCTGCTCAAGGATCGCATCATCTTCCTCGGCACGGCGATCGATGATCAGGTCGCAAATGCGGTGATCGCCCAGCTCCTGTTCCTCCAGATGGAGGACCCGAAGAAGGACATCCACGTCTACATCAATTCCCCCGGCGGATCCGTCACCGCCGGCCTGGCGATCTACGACACGATGCAGTTCCTCACGTGCGACGTGAACACTTACTGCATTGGGATGGCCGCCTCCATGGGCGCCGTCCTTCTCTGTGCCGGAACGAAGGGCAAGCGCCACGCGCTGCCGAATTCCGACATCATGATCCACCAGGTCTCCGGCGGGGCCCAGGGTACCGCGAGCGACGTGGAGCGAACGGTCGAGTTCATGTTCAAGTTGAAGAAGCGGCTCATCGCGATCCTGGCCCGCCACACCGGCAAGACCAGTGATCAGGTGAAGTTCGATTCCGACCGCGATTATTACATGTCGGCCGGGGAGGCGAAGGACTACGGCCTCGTGGATTTGGTCGTGGATTCCCGCAAGGAACTCGCCCCGTCCAGCCGGCCGGAGTTGATGCCCGGCGGGAATCAGACCGTCGCCGCGCTCGACGCCAAGGCAGAGTCGGTCCCGAGCCCGAAGACGGAATAGCCCCGTTCGCGGATGGAGCTGGGCGCCAGCGCCCGGCTCCGATCGACACTAACGTGGGCTGGAAGTGTGCCGGTCTGGGCGTGTCACACTTCCTGCTTTGACCTTGTCCTTTCGGGGTCCGATGCTTTCCTCCGCATCTGGGCCCCGCTTGATCTTCGAGTCCCCTGCCCTCTCCGAGACCTTTCCATGGCGCGCGCAACGAATCTCACGATGTGCTCCTTCTGCGGCAAAAGCCACGCCGAAGTGCGGAAGCTCGTCGCCGGCCCGGGCGTCTACATCTGCGACAGCTGCATCACCGTCTGCAAGAACATCCTCGACAAGGAGCTGAACGAGGAGGCGAAAAAGACGACCGCGCTACCCCGTCTCCGCGTGCCGCGCCCGGCCGAGATCAAAGGCGAGCTCGATCGCCACGTGATCGGACAGCACACCGCGAAGAAGGTCCTCTCGGTCGCCGTTCACAATCACTACAAGCGGATCCGGCTCACGGAGCAAAACACGGCGAAGGCGACGGTGCCCATCGATCCGCTCGCGGACGTGGAAGTGGAGAAGAGCAACATCCTCCTTCTCGGTCCCACCGGCTGTGGCAAGACGCTGCTCGCCCGCTCGCTCGCGCGGATCCTCGATGTTCCCTTTTCCATCGCGGATGCCACCACCCTCACGGAAGCCGGATATGTCGGCGAGGACGTGGAGAACATCATTCTCCGCCTGCTGCAAAATGCGGATTACGACGTCAAGCGCGCCGAGATCGGGATCATCTACATCGATGAAATCGACAAGATCGGCCGCAAGACGGAGAACGTCAGCATCACGCGGGACGTCAGCGGCGAAGGTGTCCAGCAGGCGCTGTTGAAGATCCTCGAGGGAACGGTGTGCAACGTCCCCCCCCAGGGCGGACGCAAGCATCCGCAGCAGGAGTACATTCAGGTCAACACCCAGAACATTCTCTTCATCTGCGGGGGAGCGTTTGTGGGGCTCGACAAAATCATCTCCCGCCGGCGGGGCCAGAAGTCGCTCGGCTTTTCCGCGGTCAACGCGGCAGCGAACGAGGAGGTCCCCGGGGATCCGGGATTCGTCGTCGAGCCCGAAGATCTGCTCGCGTTCGGCATGATCCCCGAGTTCATCGGGCGGCTCCCCGTCGCGACATCGCTGACGCAGCTCACCGAGGACGAGCTCGTACGCGTGCTGACCGAGCCGAAGAACGCGATGGTGAAGCAGTTTTCGAAATTGCTCTCGATGGAAGGCGTCAGCCTGAACATCACGCGCGAAGGCATTCGCGCGCTCGCGCAACAAGCGATCGCGAAGGGCACCGGCGCGCGCGCGCTGCGCAGCCTGATCGAGCGCCTGATGCTCGACGTGATGTATGACATCCCGAGCCGGGAGGACGTGGAAAGCGTCACGATCAACCGCTCCGCGGTGCTCGGAAAAACGACTCCCCTGCTCCGCAAAAAGCAGGACGCCGACGCGGCGTAGCGAACGACTCATTCTCCGCGGTGCGACTCGCACTGGAAGGCGTCACTCTGATCATCACGTGCGCAAGCATTCGCGCGCTCGCCCAACAGGCCATCGCGAAGGGCACCGGCGCGCGCGCGCTGCGCAGTCTGATCGAGCGCCTCATGCTCGACGTGATGTGCGACATCCCGAGCCGGGCGGACGTGGAAAGCGTCGCGATCATCCGCTCGGCCGTGCTCGGAAAAACGACCCCCCGCTTCGCAAAAAAGCACGACGCCCACGACGCGGAGCGAACGGCTCAACCTCCGCGGTGCGACGCGCACTTCGAAGATCTAAGTTCGACGTTCAACGTTCAACGTTCAACGTTCAACGTTCAATCTTGGACGTTCCGCCTTCTCAGATCGCCTCCTGATTCTCCTGCTCGAAGCGTTTCCGCATTTCCTCCCATTTCTCGGCCGTTGCTTCCTTCAGCCGTTCAAGTCGCTCCCGCAGAGTGCGGCTGCGCTTTTCCAGCGCCTTGAGCTGCTTCTCGATCTCTGGCTTCGCCTGCTCGCCAGCGTCCGCGAATTTCCGGCGAAGTTCCTCAATCTTGGGCTTGAGCGTCTCGGCCTGCTGCTTCCATTTCTTTTCCAGATCACCCCGCTCGGCCTCCCATCTCTTGGCGAGTTCATCGAGCTTGCTCTTCGACGCTGCGGCGGCTTCATCGACTTTTCGCTTCAGGCGCTCCGTGACCGAAAGCGGTGCGGACGTCGGCACCGGCGGAGAAACCGCGGCGCTCGGCGCGGAGGTGGCGGGCGGCGCGGAAACGGGGGACTTCGGGTCGACCGCCGTCGGCTTGCAAGCAGCGAGCACCGCGAGAGCGAGCACGGGGAGGGCGAGAAGGGAGGCGCGCATCCGCTACCGATCGCGTACGCCGCACGGAAACGCGAGCAGATCCCACCCGGACGACGCGAGCGAGCGAGGGCGCCCATCAATTTACCGGGCATGGAGCGCGCGGGGCAGCGGCGTTCCGTCCGGAGGGCATATGCCGCAACTGGCCGTCGACACCACGGAGCCCGGAGGCAACGGTAGGAACCGGACGGTCTGGATTTCTCCCGACTCAGCCTGCAACCCGGAGCCACCAAGGATTTTCGCCTCAACACCCCGTCCGCCCATGAGCCTGATCCGCTGGCCTGAAACGCTTTCCGCTGCGACGCTGCGCCGTCACCCTGCCCTTCAGGTTGCCGCCGCCGGTCTTATCGCGCTCTGCCTGCTCCATCCGCAGCGGGCGGGCGCCGCACCCGGCGACCGACCGACCGGTGCCGAGATCTTCGACGCCACCATTACCTACGCGGAAAAGCGACAGACCGGGCTGCGGGCCTGGCAGTATTATTCGACCTTCACGAGCCGACAGTACGACGACGACGGCGCCATTGTAGGGAAGGGCGCGTGGCGGACGCTCGTTCGGCCGGGCGAACGCGATTCCGTCCAGGTCCTCTCGGAGAAGCGCGAGGGAAAGCTGACCTTTGTCGAAGACAAGCCGGACGCCGGGAAGGACGGAAAAGCGAAGCGCGACGCCGAACGCGAAGACGAGAAGAGTCGACCTCGGACGATCGCCGAAGCCGCGCGGAAATACGGGCTGCGCGACCGATACACCTGGACGCGACTCGCCGACGAGACGGTGGGCGGTGAAAAAGTGTTCGTCGTGCAATTCGAGCCACGTCCGGGCTATGCGGCAAAAAACCGCGAGGAACGGTTCATGAACCAACTCGCGGGGAAGATGTGGGTTAGTCAGGAAGATTTTTCCGCCGTGAAGGTCGCTGCGACCCTGCGCTCGCCTTATCGCCTTTTTTGGATCCTCGCGCGGGTCACCGAATTCGAGCTCACCTACGAACTTCCACCCACGCGCGGTGACCGCCTGCTCCGCCTGACCCGCGCCCACGTCAAAACCTCGATCGCGCTCCCCTTCAACAAGGTCCACCAGCAGCACTGGCTCGCGGTGGAGAAGTACGAGCCGCGAACGGCGCGGAAGGAGTGAGCAGGCGGCGCGGCCGCCAAGCGGAAACGTCGCGGGCGGAAGACCCGCTCGGGTCTTCCCCGAAAGCGTCACTCCCATCTTTATGATGCTTGTCAGCGCCTCCCACTTCCTCAAGCATCGCCATCATGCGTTTTCCACTCGACCTCCGCTTCAAAATCATGGCGCTCGCGCCGCAAATTTACGTCCGCGATGCCGAGGGGAAGTTGATCGCCTATGTGAAGCAGAAGCTCTTCAAACTGAAAGACTCCGTGAACGTCTTCGCGGATGAGGAGCAGACGCAGCTCCGCTACACGATCAATGCGGACCGCTTTCTGGACTTCAATGCCCGGTTCACGCTCGCCGACGCCGCCGGCACGGAACTCGGGAAGGTCGGCCGCCGCGGCGCGCGTTCCCTTTTTCGGGCGCACTACGACCTCTTTCCGCCCGGCTCGGACGTGGCGGAACTCAGCGTTCAGGAGGAAAGCGTGATGGTGCGCGTGCTTGACGCGTTGTTCACGGACATTCCCGTCGTCGGGATGTTCTCTGGCTACCTCTTCAACCCGAAGTATCTCGCCACCCGGGCCGACGGAACCCCGCTCGCGCGCCTGACCAAGAAGCGCACGATGCTCGAATCCGGTTTCCACATTGACGCGCTCGCTCCCCTCGACGACGCCCTCGAAGAGCGCATCATGCTCGGGTCACTCATGATGGTTCTGCTCGAGCGAACGCGCGGGTAGCCGGGCGCTTTACTCCCCACGCTTCGCGAAACGCCCGGGCTCAGGGGCCGATGTCCGCGCAGACCAGGTCAATACTCTGCCGAACGGGCCTCGCATTGCCGATGTAGCCCGCTAACGCCTCCTCTGCCCGACGTCGGAATTGCTCGCAGGTAAACAATCCCTTCCCCGCCAATGCGAGGATATCTTCGGCGTCGCGGGAGGTAAATCGGCCGAGCTTCGACACCGCGAGATCCACGGGTGCGAGCACGCGAAGCTGGACAGTTCGTCGTTCGTTTCCAATGCCGGGCCACTCCACCACGTCGTCCTCATAGTCCTCGTGAAGCAAGGACAACGCGGGGGAATACGTCGGATCGATGTAGATGAACGATTTCGACCCGTCCGCTCTCACATAGTCCACGGTGAGTTCGCGCCACGGCAGCAGTAGTCGTTGCGAAAACGCGGCATCGACGTCCGCGGTATAACGGGTGCCGCAATAAAAATTCACCGCCATCCCTCCCGCCAGCAGCGCCTGGATCGGCGGGCCGTCGTAGCCCCCCGAACGGACTTCCGCGTCAATGCGATCGAGCAGACTCACGAGCGCCGCCCGGAGTTCGGGAAAGGATTCGTCCTTCACCGGTGGGAAAGGTAGTGCGGGAGAAGGTGGGCGAAACGCGCGCAATCAAACTCCGTGCGCTTGACGATTTCGGAGAGTAACCCCCCAGCCGCTGGGGCCATCGATTCCGCGATCTCAAGCAAGGTGGCGCGGTCGCCGTACCAGTCCATCTCCGCGAGGAAGCGCGCGGCGGCCGCGTAGATTGGTTCCTTCTTCGCGAGCCACGCCTCGCGCTCGATCCGGCCCTGCTGCGCGACGCAAAATGCGAGCAATTGTTCGTCCCGTGCCCGAGCCGAGAATTCGGGGGTTGGGACATTCGCCATTGGGGAGGATGGCTCGACGCCCGGAAGTATTCAATCCGGCAGGCGCCGATTTCGAAGGGCCTGGCGCCCCGACCTCCGACGGCGGATGACTACGCTGGGAAACGATCGGTAAAGACCACCTCGGAATCGGGCAGCCGGTCTCCGCGCGGCCAGGGCGCCGCGGTGGTCTTGCCGATGGCGATCAGGTAGCTGATCGCGCACGTGGCGGGGAGATGGATGAGTTTCGAAACCGCGTCTGGATCAAACCCGACCATCGGACAGGACTCATAGCCCAGCTCGACGGCGGCCAGCATCAGCGTCATGCCGGCCAACCCGGTGGAGCGCATGGCTTCGTCGCGAATGAGCTGCGGCTTCCCCGCGTAGAATGGCGTGGTCGCCGGGACGAGGATGTCCTGCACGGCCTTCGGGGCGTGCGCCCAATAGCGCGCGGGATTCTCGTGAGCGGTGAGATCGGCGCACATCACGACGAGCAGCGACGCATCCGTCACCTGGGCCTGATCCCACGCCACCGCGCGGATCTCCTGCCGGAGCTTTGGATCGCGCACGAGCACGAAGCGATAATTCTGCATGTTGAAGGACGAGGGCGCGAGCTTGGCGAGCTCGATGAGGCGAGCGACATCCATCTCCGGCATGACGTGGGTGGGATCAAAGTGCTTGATGGCTCGGCGGTGTTCGATGGCGGCGGCGGAATTCATGAGCAGAGGAAGGAGATGGTGGAGCGATGAGAGCCGTTACGGGACTGCTGAACCCGGTCCAAGCAACGGCTTTTCCCCTCGGAGACCGAACTCAGGCCGCGAGGGCCGGATAGTCCGTGTAGCCCCCCGAGCCGGGCGCATAGAAGGTTGGCATGTCCCACGCGTTCAACTCGGACTCCCGGGCGAAGCGCGCGGGGAGATCGGGATTCGAGATGAAGAGCTTCCCGAAGGCGATCGCGTCGGCTTCGCCCGCGTCGAGCGCCGCCTGGCCCGTGTCCCGCGTGAACCCTTCGTTCGCGATGAACGCGCCGCCAAAGGCCAGCTTCAACGCCGGACCGAGGCGGGGGGACTCCAGTGATTCCCGCGCGCAAATGAACGCGAGCTTCCGCTTTCCGAGCTCGCTCGCGAGGTAGCCGAACGTGGCGCTCAGGTGGCTGTCGCCCATGCCATGCGCATCGCCGCGGGGGGCGAGATGCATGCCCACCCGATCCGCGCCCCAGACCCCCACGCACGCATCGGTCACTTCGAGATGAAGGCGGGCGCGGTTCTCGATCGGGCCGCCGTAGTCGTCGGTCCGCTGATTGGATCCGTCCTGGAGGAATTGATCGAGCAGGTAGCCGTTCGCCCCGTGGATCTCCACGCCGTCGAATCCGGCCTCCAGCGCGTTGGCCGCGCCCAGGCGATAGGTTTCGATGATTCCGGGGATCTCGCTCCGCTCCAGCGCGCGGGGAGTGGGAAACGGCTGCTTTGGCCGGAGCAGGCTGACGTGACCGGTGGCTGCGATCGCGCTGGGAGCGACGGGCAGGGCGCCGTTCAAGTACTGCGGATGGGAGATGCGGCCGACATGCCAGAGTTGCAGCAGGATCCTGCCACCGTGGGCGTGGACAGATGCGGTCACGTTCTTCCAGCCGGCCACCTGCTCCCGCGACCAGATGCCGGGAGTGTCGGGATAGCCGGCTCCCAGGGAGTCGACGGAGGTCGCCTCGCTGAGGATCAGGCCGGCGGAGGCGCGCTGGGTGTAGTATTCCGCCATCAGCGCATTGGGCACCCGGCCGTCGCTGGCGCGGCAGCGGGTGAGCGGTGCCATCACGATGCGGTTGGGCAGCGAGAAGGCGCCGATTTTTACAGGTTCGAGTAGGTTGGGCATAAAGCGGTGGGAGTGGAGGCGGAAGTTGCCAGCCCGATTACCAGGGAAGGGTCTGGCCGAGGTGCGAATAGGTGCCACTCGGTCCGTCGGCAGGGAGGAGCGCAAGGGAAACGCCGGACTTCGCGCCCTCGGTGATCTCCATGGGAGCGCCTTCACCCCCGAGTTCGGTCTTCACCCACCCGGGGTGCACGGCGTTCACCTTGATCGGCGTGCCGCGCAGCTCGTAGGCGAGTTGCACCGTCCACGCATTGACGGCGCTCTTTGAGACATTGTAAGCCGGCAGCTTGAAGTCGTAGATCGGCGAAGTGGGATCCGCATGCGTCGCGATCGAGCCGAGAATACTCGACAAATTTACCACGCGGCCGGCGGGACTTTTCCGCAGCAGGGGCAGAAAAGCCTGCGTCACCGCGATGAGACCAAACAGGTTCGTTTCGAACGTCTCGCGCCAGGCCGCGAGCGTTTGCTCGCTCGGTTTCTTCGCGTGGTCGTCGATCAGGATCCCGGCGTTGTTGATCAAAATGTCGAGCCGGCCAAAGCGACGTTCGACCTCGGCCGCCGCTGCATCAATCGACGCCGCGCTCGTCACATCGATCGCGAGCGCATGGACATCGAGTTTTTCCGCCGCAAGGCTCTGAGCGGCGGCGGCCCCGCGAGCCACATCGCGCGAACCGAGAAGCACCGTGACGCCCTCGCGGGCGAGCTGACGGACGGTCTCGAGGCCGATCCCCTTGTTACCGCCGGTCACAAGAGCGATCCGGGTTTGGCTAGAGATCGAATGGGAAGGAGTGGACATGCGTTTTGTTGGTTAGCTGGTGACTTATAGTTGACTGTTTATATATGGATCGACGAATGGAAACCCGTCGAAGGGCGCAAAGGACCGGTAAGCGGCGGCTAAACCGGAGCGGCGTCGCGTGCGCGGAGGAGACGGAGCGCCATCTCGGGCAACGACCGGAGAACGGACGGATCGTTGAGAATGCGGGCTTGGCAAACGCTGCCCTCGATGAATCCGGCGAACGCCTGAGCGGTGTCGCCAACGTCACAAGGAGCGATGCAGCCCTCGGCCACCGCGTCGCGGATGGCGGATTCGTAGTAGCGCCGCTTGCGCGCGAGGATCTCGCGCAGCTTTCCGCTGATTTTTGCCGCTTCCTCCTGGCAGCTGACCTCGGAGCCCACGGAAAACACCGGACACCCCAAGACCTTTCCCAACTCGCGCTTCAGGCGTTCCTGCGTCTCGTAAATGAAGACGAGGTACCCCTCAATTCGCTCCAGAGGCGGGATCGAGGGCGAAAACTGACGATCCATCACCGGTTTCCATTTTTCCAGCCAGACCCTTTCAAGGGCGGCGAGCGCTAGTTCCGCTTTTGACTGAAAAAAATAGTAAAAGCTCCCCTTCTTCACCTCCGCCCGCCGGCAGATGTCATCGATGGTCACCCCGCCGTAGCTCTCCTCCCAAATCAGATCCAGCGCCGCCGCCATCAGGCGTTCCTTGGCGTCAGAGGTTCTTCCCATGGACTCAAGATAGTTGACCGTTCATCTACCGCAAACTAAATGTGCGCGGGCTTTCGCGACGCCGGCGCGCGGTTGCTTCAATGTTGCGTGACCGCATCGCGAACCTGCGCCAGCACACCGGCGTCTTCCAGCGTCGACAGGTCGCCGGGATCACGTCCTTCGGCGAGCGCGCGGATGCCCCGGCGCAGGATTTTGCCGGACCGCGTTTTAGGGAGGCCCGCGAGGATGTGAATTTCGCGCGGCCGGGCGATCGCTCCAACTCGGAGGTCGACCTCGCGCTGGAGCGCTGTCACGAGGGCGAGGCGGGCGGTTTCGTCCGCGGGTAGATGGTCGGTCTTGATGACGACGCAGGCGACGACGGCCTGGCCCTTCACTTCATCCTGCACGCCGACCACCGCGCACTCGGCGACGGCGGGGTGCGCCGACATCGCTTCCTCGATTTCCCGCGTCCCGAGGCGATGCCCGGCCACGTTGATGATGTCGTCCGCGCGTCCGAGGATCGTGACGAACCCGGCGTCGTCCATCGTCGCCCAATCGAAGGTGTTGTAGACGAGCCGACCCTCCCCATCGCGCTCCGCGAAATAGGTGGAAACGAAGCGCTCGTCGTCGCCCCAGAGGGTCGGGAAACAGCCCGGCGGAAGCGGCGGATGGATCGCGAGAATGCCCTTCGTTTCACCGTGCTCGCCGCGCTCGGGGTTGAGGAGGGTGAGGGAGTACCCCGCGGACGCCCGTCCCGGCGACCCGAGCTTCCGCTCGAGCGAACCACAACCCGGGAAGCCGGAGAGAATGGGCCAGCCGCTTTCGGTCTGCCAGTAATTGTCCACCACCGGGACGCCGAGCGCGGATTCGATCCACTCGCTCGTTGGTTCGTCCAGCGGCTCACCCGCGAGATAAAGGTAGCGCAAGGAGGACGTATCGTACTGATGGAGAAAGGCCTGGTCCTGCCGCCGGAGTACGCGGATCGCCGTGGGCGAGGTAAAGAGGAGCGTGGGACGGTATTGTTCGACGATCTTCCACCAGATGCCCGGATCCGGCCGCACGGGTGTCCCCTCGTAGAGAATGCTCGTCATGCCCTGCATGAGCGTCCCGTAAACGCCATAGGAATGACCGACCTGCCAACCGATGTCCGACGTGCAGAAAAACGCCTCACCCGGCGCGCCGGTGAAAATCGTCGCCATCGTGTGCAGCAATGCGACCGACCAGCCGCCGGTATCGCGCACGATCCCCTTGGGCTTCCCCGTCGTGCCGCTCGTGTACAGGATGTAGCTCGGGTGCGTCGAATCCACCCACACGACGGGAACGGTCCGACCGGCGCAGCGCGTGAGCTCCCCATCCAGATCAAAATCGCGGCCGGGGAGGAGTTCGAGCGGGACCAGTCCGCGCGAGTGCAGGAGCACGGCGAGAGGCTTGGACGCCGCGAGGCGGAGCGCCTCATTCAGCAAGGGCTGGTAGGCGATCACCTTCCCACCGCGCATGCCGGCGTCACAAGAGATCACCACCTTTGGCTGACAGTCGTCAATGCGAATGGCGAGGCTCGGCGCCGCGAACCCGCCAAAAACGACCGAGTGGATCGCGCCGATGCGCACGCACGCCAGCATGGCGATGGGTCCCTCGGCGATGTTTGGGAGATAAATCAGCACGCGGTCGCCCAGCCCGACGCCGTGATCCTGAAGGACCGCGGCCAGCGCGTTTACCCGGTCGTGCAGTTCGCGGTACGAAAGCGAAATCGTCTGGTCGGTCTCGGTGGAGATCGCGATCAAGGCGGGCTGATCGGCGCGTTCGGGCAGGTGCCGGTCCAGCGCGTTGAAACACATGTTCGTGCGCCCGCCGGCGAACCAGCGGACGAAGGGCGGATTTGCGTAATCGCAGACGGTCGGAGGCGCCGTTTCCCAGTGCAACCGCGCCGCTTCCTCCCTCCAAAAATCCGCGGGATCAGCGAGGGAACGGCGGTGCATCGTGAGGTAGTCCGGGGAGGGCATGCCAGATTGTTGATCAGCGGACGCCGCCCGTCGAACCTGGAACGTCGAACTTTCCCGGGCGGGGTGCGTTCGGGCCGTCCCGCGCTATCTTCCAAACCTCGTTCCAAAATTTGTATCAACCATGAACGTCACTGCCATTCCCGTCGCCTCACCCACCCCGCCCCCACGCTCCGATCGAACGCGAGCGGTCGTGATCGGAAGCGGCTTCGGCGGGATCGGCGCGGCCATCCGGTTGCAGGCGCGCGGATACGACGTCGATCTCCTCGAGATGCGCGACAAACCCGGCGGTCGCGCGTACGTCTACGAGCAGGACGGTTTCACCTTTGATGCGGGGCCAACCATCATCACGGCGCCATTTCTGATCGATGAGCTCTTCGCCCTCGCCGGAGAGCGGACGGAGGATCACGTGAAGATCGTCGAATGCGCTCCGTATTACCGGATTCAGTTCCACGACGGCCGCGTCTTCAACTACACCGGGAACACGGAGCAGATCGTAGCCGAAATCCGGCGCTTCAATCCAGACGACGTGCCGGGCTACCACCGCTTCGTTGAGCGATCGCACGCGATCTTCGACCGGGCGTTTACGGATCTTGCCGATCAGCCGTTCACGTCCCTCTGGGATATGCTGAAGATCGCGCCGGATCTCGCGAAGCTCCGCTCTGATCAGAACGTCTACAAGCTCACGAGCACGTTCATCAAGGACCCGGCGCTGCGGCAGGTCTTCAGTTTTCATCCGCTGCTCATCGGCGGGAATCCGTTCCAGAGTTCCTCGATTTACTCGATGATCCACTACCTCGAAAAGAAGTGGGGCGTCCATTCGGCGATCGGCGGGACCGGGGCGATCGTGCGGGCGCTGCTGGAGGTCTTCACCACGCTGGGCGGGCGGCTCCATCTCAAGACGCGGGTGGAGGAGATCACGGTCGCGAACGGAGCGGCGACAGGCGTGCGCACGACCGATGGAAAACTTTTTCCGGCGCCGGTCGTGGTCTCGAATGGCGACGTCGCAAACACGTATCGGAAACAGGTGCCGGCGGCCTCCCGGAAAAAGTGGACCGACCGCAAACTCGAGCGCATGCGCTACTCGATGGGGCTTTTCGTCCTCTATTTCGGCACAAACCGCACGTACGAGAATCTCGCGCATCACACGATCGTGCTGGGGCCGCGATACAAAGAACTGCTCCACGATATCTTCAGCCGGAAGCACCTGGCCGAGGACTTCTCGCTCTATTTGCACGCGCCCACCCGCACCGATCCGAACCTGGCGCCGCCCGGTTGTGAATGCTTTTATGTGCTCTCGCCGGTGCCGAATCTGCAGGGCGGACAGAACTGGGACGACATCAAGGAAAGGTACGCCGACGCCATCCTCGAGTCGCTCGAGATTCCGTCGCTCTGTCCGGATCTTCGGAAGCACCTCATCACGAAGCGGATCATGACGCCGCTCGATTTCGAGCGCGATCTCGATGCCTACGCAGGCAGCGCCTTCCAGTTCGAGCCAATCCTGACGCAGAGCGCGTGGTTCCGTCCGCACAACGTCAGCGAGGACGTCCGAGGTCTCTACTTCGCCGGGGCCGGCACCCACCCCGGCGCGGGCCTGCCGGGCGTGCTCTCGAGCGCTAAGCTACTTGATCGCGTGATTCCGGCACCGGCCTCCGCCTGAGCAGGTGGCCCGTTAGCCGCGTTCCCGGGAACGCAGTCCGAACCAAGCCACCGCGTACCCGAGGGCGGTCCAGATGAAAAGCTTCGCGCCCGCAATCCAGCCCCGGGCACCAGCTTCAAACGTCTCATTGGTCTTCAAGCGCGAGCCCGTCTGGCGTTTGTGCAGGAAGCTGACGTGCTCGTAGCCGGGGTAATTCTTTTTCGTCAAATCCGGGGTGATCTTCTGCCCGTGGAAGCAACTCAGATCCATCAGCGTCTGGGCGGCGTAGCTGGGCACGATTTGGGTGACCGCGTAGGCGGAGGCCTTCATTTCGCTCGCCTTGACCACGAGCCCGCTGAACAGGATTTGGGGGATGAGCGCGAGCGGAACGACCATGACGGCCTGCATCGCGGTCTTGCTCAGCGCGGAGATCGCGAGACCGACGCCCACGGCCGCAAGTGAAATGCCGACCAGAGCGGCGCCCTGCCAGGCGGGCAGGCCCATCAAGAGCTCGTGTCCCTTCGCGTCGTTCGGCTGCAGATCATGGAAAGCGTAGTGGCCGACCTGCAGCACGACGTAGAGGATGAGCGACTGGAGCGCGGTGAGCGATCCGACGAGGATGAACTTCGAGAGCAGGTAGGAATTCTGCCCGAGGCCGACCATTCGCTCCCGCCGGTAGATCGCGATTTCCTTCACGATTTCCTGGGCGGAGTTGCTGCAGCCGAACCAGAGCGCGCTCAGGTACGCAAAGAACAGCCCGAGCGAGGTCTCGTTCGTCACCCAGGCCACGAGTCCGCCGATCAAAAGCGGCTGGCCAAAAAGGATGAGAAAGTTCTTCGGGTCCGAAGTCAGGATAGCCCACTGCCGCTTGAGGAGGATCGGGAGGGCTGCCGCAGGCTTGCCCGGCGGGGGAGGAGCTATCGAAGAGGTGATCGTGCTCGAGACCCCGAATGGAGCCGGCACCGTCTCGAGGGCCCGGCTGGCATCGAGACGCTTGAAATCACGCTCCCACTCCGCCGCCGGCCGCTCCTCCAGGCGGTCGTAAAGCGCCGTGAGTTTTTGGACGCCGAAGTGATCGCGGGCCTCCTGGGGTCCGCCGGAAAAGACGAGTTTCCCCTTGGCGATGACGAAGAGCTTGTCCGCAAGGTACACGTTCTCCATCAGATGGGTCGTGCACACGACGGTGCAGCCGCCGTCCGCGAGGTGCCGCAGCAGTTCCATCATCTTGAACTCCGCAGCCGGATCGAGACCGCTCGTGGGCTCATCGAGAAAGAGCACGCTCGGACGCCCCAGAAGCTCTACTCCGACGCTGACGCGCTTGCGCTGACCGCCGGAAAGTTCGCGGATGCAGGTGTCCGTGCGTTCCCGCAGACCGAGCTGCAGAATGGTCTGGTCGACAAGTTTTTCGATTTCCTGGACTGGCGTTCCGGCCGGCAGCCGGAGCTTGGCGCTGTAGAGCAGAGCGTTCCGGACGGTAAGTTCGGGATGCACGATGTCGTCCTGGGGGACGTAGCCCAGCATCGAACGGAGTTGCTCGTATTCCTGCACGAGGTCCATCCCGTCGTAGAGGACGGTTCCACCGGTTCCGGGGCGGAGGCCAGTAATCGCATCCAGCAGGGTGGATTTGCCGGAACCGGACGGGCCGAGGATGCAGACGAACTGCCCGCGATCGATGCGCAGCGAAACCTTGTCAAGGATGGTCAGCGGGCCCGTCTTCTTCTGGACGACCTTCGTAATTTGCTGGCCTTCGATGGTGATACCCGCGCCGCCGCGGGTGCGGATGAGCTGGGTGCCATCGAATCGGAAGAAGAACGGACCAACCTGGAGCTGATCACCAATCACCAGCTCGTGTCTCTCGAAGCGGTGCCCGTTCACGAACGAGCCTCCGCGGCTGCGCAGATCCGTGACGAGGTAGCCGTTTGGGACCGGTTCGACGCAGGCGTGCTGCCGTGAAACCCCCGCATCATTCAGCATGACCTCGCTATCGTTCGCCCGGCCGAACGTCACCTTGCCCCCGAGCGGAATGACGGAGACCTCCCTGCCAGCCATGATCGCGCGGGACGAGGGCCCGGTGGACGGCGGCACGGCCGAGGCGGCCGACGCGGCAAGGGCTCCAGCCGCAGCGGAGGAAGTTCCGAGGGAAGGCGGAGGGGGGGCGGACGGCGAGAACTGCAGGATGACCGGGCCGATTTCGATCTTGTCCCCCGAGCGGAGGGTGGCCATCGCGCCTTTGGGGAGCGCCGCGCCGTTCACCTTCGTCCCGCGGCGGCTGCCCAAATCCTCCAGCTGGGCGTTTACACCGTCCCAGTGAACCTTGCAGTGGTACCGCGAAACCTCCGGATGATCGAGCTGGAAGTCCGCCTCGGCGAGCCGCCCCATCAGGAGGGCGCCGGGTCGGAGGGCAAACTGCTGGGCCGGGATGCCGGCGACGACGAAAATCTTCGGCGACTCGGGCGGTTCGACCGGAAGCGCGGGGGCGGGAGATTCGGAGGCAAGACCGCTCATGGCGGGGCAGGCTAGCGCAGGATGCGCCAGCGCCTCAAGCGCAATAGAAGAGCCGGGCGCCGATTACGGAAGCACCGCCCAGATCTCGACCACGCGATTTTTGTCGTATTGCTCCCGTCCCGTGCCGAACATCGTCGAACTTCCCATCGCGACGGCGTGCATAGCGTTCGAGAGCTTGAGCTGAGTGCGCAACGCGCCCACCGCTGCGTTCGCGCGCTCCTGCGAGACGCGCTTGTTCACTTCCGGTCCGCCGGTCTTGTCCGCGTAACCCAGCACGACGAAGACGACGGTGGGATCATCCAGAAGCTTCCGCGCGGGCCCGCGGTCGAGGTCCTCACGCAGGCGCTGCACGTCCGGACCGCGAAGCCGCGTGTCACCGGGGTCGAAGAAGACGGTCGCGATGCGCCCCATCCCGGGCGTCCGCTCAACCCGCAAATAGAGCTTGTCGCGATTTTCAGGCGTGATGTCCGGCATCACGTCGATCCGCTTCAGCACCTCTTCCTTGATGATCGCGTTCTCCGGGTTGCTCGGATCCAGATCGATCGAACCACCCGCTTCGGGGACCTCAGTGCGGGGTGCTTCCGTGACGCGCGGGGCAGTCGGCGCGGCCACCGGCGTCGAATCGAGCTTCGCCATCTGAGTGGGCGCACGGCTTGGGACGGGCGGATTTCCGCCCTCTGGCGGGACCGCCCGCTGGAAAACCTCGACGGGAGGCCCGGAATCAGGCGGTGACGCAACCTTGGTCGGGCGCGGCGTCGCGGGTGCCGCTGCGATCACGGCGGGTGTTGGCGTCGGTGGCGCCTCGACGGGAGGCACCGCGGGAAACGGTGCCGCGACCACCGCCGGCGTCTCCGGAGGCGGGGCGGTGGTCCCGGATGGCCGCGCCGCGCCACCGAACTCGACGCCGGTGGGGGAAGGGCTCGCCGTCGCACCGGTCGCGGGCGTCTGGGCGGATCCGGCGCCCGCCTGCGGAGGCTCAACCTTCGCCATGGTCGAGCCGGGTTTGGGAATGAGCTTCGGAAAAAAGCTGTTCAGGCCCCAGGCGATCAGGAGCCCGGCCCCTACGATCAGGAGTCCGACGATAAGCAGGGGAACCAGCAATCCGCGTTTCGGCGCGCCGGCGTCATCGGTGACGAATGTCTGATTCGGGTCGCGTCCGGGCGGCACAGGAAATATTCAGCGAGGGGCCGTGGATTCGGGGGGAGCGAACCGCGCGAACTGCGGGTGTTCGAACCGGGAACGGCTCCGTCCCGAACGAAGCACCCGATCAACCTGAGCCACAGCCCGAATGGTCGGACCAGAAAATCGTAGCGGGAGCACGGGGTGGGTCAAGATCGATTCCTACCGCGCCGGTCCGGACTGAATACCGCACAAATTGCCGGTTGTGAGGGAGGGAACGCGCGGCTTTGTTTCGAGGGGCGCGAAGGACCTTCGCGCCGCTTGTCCGACTCTCTTCCATGCGCCTTCCCTTCCTTGCCGGCCCCGCGGTCATTGCCAGCCTTGCGCTTTCCGCCTGCCAGACGCCCCTCTACGAAGACCCTCCACCTCGGTTCAACGAGGGGAGGTACGCGCGGCCAACCCCGGCACCCGTCTATCAGGGCCAGGTGGCACCGCCGTATTCTTACGTGGAGCCCGGCCAGGAGATCGCGTCGGATGCACCTCCCGCCCGGACCGCGCCGCCACCTTCCCGCCGCGAGCAGACCGCTCCCCGCGTCACTCCGCCACCCGCGCCGCCGCGGGACCTACCCAGTGGAACGCCGGTCTCAGGCAAGCCTGGCTTCGTCACCAGCCCCTTCGCCCCTTCAGCGGGCTACGTGGACACCCGCGGGTTCTCGCCCGGCGAGCAGGTCAAGTGCCCCTACACCGGCAAGATTTTCCTTGTTCCGTGAGTTCCTCCGGCCAACGCTACACATTCACCGCTATGTCACGTCTCCTCATTCTTCCTGTCGCGGCCGCTTTTGCCGCGGTCGCCATCACAGCGTGCTCGAACACGCCGACGCGCCCCGCGCCGCCGATCCAGGAGATCGTTCCGAAGCTGGCTCCCACACCCACGATTTCGCCGACGCCCTCCGTTTATACCCCGAGCGTGACTCCGCCGCCGACGCAGAGCACCGGTGAAATCAAGTACGCGAAGCCGGTCTCCGGGAAACCTGGATTCGTGACTCTCCCGGGCAGTTCCGGCCTGATCGACGTTCGCGGTTTCGCGCCCGGCGAGCAGGTGAAGGATCCTGCGACCGGCCAGATGTTCCTGGTTCCGTGATCGCGGGCGGGGTCGGTTCGCTTCCTTTTCGTCGCGTCGCCGTCCTCGGGCCAGGCTTGATCGGCGGCTCGGTGGCGCTCGCCTTGCAGCGCGCGGGCACCGCATCCGTTGTCGTCTGGTCGGCCCAAGCCGATGAACTTCTCGCGGCCCGGATGGCTGGATTTGCGACGGAGGAATCGCTCGTGGCCCTCGCGCGTCGGGCCGACCTCTTCGTTTTGTGCGTCCCCGTGGGAGCCATGCTCCCAGTCTCGGGGGAACTCGTCCCGCATCTCGCGCCCGAGGCCACGGTGACCGATGTGGGAAGCGTCAAGGCGCCACTTGAACGGGAACTCCGGCCGCTGTTGGGCGATCGATTTGTCGGCGCGCACCCCATCGCGGGATCGGAGCGCAGTGGATTCGGCGCGGCCCGGGCGGATTTATTTGAGGACGCGCGCTGTTTCGTCGTGCCTTCCCCAGACGCCGCGAGAACGACGGCCGTCGAACGATTCTGGGGAGCGCTCGGCTGCCGGCCCTCGCGGATCGGAGCGGAGGAGCACGATGCGATCGTGGCCCGCACGAGCCATCTTGCGCACGCGACGGCTGCCTTGTTGTTGCACGCCATCGAGCGGGACCGACCGAACGCCCTGGAATTTGCGGGGCCGGGTTTGCGCGACACGTCGCGGCTCGCGTCTAGCGACGCTGTCCTCTGGACGGGCATTCTCATGGCTAATCGCGACGAGGTGCGCGCCGCCCTGTCCTCGCTGGCCTTCGAAACCGGGCGTCTGCAGGAACTGCTCAAGCCGGGACGCGAGGCCGAATTAGGTGAATATCTGGAGCTTGCCCGCGACGCCCGAAAGCGAATTCCGGGCTGAGTGGGAGTCGCGCGAGCGTCTGCTTAACCGCATAACATCCTGCGTTGATGCAACCTCCACGGCCTGCAGCCACCTCTTCTCCGACCGATGGGTCAACTCACTCGCCCGGAAATCCGCGCCGCCGCGGAATCTTCCCCGCGCCGGGACTGCGGTATTCCGGTTGAGTTTTCGGCAGTCGTCCATCAACCTCCGCGCGCCATGGCTGTACTCCGCGTCCGCAGGTCCCCCCGCATTACCGCGGAGATTCGCGTTCCGGGGGACAAGAGCATTTCCCACCGCGCGGTGATGCTCGCTTCGCTCAGCAATGGAGTCTGCGTCCTGCGAGGATTCCTGCCCGGCGAAGATTGTCTTGCGACCGTTAGCGCGATGCGAGCGCTGGGCGTTCGCATCGATCAGCCGGAGGCGACCACCTTGATCGTGCACGGCGTGCGGCGAAAGCTCACCGCACCGGATGGGGCGATCGATTGCGGGAACTCGGGCACGACGATGCGTTTGCTGGCCGGGGTCCTCGCGGGACAGCCGTTCTCGAGCACGCTCACGGGGGATGTTTCGCTCTCAAAGCGGCCCATGCGCCGCGTGATCGAGCCGCTCAAATTGATGGGTGGCAGCCTTTCCGGCCAGGGGGAAGCAGGCTTTCCTCCAATCCAAATCGAAGGGCGCCCTCTGCACTCCGTGGACTATCGGCTGCCCGTCGCGAGCGCCCAGGTGAAGAGCTGTGTGCTGCTCGCCGGCCTCTTCGCGGAAGGTCGCACCACGGTCATCGAAACCTCCCGCAGTCGCGACCACACCGAGCGGCTCCTTGACTATTATCTTGTCCCCTTGGAGAGAGGGAGCGACGAAGCGCGCGAACCACGGGAAACCCGGCTGACGATCACAGGCGGCGCAATGCCGGAATCCCGCGATTTCCTGATCCCAGGGGATATCTCCGGCGCGGCGTTCTGGATGGCCGCCGCGGCCGCCCAACCCGGCGCCCATCTTCTCGTCAAGGACGTGGGCTTGAATGATACCCGGACCGGGATCCTGAGCGTCCTCCTGCGGATGGGCGCTCGCGTCCGCGAGGTCATCGAGAATATCGAGCAGGTCGAGCGCATCGGGTCCGTGGAGATTACGGGCGACACGCTGCGGGGCACGATCGTCGAGGGGGCCGAGATTCCCAACGTCATCGACGAGATCCCCATCATCGCCGTACTCGGGGCCCTGGCGGTAGGCGAAACGGTCATCCGGGACGCAGCGGAACTTCGGGTGAAGGAGACCGACCGGCTCGCGGCGCTCGCCACAAATCTTCGAGCCATGGGTGTGCCGGTCGAGGAGCGCCCCGACGGGCTGATCATCACCGGCGGCCAGCCTCTGCGCGGAGCGACCGTGGCAAGCTTCGGCGATCATCGCATCGCCATGGCCTTCACCATCGCCGGCCTCTTCGCCTCCGGCGAGACGGTGATCGAGGACACCGACTGCATCCGCACGTCCTACCCCGGTTTCGAGGAAACGCTCGCGGAGGTGCTCGAGCTCTCGGCGGAACGTGGGGGCACGATACCGGTGATCTCGACCGCTCCGCCGGCCTGAGGGCTCATCCGCGTTCCGTCCCGCTCCCCCCAATGTCACACATCGTTATCGCCATCGATGGCCCCGCTGCCTCGGGAAAGAGCAGCGTGGCTCGCGCGCTCGCGTGGTCCTTTGGTTTCGCGTATGTGAACACGGGCGCGATGTATCGTGCCGCCACCTGGCACGTCCTTCGCCGCGGCGTGGATCCGGCGGAAGAGTCCGGAGTGGTCCGGACGCTCGAAGCGACCCGGATCGAGTGCGGACTCGACGAGCGGCGGCAGTCCACGATCAAGCTCGACGGCGATGATCCCGAACCGTATCTGCGCGACGCGCAGATCAATAATCAAGTTTCGGCCGTCTCCACCATCCCCCGCGTACGCGAAATCCTCGTCGCCCTCCAGCGGGCCTACGCGGAAGATTGTGACGTCGTGATGGAAGGGCGGGACATCGGTTCCACTGTCTTCCCCCAGACCCGGTACAAATTTTACATCGACGCTTCACCGGAAGTCCGCGCGCAGCGGCGCGCCGCCCAGGGCGAAGGGGATTCCATCACCGCCCGCGACCGCATCGATTCCACCCGCCGGGCCTCCCCGCTGATGATCGCGGAAGATGCCCAGGTGATCGACAGTTCCCGGCTCACGATCGAGGGCGTGGTGGGTGAAATCATCGGGCGCCTCAAACTGAAGAGTTTTCCCCTGCCTCCAATGGCAAGATTGACCCGGGAGTAAGCCTGGCCGCCAACGCCCGGCGGAGCTCGGGCAGAAATTCCTCGAAGTCGCCGCGCAAGGCGGATGCTTCCTCCTCAAACACATCGATCGCACCGACGAGCGGCAGCCGAAAACGCAGGCGGGCCTCCATCCGATTCAGGGTCAGCCGAATCGCGTCCAGCGAGGCATACGCTCCAAACCAGTCTTCGTTCGCGATGCGATCAAGAAGGGGTCGCGCGGACTCCGGGATCTCGAGGCGCCGGGTCCGGTACTCCGAATAAAACGTTCGGGTGAAGTCCGCCAGCGGCTCGGGCTCGAAATCCGGCCAGCCCGAGGCGAGGATATGATCGTAAAACAGGTCGACGAGAATCGGCGCGGCGCGGCGGTTGAAGCGCCAAAAACGCTGGGCGCTGCGGCGCACGACGGGATGCCCATCCGTGAACTGGTCAATGAAGTGGTGGCACTCGACCCCGCGGCGGTACGACGGAGCGAGCCGATTCAGCTCCGGCGGCCGGAGCAGATCGGAGAGGAGGTTGCCGAGGCGTTGCTCGGGCTCCGGGGCGGAGAGCCAGACGTGGGCGAGCCAGTTCATCCCCCGACCTGCACGAGCCTCCATCCATCCTCAAGCGGGAGTGAGCGTTCACATTCTGCCCTCAGGTCGGTCCACGGGGGCTCTGTCGGGCTTGACTTGCCGTGTCGGCGCGAGATTGATGCAGGCTTGCCGCGGCAGCATCGCACGCGCGAAACGCCGCAGGGCATCACCCCCTTTTCCCGCATCATGAAATTCACGCTCCAACGCGAAAAATTCATCGAAGGTCTGCAGCAGGTGCAAAATGTCGTCAGCACCCGCACCACGTTGCCGATCCTTTCCAACATCCTGATCAAGGCCGACGAGGGCGGACTTCGCCTCACCGCCACTGACCTGGATGTGGGCGTCCAGGGATTCATTGAGGCAACCGTCGAAAAAACCGGCGGCACCACGCTTCCCGCCCGGCGCCTCTTCAGCATCGCCCGGGAGCTTCCGGTCGCCGACGTGAGTGTCGAAGTGACCGAGAAGAACGTCGCGACGATCCGTTGCGGGCAATATGTCACGAAAATCGTCGGCCTTCCCCAGGACGAGTTCCCGCCGCTTCCGAAGCTTGAGACGGCGCGCGAGTTCACGATTCCCCAGACAATCCTGAAGGATGGCTTGAAAAAGACTTCCTACGCGATTTCCACCGAGGAAACCCGCTACGTCCTCAACGGGGTCCTCCTCGCGTTCAAGGATGGGAAGCTCACGATCGTGGCGACAGATGGACGACGCCTGGCGCTCGTCGATCACGAAATGGAAATCAGCCCTGAGGAGGAGATTTCCGTCATCGTTCCGACCAAGGCGGTCAACGAATTGTCGCGCCTCCTCAAGGACGACGGCGACGTCAAACTCCGCGTCGCGCAAAACCAGATTTCGTTCGAACTGAATCAGACTCTCCTCGTCTCGAAACTCATCGAAGGGAACTATCCGAATTACCGTCAGGTCATTCCGGGTGAGGCCAAGGAACGAGTTTCGCTCGAGCGGGAGAGCTTCTTTGACGCGGTTCGGCGGGTCGCCCTTCTCACGAGCGACAAATCGAACTCCATCAAACTCATCTTCACGAAAAACAACCTCGACCTCCAGGCCAACAGCCCGGAAATCGGCGAGGCGAAGGATTCGCTCGCGATCAAATACGGCGGGAAGGACATGACGATCGCGTTCAACCCCGAGTTCGTCATGGCGCCGCTGCGAAACCTCGTCGACGACGAAGTGTTTCTCGATCTGATCGACGAGATGAGCCCAGGCGTCCTCAAGACCAAAGGTTCCTTCCTTTACGTCTTGATGCCGATGCGGATCAATTACTAAGACCGCAGCGGTGATCCACGCCGCGTCCTTCCGGTGAACGGAAGGAAACATTCGCATCGTGAAATGCTTCCGCTTGCGTCGCCGCGGGCGATGCCGCAACTTCGGAACGCCCGCGTGGGGTGATGTCTGGCCCGCGCTCCCGTAACACTCGTATTGCATTTCCTATGTCCAATTCCCTCACGATCCTGAATCCCACTGTGCCCGGCATCGACCAGGTGCTGACGCCCGCAGCCCAGGCGTTCCTCGTCGAGTTGCAGACGCGTTTCAACGCGCGCCGTAAGGAACTCCTCGCGGCGCGCGGTCAGCGTGCTGCTGCCAATGCGGCAGGGGCGAAGTTCGATTTCTGGCCGGAGACTGCCGATGTCCGCGCCGGGGATTGGAAGGTCGCGCCGACTCCCGATGACCTGCAGGATCGGCGCGTCGAGATCACCGGTCCGGCGGAGCCAAAGATGATGATCAATGCGCTCAATTCCGGAGCGCGTTGCTTCATGGCGGATCTGGAGGACTCCCTTTCGCCCACGTGGGCGAATTGCATCGACGGCCAGGTCACCCTGATGGCCGGAGTGCGCCGAACCGTTCAATTCGATTCACCGGAGGGAAAACAATATCGGCTGAAGGAAAAGACGGCGGTGCTTCTGGTTCGTCCGCGCGGCTGGCATCTGATCGAACGACATGCCACCCTCAATGGTGATCCGATGAGCGGCAGTCTCTTCGACTTCGGTTTGTATTTCTTCCACAACGCAAAGGAGCTGCTCGCCCGGGGGTCCGGCCCGTATTTTTACCTCCCGAAGATGGAGCATTACCTCGAGGCCCGGCTGTGGAACGAGGTCTTCAACTTTGCTCAGGACTACGTGGGAATTCCCCGGGGGACGATCCGTGCCACCTGCCTGATCGAGACGCTTCCTGCGGCGTATCAGATGGATGAATATCTGTACGAATTACGCGATCACTCCTCGGGCCTGAACGCCGGGCGCTGGGACTACATTTTTAGCGCGATCAAGAAGACTTCATTCCGGACGGATCTCACGCTGCCGGACCGCAGCATGATCACGATGACGGTGCCGTTCATGCGGGCGTACACCGAATTGCTGGTGAAGACCTGCCATCGCCGTGGTGCCCACGCGATGGGAGGCATGTCTGCGTTCATCCCCAGCCGGCGAGACGCGGAGGTGAACGCCCGCGCGATGGCCCAGGTGGAAGCGGACAAGAAACGCGAAGCCGGTGACGGCTTCGATGGCACCTGGGTGGCGCACCCGGATCTCGTGCAACTTGCGACCGGCTGCTTCGACGCGGTGCTCGGCGAGCGGCCGAACCAGAAGGAAAAGATGCGCTCCGAGGTGGACGTGAAGGCAGATCAGATCAGCGACCTCACCATCCCGGGCGGCAAGGTCACGGAGGCTGGATTCCGCAACAACATCAGCGTCGGACTCCAATACATCGAGGCCTGGTACCGCGGCAACGGCGCCGTCGCGATCTTCAATCTCATGGAGGACGCGGCGACCGCCGAAATCTCCCGCGCTCAGCTCTGGCAATGGGTCACCCGGGACGCAAAGCTGGACGATGGCCGCGCGATCACCAAGGAACTCTACGCCAGCCTGCGGGATGACGAACTGGCGAAGCTGGGCGGCCGCGAGAAGGGCCAGTTCGGCGCCGCCGCCGATCTGCTCGATCGTCTCGTGCTGCAGGAGACGTTCGAGGAGTTCCTGACCGTCCCAGCGTACGAACACCTCGGCTGACGCCGCGGCCCCCGTCCGCGGCTGCAGGGAGGCGGGCGTGCGCTCGTGCTTCCCGACGGTCAGGCCGTCGGAAAGCGCGGCATCGCCCGGTCCATTCGATCGAGGGATTTTTCGCGCCCCAGCACCTCGAGCAGATGATACATGCTCGGCCCGGCCAGACTGCCGGTCGTCGCCAGCCGAAGCGGGTGCAGGAGGACGACGATCTTGACGCCAAGTTGGGCCGCGAGAGCCTTCAACGCCGTTTCAATCGACGGGACATCGAAGCTCGCCAGTGCGGTGAGCGATTCCCGCACCGCCTGGAAGCGCGGGGCATTCTCCGCCGTGAAGTGCTTCGCGACCGCCTCGGCGTTCAACGGGAAGTCGTCCGAGAAGTAAAACCCCCCGTAGGCGGAGAGCTCGTTCAGTAATCGGACCTTGCCGCGGCAGGTTGCGAGGGCGGCGCCGACGTAGGATTCCGAAAACTGGCTCAAGGACACGCCGGACCGCGTGAGGGCCTCGCGTCCGAGCGCAACGAACCGGTCCTCCGGCAGCTCGCGGAGATATTCGCCGTTGAGCCAGGCGCATTTCTCGAGATCGAACGCCGCGTTCTTGCGGTTGATCCGGTCGAGATCAAAAAGAGGGATTACCTCCTCGATCGACAATTTTTCGCGATTGTCCTTCGGCGACCAGCCCAGCAGGCAAAGGTAGTTCCGAACCGCCTCCGGAACGTAGCCACCCGCGATGTAGCTCGCGACGGAGCTGCCTTCGTCCCTTTTGCTCATCTTGCCTTTTCCATCCTTTTTCAGAATGAGCGGGATGTGGGCAAACACGGGCGGCAAGACCCCGAGCGCGCCGTAGAGTTCGACGTGTTTGGGCGCGTTCGACAGGTGGTCTTCGCCCCGGATGACGTGGCTGACCTTCATTTCGATGTCATCCACCACATTGACGAAGTGGAAGATCCAGGAGCCGTCCGGCCGGCGGATGGTCATGTCCGGATGCGTCGCCGGATCGGACATATCAAACTCGATCGAGCCGCAGACCGCGTCGTGCACGGTCACTTTCTTCCGGGGGGAACGGAAGCGGAGCGCCCCACCGTCGTCGTACAGATGACCGCCAGCGTGCAATTGCTCGACGTAGCGCTCATAGATGGCGTTGCGTTCACTCTGGAAGTACGGACCGCAATTCCCGCCGACGAGCGGGCCTTCGTCCCAATCGAGCCCGAGCCACCGCAGCCCGCTGTAAATCACCTGCACTGCCTCAGCCGTATTCCGCGCTGCGTCGGTGTCCTCAACCCGGAGGATAAAGGTGCCGCCGTGCCGCCGGGCGAAGAGCCAGTTGAACAACGCGGTGCGCGCGCCGCCGACGTGAAGGAAGCCGGTGGGCGAAGGGGCGAAACGGACGCGGACGGGGTTCGACATCCCTGCTCGTTAGCAGGTTCGCGTCTCGCGCGCAAAAGTCGGAGGCGGCCAACCACCAACGTTTGCCGTGGGACCCCGCCAAAATCTTCTGCCCCCCGCGGCGAATTGTGATTTCATCTCGTGATGGCGCAAACGTTCCCCGCAGCCGATTTCCTTGATCTCGCTCACACTGATCACGCGAGTCTATTCGAGGCGACGGAGAACGCCTGGGAGCCGCTGGCGAAACTCAGCGCGTATCTCCGCTTTCGCTTGAAGCCGGCGAATCGGGGTCGGGTTCTCGGCGCGCCCTTCATCGGCCAGGACGTTTTCATCGACGAAGGTAGCGTGATCGAAGCGGGAGCGATGATAAAGGGTCCAGCCTGGATCGGGAAGAACTGCGAAATCCGGCACGGCGCCTACGTGCGGGAGAATGTGATCGTCGGGGACGGGGCGGTGCTGGGAAATTCCTGTGAATTCAAGAACTGCCTTCTCTTCGACGCGGTGCAGGTGCCGCACTTCAACTACGTGGGCGATTCGATCCTCGGCCACAAGGCGCACCTCGGTGCGGGCGTCATTCTCTCGAACGTGCGGCTCGACCACGCCGAAGTGGAGGTGACTTGTCCGGACGGCACCCGCGTCGGGAGCGGACTGCGAAAGTTCGGAGCCATTGTGGGAGACTACGCGGAGATCGGGTGCAACTCCGTGTTGAATCCTGGCACGGTGATCGGCCGGCACGGTTTGCTCTATCCTGTGAGCGCTTGGAGCGGCGTGCTGCCGGCAGATCACGTGGCGCGGCAGCGTACGAGCTTCCAGCTGATCGAGCGCCGCCGTCGCTGACTCATTGAATACGACACCTTGCAATCGCGCCGACTTCCGGCACCCTTGGTGGCACGGGGTGTAGCTAAGCTTGGTAGAGCGCCTGGTTTTGGACCAGGAGGTCTCAGGTTCAAATCCTGTCGCCCCGACGATTTTCCCGCATGCCCCCCTCGAGATCCTGGCGCGACGATCCCCTGCTCGCATTCGGCGGCCCGTTCTTTGTCTTCATGATCGGCCTGGCCCTGACGGGCTTTTTCAAGGCGGAA
>JBBQFQ010000062.1:0-32715 GCA_038322235.1 Chthoniobacterales bacterium
CGTCGAGCAGCACATTCGGCGGCCGGAGATCGCCGTGAACGAGGGGCGCGGCCTCGAGCGCGGCGAGAATCTGGAGCGCGATGCGGCTGGCGCGCGCGGGCGCGAACGGCTGGCCGAGCACGTCCGCCAGCGTCCGCGGATGATTGACGAGCTCCATCACGAGAAAGTCGCGGCCACACTCGAGCACGGGCAGGATATTCTCGTGTGACGTCAGCAGCTTCGGACCGATTTTGAGAAATCGCGCGCGCTGATTGGCGTCGAGGTCGCCCAAGATCTTGATCGCGACCCGCGTGCCGTCCGCGACAATGACTGCCTCGGAGGCGTCGCCGATCGTTCGTTCGACTCGAAAGCGTTCCGGCAAGTCGATCATGAGATGGGGGGTGGAAGATTCCACACGTGAGAGAGCTCAAGTAAACGGGTCGCGCCCGATGAGATAGTCGCCAGTCGGCGCGGAAAGTCGCTCGCCAAATCCGAGCGTGTCGAGCAGCGATTCGATCCTCTTTGCATCTGCCGCGCGCGCCTCATTCACACCACCGCCAAACTCCGCAACCGTGAAGATCAATGCCGTGTTGCCGATGCGTACTTTGCACGACGCGCCAGTAGCCGCGTGGGTCGCTCAGACACGACCGATTCATGCGTCCGCAGGAAGCATGACTGAGCGGATCGTACGTGTTGCGGGAGTTGAGCGTCTGGTTCGGTCTCTGGGTACTCAGGGAAACTGGGATTCGCGGGACTGACTACCCTGACGGCGGTCGAAAAGACTTCCGATCCAATACCACCACGCACTTCCGACTAAAATAAGGATGAAAATGAAGGTGTTCGTGGAGTTCGGCGAAATGATGGGGTCAAGGAAGGCGTCCAATAGACTTGAGATCGGAAAATCGACGAAGACGAGGGCGACAGGAAGCATCCCGTTCTCGGCCGGGTTCGACAAGGTGACGGCCCAAATTACAGTTCCCAGACAGAGGTGAGATAGTCCCAGAACGGTTGAAAGTTTCATTTCTTGGACTGCGCGTCGCGAAGCTACTGCCTCACAGATATTCGCCGACCGGTCGCGTTACAAGAGCAGCGGTGGCCTGGACAGGACCTGCGCTCCTGCTTCCTCGCGGGCGACGGGACTGCGGAAACGCTGGACGGCTTGCCCCGCCGCCGCGAGGGCTGGTCGAACTAACATCCGTTCACCCAGTCCGCTGCCACCCCTGACGGTTTGTGCCTCCAGTATCCCATATGCTCCCTTCATTTCAAAGCGCGTGGAACGGCGTGCCATGCTCGGTTCCGTAACCCGCGCGTTCGCGACGGGACTAAGCAGCGAACATACCAATGCGGCCGAGAGGCGCCGCGGTCCCGGCACAGCGCGCGATGCAAGGGCCATTTCCAGAAGCGAGAGGCAAATGGCCTTGCTCGGGAAAAGTGCGTTTCCCACCTCGCCGGCCGCTCCGAACGACGCGTCACGATGGCGAAGTCGACGGATGGCGGTTCTTTTCTGTCACGGCGGTGGCGTTGCCCCAGTGCGGCTTGTGGTCCGATTGCTCCCGGGTCACGAGGTGGACGGTGAACGCGTGGCAGGGCGGACACTTGAGGACTTGGCGCAGCCGCTCCGAGCCGCCCCAGCGCACGCCACCGCGCTCCCACATCGACTGTCCGAATCCGCAGGCGCAGCGCGCGATCCAGGCCCGGGCTTCGGATTCCATCTGGGTGGCGAGGGCCTGCGGCATGGCGCGGGCGAAGATGTCTTGAACGAGGGTCATGGAAATGGGGGACTACCTGTGGATACGCAATCCCGGCGGCTGGGTTGCGGGTTTCCCGCGCGAAATCGAGCCCTGACTCCGTTCTGTCCGTTTTGTGAGCGGTCGCCTGTCAGCGTCAATGCAATGCCCGAGTGAGCGGCTGGTTTAGAGGGGAGACGGCGGCTGCCGACGTTTCGCGCGTGCATCGGTTCAGCCTGCCGGATCAATCGCGATTGCTTCCGCTCCGGCAGGCTGACAGTCTGCGGGGCTCTTTTCCCGCTCGGCATGTCTGACGCACCCGCCCCGCTTCGCTACGCGCACTTCGAGGTGCTGCGCAAAGCCGACGGTTCGCTCTGGGAATTGGGCCGCGGGGGGATGGGCGTCACCTACAAGGCGTTCGATACGAAGCTGAAGGTCGACGTGGTGCTGAAGCTCCCGCACGAGCACTTGATGGGGAGCGAGCGCAACCTGCGGATGTTTCTGCGCGAAGCGCGGGCGGCGGCGAAGGTTCGGCATCCGAACATTGCAGCGGTGATCCAGCTCAACGACGAGCCGCCCTACTGCTACGTCATGGAGTTCGTGGCTGGGCAGCCGCTCGATCAATTGCTCAAGGAAAGGAAGACGCTGCCGCTCGGCGAGGCCTTGGACATCCTCGATCAAGTGGCGTCGGCGCTGCACGCGCTCAGCGGCGCCCAGATCGTGCATCGGGACCTGAAGCCGGCGAACCTGGTTCTGCTGGCGGACGACGAGCGGCCCTTCAATCGGACGGTGAAACTGATCGACTTTGGCCTGGCCAAGGGATTTGCGATCGACGGCGCCGAGGCGGCGACGTTCCTGCACAACAGCTTCTCGCAAGCCGGCGTGTTCAGCGGCACGCCGGTGTTTGCCAGTCCGGAGCAATGCGCGGGGGCGAGCGATCTGGATACTCGCTCGGACCTTTACTCCGCCGGGGTGATCTTGTGGCACATGCTGACGGGCGCGGTGCCCTTCACCGGCACGATGCAGCAGATCATGGCGAAGCACCAGATGCAGGCACCGCCCTGGGCGGCGCTCGCCGACGTGCCGGAGCCGGTCGTCGCGCTGTTGCGTCGGCTCCTGGAGAAAGAACCGGAGGACCGCTACCAGACGCCACGCGAGCTGCGCGAGGCGATCCGCGCGGCCGAAACCCGAATGACGGGTGAGGAGAAATCCGCCGCCGGCGTCACGACCGTGGCGGCGGCGCTGTCGCCCATCACGGAGTCGCTCACGCTGGGGACGACTTTGGTCGAACGGTACCATCTCGGGATCGACGTGGGGGAGGGGGACGGCGGGCGGCTCTTCCGCGCGGCCGATCACGCGACCGGCAATGCCCCAGTCGCCGTGAAGGTGCTTTCAGCGGAACGGCTCAAAGACGCAACGTTGGTTGATTCGCTGACCCGACAGCTCGCCGGGATGCGGAAGGCGCGCGAACCCGTCTGGCTGGCTCCGCTCGGAGGACTGGAGCGCACCGGACAGGGCGGGTTTTTCGCGCGAGAGTGGGCAGAGGGATTTTCCCTCGACGAACTGCTCCGGGCGCGGCACGGCGAGTTGAGCGCGCCGGAAGTCTGGCGACTCTTGCCGACGCTTCCCCAAGCGATTGATCGAGCGGCGCAGGAAGGCTTCGGGTTTGCCGAGCCGATCTTGCGGAAGCTTTTTGTGACCCCCGAGTCAGGCTCCGAGCCGGACGAAGATTGGCCGGCGTTGCGCATTCGGCCGATCAAGGAATGGCCGACGTTCGTGCTCCGGTGGAACGCCGTGAGTTTCCGGGGAGTGCCCTCAAGCGGTCTGATCACGCAGGCGGGCGACGGGGAGATTTCGGCGACCGAAGATGCGGTGGCGAGCCTCGCTGTCCTCGTGCGCCACCTCCTGGGCGGAGCGCCGAACGCGCTGACGCCGCTCTCGGCGCTGCGGGGCGAGGCGAACGCCGTGCTCCAGCGAGCGCTTGGGCCTGGGGGCGGCAAGCGGGCGTTTCGCTCGGCCCAGGTGTTTTGGAATGAATTGCAAAGGGCCAGCGAGCACCGCCCTGCGCCGATGGCCGGTGGCAGCATTGGCGGTTTGCCGACGATTCACGATCCGCCGGTGCGGCCCGCGCCGCCGCCGACTCCTTCTGCGAGTGCGGGCATCAAGGAGGCAGTCCCGATTCCCGAAGGCAGAAGCTGGGGCGGACCGATCCTTGCCGTCGCCGTCGCGCTCGCCATTGGCCTCTTCGGGGCGGCCAACGGGTGGTTTCGCTCGGGCAGCGTGCAACCTGCTTCGCCGTTGGCGGCGACGAGCGTCCCAACCCCGATCGTGCCAACCCCGATCGTTGCGACATCGCTAACAACGGCAGTGCCGAAGCTGGAACCCACACCGGTCAAGAGCGCCAACGAAGTCTTCACCGGGCGGGTGGCAGGCGAACGCAAGATGATCATCGGAATCCCGTTTCGTTGGTGTCCGCCGGGGACCTTCCAGATGGGGAGTCCAACAAGTGAGAAAGACCGAGGGAACGACGAAGTGCAACACGAGGTGACATTGAACCGCGGGTATTGGCTGGCGGAAACGGAACTGACGCAGGCTCAGTGGAAGCGCTTCGTGCGGGAGAACCGGAGTAAGTTTCAGGGCGACACGCTGCCGGTGGAGAACGTCTCATGGGATGACGCGGTAGGGTGGTGCCAAAAGGCGTCGCGTGAACTGTCTGTCGAGGGCTGGACGGTGACGTTACCGACCGAAGCGCAGTGGGAGTATGCGGCTCGAGCGGGGGTGCGCGAGTCGACCCCGTGGTGGTTTGGAGACGGCCTGTCGAGCAAGCAGGCAAATTTCGATGGGAACTTCCCCGGAGGGAATGCGGCCAAAGGTCCGTATCTGAAAAAGACGGCGGCCGTGGGGAGTTATCCTGAGGGGGGATGGGGCTTGCAAGACATGCAGGGGAACGTGTGGGAGTGGTGCGCGGACTGGTCTGGGGACTATCCGACAACGGCCGTGAGTGACCCGACGGGGCCGAAAACCGGCACGCACCGCGTGGGCCGTGGCGGCAGCTGGGGCGTCAACGCTCGCGGGTGCCGCTCGGCCTGCCGCGACGGGGACCCGCCGGGCTTCCGGAGCGGGGCCTTGGGCTTCCGGCCCGCGATCGTTCCATCGGCAAAGTAAGCCGCAGACCAGGTTGGGTTGAGCCGAGGCCCAAGCGCCGCAACGGAGCGGAGGCGGTGAGGGAGGAGAGGTGGAACGGCGGGAGAGAGGACGCATCAACGCGTTCGCGCACCGTGATGCACATCGCGTCGTTGGCCGACCGCTGGTTCGTGACCTCGGGTCGCGGTCCACCGATCACCGTTCGCGTCCGCGACCGAGCGCCTTTTTCAGTTCCTGGCTGAAGGAGGCGTTGGTTTCGAAAGCGCTCGTGGCGTATTGCTCCACGGTCGTGCTCTCGGCGTAGGGCGTGCTCTCGACGTAGCCGGCCGACATCAACGCATTCAGAATGTCGACGAGGGAGTCGGCTTCGATTTTGGTCGCTTCGAGGAGCTCCTCGCCGGTGACCGGATAGGCAAAGCCGAGCGCGCGCACGACGACGACCTCGCGGCCGGAAAGCTTGATCTCACGCATGGAGAAAGCCTGATGCAGGAAGCGTGCGCAGGGAAAGGGAAATCAGCCGGGGTCGAGTCCCGCTTCCACGGCATCGAAAAACGAGGGAAACCCCGGCACCCAGCCGAGCGAGCGCATTCGCGCGTTCGAGACGCGCTTGTGGGTCCAGCCGCGCTTCCGGTCGTAGTCGGGCGGGGCGGGCGGCGGGAGCGCCCGTTGAAAATACGTGGCCAGCCAGGCGTAGCACTCGTGCTGGCTGATGGGCCGATCGTCGCAGACATTGAAAATGCCACCGCGAGCGGTCTCTTCCGCCGCGAGTCTCCAAAGCGCACCGACGATGTCATCCCGATGCGCTTGATTGATCCAGCGGGAGCCGTCGCCCTCGATCACCGCTTCACCGGCGAGAAATTTTCGGAGCAGGACCGAGCGGCCCGGGCCGTAGATTCCGGCGATCCGTGCCACGGTTCCGCCCGCGTTGAGGATGATCCGCTCCGCCTCGAGCAGGACCCGGCCCGTTTCGCGATCGGGCTCGGTGGGGGACGTTTCATCGACCCACGACCCATCGAGCTGGGCATAGACCGACGTGCTGCTGGTGTAGACCACGCGCACGTCGGGGAACGCGCCCGTGACGTTTCGCGCGCCGCCGGCGTAGATCCGGCGATAAACCTCCGCGCCGCCCCGGCCGGAACTGACCGCGAGGAGGACGATGTCCGGATCCGGAAACTGGCGCGCCGCCTCCCGCACCGCGACGGGATCCGAGACGTCGCACGCCCTGGCGGAAAACGCCGAGCGGCCTGCCAGGGCGGCGGCCGATTCGCTGGATGCGGTCAGCGCATGGACCGTCGCAGCGTGGGCGAGAGCATGGCGCGCGAAAGATTCGCCGAGATAGCCCGCTCCGATGACGAGAAGTCGCATGGGACGGACCATATCCACCCGGGACATCTCGGCGAAGGCCGAGATTACGCTTGCGTCGGGAACGTAGTTTACAGTATCAGTGGCAGGAAGCTTCCCCCTGAAATGAAAAGGTTTACCGCTGTTGGACTCGCGCTTGTGGCAGTGCTCTTCGCCGGCTCTCCGGCGCAGGCGCAGACCCAGATCGCCTTCGATAATCTCGGGCCGAGCAGTCTCTTTGACCCGGTCTACCGGAATCCGGTCCAGGGGTCCACCTCGACCGCGACGCCTGGACTCTCGGGACTCGTTCTCCAGGGAACCCCCTTCGTTCCCACCGTCAGTGGCGCGATCAGTTTCGTGGAGCTTCCGCTGCAGCAGATCGGGGCGGGAGGTGGCCGTCTGAACGTGTACCTCGTTCCGTCGGTGAGCAGCGGATTGCCCGCGGACTACGGGACGCAGTTCTCGCAGTTCACCTTGATGGGGACTGTGATCTCGAGCTTGTCGGATATGGTTTACGGATTAACCGCGACCGTCCAGCCGTTCATTAGCGCCGGCTACACCTACTGGATCGTGCTCGAGCCGACCACGGGGAACACGGCGGTTGACTGGAACTTGGCCACCTCGGCGGTGACGTCGACTGACGCCAGCGCTTCCTGGCTGACCGACTTCGCTCCCGTCAACGCCTGGAGCGCGAATCTGCCGCCGCCGCCGGGCTATCTCGGCACGGCGAGCGGCTTGCGGGTCACGGTGGTTCCGGAGCCAGGAACGCTCGGCGTGGGCGCAGTCCTCCTCGGTTTTGTGGCCATCCGTCTGACCCGTCGTCAGCGCGCTCCCCGATAGTATCGGGCCAGACCTTCCGCCACCGCGTCGGCGTATTCGCGAAAGATGCTGGGTTGTCGCTTGCCCGCGATTTCGCGCAGACCGTCGTAGTCGCCGGCTTGCAGGCGCGCGAAGCCCTCGACGGAGTTCATGACGTACGGTTCGCAATAGACGACGGGCGATTGGTAGAGGCGATTGGCGAGAAGGTTACGCGCCCAGACGATCGAACCCGGCCGCACGCGGATCGCGCGCCGGTCGGCGTATTCATAGGCGGGCAGCCGCGTCGCCCGTTGGAGCGCTGCGCCCACGCGCTCGCCGATCGCTACCTCCGGCTCGTGGATGCGCTGGAGGAGGCGCAGCAGCATTTCGTACCGGACGTCATCGTACCGCAGCTCGGTTGGGCCATAGTTCCCGTTCACGAGCATGTGAAGATGGTTCTTTTCGACGAGCGCAGGCCGGACGGGATCGCCCCACTCCTCCGCATTGAAATGCAGGCAGAGCGTGACGTCCGGCTTGAGCTCGTCGTTCACGAGCCGGGCGCGGGCGCGAATCTCGCCGAGCCGGTAAAAGAATTTCTCCGCCTCCCACTGAACGGACTTTTCCTTCGTCGGGTCCGCGTAGCCATCGTAGGTGGGCTTCACATCCGTGACGCCCCGGTCAGCGAAAGCGGCCCGGGCGGTCTCAAGGAGTTGCTCGGGCCGAAGCGGGGTCGCGGGTTCCGTGGTCCGGCGAACCCACAAAACGGTGGCGCCGAGCGCCTCCAGTCGGGGCGCGACCAGTTCCGCGACGCGCAGGGTGAGATCGCCTTCGGTGATGGGGGCCGAGCCGTCGATTTGAAACCAGCGTTCCTCGAGTTTCGCCCACGGTCCGCCGAGATGTCCCGGATCGAGCGCGATGCGGACGCCGGTCAGGGGACGGGCGAGCTGGGCCTTTGTTTTCAACGCCGACGGCGCGTGCCAGTACCGGGGCGGAGGCGCATGGCGCCCACGGGGCGAGGCGAAGCGGAGTGCGACCGTCTGCGCGGGGAAGTTGCTGTCCGTCACGAGCGTCGCGCCGAGTGGGGTGAGCAGGATGAAGGGCCGCCAGGCCGCCTCGTCGGGCGCGTAAAACGTGCGGAGCAGATGTTCAAACTCCCGCCGGGTCATCGTGCCGTCGTAGGCCTTCAGCGTGTTCCAGTCCGGCGGCGTCCCCAGCGGGCTGATGCGCCCGGCGCGGAGGGCAGGGACCAGGAGGATCAGCAGCAGCAGCACGCTGAGCGCGCAAATTCGAGATTTGAAGTTGGAGACCGACGTTCCGCACCCTTCGAAGTTCAAAGTTCGAAGTTCGAAGTTCGAAGTTCCGCATCTCCCCCTTGCCGCTTGTCCCGGCATCCCGCGCTCCGTATGGTCCGCGCGCATGGCACTGCGCATCTTCTTTTTGGGCGATATCGTGGGAGAGCCGGGACGGCGGGCGGTCATCGAGCAGCTTCCGAAGCTCAAGGAGGAACTGCAAATCGACTTCATCATCGTGAACGGCGAGAACTCCGCGAATGGGCGCGGGATCACGCCGAAGATTTGCATCGACCTTCTCCGCGCGGGCGCGGCGGTGGTGACGACGGGCGACCACATCTGGGATCAGCGGGAGATCGTGAGTTTCATGCCCACGGAGCCGCGGCTGCTCCGTCCCATCAACTACCCGCCGGGCACGCCGGGCTATGGCTCGATCGTCCTCGAGACCGCGAAAGGGCCGGTCGCGGTGATGAACGTGCAGGGCCGCACGTTCATGAAGATCGCCCTCGAGAATCCGTTTCTGACCGCGGAGGCCGAGGTCGCGAAACTTCGCGAACAGACGAAAGTGATCTTCGTGGATCTGCACGCCGAGGCCACGAGCGAAAAGCTCGCGCTCGGTCGCTTTCTGGACGGGAAGGTTTCCGCCGTCGTGGGAACGCACACCCACGTGCAGACGGCCGATGAGCGCATCCTCCCCGGCGGCACGGCGGTGCTGTGCGATGCGGGCATGTGCGGCGCGCTCGAGTCGATCATCGGGTCCGACATCGATGCGATCCTGCATCGCTTTCTGACCTCCATGCCCGCGCTCACGGGGATCGCCCGCCAGGGGCCGATCGGCCTCAATGGGGCGCTCGTCGACGTGGATCCGGAGACGGGTCACGCGCTCGCCATCTCGCGCTTTTCCCGGCTCGTGGAGTAGCTGAGGCCGCTTACTTCGGCACCTCGGCCAGCGTTCCGACCCGATCCAGCGCGGTGAGGGAAGCTTCCGCGGCGTCGGCGGTGAGGTCCGCGCCGCACTTTCGCGCGTAGTCGGCGAGGCGCCGGAGGCGCGGCCGGTCCTGCCCGGCCATCTTCAACGAGCGCGACCAGCGGCCCTGGGCGGCCTCGGCGTTTCCGCCCACCTCGTTGATCCGCGCGAGGAGCATCTGCTCGAGGAATTCGTCGATGGGGTAGCGCTGAGATTCGACCTCCATGCGGGCGTCGCGGGTTCGGCCGATGGCGAGGAGCACTTCGATCCGCGCTTTGCCGAGCGCCGTGCTCTCCCGGGCGCGGGAGGGGGTGAGATGCTCGAGGAGGAGCAGAAAATCGCCCCGTTCGATGAGCCACGCCGAGGCGAGTTCCATGGCTTCGCGCGAACCGTCGCGGGCCGCTTCCTGAATGAGCGCGCCGTGAATCTCACTGCGTCGGGCAGGGTCGGAGCGCAACTCTGCTTCCAGCGAGAGGAGCCTCGCGCGGAATCCTGGCCGGGCGCGCAGGAGTTTTGTCAGTTCGCTCCGCGGGATGGGCTCCCCGAGCCCGCCGTCCTCGACCGGCAATCCGCCGAGGCAATGAACAGCCTCTTCCAGCGCGGCCAGCGCGACCGGACCGTCACCCCTCGCGAGTCGCGCCAGATCCTGCATGGCGATCCCGAGCAGTTCGGCACTGGCGCGGGGCAAAGTCACCGCTTCCCGAACCGCCTCGAGCCGCTCCGCGTCACCCACTTCCGCCCGGGTCAGGAGCGCCTTCAGATGCATCTCCGCCGCCGCGGGATCCCGCAGCCGCAGGGCGAGGCGGGTGCGGATGAGCAGCGCCCGGGGCTCGTCCATGCCCCTCAAGACCCGGGCGGCCTCCAGCGCGGCGAGCGCCGCGGCGCTATCGCCGGTCGCGACGAGGACGACGGCCCTCCGGAGTTGATCGTCCGCGGAGAGCGGAACTCCGGTGCGCTCCAGCAGAGTCCAGGCGCCAGCGGCGCGGTCCCAGCGCTCGGCCTGGGTCGCGACTTCCGCCAGGACGTGCAGCACGACCCGATCTTGCGGTTGCTGGCGCGCCGCGACCAGCGCCCGTTCCCAAGCGACATCGGGCCGTCCGGCCGCGAGCTCGCTCGCGGCGGACTCTGCGATGCTCCGCGCGTCATAGATAAACCAAAGTTTGGAGACGAAGACGAGCGCGGTCACGATCGCCGCGGCGAGCAAAATCCCGAGGATCAGCCGGGCACCCTTCCGCCGCCGCAACGCCTTCTCCGGTTCGGCCAACCTCCCAACGTCGTCCGGGTCGGTCGAGAGCGCGGCCCGCCATTCCCCCCACCAGCCGCTGGGCGGTTCCGGTTCCTCGGGGACGAATCCAGAGAGTTTCGTGGCCCGCTGTTTCGCTGGATCTGGCATGGAGGGAAATTCAGGGCTCGATATCCACCACGCAGCCGTTTGGGACAACGCGCCAAATTTCCTCGATTTCCTCATCCGTCACCGCGACGCAACCGATGGTCCAGTCTCGCAGGCGGTGGGCCGCGCCCAGCAGGCCCATCCCATTGGGAAGTCCGTGGATCATGATGTCGCCGCCCGGCGGCTTCCGGAGACGGCGCGCCCGGGCAAGGTCAAGGACGTTCGGATACGAGATGCGAAGCGACAGGTGGTATTTGGAATTCGGATTCCGTCCCTCGATGACATAGCGTCCCTCCGGCGTTCGTCCGTCGCCCTCGAACTCCTTCGGACCGGCTGGTTCGTTTCCCAGCGCGACCGCGTAAGTCCGCAGCGCCAGCCCGTCCCGATAAAGCGTGAGTTCGCGCGCCGCCTTCCGCACGAGCAAGCGATCGGCCACGGTCCCCTCGGGCAGCGGGGTTGGCGCGGGCGTGGGAAATGGGGTCGGCACCGGCGTCTGCGCGGGCTCGGGACTCGCCTGCGGCGCGGGCGTGATCGCGGGGACTGGACTCGGCATGGGTAAGTTCGCTGGAACCGGCGTCGTCGCGATGACGCGGCGCGGCGCGGTGTCGGGGGCGGGTGGGCGGAGGCTGACGAAATGCCAGACGATCCCGCCCGCCGCGGCGAGGCCGAGCGCGAGCGCGAGCGCGAGCCGGAGGGCGGGACGCATCGCAGCCGCTTCAGACCTTCCGTTTGCGGACGTCCTTGAGCACCACGCCCGCGGCGTTGCGCCCGCTCGCCCCGAAGACGCCGCCGCCGGGATGCGTGCTGGCGCCGGTGAGGTAGAGGCCGTGCACCGGGGTCTTGTAAGTCGAGAGCTCCGGGAGGGGCCGGAAGAAGAACATCTGATCCAGACTCATTTCCACGTGCATCACGTTCGCGCGGCGCAGCGAGAGCTTCCGCTCGATCTCGAGCGGGGTCTGAATGTAGCGGTCGATAAGCTTGCCTTTCATATTCGGCGCGTAGGCGCAGATGACGTTCCAGATCTTGTCCGCCTCGCGCTCGGCGATGTCATCCCATTGCTCGCCGTTTCGCAGCTCATAGGGGTGATACTGCGCCCATCCGAAGAGCACATGCTGGCCTTCCGGGGCGAGCGTCGGATCGAGCGCGCTGAAGGTCATCGCCAGCACGCTCGGGATTTGCGGTGTCCGCCCCGCGAGGAACTCGGCGTAGTTGTCGCGCAGATGCTGCAGGGAAGGGCAGAGAAGTTGGAGGGAACTGTGACAGGGGGAAATTCCGCGTTCATCGAGCGGCTGGCCCATGTAGTGCGGCAGTTCGTGCACCGCATGCCGGACGATCATCCCAAAACCGTTTCCCACCCGGATGTCCGCGACGCGCTTCCGAAGTCCGTCGGGGCAAAGCGCCGGGTCGAGCAGATCGAGAAACGTCTCCTGGACGTGGCAGGCGGCCACGACGGTGCGCGCGGAAAAAGTGCCGGCGTGGCTCTCGACCTCGAGCCGGGCTCCCTTCTGCGTGGCCGCGCGGATGGCACTCACCGGGGCATCAACGCGGACCTCGCCGCCGAGCGCGATGAGGGCCCGCTGCAGGGCCTGGGTGAGTGAACCACTCCCGCCCTTCGCGCGCCATGCCCCGGTCTTGTGGATCATGGCGTGCCAGCCCACGAGATCACCCGTGGCCAGTTCGTCCGGCCCCGGGCCCGATTGCGCGGCGAGCCAGGCCAGCGCGGTTCGCACGTGCGGACTTTCGAAGGTTTCCTCGATCACCCGGCCATAGCTCGACATGAGCTGCCGCGAGGTGTCCAGCGAGCTCCAGAGCTTGCGCGACCGCAGGTTCAGCAGATTGCGCTTGAAGATCGTACCGAAAATTGCGCCCGGGGTCGGCGGCTTCATGAAGACGTCCCAGATCCCCTCATTCAACTCACCCCAGCGCTCGATGAAGAGCCGGTAGGCCTCCGCATCCGCGGGCGAAATGCGGGCGATCGATTCGCAGGTCTTCTCGACCGAACGATGAAAGCTGATCCCCATCGTCGCGCCCGGGATGGGGTAAAACGCCCAGGGATCCATCTCGATATATTCGAGCCCGTACCCGGCGAGCCCCAGTTCCGCCATGATCGGCGTGCCCGGAAACATGATGTGGGCGGACGAACCGACATCGAACTTGAAGCCGGTGACGATTTCCTCCGTGCAGACCGCGCCGCCGACGATGCCGCGGCGCTCGAGGACGAGCACTTTCAGGCCAGCTTTCGCGAGATAGCACGCGCAGATGAGGCCGTTGTGGCCGGCACCGATGATGATCGCGTCGTAGGTCATGGAGGGGCAGCAAGGTGCACGAAGCGCGAGGCGTGCCAAACGCCGGTGTCGGCTGCCCGGCCCGGGGGATTTTCGCGCGCATTCAACGGCGCGGTGAAATTTGCTGTCTAACCCCGCATCAAATCTGCTCAACTTGTCGGCAGAACCATTCACCCCCGTTGCCATCCCTCATGTCCAAACGCGCCCTTTTTGCTGCCTGCCTGCTCGCGACCTCTGTCTCCCTCGCCCCTGCCCGGGATAATCCGATCGTCGGCGGTTCCCCGATGCTCGAGACGAAGACGATCGTCGATAACGCGATGAATTCGAAGGACCACACCACGCTGGTCAGCGCGCTCAACGCCGCCGGCCTCGTGCCAATTCTCAAAGGCAAGGGTCCCTTCACCGTCTTCGCCCCGACCAATGCGGCCTTCGCCGCGCTGCCCCCGGGCACGCTGGAGCCGCTCCTGAAACCGGAGAACAAGCAGAAGCTCGCGACGATCCTCACCTGCCACGTCTTCGCGGGAGTGCTGACTCAGGACGAGCTCGTGAAGCGGATCAAGGCCGCCAACAACAAGCTCGTGATCGACAGCGTCGCCAAGGTCCCCATCACTTTCCGAATGAACGGAACGACGATCGAAATTTACGGACCTTCTCTCTTTGTTGCCCGGATCACTACCCCGGACGTCGTGCAGTCGAACGGCCTGATCCATGTCGTGGATCGCGTGCTGCTGCCGTAGCGCCCCGCGATTCCCGCCACCTTCGCGGGAGCTCTCCCGCGGAACGGGATGCTCGCGCTTCCTGCTTGGAATCGAGCCGCTCGGCGCGCAGACTTCCCGCTTCAAGGCTCGCGTTCGATCTTCGACGCGGCCCTCCTCCCCATGCGCTCCCTCCTCCCTCTCGTCTTCGCGGGCTTGCTCCTCGCGGGCTTCGCTTCCCCCGCCAGCGCCCAGGCGCCGGACGTCGTCCGTCTCGGTAACCTGAAATTCGCGCACTACGGTGCGGTCGCCTACATGAAGGAACTCGGGCCGAAATACCGGCTCGACGTGAAGGAGCAGATGTTCGCCAAGGGGGTGGACATCGTGCCGGCCATCATGAGCGGCGAGATCGATCTGGCTGCCAGTGCGCTGGAGGCCGCCATCGCGGGGCGCGCCGGGGGCTCGCCTTCCTTCATCGTGGCGGGATTCGCGAAGGGCGGCGTCCGCATCGTCGCGGGGAAGGAGAGCGGGGTCCGGACCATCGCGGATATGAAAGGGAAGAAGGTGGGCGTGACCCGTGGCGGACCCCAGGAGCTGTGTCTCTTTGCGGAGCTCTCCCGCGCGGGCCTTACGTTTGCCGATCAGCCGGGCCGCGACGTGCAGCTCCTTTATCTGCCGTACGCCGATCTCAATCAGGCTCTGCTCGGGCGTCAGATCGATGCGATGAGCCAGAGCGAACCGCAGAGCACCCAGGCCATCGCGGGTGGATTCGGCGTCGAGGTGGTCAAGCCATACGACACCGAGATCGGCGAACCGATCCGCGCGCTCGTGATGACGGAAGCGATGTATCGCGACAAACCGGATGTCGCCCGTCGCGTCCTCGCCTGCTTCGTCGAGGCGACGAAGTATTTCCTCGATCATCCGGAGGTCGCCGAGAAATACGTGCGCGAGACGGTGTTCAAGAATCAGCTCAGCAGCGATGACTACAAGGCGGCGGTGGGAAACGCCCGGCTCACGTACGACATCAGCGTCGAACACGTGCAGGCCACGACCGATTTGATGGTGAAGTTCGGTGCCGGCAAGATGACCAAACCGCCGCTCGCCAAGGATTTCGTGAAGCTGGATCTGCTCACCCGCGCAAAGGCGGATTTGGGCATCAAATAATACAGAACATCGAACCCTTTGAACATCGAACATCGAACGTTGAACACCGAACGTCGAAGTAGTCGGCGACGGCCTCAGTGCCTCCCCTTCCGGTTCCGCTGACGTACATTTTCGGTATCCAAGGGCGAGGCGGATTCAGTCACTTCGAAGTTCAGTGTTCAACGTTCGATGTTCGACGTTCAACGAGTTCGACGTTCTGTTATGATGAAGCTTCCTCTGGCCGGCATCAAGGTTCTCGATCTGTCCCGCGTGCTCGCGGGTCCTTATGCGACGATGCTGCTTGGAGACCTCGGTGCGGATGTCATCAAGGTCGAGCATGCCCAGCGGGGTGACGACACCCGGCAGTGGGGACCACCCTTCGTGGGGGGAGAGTCGGCGTATTTCCTCGCGGTCAATCGCAACAAGCGATCCTTCCCGGCCGACTTCCAGGATCGGGAGGATCTGGCCGCCGTGCAGCGGCTCGCCACCGGCGCGGATGTCGTGATCGAGAACTATCGCCCCGGGACGCTCGCGCGTTTCGGCCTGGATTCCGCGACGCTGCGCGCGGCCGATCCGCGGCTGGTCTACTGCTCGGTCACGAGCTTCGGTCCCGGGACCGATCAGGGGCTGCCGGGCTACGATTTCCTCGTCCAGGCCCGCGGCGGCGTCATGGGCATCACGGGTGCGCCCGAAGGCGAACCGACCAAGGTCGGCGTGGCCGTGGCAGACATTGTCTGTGGTCTCTTCGCGGCGAACGGGGTCGTCGCCGCGCTCTTCCGTCGCGCGACGACGGGCGAAGGGGGGCACGTCGAGGTGCCACTCTTCGAATCGCAACTCGCCTGGCTCGCGAATCGCGGCCAGGAATACCTCGTTTCCGGAGTGGACAAGGGCCGCTTGGGCAACGCGCATCCGTCGATCGTCCCGTATCAGAGCTTTCAGGCTTCGGACAAATCTCTCGCACTGGCGTGCGGCAACGACGGCCAGTTCCGCGGTCTCTGCCGGGCGCTGGATCGGCCTGATCTGGCGGTCGATCCGCGCTTCACCACCAATCCGCTGCGCGTGGCGAACCGCGACGTCCTGGTGGAGGAGTTGCAGCGCACGTTTGCCTCGCGTCCGTCCGCCGAATCGATTGCCCGCATCAAGGCTGCGGGCGTGCCTTGCGGTCCGATCAACACTCTCGCGGATGTCTTCACCGATCCGCATCTGCTCAGCTCCGGGATGCTCCAGACGATCGCCCATGCCGCCGCCGGACCTCTCCAGATGCTCGCCTCGCCCGTGCTCGTGGACGGCGAACGCCTCCCGATCCGGCGTCCGCCCCCCATTCATGGGGAGCATGCCCGGGAGATCCGGGAATCGGGCTGGGGCAGCTAGGCGGCCCGGCTCACGGCAGATCATCCTCGCTGAAAATCTCGTCGGACTCGGGCTCCGCCGCGGTCCGATGCGCCGGGGTGCGGACGAGGTGGACGCTGCACGGCGCACCTGCGGCAATGCGCGAGGCGGCGGAGCGGATCCACGTCAGTCCGCGGCCCGGATCCGGCGCCCCGAGGATGATGAGATCGGCATGGTTGCGGCGGGCGAAATCGAGCAGCGCGGACGACGCGCTGAGCGCCTCGATGACGTGCAGCGAGAGCCGGTGCGGCGGCAGCTTCATGGGGTCGGCCCAGTGCCGGAGGCGCACGAGATGTTCGAGGTGCAGGTCTGGGTCCTGCCCGGCTTCCGTCGGCGTGGTGGGCTTTTCAAAACCGCCGAGGACGGAGACACAGACGAGCCGGAACTCATTCGAGATGGTGAGCACCTGCTGAGTGGCGCGTTGGACGGCGGCGAGGCGCGCCTCGTCGGGATTGGTCGTATCGACCGCGACCATGATCACCGGCGCGTTGTTCAGCGTGGCGCGATCACGCCGCCTCGTGGCCGGTCCGCGCTCCCGGGCGCGCCACCAGCGGCCGGCCTGGGCGAGGAATCCGGCGGCCGTGGCCTTCTCCGCGCGGCCGGTGAGGTTCACCTGGGCGGGATTCCGGAGGTCGAACGCGACGTGCGCGGCCGATTGGTATCGGACCGAGGGATCCACCTCCAGACAGCGCAGGATGATCTCCTGCAGCCACGGCGGCACGTCTGGAACGATTGACCGGGGCGGCTGCGGGTCCCGCCAGAGTCGGTCGCGCAACCCCGCGATCGTTCCCGGGATCCCAAATGGCAGCTCGCCCGTGACGAGCTCAAAAAGGACGACGCCGAGGGCGAAGAGGTCGCTGCGCGAATCGCTCCGGCAGCCCTGGACCTGCTCCGGTGAGACGTACGGCGCGGATCCCGCGGCGTAGCGTTTTTCCTCGGCGAGGAGATCGGGGAAGCGCGTGTGATGCGAAAGTCCGAAATCAATCAACGCCACGGTTCCGTCCGGTCGCACGATGGCGTTGTCCGGCTTCAGATCGAGGTGGACGATCTCCTGGCGATGCACGCTGTGGAGCGCGTCGGCGATCGCGGCCCCGAGCGGCGCGACTTCCGAGGCATCCATCCGGCCGCGTTGGAGTCGGGTCTCGAGACTCTCCCCGCGGAGATACTCGAGCACGAGAAAAGGTCGCCGGGTGAGGTCGCCGGCCGCGATGAAGCGCGCGACGTGAGGGCCGCTCAACTCCGGCAGAATCATCGACTCGGTCTCGAATCCGAGCAGGTTCTCGACCGAATCCCCGGTCCCGAAACGCGGCAGCTTCATCACCATCGGGAGGGCGTGCTCCGGGTGCGTGACCTGGTAGACGTCGCCCATCGCACCGGCGTGAACGCGCTCTCCGACGATAAATCCTTCGATCTCCGTACCGGGGGCGATGAGGGAGCTCATGGGCGTCAGATGCCGCGTTCCACACGGTGCGCGAGCACCGTGGGGAGACCGCTCGCGCGGATCTTCGCGGCGGCGGCGAGGTGGTCGTAGGCCACGCGATGAAAGGTCAGCAGACCGCGGGCCGAATCAAACATCGCGTACCCGGCCGCGGGCCGCCGGTCGCGCGGCTGCCCGACGGATCCTACGACTGCAACCCAGGCCCGATTGTCGCGCACTGGGATGGGCGTTCCGGCCGCGGGATGGAACGGCGACATCGTCCCGAGCCGGGGGGCGAAGTAGAGCATCTGGTGATGCACGTGCCCGCAGAACGTGTAGGCGCATCCGCTGGCTTCGGCGCAGGCCCGCGCCGCGGATGGACTGTCCACGTAGCGCCAGCGCTCCGGGCTGGCGGCCGAGGCATGGACGAAGCAAATCGCACCCTCCTTCACGATCAGCGGGAGCCGGGCGAGGAAGGCAGATTGCGCGGGATCGAGCCGCGACCGCGTCCACTCGATCGCCTCCGCCGCGATGTCGTTCATGAACTGGCCGGGTGTCGAGATGGCGTCGTCGTGATTCCCCTTCAACACGATCGCCCCCTCGGATCGCAGTTGCATCACGCGCTCCACCACCGCGGCGGGATCCGCTCCGTATCCGACGAAGTCCCCGAGCAAGGCGAGTCGCGTCGCTCCGGCGGCGCGGGCGTGTTTCAGACAGGCCTGAAACGCCTCGAGATTGGCGTGGATATCGGAGAGGAGGGCGATCATCGGCAAGGACGGAATCGTCCACGGAATGCGGAGTCTGCGCAGGGCGAGGCCGCGGAGCCACGCTCAATCGAGGCCCGCGGCTTCCGGCAGTTTCATGTGCATGTTCATCTTCAGAATTTCGCCCATGTTCCGGCAGTTATGGAAGTCGGGATTGGCGTGGAACTCCGCCATGTCCGCGCGGAGCTGGAGGATCTTGTCCGGCGGGGCGAGCGGCTCCGCGCACATCGCCTCGAGCAACTGACCGAGCCGGTTCCGCTCAACCTTGATCCGGAGGGCGATCAACGCGCGCTCCTCGCTTTCGTACTGGGCCACGGAGGTCTCGTCGAGATGCTTGATGCCGAAGTAGATCAGCGGGTTGTTTTCAGTGAATAGCTTCGGGAGGTAGAACTTCCGGCGCCCGTCGTAGCACTGCTGATCGAAATCCATCGGCCGGATGCGGTATTGGACCTCCTCGAAGTCGGGCGTGATATCGACGACGTAATTGTAGCTCCGCATGTCGCCGAGGAGCCGGACCGAGCAGCGCTCGTTGAACTTCACGAACTCCTTCGCGATGCGGACCTCCTTGAAACCAGGATCGCCGAGGTGCTCGCGCATGAACTGATCCCCGGGCAGCCCGACGACGTGCTCCTCGATGAGCGTGTCGCCCCAGACGAGAAAGTGCATCCGGTTCGGCGAAAGCAGGTGCTCCAGCTCCAGCCCGTAAATGCGGGAGGAGTCCGCTTTTTTGACGTAGAAGTAGTCCTGATTGTCGTTGAGCAGATTGACGATCCGGACGCGGAAAGGCTTGGAATTGCCGAACTCGCAGAAGTCCACGCGGCTGACCGCGAGATGGCTCATCCGCTTGATGTCGCCGCTGGCGCGGAGGAGCGCGTAGATGTCGCGCAGCCCCTGGTAGATCTCCCTCGCTTCCCCCGGGCTGAAGGTCACCGTCCGCCACAGCGTGTCCTGCCCGTCCCGGTCGAGTAGCGGATAGCTTTCCGAGTGATGAGTGAGGCTCTCGTAGTCGACCGGCAGCAGGTTTTCGCGCGTGTAGGACGCCAGGTAGCGGCGCAAGGGCGGCAGCACGGGATAGGCCAGCTTCTTCTTCGTCGGCGTCAGCATCGCCGCCCAGCATGGCAGGGCGCAGACGGAACGTCGAACGTCGAACGTCGAACGTCGAACGCTGAACGTCGAACTTCGAAGGGCGGAGGGTGCCGCGCTGGGGAATGGCGCGGGCGCGGAGGCGTGCGAATCTATCCGCCGATGAACCGCCGTCGCTGTCGCTGCCTCCTCGCTTCGCTGGGGCTGGCGGCGTCACTGGGACTGACGGTCGTGGCGGCGGAGCCGGAGATCAGCGACCGCGCGGCGGCGCGCTACCGCGAGCTGCTGGAGCGGAATCCGTCCGAAGCGCCGATTCTCGACCGGCTGTGGAAATGGCACGTCGACCGCGGGACGACAGCGGGTCTTCTGCGCTCCCTTGAAACGGCTTCCGGGGTGAACGCGGCGCTGCTCCACGGCCAGTTTCTCCGCCGGGCCGGACGCGCGGCGGACGCGAAGGCGGCTTTCGAGCGCGCCGCGGCGGCCGACGAAAAAAACCCGGAGCCGTGGTTTGCACTGGCGGACCTCGCCACCGCGGCGTCCGATCACCCCTCGGCGGTGAGGGCCCTCGAGGCGGCCCTGATGCGCCTGCCTGAGGAGGACGGGCGCCGGGCCGACACCCTGATGAAACTCGGGACGGCACGCAGCGCGGCCGGGAACGGCGCCGGCGCGGCGGAGGCGTGGGAGCAGGCCGCGGCGCTCGACCCCGGGAATTTGACCCTCCGCAGCGATCTCGCGAAAACCTTCGAGCAGGCGGGCCAATTGGATCGGGCCGTGGCCGCGCTTGAAGCGGTGGTGGAGCGGGCCGCTCCCGCCGAGCGCTTGACCGCCCTCCGCGAGATCGCTCGGCTCCAGCAGCAGCGAGACGATTTCGACGGCGCGCGGTCAGCTTTGCAACGCGCGCTCGCGCTGACCGGCCGCTCGCATTGGATGCGGCCGGAATTGCAGCAGACGCTGATCCGGCTGCATCAACGCGCGGGTCGGGAAGCGGAACTCGTCGACGCGTGGGAACGCGAAGCGGCGGCCGCGCCGCGCGATGCCGCGCGCCTCTGGCGCCTGGGGGAGTTGTTCGGCGAACTCGGCGACGCCGACCGCGAGGCGACCTCGCTCGAGCAGGTCATTGAACTGACTCCCCGGGATCGGGACGCGCGGCAGCGCCTGGCCCGGCTCCTGACCGATCGGGGCGAATGGGAAAAGGCCGCCAGCCAGCTCGATGCGCTCCTGCGCGATGCGACCCGTCCGCCGCTGGATATCACCCTCGCGCGCGCTGAGCTGGACGTGCTCCTCGGCCGGGCCGCGGCCGGAGCGGAGCGCGTCCAGCGCTTCCTCGCCGAGAGCGGGCGCGATGATTCCGTCCGGTCCGCGGTGCTCGCGTTTCTGCGGCGCAATCGCTTCGATGCCGAGGCAGAGGCGCTGCTGCGCGCGGATCGCGACCGCCAGCCTGCGGCCGATGAGCCGGTGCTCGCGCTGGTCGAGTTCGAGTTTGCCCAGCGCAAACCCGCCGCCGCCCGGGCGGAACTGGAACGCTGGACCGCCGCGCGAACCGGCGAGGCGCCCCCGGCTCGCGCTGTCCGGTTGGAACGCGCGGCGGAAGTGCTGAAGACCAACGGCTTTTCCACCGAGGCCGCGGCGTCCCTGGCGGAGGCGGTCGCGGTGGACCCCGCCTCGAAAGGGTCGCGCCGGCTCGCGCTCGCCGACCTGCTTGCGCAGAACGGTGACGCCGAAGGCGCGCGCCGGGTCGTTGAGGCAGCCTATCTCGCAGCGGAGACGGAAGCCGAGCGAAACGAAGCCGATGACAAGCTCTTTCAATTGCTCCAAAGCCTCGGCTCTCAACTGCCGCCGGTCGCGCCCGCTCCCGGGCGGCCCTCTGGCTCCGTGGCGCGGGACAACCCTGTCGTGCGCGACTTTCTCCGCGAGCTCGACCAGAAGGTCCGGCAGCCCGGCACGGATTCCGCCGCGGTCCTCCGCCTCGCCCGGTTCCTGGTTCGCGCGGGCGCCCCGGAGGCGGCGATCGAAGCGGCGCAGCGCATCATCCGGCTGCGTCCGGACAACGTCCCGGCGCGGGAATTTCTCGTCCGGATGGCGGCCGAGACCGGGCGGCGTCATCTCGCGATCGATCAACTCGGGGCGCTCGCCCGGCTCGATCCCGAGCACGCGCGCAAGCACCGGCGGGCGCTCGCGTTTGCCCGGATCGATGACCGCGATTTCGACGACGGGCTCGCCATCCTGCGGGAGCTGGAGGCGGCGCAGCCGGGGGCCGCGGAGCCGATGATCGACTTCGCGAACGGCCTGCAGCGCGCGGAGCGATGGTACGATGCCGTGGTGGCCTGGGAGCGCGCGCAAGCGGTCGCCGCCCCCCGGTTGCGGGCGGAAATCCGGCCCCAATTCATCGCGGCGCTCGAGAAGACTGGGAATCGGACGCGCGCGGCGGAACTGCTGCTCGGCGCGCTCGACGACGAAGCCGATCCGGCCCGCCGGCTCGAAGGGTTTCGCGAGGTGGTGCAGTACGCCGCGACCGCCGGCCTGCTCGCGTGGCTGGAGGAGCGGGCGGAGGCGCGACTCCGCGGGGCGCCGCAGGATTACTACGCCCTCTCGGCGCTCGCGGAGCTGCGAAAGGCGCAGCGACGGGACGCCGACGCGTACGCCCTGCTGCAACGCGCGGTCCTGAGCGCGCCGCAGCCCGCGGCCGCGTTGCAAAATCTGGTGCAGCTGGCCGAGGAGCGCGGGGATTTCACTGGTGCCCTGCGGAATCAGCGGCGGCTCCTCCAGCTGGCGGCGCAAAACACGCCCGAGAATCTCGAGCGCGTCGCGGCACTGGAAGAAACCGCGCTCGACTACGACGCGGCCGCCGCCACGTGGGAACGGATTGCCGCCCGTTTCCCGCGCGATGCCGCGATCCTCGCCCGGGCCGCCGAATTCTTCCGGCGCAACGGCGAGACTGGCCGCGAGCGGAGGGTGCTGGGGCAGCTCGTCGCCCTGGGTGGGACCGAGCCGCCGCGCCTGCTACATTTTGCCCGGCTGCAGCTGGCCGACGGACGCATCGCCGACGCGCGCGCCACGCTCGAGGGCATCCTCCAGGTCACCGAGGCGCGGTCGGCGGACGAACCGGTGCTCCTGCCCGTGGAGGTCGAGGACCCCAAGAGCGCGAGCTTTCCGCGTTCCCGCCTCTTCCCCGCCCCGGGCGGTAAGCCAGCCAGCCCGGCGCGCACTGTCACCGCGGCGCCGGCGCCGGGTTCGGATGCCCGCGCCCGTCTGGACGCCATCGGCGAGCTGGCGCGGCTCGCCCTGGCGGAGCGCGCGAAGCAGCCCGCCGTCTTGGAGGCGTGGATCGCGCGGTGGAATGCAAGCGCCGTGGCCGCTCCCAGCGACGCGCTCGCCGCGTGGTTTCACGCGGGTCGGGCGGATCTCGTCCTCACGTGGCTGGCGCCGCGGATCGAATCGCCTGGGGCGCACCGCGAGGAGCTCGGGCGCGGGTTCGTCGGCGTGGCGCTCGCGGGGAACCAGACCGCGCGGCTCGGCGCGTGGGTGAATGCGCCACCGGATCGTGAGGGCCTGGCGGAGCGGCGGATCTGGCTGGTGGACGGCCTCGAGACGTTCCTCCGCGGAGGCGCGGGCCGACCCGTGCCGGCCGGGATCGTCCAGGCGCTTTTCCCGCCGCCGTTTCGCGCGCGGGCCGCCCTCTGGGGCGACACGGTCGCGCGCGCGTTTCTGACCCATCAACATTACCGGGAAGCCATCGAAATCGCGTCGCAGGCCCTGGCGCAGACCACGACCAATCGCGCGGCTTACGGCCTCGAGATCGCGCGCTGGTATCTGCTGCTGGGGGAGGCCGACAACGCCCGGGAGATTCTGCGTTTTGCCCTCGACGGCAGGAATTCGGCGGAATCGCTGGAGGCGCCGTGGTTCGAAGCGCTGCGCTACGAATTCTTTCTCCTGCCGGCAACGGCGCGGCCCGCGTTCGTGCAGCAGCAGATCGCCCGCGGGGCCGAGGGCGGACCCGTCCAGGGGGCCCTCGCCGCGGTCTGGCTCGAGGCGCTGGCGGGAAGGATGGAGGCGGCACGCGCGGCGCTCGACCGCTGGCTCGCACTTCGGCCGGGCGCGGCGCGCGAGACGGAGTTTTCCGCCTCGAACGGAATGCTCGGTCGCGATGCGAGCTGGACCGCGCGGCATCTCGCGGCGGTGATCGCCACGGGCGTGAAACTCGAACTGCTCCCGGCGCCCGATCTCGCGGCTCACCTCTGGAAGCGGACGCTCGAGAATCAGATCTTCCTCGCCGACGACGACGATCGCGGGCGCGATCTCCTGCGAGAACTGCGCCAGCGCTACCGCCCGCTGGAGTGGTCGCTCGCCACGCCGGCCCAGGCCGAAATTCTGGTGTCGGACTATCTCGCCAGCTCGCCTCCGCTCGAAGAGGTCTCCGGGCTGGCGACCGCGCTCGCGACGCGGCAGAATCACGCCCTCGCGCAGCGGCTGCGCGAACATCTCTACCGGGCCGAACGCGGCAGCGCCGAGCATTGGCGCGGCATTCTCACGGCCCAGCGCGCGGCCGGCGATTTCGCGGCGCTCCGCGAAACGCTGGAAGCCCAGCTCAAACGCACCTCGCCCGCCCCCGCCAGCGTGGGCCAGCGCGAAATCCTCGTTCAACTCATCGATCTCGAAGAAAAGCTCGGGAACTTCAAGGCCGCGCGCGAGCGGATCCAGACCTATCTCCTGACGGCTGCACGCGAGAGCTATTTCCGGCAGCGCCTCGCCCAAAACTTCGAGCGGTCCGGGATGCTGGACGAAGCGGCGGCGGCGTACCGTTCCGTGCTGGAGCGGGAGAACGATTTTCCCATCGCGGCTCAGAATCTCGCGCAGCTCGAGGAGCGTCGGGGTAATCCGGCGGAGGTGGTTCGTCTGCTCGAAAACCTCGCCCGGCGGGGAACCTCGGTCCCGGTGGATGTGAGCGTTCGTCTGGTGCGCGTCCTCATCGAGAGCGGCAAGGGGGAGCGCGCGCGGGAATTCGCCCTCGGCCTCCTCCACGCCGGTCAGTTCGCGTATTTGCCGCGCGTGGCGGAGGCCTTCGCCGCGAAGGAGGAAAAGCCGTTCGCGATCGAGTTGCTGCAAAACGCCGCCCAGAAATGCCGGGAGCCGCAGGCGCGCTTCACGCTCTCGCAGACGCTCCTCGAACAATATCTTTCGCCCGCGGTCGATACGCGGGCTTACACCCGCGAGCTGCGGCGGCTCCGGGTCATCACCGAAGCGGAGCCGAGACTGCTTCCCGGCGCGTACAATCTGCGCCTCGCGCTCGCGAAGAAACACGGGACGGAGGAGGGGCTGACGCGGGAGTTGCGGGCGGAGTGGCGGGGCGGGGCGGGTCCGGCCCTGGCCGGGGAGCGGCTCATCGATCTCCTCGCCGCCCCGGAAAGACGGGAAGAGACCTCGGCCGTGCTGCGGGAATATCTGGCGCGTCCGGATGCATTCAGCGCTTCTCCGGAACCGGCGGGTCAGCCGCTGTTCTCGCTGCACGAGCGACTCCAGAAGGCGGGCCTGCCGGAACTCAGTGTCGGAATCCTCGATGCCCTCTCCCGCCGCTTTCCGCAGAGTGATCTCCTCGTCACCGCGCGCGCGGTCGCCCTGCATCGGGCCGGGCGCACGCCGGAGGCGATCGGCGCCCTGGACGATGCCAGTCTGCGCTGGCTGGCGAATCCGTCCGTCCTCCGCCCGGTCGCGCTCGCGCGGGTGAGTTGTGGGGATCGCGCGGGGGCGATCCGGGATCTCGATCTCGCGGCGAAGCTCGACGCGCGGAGCGAGTTCCCGGTCTACGCCTTCGAGTCCGCCCGGCTCCGGCTTGAGGACAAGGATTTCGCCGGGGCGCGCCGCGCGCTGCGCATCGCCTACCGGTGCCCGCAGGCGCGCGACCTTGGGCCGCTGGTCGACCTGCTCGCGGCGGAGCCCGGCGACGCTTTGGAGGAGGCGGCCGGGCGGATCGCGGGCGACTTCCAGCTCCGGGCGGAACTGCGCAGCCCCCTCGCGGCTGCGCTCGCCCTCCGCCTGTTCAAGCTGGAACGATTTGCCGCTGCGCGGCGCGTGATTGCCACCCGGCCCTCGATCCTGGTGGAACCGCTGGGCTTGCTCGGGCCGCTCCGTGAATCCGCCGTCGGCGACGAGGATTTTGTCGCGACGGAGCGGCTGTTCCGCGACGCGATCAGCCAAGCGCGCGGTCCGCACGAACGCCTTCTGCGCGACGCGGCGTTGTTTATGGTCGCCTGGGCCGACTTCGCGTCGAACCAGGGGCGGACGGACGAGGCGCTCACGCGCCTGACGCAAGGCCGCACCTGGGATCCCTTGGTCTGGGACGCCACGAAAAGGCTGGCCGAGCTCCGGGCAGCGCGGGGCGAGAAGGCGCTGGCGCGGGCGGCGTTGAACGAATTTCTCGCGCACGCGGAGATTGCCTCCGGCGATCGGGAAAAGGCCCGGGCGATGCTCCGCGCGCTCTAACCGGGTGCGGGTGCTGCATTTAAAGGTTCCCGCCAGTCGCCGACTCTGGTAGGAATCTGGATATGTTCCGCCAATTCGTCTCCGCTCTCGCCTGCGCTTCGCTTTTCCTCGCCGGCTGTGACACCACGGAACCGGCCGCCTCCGGCGCTTATCGGGTGCAGAGCGTGAAGACCGGCGGCCCGGGTGCCAACGGCGAGGCCCCCGTCCGCATTCAGCTGACCTCGTCTGGCAACGTCGCCGAAGCCGATCTCTCGAGCATTGTCGCGTACGTCAAGATCGTGGCGAAGCGCGAAGCGACCAAACAGCAGTCGATGATCGCGATGCAGCGCGCCCGCGCAGCTCAGTCGCGTCTCACCGCCGGCCAGCGCGCGAAGACCCGCTACCTCGCGGTGGAGACCGACCGCAGCGCGCCGACTTTCGATACGCAGCCAGCCAGCTACGTGGAAGGGGCCCCGGCGACCCGCAGTGGAGCGGCGCCGAAGTTCGATCGCAGCGTGATGCTCTGGGACACCCAGACCCAGTCGCTGGTCGGGAACTCGGTCTACGACATCAAGTCGGTCCCGCCCGTCGGGGCGAGTGCCAAGTTCGAGTCCTACACCGCCCAGTACGTCGGCGCTGGGTCGTAGTCGCCGCCTTGCCAGTGGAGGCGAGGCGCTCGCGCCTCGGCGATCTCTTCGCCGCGCGCGATCGGCGGGAGTTCGGGTGATGAACTGGCGGAGGATCCGCGCGCTTCTCCGCTTTCCCTCGGGGCGCGCCTCCTCTATCAAGCGTTCAGCTCTTGCTCCCCCATGTCGCTGCCCAAAAACCTCGTCTCCGCGTTCGTCGAAAATGTCCGCCCGTCTGTGGAGAACGGACGCTACCCGGTCAAGCGGATCGTCGGGGAGGAACTAACGGTCGACGCGGATCTCGTGAAGGGCGGACACGACGTCACGGTCGCCCTCCTGAAATGGCGGGGCGAGGGCGAGAAGAAGTGGCACGAGACCGCCATGCGGGAGATCCGCATCGACCATTGGCAGGGGGTCTGTGCGTTCGCGACGATCGGGCTCGGCGAATTCACCATCGAGGTCTTCACCGAGCGGTGGCTGACCTGGGAGCACGAGTACAAGAAGAAATTCCAAGCCGCGATCACAAACCTCGCGGTCGAGATCGAGGAGGGTGCGCGACTCGTGGATGACGCCGCGCACCGCGCGCGGAAGACGCCGGACGGCCCCCGCCTGACCGAGTTCGCCGCCGCGCTCCGGGCGGGCTCGAATGAGGCGGTCGCAGGGCTCACGGGATCGGAGGAGCTCGGCGTCCTCATGTCGATCTACGCCGACCGGCGGAATTCGTACGAAATGCCGGCGCATCCCGTGCGAGTCGATCGCTCGCAGGCGCGGTTCGCCGCGTGGTACGAGTTCTTCCCCCGCAGCGCGGAGGGTCTGCCCGATCGCGGATCGACCTTCCGCGATTGCCTCCCGCGCATCGACGCCGCCAAGGCGATGGGATTCGATACGATCTACTTCCCGCCCATCCATCCGATCGGGCAGTCCAACCGCAAGGGTCGGAACAATTCGACGATCTGTGAACCGGGCGATCCCGGCGTGCCGTACGCGATCGGGTCGGAGGTCGGCGGGCACTACGACATCGAGCCCGCCCTCGGCACGATGAAGGACTTCGAGTGGCTGCTGAAGCAAATCAAGACGCGCGGGATGGAACTCGCGCTCGATTTCGCGATCAACTGCTCCCCCGACCATCCGTACGTTAAGGCGCATCCGGACTGGTTTCATCACCGGCCGGACGGCTCGATCAAATACGCGGAGAACCCGCCGAAGAAGTACGAGGATATCTATCCCCTCAACTGGACCTGTGACGACTGGAAGGCGCTCTGGACCGAGATGCGCAACGTCCTGCTCTTCTGGGCCAAGAAGGGCGTGCGGATCTTCCGGGTCGATAATCCGCACACGAAACCGATCGCGATGTGGGAGTTCATCATCGCGTCCGTCCAGGCGGATTTCCCGGACGTCATCTTTTTGAGCGAAGCCTTCACGCGCCCGAAACTCATGCAGGCGCTGGCGAAGGCCGGATTCACCCAGAGCTACACGTACTTCACGTGGCGCGCGTCCAAGCACGAGCTCATCGAGTATTTCGAAGAACTCACGCGGAGCGACGTGAGGGAGTACATGCGCGGCAACCTCTGGCCGAACACGCCCGACATCCTGCCGTACGGACTCCAGAACGCTCCCCGGAGCGCGTTCATGATCCGGTTCCTGCTCGCGGCCACGTTGTCGTCGGTCTACGGAATGTACTCCGGATTCGAGCTCTGCGAGAACGAGCCGTTCCCCGAGAAGGAGGAGTATTGGGACAGCGAAAAATATTGGTACAAGGGACGCGACTGGCAGAAGCCGGGAAACATCATCGCCTGGATCACGGCGATCAATGCCGCGCGCCGGACGGAGCGCGCGCTCCATCTCTACGACAACCTCACCTTTCACCCCGCCGACAACGACGCGGTGCTCTTCTATTCGAAGGTCACGCCCTCCCGGGACAGCGCCCTCCTGATCGCGGTGAATCTCGATGCCCACCGTTATCAGGGCGCGCATGTGGAGGTGCCGCTCGAACACCTCGGTTTGAGCGAGCACGAGGGCTACGACGTCCGCGAACTCCTCACCGGCCACGTCTACCACTGGCACGGCCGACGGAATTTCGTGGGCCTCGATCCCTCGTGTCCCGCCCACATTCTCCGCCTCGAGCGCGGTACGGCGTGACGGCGTGACGGCGTAACGACGTGACGACGTGACGACGTGACGCTGGGACGCCCGCGGAAACGCCCGCGTCCGCTCCGCTCGTGACGCTGGCCGCTCGCCGGAGGCCGGACCCCGCGAGGGGAAGTTGCGCTGGCGCGCCATCTCGCCACCCTTCCGACCCGCCTCAGGTCTCGCGGTCCCCGGCTTTCCGTCTCCGCTTTCCTCCGCTCTTTCCCGTTCCCGCCGCCATGACCGCCGCCGAAGAAATCCGCCGCCGCCGCACGTTCGCGATCATTTCGCATCCCGACGCCGGCAAGACCACGCTCACGGAAAAGCTGCTGCTCTACGGTGGGGCCGTGCAGCTCGCCGGCTCGGTCACCGCGCGGAAGTCGCAGCGGGCCGCCACGTCCGACTGGATGGAACTGGAGAAAAAGCGCGGCATCTCGATCACCTCCACGGTCCTGCAGTTCGAGTACGCCGGGTTCAAGATCAACCTGCTCGACACCCCGGGGCATCGCGATTTCTCCGAGGATACCTACCGCGTCCTCACCGCGGTCGATGCGGTCATCATGGTGATCGACGCCGGCAAGGGCATCGAGGCGCAGACGCGGAAGCTCTTCGAGGTCTGCCGGCAGCGCGGCGTCCCCATCTTCACCTTCATGAACAAGCTCGACCGGCCCACGCGCGAGCCGCTCGCGCTGCTCGACGAGCTGGAGCAGGTGCTCGGCATCGGCGCGTTTCCGGTCAACTGGCCGCTCGGCACGGGCTTCGAGTTCCGCGGCGTCTTCGACCGGCAGGCGAAGCAGGTCCACCTCTTCGAGAAAATTCCCGGAGGCGGGAAATTCCTCGCTCCGGTCGCCGTGAGCGATCTTTCCGATCCCATCGTGAAGGAAAAGCTCGACGAGCAGAGCTACGCGAAGGCGGTCGAGGATTTGGAAATGCTCGACATCGCGGGCGTGGACTACCGCGCCGAAGAGGTGCTCGCCGGCCGGCAGACGCCGGTTTTCTTCGGCAGCGCGATGAACAACTTCGGGGTTCAGCTCCTGCTCGACAGCTTTCTCGAGCGTTCGGCTCCGCCCGGGGCCCGCTCCACCCCCGAGATCGGCGAGATCGCGCCGGAGTCGGAGAAATTCAGCGGCTTCATCTTCAAGATTCAGGCGAACATGGACCCGCGGCATCGCGACCGCATCGCCTTCCTGCGCGTCTGCTCCGGGAAATTCGATCGCGACATGCAGGTCGTGCATTCCCGCACGGGCAAAAAGGTGCGGCTCTCCAATGCGCACCGCCTCTTCGCCCAGGATCGCGAGACCGTCGAAGAGGCCTACCCCGGCGATATCGTCGGCCTCGTCGGGTACCACGACTTCGGCATCGGCGACACGTTGAGCGAGGATCCCCGGGTGGTGTACGCGGAGATCCCGCGCTTTCCGCCCGAGTGCTTCGCCTTCCTGCACAATCCGAACACCGCCAAGTTTAAACAGTTCCGCCAGGGGCTCGACCAGCTCCTGCAGGAAGGTGTCATGCAGATCTTCCATCTCGCCGGCTCGCTCAGCAAGGTGCCGCTCCTCGCCGCGGTCGGCCCGCTCCAGTTTGAGGTCGCCCAGTACCGTCTTCAGGCGGAGTACGGCGCCGAATCGCGCCTCGAAAGCGCGAGCTGGGAGACTGCGAAATGGCTGGAATCCGGCGTGGATGGGTCGGTCTTGAAACTCCCGACCGACGTCCGGCTGGCGACCGACGGCGTGGGCGCCTCGGCCTTGTTGTTCCCGAATTCATGGACCCAGCGCTACTTCGGCGAGCTCAACCCGGGCGTCGCGCTGCTGGATCTGCCCGCGTAAAGAGTGCGGTCAGGGAGCAAAGCCTCCCGCGCGCCAGATCCCGCGCCGGCCAATTCCCACCCGAAAAGCTGAATAAGCGGAGCCGAACCTCGTCGATGGGATGGTAGGCCGCGTTGTTGAAGTGTCGGACCGGCTCGTGGAGGTGAGAAACCTCGCGACTCAGGTCGGAAACTTCATGATTGAGGTCACGGACCGCGCCGCTGCCGTTCGGAACCGCGACGTTGAGGTCCGGAAGCGCAACGCTGAGGTTCGGAAGCGCGACGTTGAGGTTCGGAAGCGCGACGTTGAGGTCCAGAAGCGCGACGTTGAGGTTCGGAACCGCGACGCTGAGGTTCGGAACCGCGACGCTGAGGTCCGGAAGCGCAACGTTGAGGTCCGGAAGCGCGACGTTGAGGTTCGGAACCGCGACGTTGCGGTCCGGAAGTGCGACGTTGAGGTCCGGAAGCGCGACGTTGAGGTTCGGAAACGCGACGTTGAGGTCGGGAAGTGCGACGTTGAGGTTCGGAACCGCGACGTTGAGAGCCAGAAGCGCGACGTTGAGGTTCCGGAAACTTGGTCAGGCTGAGATCACCGCGCGTTCAAGATCAGGCAACTCTTGGAGGAAGTCCGCTTGAATTCTGTCCAACTCATGCGGAATCAGATGGTTCGATACGCTGTCTGTCCGCCGCCGCTGGCGCCCGTAGCGCCGACTCGTGGTCGTCAGCTGGTCACCCAACCGATTCGGGGACGTGGGCGGCAGCTTCGGCGTCGCAGTCGTCCTTTATCGCGTCTCACCTGTTCCGCGCCGGAGCCCCAAAATACAATCCTCATCGGCTCACCGCCGGCGCCTCTACCCTCCCGTCTGCCGTGCTTGCTTAAGCGCAGTTGCTTATCGGCCTCGCGGCAAAACAACTCTCAATGTTAGGTCGCGGTCGTCTCTTGAACCTGCTACGATTTCTTGGACAGACGGAGCACAAGGGCCAAAAAAACTAAACGTATGATCGCTGAAAAACCCAAAGGAACCTTTCGATCCTTCAATGACACCTTCCGCCGCGAGGCGGTCGATCTGCTGCTTTCCAGCGGCCGTTCTCTCAACGCGGTGGCCAAGGGACTGGGCATCACTGCCAACTCGCTCCGCTCCTGGCGCAACAAGCTCGCGCCCCGCCGTGGGGTGGGCGCGTCGGCGCAGGCCGAGCTGCAGCGAGGCCCAGCCGCAAGCGCCCACCCCACGGGGCCGATCACCGAGGCCGACTTGGCTGCCCGCATCCGCCAACTCCAGCAGGAAAACGAGTATCTGCGCCGCCAGCGCGAAATCCTAAAAAAAGCTATGAGCATTCTGGGCCAAGACCCGCAGACCGGATTGCTCTAATCAACTCTCTGCGGGCCAACTACCCGGTCACCGAACTGTGCGCCGCGCTCGATTGCCCGCGGGCCAGCTTCTATCACGCCCAACATCCCACCCCCTCGGCTCGTGCCCAGGACAACTCCCGCCTCCTCGCCCAGATCGAACTCCTCCACGCCGATCGCCACACCAAGGCCTATGGCAGCCCACGGGTCACCGCCCTCCTCACGGCCCGTGGCCACCGCTGCTCCCGTCCCCGCATCGCCAGGCTGATGCGCTCCGCCGGCCTGCGGGCCCGCGCCCGCCGCCCCTTCCGTCCGAAAACCACCTCGGCCGACCACGCCGCCCACCCTTCCCCCAATCTCCTCGCGGATCGACCCGCTCCCACTGCCCCAGGACAAGTCCTGGTCTCCGATATCACCTATGTTCCCACCGCCGAGGGCTGGCTGTATCTGGCCGTCGTCATCGACCTCTTCAGCCGCTGCGTTCTGGGTTGGGCGGTGGCTGATCACCTCAAAGCCTCGCTGGTGCTGGACGCTCTGGAAATCGCCCGGCGACAGCTGCCACGGACTCAACCCCAGCCCATCTTCCACTCCGATCGCGGTTGCCAATACACCAGTTCGAGCGTGCGCGACTTTCTCCGCGGACACGGCTGGCAGCAGAGCATGAGTGCCAAGGGCAACTGTTACGACAACGCCTTTGCCGAAAGCTTCTTTGCCTCCTTCAAGACCGAATGCTTCCCAAACTCCGGCTCCTTCCCAACCAGGCTCGACGCTCGTCGCGCCATCTTCTCCTACCTCGCGACCTTCTATAACGGAACCCGACTCCACAGCTCCCTCCAATACAAAACCCCCGCCTCCGTCTACTACGCTCAGACCGCTGCCTGACCACCCTCAAAACCCCCACCAAAACCTTTCGCTCCACCTGTCCAGATTTTCGTTGCAAGACCAT
>JBBQFQ010000063.1:0-32182 GCA_038322235.1 Chthoniobacterales bacterium
ACTACCAGAAGGAGCATCCCGCTTGGAAAGAGCAAAGCGGCCAGCCTTGGCTTGCCGCCCTCCTCTCCACCCTCGACGCGGTCGCCCTCCAAGCCAAAAACTCAACTTCCAAAAACCCACCCACCACCTAAAATCCCGACCTAAGCGGGCACACGCACGCACCGGACACACGCCCCTATTTGGGATGGATGGGATGATGGGATGGATGGGATCGATGAGATCGATGAGATCGATGGGATGGATGGGATCGGTGGGGTTTAGCCCTGAAAGGGCCGCGGAAATTTGAGCGATTGGAAGAGGGAACAGGCGAACCATGTCGATTTGCCCCGTGAGCTTTGGTGAATTCTTGCGGGGCTATCTCCGCTTCGCTTCGGTTGGCTCGCAGGCTCGGCTGCCGGTGGCGTCAGCCACCGGTAGCTTTCGATAGTCTTCGAGCCCCGGCAGGGGCGCCAGCCTTCACCCAGCCCCCAGCCGCAACACCGCCACCTGACCTCCCCCCGCGATGCTCGTCCCGGCGGCGACGCGGGCGAGGGCATTACTCCGCGCGAGCCCGAAGAGTGCGTGACTTTCCTGTCGGCCGATCGCTCGAAAGACGCCCATGCGGAGTTCGCCCCGGAGATAATGCGGACGCTTGTCGCCGTTGCGCATTTCGTCGGCCGCGGTGGCGCTCGTGAAGTCCAGCGACGGCGCCGTGGACCCAGCCATCTTGCGGAGCGCCGGCGCGACCATCGTGACAAAAGTCACGAGGCTCGAAACCGGATTGCCCGGCAGTCCGAACGCCACCCGGCCGTCGGCGCGTCGGGCGAAAAGGAACGGCTTTCCGGGCTTGATCGCGACCCGCCAGAGATCGGTGACAAAGCCGCAGCGGCCCAGCGCGGGCTTGACGAAGTCGCGCTCGCCGACCGAGACGCCGCCGGAGAGAATCACCACGTCGCAGTCGGCGAGCAGGGTGTCGATCGCGGCGGCCGTCGCGTCCAGATCGTCCTGGCAGTGCGTCATCCCCGTGACCTCGGCTCCCGTCTGGCGCACGAGAGCCGCGAGCATGAGGCTGTTGCTCTCGTAGATCTCGCCCGCCTCGAGCGGCCGCCCGGCCGCCACGAGCTCGTCGCCGGTCGCGACGATGCCGACGCGCGGCCGCCGATGGACCTCGAGCTCGCTCTTCGCGCCCAGTCCTTGTGATGCCAGGAGACCGATCAGTTGGGGCGTAATCTTTTCGCCCGCCTCGAGGATGCGCTGACCCACGCAAAGATCTCCGCCCGCCCGCCGGATGAATTCTCCGCGCTCCACGGCTTCGCGCACGATAACCGCGCCGTCCGCCGTTTCCGCGTCCTCCTGCATGAGTACGGCGCTCGTTCCGGCCGGCACGGGCGCTCCGGTGAAAATTCGCGCGGCCTGTCCGGGTTGCAGGCTCAAACCCCGGTCCGCCCCGGCGGGCTGTTCCCCGCTCAGGATGAAGCGCGCTCCCGTCTCCGCCGTTTCGCCCTCGAACGCGAGCGCGTACCCGTCCATCGCGGAGTTGTCGAAGCCGGGGAGGGGCACCGTCGCGAGCCGGTCGGTTCCCGCGTGTCGCCCCAGGGCATCGAGCAAGCCGACCCTCTCCAGCGGCAGGGCCTGGATCGCTTCGAGCACGCGTTCCCGCGCTTCGTCTTCCGGAATCATGCAGACAGGTTCGAAGAGCAGGGAGCAAGACGCAAGGAACCGGCCGCCGCGATGGGCGGATCGCCGCGATGATTTCGGCGAGCAACATCTTCCCTCCGCCCGTTTCCCCGGATACGTTTCTGAACCCGCCCCCGGCAACGCATTCCATCGGCATGAACCCAGCAACCCCTGAGGACCCGACCTGGCACTGGCAGCGCTTCCGCTCCTTTTTCGACATCACGATCTTTCGGTACTTCGTCCTCTGGTTTTCCCTCGTCCCGCTCATCGCCTCGCTCTTCCGGCTGCGGCCCGATGGATTCGTCTTTCAGGGCTCCGGCCCGGCGGGCGCATTCCGCTTCGCGATCCCCTTCGAATGGCGGCTCTCCTTCAGTTTCGAGATCCTTTGGCTCTCATCCCTGTTCTTCGTCCTCGCCCTGATTTTGCACGCCTGGGCTTGCCCGAAGTTCATTAAGGACTACCCAACCTTCGCCGACTACAAAGCGGTGCTCCATTCCCCTCGCTGGATGGTTCGCGAGGTCTATTACGTCCTGCGCGCTGGCGTTCCCGCGGACCGGTTCTTTCGCGAGCTCGTGGACAAGCGGCACCTCGTGCCGGCGGGCGTCGGCACCGGAGCGGCGCCGGGCATCGAGATCCAGGAAAAGCAGACGGTCGTTTCCACCGACTGGCAGGGACAACGCTACCTGCTCGCCCTGCCCTTGCTGGTGGACGGTCAATCCACGACGTCTGAGCACGAGACGGCCGCGGCGGAGCTGGACATTTTTTGGATCGTCTTCGCCGCCCACGCGTCGTCGCGGTCGGGTGTGCGGCGGGCGCTTCGCGTCCTCCTCCTCATTTCCGGCGGGCTTTTTGCGATCACGTTCCTGCAGCACATCTGGTCGGGCCTGAAGTCCGTCGCGGCGCTGTTCTCTTGAAGTCGCTCGATCATGCCGCCTGAGCCCTCCGCCTACCGCTATTTCCTCGGCCTCAGCAGCCAGCTTCCTTTTTGCGCCACGCCGGTCCGGCTGGACTCGGTCAAGGACTGCAGCTTTTCCTGCGGGTATTGCTTCGCGCGGGCCCGGGACGGCTTCGGCCGCGAGCGCTCACTCCAGGTCGCCGACGAAAACCATTTCCGCCAGCGCTTCGAGCGGATCGACCGGGGCATCGTCCAGTCGGCCCTCGATGAGTTTCTGGAGCGCAAAGTTCCGCTCCAGTTCGGCGGCATGTCAGATCCGTTTGCGCCCTCGCCTACCACTCTCGCCGCAACTTCCCGGCTCATGACGATCCTCCGGGAACGGGCGTATCCGTACATCGTCAGCACCAAGGGCGCGGCGATCGGAGACGCCCCGTTCCTCGGGCTGCTGGCCGAGTCGCGGGTGTACGTCCGGTTCTCCGTCACGGTGGTCCGGAGCGCACTTCGGGCCCTTGTTGATCGCGGCTGCCCGCCGCTCGCGCGCGTCGCCGAGGCGGCGCGGAAGGTCGCGGAGCTGGGCGTGCCCGTGTCCTGGCGGCTCCAGCCGATCCTGCCCGGCCATGAGGCGGTGGCGCACGACTTGGTGTCGCTGGCGGCATCCGTGGGCGTCCGACACATCTCCGCCGAGTATTTGAAGGTTTCCCTGAGTGCGAACAAGCGCTTCTCCGGCGCGATCTCCGTCGCGCTGGGCGGCGAGCCAATCGCCACCTATCGCCGGCTGGGCGCCCGCCGGAGCGGCCGCGGCTACGTCCTGCCACTCAGTGTTCGGCTCCCGGTCCTGCGCGAACTCCGCGATCACGTCCATGCGCTGGGGATGACCTTTGGCTTCGCGGACAACGACCTCCTCCTCCACAGCGATGGGAAATCCTGCTGCAGCGCCGCCGATCTCTATTTGCCCGAGGCCGAGCCCTTCCGTGCGAATGTCGTGAACGCCGCGCGTTCGCTCCGTGTCGGGGATGAATTCCATCTCTCCGAAGTACTGGAGCATTGGAGCCCGCGACACCGCGTCTCGCCCTATCTGAATTCCCAGGCGCGGATCGAATCCGACCGCGAACTCCCGGACTGGCCCGAGCACCTCGCCCGGACCTGGCGCGGCGAAGGCAGCGCCTATTCCCCCGCCTTTTTCCTCGGCCTCGAGCGCACCCCGCAGATCGATCGCGCGGGGAATCCCGTTTTTGTCCGGGTCAGGTCTGCGCTCGATCCGGCGTAGCGGAGCGTGATTCCGCCCGCTGGATCTGGAGGTCACGTTTGGTTCCGTGCCGCCGACCCTTTGCCTCCATCGAGCGTCGCCCGGTTGCCGATCGTGCTGCTGCGGCCGGAGAGAGAGAACCCGGGGGAGGTGTCGAACGGAAAAGCCTCGTCTCACAACCGGAGGGAATTCCGTGACAAGCGCGCCGAAGGCTTTGGAGTGCGTGCGGCTTGCCGCCGCTTTCTGGAAGGGAGCTTGCTCCCGTAGTTCCCGCCTTGCGGGCGAGATGGACTTGGCGCGGACTGGCGCCGGCAAGCCGGCTGGGAGAAAGCGGCGGCAAGCCGCGCGCAATCCAAGGCGCTTCGCGCTCTCGAGGACGGCAGTGCCACCACGGTCGGACGGCTCGCCCGCTTGCCCACCGCTGCCTGCGGATGCCGGGTCGGAGCGGAGGCAGAGCATGGTTTTCTGATGTCAGCCGCGCCGCCGAGCCGGCAAGCCGGCTGGGAGAAAGAGGCGGCAAGCCGCGCACTGGGAGGTGTTCCACGGACGCCAAAACGCTCGCTCCGCCTGGGAGTGGCTGCGTCCCCGCTGCCGTCGTCCCTGCGCCGCGGAGCGGCCAAGTCCCCCGGGGGCTGCGCAAGGCTGGCTTGGGTCAGACCTTCGGCTTTCCATCCGGACGACCGCGTTCACCGGATCGATCACCCGAGTCTGGAGTTCGGGTTACGGCGGCCGGGAATGGCGATCGCGGTGGTGTGACTCCTCCCCCGGGAGGTGGCTGTGGTGCATTTTCCCGCCCGCAAGGAACTTCGGACCAGAATCGTTGCGTTTTTTCTGGCCGATTCGCTTGTGTGACGGCAGAACAAGCGCTTTGGACGCGCTCCCGCCTCACCAAAACCAATTAGAAACTCATCAAATGACATCATTCATCCTCGCTCAGGGTTCGGACGGTCTGCAGGAATTGCCCCAGGTCAGTCCGGTCGGCATCATCATCGGGCTCGCGGTCGCCGTGCTCATGATCGCTTCGCTGTGGAAGGTCTTTACGAAGGCCGGACAGCCCGGTTGGGCGTGCCTCGTGCCGATCTACAACGCGATCGTCCTGCTGAAGATCGCGGGCAAGCCGGCGTGGTGGTTCCTCCTCCTCCTCATCCCGTTCGTGAACTTCATCATCATCATCATGGTGTCCATCGCCGTGGCGGAGAAGTTCGGGAAGGGTACGGGCTTCGGCCTCGGGCTCGCGTTCCTCGGGTTCATCTTCTACCCGGTTCTCGCTTTCAGCGACGCGAAGTACCAGGGGTAGGCCGGGTTGCGCGCGGTCACGCGCCCTGAATCGCTGGCCTTCAGCTCGCCACGATCATGGGCCGTGACCCACGCCCGTCGGCGTCGATCCGCTCCTCCGCGACGGGAGGAGCGGAGCGCAGTCAGAGGAACCGCAGAACGAGCGGGCGTCCTTCATTCATCGCGACCCCTGCGCCCCCGATCGCGACCTTGGCGGCCGAGATCGCGATGTATGGGTCACACATCGCGAACTTGGCGCCCGAGATCGCGATGTATGGGGTCACACGTCGCGATCTTCACGCCCGACATCGAGATATCTGGGGTCACACATCGCAACCTTGGCGCCCGAGATCGCGATGTCTGCGGTAATAGGTCGCGACCTTCGCGCCCGACATCGCGATGTCTGGGATAATTGATCGCGACGTTTGCGCCCTACATCGCTACCCTCGCGCCGCACATCGCGATCTCTCAGCCCGAGATTCCGATCTTCGCGCGGTACCTCGCGATCTCTTGACCAGAGATCGCGATCTTCGCGCCGTACCTCGCGATCTCTCGGCCAGAGGTCGCGATCTTCGCGCGGGACCTCGCGATCTCTCAGCCAGAGGTCGCGATCTTCGCGCGGTACCGCGCGATCTCTCAGCCAAGGGTCGCGATCTTCGCGCGGTACCTTGCGATCTCTCGGACTGAGGTCGCGATCTTCGCGCCGTACCTCCCGATGTCTCGGCCAGAGGTGGCGATCTTCGCGCGGTACCTCGCGATCTCTCGGCCAGTGGTCGCGAACTTCGCGTCGTACCTCGCGATTTTCGCGCCGTACCCCGCGATGTCTCGGCCCGAGGTCGCGATCTTCGCGCGGTACCTCGCGATGTCTCGGCCAGAGGTCGCGATCTTCGCGCCGTACCCCGCGATCTCTCGGTCTGAGGTCGCGATCGTCGCGCCGTACCTCGCGATGTCTCGGCCAGAGGTCGCGATCTTCGCGCGGTACCTCGCGATCTCTCGGCCTGAGGTCGCGATCTCTCGGTCTGAGGTCGCGATCTTCGCGTCGTACCCCGCGATGTCTCGGCCCGAGGTCGCGATCTTCGCGCGGTACCTCGCGATGTCTCGGCCTGAGGTCGCGATCCTCGCGCTGTACCCCGCGATGTCTCGGCCCGAGGTCGCGATCTTCGCGCCGTACCTCGCGATGTCTCGGCCTGAGGTCGCGATCTTCGCGCCGTACCTCGCGATGTCTCGGCCTGAGGTCGCGATCTTCGCGATGAACATTCCGAACAGCGCAATTGCCGGTCCGGTACGGCTTCCGATACGGCTGAGCTCCTGGTCGGCCCGCTCTCCTTGCGTCTGCGCCACCGGAGGGAGTTTGGGGCAAGCAGGAGCTTGCCCGTAACGCCGCGCGCGCCGCCGCCGGAAACGGTGAAGGCTACGGCTGAGCTTCACCGGGGGTTTCAAAATAAACTTTTGACCCTGCACCGTTGTGCAAGGTGCAGATTCACTCTCAATGAAAGCCGAACCCGTGGTGCAAACCATTGGCGCGCTCGCCCGCGAGGTGGGCGTGAGCGTGACGACCGTGCGCTTTTACGAGCGCGCTGGCCTGCTCGCCAAACCAGCGCGTTCGGCCGCGAACTATCGGCTTTATCCCGCCGACGCGGCGGCGCGCATCCGCTTCGTCCGCCGAGCGCAGAAGCTCGGTTTCACGCTGCCGGAAATCAAGGAGCTGCTGAACCTGCGCGTCTCCGCGCGCGCGACCTGCGCGGATGTCCGCGCGCGGGCGGCGGGAAAAATCACCGACATCGAGGCGCGCATCCGTTCGCTGCGGCGGATGAGCCGCGCGCTCTCCGAATTTGCGCGGCAGTGCAAACGCCCGCATCCCGGCGTCGCCTGCCCGCTGCTGGACCATCTCCGCGACGAAATCTGAGCCATGAAAACAGAATCTGAGTCCACGTCATCCGCGGCAACCGTCTGCCCGGGCTGCGGGCGGGTGGGCCGCGCGGTCAGCGCCGTGACCATCGAATCGCTGGTCACCTCCGAGGCCACGGCGCGACTCGCGAACGCGGAGGGCTTCCGCTTTTGCCCGACCGCCGAGTGCCTGGTGATTTACCACCAGCCCGCGACCGGGCAGCGGCTCGGGGCGGAAGCGGTGCGCGTGCCGGTTTTTCAAAAGAGCGCGTCACTCGATCGTCCAGTTTGCTACTGCTTTCACCACACCGTGGGCGAAATCGAAGCGCAGATCCGGGCCCACGGCGCTTCCACCGTGCCCGCCGACATCAAGGCTCAATGTGCGCGCGGAGTCGACGAATGCGAACGCAACAATCCGCAGGGCGGATGCTGCCTGGGCAACGTGGCGCGCGTGGTGAAGGGCGCGCTGGCCGAAGACACTTCGAGCGCCCTGCCGGCGACCCCTGGCGAATCGCCGGAACCCGATTGCTGCCGCGAAGCCGCGCCCGCCCCGGAATCCCGGTGCGGACGGCTGGCGGTGTTTGGCGCGTTGGGCGCGTTGGGCGCGGCGGTGCTTTCCTCCGCTTGCTGCTGGCTGCCGCTCCTGCTGCTTGCCGTTGGCGCTTCGGGGGCGGGCGTCGCCGGATTCTTCGAGCACTATCGTCCGGGGCTGCTTGGCGCTGCCGCCGCGCTGTTCGGCCTCGGCTTTTACTTCGTCTATTTCCACGAGGCGAATTGCGCGCCCGGCAGCGCGTGCGCCGTCCCAAGCCCGCGATTGCGACGCGCGAACCGAATTCTGCTTTGGACTGCCGCGGTCTTCACCGGCGCCTTCGCCTTGTTCCCGAATTACGCGGGCCAACTCCTTTACCGCGAACGTGGCTTCGCGCCCGCCCCGGCGTCGGACGCCGTCGCGCTCGTCTTCCACATCGAAGGCATGACTTGTGGTGCGTGCGCCGCTGGACTCGAGCGGCAACTTCGAACGTTGCCGGGGATCCGTGCGGCGCGCGTCGACTACGCGATGCGAGAGGCACGCATGAGCACCGCGACCGACACCGTAGAAGCCACCGTCGCAGCCGTGCGCCGCGCCGTAGCGGAGGCAGGCTATCGCGCGGATCCGCAGCGGTAGTTGAAGCAGGCGCGAAGGAACCCAACCTCGGCGCCGTTGCGATATCTGGCGGGGAGTAAGAGAGCGGTACAGCGAAGCTCAGCGGATCGGCGAACGTGCATTCGCGAAGTCAAATAGCCGCAATCACTCCTCGGGGATGTGATTCAACTCGCACATCCGCCTGGCGCGAAAGAGGACGGCGGCGCGGAGGGGGAGGGGGGAGAGGACTTCGATCTCATCGGCCCACTGGAAGACCCATCGCTCGACCTCCTTGCTGTTGGCCAGCATCATGGTCAGGACGACGGAGCGATCGGGCGCGACGGGGTCGAACTTCGCGCTCGGGTGCCACTGCTTGCCGCCGGCGTACTCGGCGGCGAAGCCAAGCAGGCGGACGCGGACTTCGACCGGATTCCGGCCGCTGAAGATGCCGAGCGCATTGGCGAGCTCTTTCCGCCAATCGATGCCGCGGCGGACGAAGCGCCGGCCGGTGAGCTTGACGTCGTGCATGCGCCGCAGCCGGAACGACCGGGTGCCGCTGGCTCCGACATCGTGACAGATGATGTACCACACGCCGTCCTCCATGTGGAGATGGTGCGGCTCGACGACGCGGACGGTGTCGCCCTCGGGCTTGCGGTAGGTGAACGTGAGCTCACGGCCGCGCATGAGGCTGTGGAAGATGAGGCCGGAGAGCGCGGGATCGCCGACGGTCTCGCGCGCGGGCAGGCCGATGGAGATGTATTCGTCGATTTGATCGAGATCGAAGGAGGTCCGCTTCTGGAGATCGGTGACGAGCTTGCCGAAGGCGGAGAAAACGGCGGGTTCGAGGGCGGTGCCCTTGAAGACGGAAAGCGCGCTCTTGGCGGCGCAGAGGCCGATCATTTCCTCTTCCGTGAGATCGATGCCGGAGAATTGGACGTCCTTCCGGGTGTAGTAAAAACCCTTCCGGCTGGCGTCGTACTCGATCGGGAGACCGCGGCTGAACTGCATCCACTTGAGATCCTCGCGGATCGTCTTCACATCGGCCTCGAGGTCCCGGGCAAGGGAGCGGGCATTTGGGAAGCCGCCGCGCATCAGCGTGTCGTGGATGGACTCCGTGCGGATGACGCGGGAGCCAGTCGCGGAGAGCGTCTTTGGCGGGTTCTTCGGCGGACGACCGCGCTTCGACGGGAGGGAGGAGGTCAGGGCGGCCGGGCGAGGGGTGGGGGTCTTCATGGGGGGATCGGGGATCGGTCGAGGAAGGGGTTTTGAAGTCCCGAATGACGCGTTCAAACGGGCGGAATGGTGGTCGGAAGAGCGTTAATGCGGCCGAAATGTCTGCGTGGTCGCGCGAACACAATCAGGAAACCACGGGGACTCAGGGGGTTGAAACTATTTTCAACTTTTCGCGGACGGTACCCAGCTTTTTCCCGGGGTCGTCAGCGAGACTTCTCGTGTCGCCAAAAGTGACATCAACGCCGCGGTTCCCCTCGCGGGAATCAGAGCACAAACCCAAAAAACAAACAACAGAAAGACAAACCCAAATGAAGAAGCATAACAGCAGAAAAATGGTCCGGACCAGCCGGAAGAACATCACGATTACGCCTGAGCAGTGGACGTCCCTGGACGCCGCTCTCGGGAACCTGGAGGCGGGCGTTTCCTTCCTCCACCGTCTGACTCCTGACGAACGACAGGAGTTGATGGCCGTAGGCGTGAAATACGAGTCGTTCACCCGCGAAACCCTCACCGCGCTCACGGCGAACCCCGGCCTCCTGCCGACGGGCGCCGGGGCGGATGAGGCGGTGCGAAACTGGGCGACGCACGAGGACCTCCTCGCGCGTTTCCAGCGGCTGCGCGGGATGCAGCAGGTCATCGGGGACACGCTCGCCGTGCTCCTCAGTGACAGCTACCTCACGGCTCTGGCGACCTACCAGTCGCTGACGAGGGTCAATACCCCGGCGTCGCTGACGCCGGTGGTGACTGAGCTCCGCTCGCGCTTCAAAAAGCGCGCGAAGAAGAAGGATGGGACGGGGACGGCACCGGCACCGGCGGAGACGCCGAAGCCAGCCGCCAGCCCGACGGCTCCCGCCGTCGTGCCCGTGATGGTACCGCCGCTAGCGGCGGCGCCAGTCCAGTCAGTTCCGTCCGTGGCGACCGCGCCGCGGAACGGGAGTCAGAGCGTCGCGCTCCCGGCGTGACAACGCGCGCTCCGGAGAGCGCGGCAGAGGGGGAAGGGCGGATGCTCGCAAGGGCGTCCGCCCTTTTTCGTCGTGAACGGAGGTGGTCGGTAATCGGTGATCGGTGATCGGTGATCGGTGATCGGTGATCGGTGATCGGTGATCGGTGGCGGAGTGGTCTCCCCCCCTTTTTGGTGGTGTTATCTCGTTGCTTCGCCCAGTGCGTTTTCTTATGCTGGGAGGCTTCGTCATCTTGCGAAGCGTGGAAACACCCATGAAAAAAGGGATCAAGATTGCACTTTGGATCGCGGTTGCCGCCTTCGCCTGGATCGCGGTGTCGCCGGATAGCTCGGGCTCGGACCCTGCGGGGCGCGGCTTGTCGCGGGCAGTCGGAACTGTCTTTGGATTGGCTGCTGCGGGGGCTGGGGTGGCGTTGTTGCTCGCGGAGCGTCCCCGCGATGCGGCCGAGAATCAGGACGGAGCTCAGCACGATCGGGAGCCGGTCGGACAAATAGAATCTGAGAAACGCGGGGCCGAGTCGCTCGGGCGGCGCGGGCGCCCCTGGCTCTTTGTGGGCGGGGCAATTCTGCTCCTCCCCTTCCTGTTGATCGGCACGTTCGAGATCGGCGGGTGTCTTGACAGTGCAAAGAGTAAGCGAAACGCCGCGGACTTACAAAGCGGCCGCGTCTATTTCCGCGAACAGCCGGCGCTACAGGCGGTGGCGAATGCGATCGAGAGGAATGATGAAGAAGCCATCCGCGCTGCACTCAAGAATGTGCCGGACGTGCAAGCCGCGGGCCGAGAGGGGACGACGCTGCTCTACTTCGCGGTTTACGAAGCCTCGGTACGTCCCCTGCTGGTGAAAGCGGTCGCTACGTTGCTCTCGTGCGGTGCGGACCCGAATTACAACAACGGAGGGAATTCCTTCGTGATGGAGCGGGCAGTGACGGGCGATGTGCAAGTGCTCCGCACCCTGCTGGATGCAGGCGGTAATCCGAATGGACGCGATTTTTTTGGTGATCCGATTATCTTTACGGTTTTCCATCTACAAGATTATGAACGGAAGTGCCGTCCCCGGCTCCGCCTCTTGTTAGACTGCGGCGCCGACGTCAACTCCACCCGGCTGAAAAGGGATGTCCCGGGCTACACACTTCTCCTTTCTGTTGTGCGAGAGGGTGGAGACCAGCCCGTGGCCTTCCTTGACGCACTCGATCTTCTCGAGCGAGGCGCCGATTTCAACCGCGCCGCCCAGGATCGGATCGCTCTAGTCAAGATGCTCGCGGAGCAGCGGCGAGCATGGTCAGCCAACGGAAGAGCGGCCCCGCCGGAGTACGAGAAGCTTTGTGATTGGCTCAGGCAGCATGGCGTGTTCCTCGAAGAGGGCTGAGGTCAACAAAAGGGGCAGGAGGCCTTGGGCGGCGCCCCGCCGATGAAGCGAAAGGGCACATCACGGAATTCCAGCGCGAGGCGGTGCGGCTCCTCCAAGTGGGGCGAAGCGCCACGCAGGTGACGCCGATGCGGTGGCGTTGCCCGACAAAGTCTCGCAGCCGCGGGCCGAACTCCATGCTGTCACAGGCGGCGGGACATTTCAAAAAAGTCTTGGCCATCTTGGGCCAGGGATCCCTGCACGCCATTCGCCAATCGAACATCTGCGCTCCGATCCCGGCGGGCACTTCAGCCTGCTCCAGTCTCCCGGCCGAACGAAGACTGCGACGATAATTTTGCGCGCCCCATGACCGCCCGATCCGAAGAGGATTTCTTTCCCGCGTCCGCATAGACACCAGCGGATGAGCACTTTGCGCCGGACTGGCGATGCACTGCATTCATCCCAGCTCCCGCCTCCGGCGGGACACCCGATGAGATTCGGGTTGCCCTTCGATCCAAAGCCGTGTCCTACCGACCGCGGCCCTCGCCCCCCGCTCCTCATGATCCTCCGTTTCCTCCCGTCCGTCTTTGCGAGCCTGCTGCTTGCCGGTTCCTGCCTTGGTCAGATCAGCTATACCGGAGGCACCTACACGCAGGACTTCGACAGCCTGCCCAACTCGGGGACTTACACGCTCAGCGGCGCCGGCCCCATCGCCCTTGATGCCGCCCCCATCAGCGCCGCTGGAATGGCGGGCTGGTCACTGGCCCTCGTCCCGGGCAGCAGCGGTGCCAATGCGCTTTTCCGCATCGACACCGGCGCCTCAAACTCTGGCTCCGCCTACTCGTACGGCGGGAGCGCGTCGACCAATCGGGCTCTTGGTTCGCTTGCGAGCGGCACGACCATCTCCCGGTTTGGCGCCGTCTTTACGAATGGGACGGGAAACACGGTCACCAGCGTCACCGTCAGCTACACCGGCCAACAGTGGCGGAATGGCGGATCGAACGTCGCCAATACCCTGCGGTTTTCATATGCGGTCGGAGCCGCCAATATCAGCGATACCGCGGCGACTTTCACGGAAGTCACCTCGCTCAATTTCGTCTCGCCGGTCACCAGCACCACCGTGGCTCCGCTCGACGGCACCCTCCCCGCGAATCAACGCGCTCTCACCGCGCAGATCGGGGGGATTCTTTGGGGTCCTGGCCAGACGTTGGTGATTCGCTGGAACGACGCCAACGATGCGGGCTCCGATGACGGTCTCGCCGTCGACGATTTCTCTTTTACGACCGCTACGGGAGGCGGGCCGCTCGTCGTCAGCAGCACGACCCCAGCGAATGGCGCGGTCAACCAGGCGCCGAATGGCAACCTCTCCGTCACCTTCAATCACCCCGTGACGGTCAACGGGAACTGGTACCAGATCTCGGGGTCGGCCAGTGGGGCCCACCCGTCCACGGTCACCGGGGGACCCGCCACTTTCAACCTCAAGCCAACCACCGAACTTGCCTTCGGAGAGACGGTGTCCGTGACGTTCTTCGCCGCGAATATCGTCGATCAAAACACGGGCCTGAACCTGCCGGCGGATTACACGTTCTCCTACGGGACCGTCGCTGCTCCGACGACCACGACTTTCATCCATGACATTCAGGGAAATGGCGCGAGCAGTCCGATGGTCGGCGCCACGGTGCGGATTCAGGGCGTGGTGGTTGGCTCTTTCCAGAGCACGACGAACGGGCTGAAAGGCTTCTTCGTGCAGGAGGAAGACGCGGATGCCGACAACGACCCGAATACCTCGGAAGGCATCTTCGTTTTCGATAACGGCAATGCTCCCGCCGTGGCCGTGGGGCAGCTCGTGACGGTCGTGGGAACGGTGGCGGAATTCAACGGCCTCACGGAACTCTCGCCAGTTCTTTCCACTCAGGTGAACGGATTCGCTCCCCTGCCGACCGCGGTCCAACTGACGCTGCCGTTTGCGAGCGCCACCGACCTCGAGAAATACGAAGGGATGCGCGTGGTTCTGCCGCAGACGCTGACGGTCACCAACAATTTCGCCTTGGGCCAATACGGCGAATTTGTTCTGTCGCTCAGCCGGCTGGCGCAGCCGACCAATGTAACCACTCCCGGTGGGGCGGCCAACGCGCTTCAAGCCCAAAACAATCTCAGCACCATCACGGTGGACGATGGGTCGAGCGCGCAATACGTCGATCCGACGCCCTTTGAATTTGGCCCCAGCTCAACCTTCCGGACGGGCACGACCGTCACGGGTCTCGTGGGAGTCGTCACCTACTTCGCCAGCACTTACTTGATCGAGCCCACCAGCCCGCCCGTCTTCGTCGATGCCAATCCGCGCACGCCGCCGCCGACCGTTGGCGGCAAGTTACGTATCGTCGGTGCAAACGTCCTGAATTACTTCAACGGCGATGGGCTCGGGGGCGGCTTCCCGACCGCTCGCGGCGCGACGAACCTGACGGAATTCAACCGGCAGCGGGCCAAAGTCATCGGCTCCCTCTCCGCCTTGAAGGCGGATATTTACGGCCTGACGGAAGTGGAAAACGACGGCTACGGGCCAACCAGTGCCCTGCAGGATATCGTGAACGGCCTCAACGCTCTCGCGCCCTCGGGCACGAGCTATTCGGCGATCGCGCCTTCCTTCGCGCTCGGCACCGATGTCATTCGCGTCGCGTTGATCTACCGCAACGAAACGGTCACTCCGGTCGGGCTTCCTGCCACGACCACTGACGTTTCCTTTAGCCGGGCGCGACCCCCGCTCGCCCAGACCTTTCAAGAACTTGAGGGGGGCGAAAAGCTGACGGTCTGCATCAACCATTTCCGCGCCAAGGGCAGCGCCGATTCCAGCAGTCCCCTCAACCTCGATCAAGGAGACGGTCAGGCCACCAACAACTACCTGCGCGTGCAAGAGGCTCAGGCCCTGACCAGCTGGCTCGCGACGGATCCCACGGCAAGTGGCGATCCCGACTTCCTGATCATCGGCGATCTGAACTCCTATGCGATGGAAGATCCCATCATGCTGATCAAGAGCGTGGGCTACACCGATCTCACCCGCACCTACGAAGGCGCAAGCGGGTATTCCTATGCGTTTGCCGGCCAGTTCGGGCACCTCGACTACGCGCTGGCGACGGCGAGCCTCGCCAGCCAGGTGACGGGGACTCAAGCGTGGCACAACAACTCGGATGAGCCGATTTTCCTCGACTACAACCTGGAGAATAAGACGCCTGCTCAGGCCGCCCTCAACGTGGGCACGCCCTATCGCGCGTCGGATCATGATCCCATTCTCATCGGCGTCACTCTGAGCCCGGCCCAAGCCCCGCTCGTCACGCAGGATCCGGCCAGCCAGACCGTCAATACGGGCGACACCGTGACCTTTACCGTCGGCGTCACCGGCACCCCGGCGCTCTCGTATCAATGGTTCAAGGACCTCCAGCTCCTTGGCGGGGCCACGAATAGCACCCTCGTGCTTCCGAGCGTTGGGCTCGGAGCGGCGGGCTCCTACACGGTCGCGGTGACGAACTTCAAGGGCACGGCGACCAGCGGGGCGGCCAATCTCGTCGTCCACCTCACCTATAACACCTGGTCCAGCGGCATCGCGTGGGCGCCCGGTGCCGACACCACTCCGACTGGCGACCCCGATCGTGACGGGATCTCGAACCTGCTCGAGTTCGTCCAAAACCTCGATCCGCTCTCGAATTCGAACGCCCAGGCGCCGACGTTCACGACGGACGGCACGAACGCCACCTTCACCTTCCGGCTGCGGAAGAATTTGGGCGCCGTCAGCGTCGTGGTGGAGACCTCGACGGACCTGCAAGCGTGGTCCAGCGCCGGTACCGGCACGTATGTCTCGACGGTCGATGCGTCGACCGATCTCTATCGCGTAACCGTGCCCGCGCCTGTGAATGGCCAGATCCTCGCCCGTCTCCGCGCGACCACGCCGTAAGTGCGGGGTCGGGGGCGGGTGGCGCGAAGATGAGCGGGTTTTTTGGTGGGAGATCGCCAGAGAAGCGTTGCCTTTATCCTTCGACGCCTGGCAAATCAGTTGTCGGTAAACGGAACCCGTAGTCGTTAGTCGGAACAGGTATCAGCGAGATCGCCAGGCAAGCCTTGCGTTTGTCGTGAGCTATCGATTGCGGTTCACCCGCCAGGGGGCAGCCTAACGCCGTGTTGCCCATCCTTGAGCTCCCGCTGGTTCGGCAGCAGGCCGTGTCCATCAGCGTCGCCACGTACCACGCGATGGCTGGGCAAGGGCTGGTGGAGCGAAACACGGAACTTTTGCGCGGGGTCATCGTCGAAAAAATGAGCAAGTCTCCGCTCCACGAGTTTCTCGCCGATCAACTCTATCGCCTGGCCGCCGACGCCGCCGAGGAAGCGGGTCCCGCTGGCATGGTCGTCAGAAAGGAGGCCCCGCTGACGCTGGCCGATTCCGAACCCGAACCGGACGTCGCCGTCGTGCGTGGGAAGCCGGCGGACTTTCGGCGGGCGCATCCCACGACTGCGGTCCTCGTGATGGAAGTGGCGGTCTCCAGCGCGGAGATCGACCGGGAGAAGGGGTTCATCTACGCTGAGGCCGGCGTGGCGGAATTTTGGCTGGTGCTCCCAGCGAGCGCGACCATCGAAATTTACGGAATGCCGCGGGATGGAAGGTATCAGAAATGCGCGAAGTTCACCCACCCGCAGGCTGCCCAATCGAGTGTCCTGCCCGCCCTGAGCATTGACCTGGAGACTCTCTTTGCTGAGTAGCCGCCATCGCAGCTGTCGCCCTTTCGAAAGCGTTGGGTGCAGTCGAACATCGGCCGATCGGGGAGGACTTCTACGCGCGAGATGGAGCGTCTGCTCTTTCGCCCCGCCGGGGCTTACCCTTGGGGGCTGTGAGGTTCCGGTGGCTGACGCGCACCGGCTAATTTTGGTCGGGGCCTCCGGGCCGGCGAGCGCATGCGGGAACGGCTCTGAACGTCACGTGCGTCTACTTGCAAACCGATTCGCGCTCGCTCAGTTTGTGTCGTCAGTCCTCGCAATCAACCTTCCGCGCATGCCTCCATTCCGGCCCGCGTCACCCGCTGATGCCCAAGAGTGCGTGCGTCTGCGCGGCCTGACCCGGGAAAACGCGATCTCCACGGAACGCCTGGCAAGCATTGGCATCACCGCCCAGTCCTGGGCGAAAGACATCGAGTCCGGAAATCTTGTCGGCTGGGTGGCTGCAAGCCAGGACGAAATGGTCGGCTACTGCTTCGGGAACAGCACGACCGGCGAAGTCGTCGTCTTGGCGCTGCTCCCGGCGTATGAGGGCAAGGGTTTGGGGCGCAAACTTCTGGCATTCGTCACGGAGCACCTGAAAAGCGCCGGACACAGAACGTTGTTTCTGGGCTGCGCCGCAGACCCGACCGTCCGCTCATTCGGCTTCTATCGCCACCTCGGTTGGCGGAGCACCGGAAGCATCGACAGCCACGGCGACGAGCTCCTGGAGCTCCAAGCGTCATGACGATTTCCATTCCGGCAGTCGCGCCCGGGCTCTTGCCAGCAGCTTCCCGGCCGCCCAGCTTTCACGGTTAGCTGGGCCACATCCCATGGGTAGGAAAACTTCACGCGCATTGGCCCTCGCAGCGGCAGCACTCATCGCCGGTTTTCTCACGGCTCAATGGTCTGCCGCACAATCATCGGATCCCTCACCGAGCGAAGAGCTCGTGAGTTACGACCCTGGCGCGCTTCAGCAGTTTGCTGACACGGCGACGGTGGGCTTGGGTGGTCGGTTGTCGCGATCGGACGGCGCGCCTGTTTCTGGGGTGGTCATCGGCGTCTACGTTCGGAACAATCCCATCCCGATTCCGTTCGTGCTGCAATCACCGGAATTGTTTGTCGCCCGCGGTCTAACGGATAGGCGAGGAGCGTTTCTTATCCTGATTGATAAGAAGTTGTCACACAGACCCCTGTCGATTCGGGTTTTTGGCAGGACGAAATCTGCAGGTACGGTTCCGGGGCAGGAACTTAAGCTGTATGGGTTGGTGCTTCTTCGGGCGACACCCGCCACGGCAAACAGAATTGTTGTTCCGAATGACTTTCGGGCGCGCCATGACTGGGAACCGTAGGCTGCTCGCGCCATGGAACGTCCGCTCTTTCGCCACGCCGGGGCTGACTCTTGGGGGCTGCGAAGTTCCGGTGGCTGACGCGACCGGCTATTTTCGGTCGGGCCCTCCGGACCAATCAAGCGTGTGACGACCGCCTTTCGCTCGCCGCCGCTCCCGTCCGGGGCGGCGGCTCTTGATGTCGTCAGCTCGCGGTCACGGCCGGGTCGCCTTCAGGCGGAGAAATGAATCGCCTCCGCTCGTCGGATTCACATCGCGGACCGTGATGGTCTCGCGACCGGCTCCCGCAGGAACGCGGGAAACCTGCACGGTGAACGCGTTCGACGCGACGGTGGTCGAGGCGTTGTAACTCGATCCATCATTCCACGCCTGGAGGTTCGGCGATTGCTGCACGAGACACGTCGCGTCCGGCACGGTGGTGTCGCGGGTGAAGGTGAGGGTCACATACGTCTGGCCGGAAACCGCCGTCAGCCCGTTCACCGGCTGGCTCGAAGCGGAGGGACCGTTCGGATTCGCGCCGAGGACATACTCGAGGAGGTTGGCAAGTCCGTCGGCGTCTGGATCCGCGTTGTCGCCCGCAATCGTCGACGTGTTGGCATTCGACCCGAAGTTCGCGAAGCGCCAGGCATCGACCGGCGTCTCGGTCAGCGTGATGCTCGCCGAGGCGGAACCGCCGATGGTGGCGCCCTGGGTGGGACCGGAGAGCGTGACGGTGAACGTCTTGCTCGCGCCGATGAGCGGATTGTTCATCGATGTGAGGTTGATCGGCTTCGCCGCGCTGTCGCCATCCGTCCACGTGAGCACCCCGCTTGCCGCGGTGAAATCCTGTCCGGCGATCGCGGTGCCGTTTGCGGTCTGCCAGTTCAGAGTAACCGGACCGGTGCTCCCCGCCGTGCGGGTGACGCTGAGCTGGATGGGCACCGTGCTCTTCGGCGAGCTGACGCTTGAGCTGACGTGCTGGAGCACGCCGGGAGGGTACTGTGTCTTCCAGAAGCGGAGAAAGTCGCGCAGGGCCTGGGGCTTGTTGGTGGGGGTGGTCTGGCTGGCCTGATCCAGCTGATTGATCCCGTGGCAGCTGGTGCAGGTGCGGATTTCACCGGGCTTGAGCGAGAGCCAGTAGCGCTCCTTGATCTGGCTGGTGCCGTCTGTGTCGATCAACTGCCAGGTGACGGCGCGGCGCGCCGGCAGGAGGGCGGCCAGCGAGCCGTCGTCTCCCAGCTTCACGCTGCCCGGCGCGGGCGAGCCGGATACCGGCATGTCCGCGAGCGCGCGGACGTCGTGCATGGGCACGGCAAGGATGCGGCGACCGGGCACGGGATTCGCGGTGTTGTTCGTGAAGCCGCGGAGCTGGTCGGCCTGCAGGATCTGGAGATGGGAGATGCCATAAATCTTCCCGGCCGGAGTGATGCCGCTGGCGAGGGTCTGCGTGGTGGAAGTGGGGCTGTTGATCTTGAGCTGGAAGGGTTGCTGGCGATCGGCCGCGTCCCGCGTGGTCACGTTCCGGCTGATGATGAGCGCGAGATCGTTCGTGGTGAGGTATTTTTGGAAGGTCGGGATATCGACGAGTTCCTCGCCGAAGACGATCGACTCGAGTCCCGAAACGCTCGCGCCCGCGGTGGTGCCACCGGGCTTGGTCCGCACCACCACTTCGACGGGGTCGAATTCCCACATCTGGCCGTTGTAAGTGAAGGGAGCGCCGTTGACGAAGAAAGTCAGATTCGCGGTCAGCGGCGTGGTGAAAAGGTTCGCGCCCGCGGTCATGTTGCCGAGCGAGCCCGCCACGGTGCGGATGCGGAAGAGGTACGCTTCGGTGGCTCCTCCGCCGAGCGGGCCGCCATCCGTCGTGCGAGCAGGTGTTTCCACCGCGAGCAGCGAGCCATCACTCAGCGGGAGGGCCTGGCGGTAGATGCTCACGGCCGTGGCGAGCGGGGGCTGGGGCGAGGGAGGTGGAATCTGCAGCGCGGTGACGGGCGTGATCACCATCGAGGCTGGATTCGTGGAGGGCCCACCGAGATACTTCACGATCTGCCCAGCCGCGTGGTAGCCGACATCCGCCGCGTTGATCGCGTAAAATTCACCCGCGTGGGCGAGTCGAGGATCTTCCCGGGTCTGGAAGATGTTGGAGGCGCTCGTCTGGGGGCCGGTCTTGTTCAGGGGAACGAGATTGGGATCGTTCGTGTAGCTGACCGAGAGCCCGTTGTAGAATTCGTGGCGGCCGACGTGGTTGATCGTCTCATGGTTGGACCCATCCTCGTTGATCATCCAGGGTGTGAACTGATTGAAGGAATTGCCGTTCAGATTCGTGCCCGCGCGGCCCGAGACATCGAAACTGCGCGGCTCGGGGAAGGTCTCCAGCCGCGAATTGAGGATCGTTGCGCCCGCGGATTCGTCCGAGTAGTTGAACGTTCCATTGAACGTCTGCGTGTAGGTGTCGCCCGTGCCCGGGGGCCGGTCGGTGGTGGCCTGCGGATCGCGGGAGAGATGATCCCAGCGCGTGAAGATCACGCGGCCGGAAGAATCGACGAACGGAGTGAAGGAGCCGGACGGCGAGTGCTCAAGGAGGATGAGACCGGTCGGATCAGTCCGATCGAGGCTCCAGAGGCCCGTGTTCGTGGGGAGCAGAAGATACTCTTCGCGCTGCGGGTAGAGGGGGCTCAAGCCGTCGTTGTCTCGCGTCCGGTCGCTGGTGAAAATGATGCGGCCGTCCGTGCCGTAGCAGGGACTGACGTTGTTGGCGTTCGCGGGCTGATTCGGAATGAGCGTGATCACCGGCGTCTGAACGGAGCCGAAGTTTGTGATCTCATAGATCTGCCAGAAAAAGGTGGTTGTGTCGGCGGCGGTGGCCGGCGCTCCGACGACCATGCTGAAGAGCGCCTTCGTACCGTCCCAGTGGACATGGGGCTGGCGCACGGCAATGAACGGCTTGGCCGCGCCGCCGTACCCGCCGGCGAGCGTCAGATTACGCGGGGTGGTGGCGCCGGGATAAATGATCCAGAGCGCACCACCGCGTCCGGCCGAGGCCGTGTCGCCGAGGTGATTGGCGAACGCGGAAGCCACGGAAGTGCGGCTCTGCGACGCAGTCCGCGAATTCACCTCGAGGGCGATCGGCATCTGGGTGACGAACACCACCGGATTCGGGATGGCGGCCGCGGCGATGGTGGCGGCGAGGTAGGAAGCGGCGAAGAGTGCCGGACGTCGGAGGAAGCTCATGAAGTGGCGGGGCTGTACCCCGTTCCACCGCGTGCTGGGCGAGAGGGGGCGGGAGGGATCAATGGAATGCGAGGTGACGGCTGACGCGCCCCAGAACGAACCGTGACGCGTAACCCGTGGGTATGCGGTGATTTGCAGCAGCACTGCTGCCATCGCGGACGAAAGTTCACCTTCGGAAGAAATGAGGGCCTCCCGCGAAACTCCCGCCTCGCGAATCCGTATGTTGCCGAATCACCCCATGTCGACGCAGAAGCCGGTCCAGCCCCTCCCCATCGTCGCAGTGCTCCCTGCGCCGCGAGTCTCGCCGGTGAGAATCCCGCCCGGTGCAGTTTCCCTTTTCGTCCGACGCCGACGCCGTCTAACGTGCGGGCCGATGCCTGAAGAAGCGCAACCCGTTGGCGGCGATGGAATATTCGCCACGACCCGCTGGACCATCGTGCTCGGAGCCGCGCACACGCGAGTGCCGGGCTCCCAGGAAGCGCTGGCGGAAATCTTCAAGCGGTACTGGAAGCCGCTCTACGGCTTCGCCCGCGCCGGTGGCATGCCGCCGGACCAGGCGCAGGACGGCATCCAGGACTTCTTCGTCTACCTGATCGAGAACCGGATCATCGCGCATGCGGACCGGACGCGGGGACGATTCCGGACCTTTCTGCTCGCGTGTCTGCGGAATTTTCTCCACACCGCGCATCGACGCGCGTCCGCGCAGAAGCGCGGGGGCGAGTTCCACTTTGTGCCGCTCGATGCGCCCACGCTCGAGGAGGCGGAGATGCAGCATCAGAGCATCCGCTGGGATCCGGAGGAGGCCTTTGACGCGCAGTGGGCGTTGGCGGTCTTCGAGCGGGCGCTGGCCCGACTGCGGGCGGAGGCGGCCGAGCGGAAGCGCGAGCACCTTTTCGATCATCTGCAGCCCTTTCTGACCGGCGGCGGGGAGATGGGAACGGAAACGTACGCGGCGGTGGCGGAGCGCATGAACGTCTCGATCCCAATGGTGAAGACCGCGATCAGCCGACTGCGGGAGCGTTTCCGGGCGATGCTGCGCGAGGAGGTCGCCACGACGGTCTCGGAGCCCGACGAGGTGGACGATGAGATGCGCCATCTCCGGCGGATGCTCGCGCTGGCGCTCGGACACCGCGAGAAATGAGCGGACGCTGCGAGGGCTGCGGAGCGCTGCTCTCCGGCGAGGAGGCGGAGGGTGCGCCGTGTCCGGTCTGCGCGTTCGGCGGCGCGGTGGATGCGCCCGCCACGCCGCTGGCGGACCTGAGCGCGGATGACTGGATGGCTGCGCTGGAACCGGAGCCGGCGGTGGACGACGACGCCACGCGACGCTTCGCGCATTACGAACTCCTAGAGGAGATCGGCCGGGGCGGAATGGGCGTAGTGTACCGCGCGCGGCAAAAGGCACCTTCCCGCATCGTGGCCCTGAAGGTGATGCTGCCGCAGAAGGCGACGGACCAGGAGTTGATGATCCGGTTCCGCGCGGAGGCGGAAGCGATTTCGAGTCTCGATCATCCCCACATCCTGCCCATCTTCGAGGCGGGCGAACGGGACGGTCTGCCGTACTTCAGCATGAAGTTTGCGGACGGCGGCTCGCTCGCGGGGCATGTCGCGGACTACGCGGGACGACCGCGGGAGATCGCCCGGCTGATGGCCGCGCTGGCCCACGCGGTGGATCACGCGCACCGGCGCGGCATTCTCCATCGCGATCTCAAACCGGCGAACATCCTCCTCGATGCCCAAGGGACACCCTATGTCGCGGACTTCGGGATCGCCAAGTGGCTGGGGCGCGATGGCGTCCTCTCCACGATGAGCAGCAGCGCTCTCGGCACGCCCACCTACATGGCGCCCGAGCAGGCTTCCGGACGTTCGGCGGACCTCACGGTGGCGGCCGATATCTACAGCCTCGGCGCCATCATGTACGAATTGCTGACGCGGCGTCCGCCCTTCATGGCGGACACCGCGGTCGAAGTGCTGCGGCAGGCGGCGGATTCGCCGCCCTCGTCCCCGCGGAGCGTCGATCCGAACGTCCCCCGAGATCTGGAGAACATCTGCCTCAAGTGTCTCGCGAAGGAGCCGCATCAGCGCTACCCGACGGCGGACGAGCTCGCGGTCGACCTCGAGCGCTGGCTGGCTGGAATGCCCGTGCTCGCGCGGCCCGTTTCCCTCGCTGGTCAGGCCTGGCGCTGGGCGCGGCGGAAGCCGGCGCTCGCCGGGGCGCTGGCGGCCGTCAGCGTGCTGCTGGTGCTGCTCGCGGTGGGCTCGATGCTGGCGGCGTTCTCGATTCAGCGCGCGCGGCGGGCGGCGGAGGGCGAACGGGATCGGGCGCTGCGGGCGGAGGCTGAGTCGCGCGAAAAACTCTTCGAGGCGCAACTCGCCCGCGCGCAGGTCCAGCTGCGGGACACGCGCGCGGGCCGACGGGAGGCCGCGCTTTCGGCCATCGCGGTGGCGGCCGGAATCCATCAAACGCCGGAGCTGCGAGATCTCGCGATCAGCGCGCTGGCGGAACCGGAACTTCGCCTGGCCCGGACGTGGAATCCGCGGCCAGAAAATCCGGCACGAACCATCGTGTTCGAGCCCGCGCTGGAATTCTACGGGATTGAGTCCCTCCGCGGCGGCGCGCTCGAGATCCGCCGGCTCGCGGACGATTCGGTCGTGCGCACGTTGCCCCTCGGCGATCTGCGCTTTGCCTCGCCGCCCGTGCTCTCGCGCGACGCTCGCTTTCTCGCCGCCCGGGTCGGCGATCTCTCCATCCGCGTCTGGAACACGCTGACGGGAGCGCAGATCCTGGAGCTGCCCGACCGCGCCGGGGCGGAGGCGCAGGTGGCGGCGCGGCAGGACTACGTCTTCACCCCCGACGATGAACTCATCCTCGCTGCCACGCCCGACGGTGGCGTGACCTGGCACCGGCTCTCGGACGGAGCGCAGGTGGGCGCGTGGGCGACTCGCACGCGCGTCGCGAACGTGGCGATCGACCCCACGGGACGGACGTTCGCAGCCTCCCACGTGCGGGAGGACAAACTCTCCCTGATCGATCTGGAGACGGGACAGGTGCAGCGTGAGCTGAGTCTGCCGGCGCGCTCGTCGAGCGTGCGATGGTCGCACGATGGGCGTCGTCTCGTGCTCGGCACCATCACCGGGATGGTGCAGGTCTACGAGACGATCGAGTCGCGGCGACTGGTGTCAGCGTCCGTCGGGAGCGCGATCGTCTTCAACGTCCTCTTTTCTGCGGATGACCGTTGGATCTTTGGGAACGGTGGCTTTGGCGGCGTCAACGCCTGGGAGGCGTCGCGCGGGGGTCTCGTGGCGACGCTCCCGTTCACCTCCACGGAGCCGAATCTCGTGCTCGATCCCACCGGCCGGCGGCTGGCCGGAACCACGGTCAACGGCGGCATCTGGACGGCGGACTGGATTCCTTCGAGCGTGGTCAACGTGGAGCCGGGCCGCTTCAGTGGTCGCGAGCGGGCCGGCGTCTTTGCGTCGCTCGATTTCAGTCCCGCTGCGCGCCTCGTGGTGACGGTCGGCTTCCCGACGATCCGCGTGCATGACGGCGTGACGGGAAGGGTGTTGCGGGAGCTTCCCGGTCCGGCCGGCGAGGAAACGTCGGCCGCTTTTGAGGCCGACGACGCGCTGCTCGTGAGTGGGCGGACCCGGGGACTGCGCCGCGTGCCGCTCGATCCGCAAACGGCCGCAACCCGCGGGGCAGCGGAGGAAATCGCGCTCGACGCCGAGCCCGAGTTTCTCCTCGTGCACTACCTTCGCTGGCGCCGGCTGGCGGTGCTGACGAACTGGCGGACGAGCACGATCAAGGTTCTCGCCCTCGAGGGGGAACGCGCCCGGGAAGTCTTCCGCGTGACGGGTCCACCGCGGGTCTGGAGTGCGGCCCTGAGCCCGGACGGACGTCGGCTGGTCGCGCAGGCCACCGCTCACGGCGAGCAGATGGACGGGAGCTGCCCGGTCTGGGACATCGAGACCGGTCGGGAGATCGCCCGGCCGATGCTCGGTCATACGGGGACGGTCACGTGGACGGGCGAACGGGATCCGCGCATCGTCTCCAGCGGGACAAACGGCTCCGGGGTCCTCGATCTGCGCAGCGGCCAGCGGATGGACTTTCCGCAGGCGCTGCTCGCGCGGGAGGCGAGTTTTTTCGCGGCCTCCGCGGATGGCACGATGCTTGTCGCGGGCGTGCGGGAGGGGCTCATTCTCGAACGCCTTCCGTCGCTCGAGGTCTTGGCAACCTTGCCCGGGGTGGGCGGCGATGCCTGGGTGGGCCCGGTCGCGATTTCCGCCGATGGGCTGCGCGTGGCGCGGATGATTGGCGACGGCACGCTGCAGATCTGGAATCTCTCGCGGCTCCGCACCGAGCTGAAGAAACTCGGCCTGGAATGGGATGAATCTCGCGAGGGGAGGTAGGCCGTCAGGCCACGCCGCCGAAGTTTCCCGCCCGATACAGCTTTGCGTACGTGCCGTTCAGCGCGAGCAACTCCGGGCCCCGCCCGATCTCGACGACCCTGCCTTTGTCCAGCACGACGATCCGGCTGAGGTTGTGAACGGTCGCGAGCCGGTGCGTGATGATCAGGGTCGTCCGACCGCGCATCAGTTCCGTGAGCGTTTCCATAATCGCGCCCTCGGTGGAAGGATCGAGCGCGGAGGTGGGTTCATCGAGCAGGATGATCGGCGAGTTCTTGAGGAACGCCCGGGCGATGCCGATGCGCTGCCGCTGACCGCCGCTGAGGTGGCCGCCCCGTTCCCCGACCGGGCTGTCGAATCCTTTCGGCATCGCCATGATGAATTCGTACGCCTGCGCGCGCTTCGCCGCCTCGATGATCTCGGCATCGGTCGCGCCCGGCCGGCCGTAGGCGATGTTCTCCTTGATCGTGGTGGAGAAGAGCAGCGTGTCCTGGAGTACGATGCTGATCTGATCGCGCAGCGAACGTTTCGTGATGTCCCGCAGGTCGCGGCCATCCAGCGAAACGGAGCCACAGGTGGGATCGTAAAACCGCGGGACGAGACTCAGGAGCGTGCTCTTTCCGGCGCCCGTGCCGCCGACGAACGCGACGCTGTCGCCGGGTTCCACCACCACGTTCACCCCGCTGAGAATTTCGCGGTCGCTGGCGTAGGAGAAGGCGACGTCACGAAACTCCACGCGCCCCTTGGCCTCCATGATTGCCGTCGCGCCGGGACGATCCTCGACGTCGTTGTCGGCGTCGAGGATTTCGAAGCAACGCATGGCGCCGGCCGCCGCGCCTTCGAGCGCCCAGGCCACGCCCGTCAGGTTCTGGATCGGGCCGTAGAGCATCCCGAGGTAGCTGATGAAGACGGTCAGCGCTCCGAGCGTGAGGCTGCCGTCGAGCACGTGGATCGTGCCCACGTAGATGAGCAGCGACGTGCCAAATGCCATGCACGTGCTGACCATCAGGGATGACCACATGTTCGTGAAGTTCAGCCGCAGATTGGCCTGCAAACTCGCGAGGGCCTGCTGCCGGAAATCCTCCACCGCCTCGTTCTCGCGGCCGAAGGCTTGCACGACGCGGATGGAACTCATGCCTTCCTGGACCGTAGCAAGCACGGCGCTTTCGCGCTCTTGGATGGCGGTGGATTCATCCCGGATCCGCGCGGCGAAATGCTTCAACGCCCAGATGACGAAGGGAATCACGACCATCGAGCAGAGCGTGAGGACCCAGTCCATGCGCAGCATGATGATGAAGGTGCTCACGATCATAAGCACCGAGGCAAAGATGCTCGTGAAGCCTCGGTTGTAGAACGTCTGGAGCGACTGGGAGTCGTAGGCGACGCGGAAGCTCGAGTCCGTGCTCCGGCGCAGGTCGTGAAACTTGAGCGAGAGATTGTTCAGCGTGGAAAAGAGATCCGTGCGGAGCCGGAGCAGCGCGTTGAGGCCCACCTTGATGAAGATGTAGGCGGTGAAGAGTCCGACGAGTCCGCTGGCGAGGTGCAGGCAGATGAGGGCGCCGGAGAGGACCATCACGCTGGACTTCGTCGCGAAGGGTCCGCCGAGCAGCGGCGCGACGAGCTTCGTGAACACGCCATCGTGGTAGTGCGCGGCTCCGGGGATCAACTCATCGACGATGACCTTGAAAGGCCACGGCTGGAGGAGGCTGAGCAGCGTCGAACCGAGCGTCAGCAGCAGGCCGTAGAAGGTCGGCAGCCAGAACGGGCGGAAGTAGTGAAAGACGCGGCGGTAAATGTTCACGGGCGGAGGAGGGGGCGGCTGACCGAGAGACACGAGCAAACCGGCGTGGAACTCAAGCGGGGAAACGGCCTCCGCCCAAAAGGTTTCGCCCAAACCGGGCCTCCGCCGCTACCGCGGGCGTCGGGAGAAACGGCATCATTCCCGCGCTCTTCGGCGAGGGCCGCTCGACGGCGCGGCCGCGCGCGGCATGTTCCGGCATGAGCGTTTCCATTTCGATCGAGTACGGCGGCGAACTTCGCTGCGAAGCCATCCATGGCCCTTCAAAGACATCCCTGCTGACCGATGCGCCCATCGACAATCAGGGGAAGGGCGCGTCCTTTTCGCCGACCGACCTCGTGGCCACGGCGCTGGGGACCTGCATGGCGACCACGATGGCGATCGTCGCGCAGCGGCATGGCGTCGACTTGCGCGGTGCCCGCGTTAGCGTCGTGAAGGAAATGACCAGCGAGCCGCCCCGCCGGATCGCGAAGCTGACGACCGAAATTCACCTCCCGCTGCCGGCGACGCACGAGTTGCGCGATAAGCTGGAGCACGCGGCTCATACCTGTCCGGTGGAGCGGAGCCTTCATCCCGATGTCGCAGTTCCGGTGACATTCTTCTGGCAGGCCTGAGCCAAAGCGCGTCACCCCGCGCTTTCGAGTTTTGCGTTTTCCCTTTCGCGTCTATTTCCTTCCCGATGCCCCCCGCGTTTGCCGACCACCTTCGTTCCACGCTCGATTCCATTCAGGCTGCCGGTCTCTTCAAGACTGAGCGGGTGATTACGACGCCGCAAGCTGCTCATATCGGCACGAGCGCGAGCTCCCGCGAGGTGCTCAACTTCTGCGCGAACAACTATCTCGGGCTCGCGAATCATCCCGAGATCATCGCGGCGGCGCGCGAGGCGCTTGATCGCTGGGGCTTCGGTCTCGCGAGCGTGCGCTTCATCTGCGGGACCCAGCAAGTGCACAAGGAGCTCGAGCAGAAGACCTCGGAATTTCTCGGCACGGAGGACACGATCCTCTATCCATCGTGCTTCGATGCCAACGGAGGCCTCTTCGAGACGATTCTCGGCGCGGAGGACGCGGTGATCAGCGATGAACTGAACCACGCCTCGATCATTGACGGGATTCGGCTCTGCAAGGCGGCGCGCTATCGCTACAAGAACAATGACCTCGAGGATCTCGAAGCGAAGCTGAAGGAGGCCGAGGCCAAAGGCGCCCGCTTCAAACTGATCTCGACCGACGGCGTGTTTTCGATGGATGGGTTCGTCGCAAACCTGCAGGGCATCTGCGATCTCGCGGAGAAGTATGGGGCCCTGGTCCACTTCGATGATTGTCACGCGACCGGCTTCCTTGGTCGGACGGGGAGGGGCACGATGGAGCATTGCGGCGTCGACATGTTGCGTATCGCCGTGACGACTGGGACCTACGGCAAGGCGCTCGGCGGCGGGAGCGGTGGCTACACGAGCGGGCGAAGGGACATTGTCGCCCTGCTCCGGCAGCGCTCGCGGCCGTATCTGTTTTCCAACACGATGGCGCCCTGCGTCGTCGCGGCTTCGATCAAGGCGCTCGAGCTCCTCTCGCGCTCGACCGAACTCCGAGACCGACTCGAAGCGAACACGGCGTATTTCCGCGCCGGGATTCAGGCGCGCGGGCTGACGATCAAGCCAGGGATTCATCCCATCACCCCCGTGATGCTCGGCGATGCGGCGCTTTCGCAGCGCTTTGCGGCGCGGATGCTGGAAAAGGGCATCTACGTGATCGGGTTCTTCTATCCGGTCGTTCCTCAAGGCCAGGCCCGAATCCGGACCCAGATCAGCGCGGCGCACTCGCGGGAGGATCTCGATCAGGCAATCAACGCTTTTGCCGAGGTGAAGGCGGAACTCAACGCGTAGCCCGAATTGGCGCAGGATCGGCTTGTCGGCGAGAGGGATGTGCGCTCCGGTGCGCGCATGACTTTGCGCCGTCGTATCGTGCTGGAGGCCAGCACTCTCGCTTTCGTGCTCGTGTCCTTTCTCGGCGCCCAGCAGATCCCCGCGCGGGCTGGAGCGGTCTGGAGCGATGTGAACGAGAAGCAGATGACCGAAGCGCTGCCGCTGGCCCGAAGCTCCGCAACCCGGCGGTTGATCGTGCCGCAGGCCTACCGAACGGTGGTGCTCGACCGTCCGGCGCTCGAAGCGATGCTGAAAGTGGCTCCGCCGGAGTTCGTGGCTCCGATTGAGTCGTCTGGCATCGAGATCCAGCTGCCGCTGCCCTATGGAGGCTTCGGGCGCTTCCTCGTCCTCGAGTCGAAGATCATGGAGGAAGGTCTCGCCAAGCGCTACCCCGAGCTCCGCACGTATGTCCTACAGGGCATCGACGATCCGACGGCGACGGGTCGCGCCGATCTCACGCCGAAGGGCTTTCGCGCGATCATCCTCTCCGCGCGCGGGCAGTTCTTCATCGATCCGTATTGGTCGGATGAGGACACCGTCCACATTTCCTATTTCAAGCGCAACTTCGTCGATCCGACCAAGGCGGCATCGTTCCAATGCGGAGTGGTGAGTGAAGGGAGCGCGAAGTCGAAGCCGCTGACGGACGCGGCGGGTTTACCGGCGCCGATGCGGCCGACGGGGACGCAGCTCCGGACGTACCGGCTCGCGGTGGCCGCCACCGCCGAGTACACCGCCGCCGTCTCCGGCACCACTCCCGGCACCGTGCTACAGGCGCTGTCTGCGATCGTGACGACCGTCAATCGCGTGAGCGCCATCTACGAGCGGGAACTGGCCATTCGTTTGGTGTTGGTGGCAAACACCGACCTGTTGATCTACACCAATTCCGCGACCGATCCCTACACGGATTCCGGCCCGAACGCCCCGAGCACCCTGCTGTCTCAGAACAAGACCAACGTCCCGGCGGTGATCGGCAACGCGAACTACGACATCGGCCACGTGTTCAGCACCAACGGCGGCGGGGTGGCCAACCTCGGGGTGGTGTGCAACAACACGAGCAACCTCAAGGCAGGCGGCGTGACCGGCACGACGAATCCGCTCGGGGATCCGTATGACGTCGACTATGTGGCCCACGAGATGGGCCACCAATTCGGCGGCAATCATCCCTTTAACGCCACGAGCGGGGCGTGCGCCGGCGGCAACCGCAATGCCGCGACGGCCTACGAGGTGGGCAGTGGCACCAGCATCATGGCGTATGCCGGGATTTGCGCGCCCCAAGATCTCGCGCCCCACAGCGACGATTACTTCTATACGATCAACTACGACGAAATCGACGCTTACACGACCGGGGCCGGATCGTGCGCCGTTTCCACCGCGACGGGCAACACGGTGCCGGTGATCGCAGCATTGACTAATTTCACGATCCCGAGCCAGACGCCGTTTGCCCTGACGGCCAGCGCGACGGACGCAAACGGGGACACGCTGACTTATTGCTGGGAGGAGTTTGATCGCGGAGCGGCCCAGGACCCGACCGCCGCGCCGCGCGATAACGGGGCGTCGCCGATCTTCCGTTCCTTCGATCCCTCGCCGAGCCCCACCCGCATTTTTCCTTCGCTCACCTACATCTTAAGTAATGCGAATGTCCCGCCGGCGACGATTTCCATTCCGGGCGTCGCGGGCACATTCGCCTCGGGTGAATTCCTTCCCACGACCACGCGGACGATGACCTTCCGCGTGACCGTGCGGGACAATCGAGTGGGCGGCGGGGGATCGAACTACGGGTCGATGACCGTCGCCTCGGTGGCGGCGGCGGGTCCGTTTGCCATCACCAGTCAAAACACCGCCGCGACGATCGCGGCGGGATCGGCCCAGGCCGTGACTTGGAATGTGGCCGGCACGACCGCGAACGGGATCAATTGTGCGAACGTCAAGATCAGCCTGTCCACGGATGGCGGCTACACCTTCCCGACCGTGCTGGCGGCCAGCGTGCCGAACAATGGCTCCGCGAATGTGACCATTCCAAACCTCGCCCAGTTGGCCACCACGCAGGGGCGCATCAAGGTGGAGGCCATCGGCAACGTCTTCTTCGACATCACCGATGCGAACCTCACCATCACTTCCACGGCCACCCCGCCAGCGCTGAACATCACCGGCGGGATTAGCGTCGCGCGAGGCACTCCCACCGCCACGGTGGCAACGGTGGGCACGGCTCCGACGGCCACGAGTGTGGCCGTCTCGAACCTGCCGGGCGATGTCACGGTGACGCCGAGTTTGAGCGCAGGAAACGTGACGCTCAGTGTAATCGCGAACTGCAGCATCGTGACGACGCTCACCAGTCGAATCTATCCGATCACCCTTACCGTCACAAATGCCAGCGGCTCCACCACGAGCGGGACCGTGAACCTCACGGTTACACCGAATCTGGCCCCGACGATCGGAACCTATCCGGATGTGACGGTGACGAAGGGCGGTGTCGCCGGGACGGTGAATCCTTCGGCCGCGCCCAGCGACGCGAACGGTAATCTCGGCGCCAGCCCCGTGTCCGTCACTCCAAGCACCCTCCCCGGCGGCGGCACGATCTCGGTCGATGCCACAACCGGTGTCGTCACCGTGACGCCGACCAGCGGGACCACCGTGGGCACTACCATCGCGCGGGTATACGTCACGGATTCGTGCGGTGCCACGTTCATCCGCCAGTTCAACGTCGTGGTGAGTCCAGCGCCGACGAGCACGCCAACGGTGACGCCGACGCGGACTCCGACACCGACGATTGCTCCGACGAACACACCGACCGCGAATCCGACAAGCACGCCGACGGTTACGCCGACGCGGACTCCGACGCCCACGATTGCTCCGACAAGCACGCCGACCGCGACACCGACCGCGACGTCGACAAGCACCCCGACCGCGACGCCGACTAACTCGCCGACGCGCACTCCGACACCGACGAACACGCCGACCGCGACACCGACGAACACACCGACCGCGACATCGACCAGCACCCCGACCGCGACACTGACCGCGACACCGACGAACACGCCGACCGCGACGCCGACGAACACGCCGACGAACACGCCGACGAACACGCCGACGAACACGCCGACGAACACGCCGACGAACACGCCGACGAACACGCCGACGAACACGCCG
>JBBQFQ010000064.1:0-32057 GCA_038322235.1 Chthoniobacterales bacterium
GCAGTTCCCCATTGGCAGCGGCGTGACCGAGGCGGCTTGCAAGGTGGTCGTCAAAGCACGCTTGTGCGGCAGCGGCATGAAATGGACCCGTGCTGGCGCGCAAAATATCCTCACCCTCCGCTCGATTCTCTTGTCCACAGAACGCTGGACCTCCCTTTGGCGCTACCTCGACAAAAATGGCATTTCTTTACCCTGATTTACATCGAATCGGCGGTGCACCCTTCATCGAGGAAAGGCGGCGGCGTTTGGGCCCGACTGAATTGAGCGCTGGTCTGAGGTACATGGGCACGTTGATCAAGAGACGGAAAGGTGTGAGCGGAAAAGATGCCAGGCGCAGGTCAGGCGATGAATCATTTCATGACACTTCGTCGGCCGATCGGAACACGCTGAACGGCATGAGTGATCTACGCGATGCCAGCCACGGGCGCTGAGGGGGCGAGCATCCGACTCCACGCTCTTGGATAAGGACCCACTCTGATCCCAACGGTTCACGGCCCCAACTCGGGAGGGAGGCTCTCGGGGGTGTCGAAGCACGGGGAGTTGTCGCGCCGGTCCCGCCAGAGCGGTGCCGCTTTGGGCGAGGCAGCTTGCTGCCGCCGTCAGCTCCGAATCCGTCTTTCCGAGTTCCTCGCGCGTTTGGGAGCGACGGCAGCAAGCTGCCTCCCGGAAAGCGGCGGCAAGCCGCGCGCAATCCAAGGCATCGTCCCGCGCGACCCGATCAAGCGCACTGCGGCGCCTTTCAATCCAGCGAGGCGCTTTTCACCGAATGCCGGGCGTTCGTTACAGGCGGCTTCCCTCGGGCAGATTTGGATCCCTTCCCGGACGAACTCATTCAACTCTAATTATTTCGCAGCGAATCGTTTGATTCCAACGGTTTCCCGTCATTTGCTTAATCTCTTTCGACAAGACAGTGAAAACGATCTGATGTTTTTTTGCTTCTCTAAGCGCCGGAAACTTCTTTAGATTCGTCCATTCGATTGAGTAAGCGTGGTGAGCCGGCGGCCGATACGGGATGACAAAATTGAGGCGGAACGAGATGTCTTTTTGGACTTCCGCATGATAAGTAACAGAGGTCTCGAGATTTTGCCGATATTCATTCAGGATCGGCGACACACTTTCAAAGCTGATGATGTCGAAGCGATAGCGATATCGCGAAAAACCGCGGACCGAGATATCACGTAATTTCCCGATAATGGTAACCTTAGCGCGTTGATCGAACGCGGCGGAACTTATTTGGCGCGTAATTTCATCAAATTTAATAATGTCAGATGTTTCGGATTCGGAGAATTCGGCGCCGATTTGGTCATCGGGAGACAGCGGACAATTCTCATCGTCGTTCAAATACCGACCTTCGGCTGCCTGCGTATAGAAGGCGGTTACCCGAATTGTTTTATCAAAATAGGTCGTCGGAGTTTTTACCATTTCGCAAAACGCGACCGTCGGGATTTCATCTTTCATCGCTGGTTTTTCCCAGCCATAGCCTATCGTGGGAAACATGAGAAGACACAGGAGATACTTCTGGGGTGATTTCATGTTTCTCTCCAAACGAGACGAGGTTTGCCTTTTGGTGAACGATCGTTTTGGGAACCTCCGCTGTGACACCGTGTGAGTCTAATCCTCAATCTTGAGCATGACCCGAATATGCCGGATGTCATTCTGCCGTCGAACACTTCGACGGGTACCGTGACCACGCCCTGATGGTGGTCAGTCGGCTCGACGCCTTGGACTGCGCGCAGCTTGCCGCCGCTTTGGGTGAGGCAGCCTGCTGCCGTCAGGTCTGAATCCGTCTTCCCGAGTTTCGCGCGCTGTTGGCAGCTCCGGAGCTGCCTCCCGGAACGGGGCGGCAAGTCGCGCGCAGTCCGAGGCACCGTCCCGCGCGACCCCGTCATGCGCACCGCGGCGCAGCAAAACGCAAGATCCTCGAACTCCCTCCGGCAGGCAGGCTCCGTCGGATCAGCCTTGCCGGTGGCGCTCGAATCGGCTGTTCTCGGCGCCAACGTGAACGTGGACCTACGGGATATCCAGGCGGCCAGCAAACCTTACTGGGTCGCGGTGCTGGGCTTCGGCACTTTGGTCGGAGGGGTCCCGCTGTTGCTGGCCGCGTGGCTGGAAGTGGTCCAGGCATTTGGACAGCGCCCCATCTCTGGTCTTCGAGACTGCCAGGCATCGGACTGCATTTCGGACTTTGGGGCGTGGCTTGGGGAATCTTCGTTTTGATCCTGGCCGTTGCGGCCGCTCTGCTTACCGCCTCCGTCTCAGTTCTCCGAACGCGGGTCACGATTCCCGCCATCGTCGGACTTATTTTGGGAGGTTTGCTGATTTTTTATCTGGTCCGTGGGGCCAGAACGATTGGTTGCGTCGGCTACGTCCCGCTGTCGCTCCTCACGCTCGGGCACGCCGTCTGGGCGGTCTTGCTCTTCCGGGTTCTGTGCGTCCTGTCCGTGGTGCTTTTCGGGGTCGCACTCCACCAAGCCCGTCAGGGAAGCACCCGCCTGCTGACCGCGCCCGGAACGCTCTGGTCCATCCTGGCCTTTTTTTTCCTGACGACCTTTGCCCTCGGATTTTCTTACGAACGGGCTCGCGAAGCTTATCGTGCTCGCCCCGAAGAACGCGTCGCTGCCGTGCTGATCCTCGAACTCCCGTGGGACGAAGCAGATGACAACGCTTTTGGGGTTTTCCGTTCCTACCATCCCGATAGCAACAAGGCCACCACGGGGAGGACATATATTCGCATGAGCGACAACCAGATGCATCACAATCTCGGGCTCGATCCGCTGCCGTTTTACGGAACGCTGACCCTCAGCAACTGATCGCAGGCGGCGCGCCCGCCTGGGCCCTTCGTCGCGCGCCCTGAGTGCGCTACGTCCCCGCGAGGTGCCCGAGCTCTTCCCAGCGCGCGTAGAGCCGCGCGACTTCGGCGCGGGCCTTTTCCAGTTCGGTGGCGCGGGTCGCCGCCTCGGTGGCGTGCTTCACGTAGAAGTCGGGGTCATCGAGCATTGCCTCGAGCTGCTGCACGCGCGTCTCCGCCGTGAGGATGGTCGTCTCGATCGTCTCGAGCTCGAGCTTTTCCTTGAACCCGAGCTTCCGGGCGCGTTTCGCGGCATTTGTCTCGCCCTTCGCCGCGGCCGACGCGGTCCACGCCTTCGCCTGGGTTTCGCGCACCGCCCGCTTCTCGAGGTAGTAGGAATAGTTGCCGGGCTGGACGTAGAGGCCGCCGTCCTCGAAGGCGATGATCTGATCGCAGATGCGGTCGAGAAAATACCGGTCGTGGCTCACGACGATGACGCAGCCGCCGAAGGCCGCGATCGCGTCCTCGAGCATCCGCAGACTCGGGAGATCGAGATCGTTCGTCGGCTCGTCCAGCACGATGACGTTGCCGCCCTTGCGCAGCACCTTGGCGAGCATCAGCCGCGCGCGCTCGCCGCCGGAGAGCCGGTCGACGCGCTCGTTCGCGCGGTCATCGGAGAAGAGAAACCGTCGGAGGTAGCCGCGGGCGGTGATCCGCTGATCGCCGAACTGCGTGATCTCGCTGGCATCGGACACCTCGTCGATCACGCGCCCCGAGCCGTTGAGCTGCATGCGGGCCTGATCGATGTAGTTGAACTGTGCCTTCTTCGCGATGCGGACGCGGCCCTCATCGGGCTCGCGCTCGCCCATGCAAATGCGGAGCAGCGTGGTCTTGCCCGCTCCATTCCGGCCCACGATGCCCGTGCACGTCCCGGGCATGAGCACGAGATCGAGGCCGCGGAAAAGCCAGCGCTCGCCGGCCTTGGCGCCGACGCCCTTGAATTCCGCCGCCTCGTTCCCGATCTCAGGAGCCGGGGGCAGGAGCAGATCCATCTCGCGCTCCTCCGGCGGGGCTTCGAGGCCTTCGACCTGGTAAAACGAATCGAGCCGGTGGCGCGACTTCGAACGCTGGGCGCGCACCCCGGCGCGGACCCATTCCAGCTCCTCGCGCAGGAAGCGCTGGCGCCGGCGCTCGGACTGCTCGGCGATCGTGCGACGGACGGCCTTCGATTCCAGATACGCCGTGTAATTGCCCGGATGGGAAAACGCGCGGCCGTCGGAGAGCTCGATGATCCGCGTGGCGATGGTGTCGAGAAAATAGCGGTCGTGCGTCACGAAGATGACGGCGCCCGGGAAATTGCGCAGAAAATCCTCCAGCCAGCGGATGGACTCGGAATCGAGATGATTCGTCGGCTCATCGAGGAGGAGCAGATCCGGTTGGGCGGCCAGCGCGCGGCAGAGCGCGACGCGACGCTTCTCTCCGCCGGAGAGGGGTCCGACGATCGCGTCCATCGACGGAGCATCGAGCGCGCTGGCCTCGGCGCGGATGCGCGTGTCGAGCTGCCAGCCGTCCGCGGTCTCGATCTTCGCGAGCAGCTCGTCGTGCTCGGCATCGGTGCCTTCGCCGGCCTCGTAGCGGCTGATCCAGTCGAGCAGATCCGAGGCGCCACCCTCGATGTTTTCGCGCACGGTCTTCGTGCCATCGAGCTCGAACTCCTGCGGGAGATAGCCCACGCGCAGGCCGCGCCGGCGGGAGATCTCGCCCGAGTCCGCCTCCTGGGTGGTGGCGAGAATCTTCAGGAGACTCGTTTTCCCCGAGCCGTTGCGGCCGACGAGCCCCACTTTCTCTCCGGCCGCGACGGCGAGGGTGACTCCGTCGAGGAGACGCTGGGCGCCGTAGCTGAGAGCGATTTCATTCGCGGAAAGGATGGCAGTCGGAGCGGCACTCATAAATCGGGCCGCTTCCGGTAGCGTAAGAAGCCCCCGGACGCGAGCGCTCGCGCGCGGCATCGGCGGGAAAAATAGGAAGGGCGCCGACCTCGCGGCCAACGCCCTTCCACCACCTCCCAGACGGGAAATTGGGGTGCGATTACTTCGCGGGACTGGGCTCCTCCTTGGGCGGGGCGCCGTCCTTCGGAATGAACTTCAGCGCGACGCCGTTCATGCAGTAGCGCTTGCCGGTCGGCGGGGGGCCGTCGTTGAAGACGTGCCCGAGGTGCAGGCCGGTCTTGGCGCAGCGGACCTCGACCCGCGTCATCCCGTAGGCGATATCGGAGTGCTCCGTCACCGCGTTGGCGCTCGCGGGGCGGGTGAAACTCGGCCAGCCCGTGCCGGACTCAAATTTGTCGGCGGAATTGAACAGCACCTGCGTGGGATCGGCCGCGCAGACAAAAACGCCCTCGCGCTTTTCTTTGTTTAGGGGGCTCGTGAAGGGGCGTTCGGTGCCGTGCTGGACCAGCACGTTGAACTCCTCCGGGGTGAGAAGCTTCTTCCACTCCTCGACGGGCCGGGTGGACTTGGCGCCCGCGGCGTCTTCGGCCGGCAGACTGCTGAGTCCTGCCGCGAGAGCCACGGCGAGGAGCGGATAAATCAATCGGGTCACATTCATAGTTTCGTTGTCGCACCCGGAACTGGATGCAGAGAACTATGAGCGCGCCGTGTCATCTGCTATTCCCGAGGGGGTCATTCGCACGTGTAGTTTGTTGCGTCCGCGGCGCGCGAAAGTCGATTGAACGCCGACGGTTCGCCAGGCGCGCGCCGAGGGCCAAAGGCCCGCAGCCAAGCCAGCCCAGGGCAGAGCGAGTCTGCGAGCGGCGCCCTGCGTCTCCAGAGATCGATTCCAGAGCCCCAAAGGGGCGCCACAGAGCGCGCGGCGCCGGATGTGACACGTTAAAGCGCGGTGTTCCGCCCCTGTGGGGCTTGGATCGTTCTATATCTCGCAAGCCAGGGCGGCGCTCGTGCCTCGCGTCCCCTGGGCTGGCTTGAGCCCGGCCGTTGGCCTGAAGATCATCGCCATACGCCACCCCGGAGCACGCAAGGCCCGGCCCGAGCCTTCCGGCGTCAGCGCAGGAAGATAAGCACGAGCACCCCGACCACGATCCGGTACCAGCCGAACGCGACGAACGTGTGGGAACGGACGTAGCCGAGCATCCATTTCACGACCACGAAGGACACGATGGCTGCGACGACGAAGCCCAGCACGACGGCGCCCCAATCCTCGGCGGCGGCAGCGGCGGGGTGGATTGCCGCCTTGAAGATTTTCAGTCCGCTCGCGGCGAGCATGGTGGGAATCCCGACGAGAAAGGAAAACTCCGTGGCCGCGGGACGACTCAGCCCCAGCATGAGGGCGAGAAGAATCGTCGTGCCGGAGCGGGACGAGCCCGGGAAGATCGCGGCGACGAGCTGGCCGAGGCCCACGGCAATGACGATCGTCCAAGTGATTTCGTCGGACGCCGCCCGCCCGCGCATCATCCACTCCACGAGCAGAAACAGAACGCCGCCGGCGAGCAGGGCGATCCCGATGGGCAGGGCCTGCTCGGGGAGTTTGAAATGCATCTTCTCGAGAATGAGCCCGCCGATTCCGGTGATCACGAAGGCGGCAATCAGCTTGATCCAATAATCGCGCACCTCTGGCTTGCCCAGGCTGTGGAAGAGCTGGCCGATCCGCTCGGGAAAGAGCGGGAGCACCGCCAGGACCGCGCCGGCTTGGATGACGACATTGAAGAGATCACTCTCGTGCAGGCCGAGGAGCTTCTCCGCGATCAGGAGATGGCCGGTCGACGAGACCGGGATGAATTCGGTGATGCCCTCGACGATGCCGAGGAGGATAACGACGAGCCAGTGCGGAAGCATGAAAGCGCATTGGTAGCGCAGGGCGGCCGCGTCGCGAGCCGAAAGTTTCGCATTCGAACCGGTTCAGCTCAGGCCGTCACCGGGGAGAATCCGCTGGACTGCCCACCAATTCGGCTTAACTCACGCCCTCCGCCTCAACACGTATGCCCAAGAAAGCGCTTGTCACTGGAATCACGGGTCAGGATGGCTCGTACCTCGCCGAACTTCTGCTCGCCAAGGGCTACGAAGTTCACGGCCTGATTCGCCGCGCCTCCACCTTCAACACGGAGCGCATCGATCATCTCTACAAGGATCCCCATCGCGCGGATGCCCGGCTGTTCCTGCACTTCGGCGACCTCTCGGACAGCGTCGCCACCTACAAGGCCGTCGATTCCATCCAGCCCGATGAAATCTACCACCTCGGCGCGCAGAGCCACGTCAGGGTGAGCTTCGACATTCCCGAGTACACCGGGGACGTCACGGGGGTCGCCACGGTGCGCCTGCTGGAAGCCATGCGGGAGTGCGCGCCCCAGGCCCGCTTCTACCAGGCTTCGAGCAGCGAAATGTACGGACTCGTGCAGGAAGTGCCCCAGAAGGAAACGACGCCTTTTTATCCCCGCAGCCCTTACGGCGCGGCGAAGGTATACGCGTTCTGGATCACGGTGAACTACCGGGAGAGTTACGCGCTTCACGCCAGCAACGGCATCCTCTTCAACCATGAGTCCCCGCGCCGCGGCGAGACGTTCGTCACCCGCAAAATCACCCGGGCTGTCGCGCGCATCGCCGCCGGCCTGCAGGACCGGCTCTACATGGGCAATCTCGACGCCAAGCGCGATTGGGGTTACGCCCCCGAATACGTCGAGGCGATGTGGATGATGCTCCAGCAGGAAAAGCCGGACGATTATGTGATCGCGACGGGCGAGACCCACACCGTGCGCGAGTTCCTCGAGCTGGCCTTTGGTCGGGTGGGACTCGACTGGCAGAAGTACGTGGAGCTCGATCCCCGCTACCTCCGGCCCACGGAAGTGGACCTGTTGATCGGTGATCCGTCGAAGGCGAAGCGCCAGCTCGACTGGGCGCCGCAGACCACCTTCCCACAGCTCGTGCAGATCATGGTCGATGCGGACGTGGAATCACTCCGTCGTCAGCGGGCCGGCGAGTCCTTCCGGGCCTGATGCCGTGAGCACGTCCCCGAAACGCCTCTACGTCGCCGGTCACCGGGGGCTGGTGGGAAGCGCGCTCGTGCGCGCGGCCGAGCGTCGGATGCAGGGGGGCGAGGCTTGCGAGATCCTCACGCGCACCCGCGCGGAGGTGGACTTGCTGCAGGAGGCGGCCGTGCAGCGTTTTTTCGAGGAGGCCCGGCCCACCCACGTGATTTTCGCTGCCGCGAAGGTGGGCGGCATCAAGGCGAACAACGACTTCCCGGTCGAGTTCCTCCTCGAAAATCTGAAGATCCAGAACCACGTGATCGAGGCGGCGCACCGCACCGGCGTGACCAAGCTGCTTTTCCTGGGGAGCTCGTGCATCTATCCGAAGTTCGCGCCGCAGCCGATTCAAGAGGAATCCCTCCTCACCGGCGTGCTCGAGCCGACTAACGAGCCTTACGCGATCGCGAAGATTGCCGGCATCAAACTCTGCCAGGCCTACCGACGGCAGTACGGGGCGGACTTCGTTAGCGCGATGCCGACGAACCTCTACGGCCCCCACGACAACTTCGATCCGATCTCCTCGCATGTCCTGCCCGGGCTGATCTTCAAGTTCCACCGCGCCAAGACGGAGGGTCAGCCGACGGTCACACTCTGGGGCTCCGGCTCGCCGCGCCGCGAATTCCTGCATGTCGACGACCTCGCGGAGGCCTGCTTGCTGCTGCTCGAGACCTATGACTCCGAGCAGCCGATCAACGTCGGGACGGGCGAGGACGTGACCATCCGGGAACTGGCCGGGATGATCCGCGAGGAAGTGGGATTCGACGGCGAAATCGTCTGGGACTCCACCCAGCCCGATGGCACCCCGCGCAAGCTGCTGGATGTCTCCCGGCTGAAAGCCCTTGGTTGGTCACCGAAGATCAGCCTGCGCGACGGCATCGCGTCGACGTACGCGTGGTTTCAGCAGCATCGATTGGCGAGCTGAGATCCGCGTTCAACTCGCCTCGACGTACTCGCGATACGTCTGGACCTCGCGTTGCGCGAGCGCCGCGCGCGCGAGCCGCTCGATTTGCGACCAGAGGGCGGGAAAGCGGCGATCCGGCGGGTGGAGCCCGAGGCGCATGAGCGGATTGGACGTCAGCCGGCGAAAGAGGAAGGCATTCCAGCCGAGGGAGACAAGCCGCCGCCAGGCGCTGCGCGGACTGTAGACCAGCGATTGCGATGCGGTCGTGGTCGCCGAGGGCAGATGCTCCACGGAGGTGAGCGTGGTGGTGTAGAGGAACCCGGCCTCCCGAACGGCGGCGTGCGCTTCCCCGCCCAGCAGCCAGGCGGGAGCGATGAAGCCGACCGGGAACGGAACCTCGGACGCATACCGGGCGTGGAATTCAGAAAAGTCCGCTTGGGCCCGGCCGAGCAGCGCGGAGGCCTCCACCCGCGACAGGTCGTAGAACTCCCCTTCGTCGGCCGTGTAGATGCGCGTGACGAACCTCGCCCGCGCGCCTTCGCCCGCGCGACGTTCCCGGCGGTGGAAGTAGCCGTGGATGACGATCTCATGCCCGGCGCGGGCGAGTTCCGCGAGCCAGCGACAGAACGCCTCGTCCGCGAGGAAATGTCCGCGGTGATGATGATCCGCCACGACGAGCAGGGACGTCCGCGCCACGCCCCACGAGCGGAGATCGCGCAGCATCGCGTCACACGCCTCCCGCGTCTGCGGCGAGACGTCGTGGACGGAAACGACGAGGGAAGACACGGCGAAGAGTCAGCCTGCGCCGGCGGCGCGCCGGCGTTTCGCGCGGGCGAGCGCCGCGCTCACGCCGGTCGCCACCGCGGCGAAGACGCCGCAGACGATCGAGAAGACGTCACCGTTGCGCGTGTAGAAGGTGAGCGGGGCATCCGCGCGGACGTCCACCCAGCCGTTGAGGACGCCGGGCGCGAATGTGTCGCCCGCTTCGTCCCGCAGCGTGAGGCCCTGGCGGCCGTGGGCATCGATGATGCAGGTGACGCCCGTGTTGGCGCAGCGGAGCAGCGGGCGGTGATTTTCGACCGCTCGAAAGACGGCCGCCGCGAGGTGCTGGGCCGAGGCGGCACTGCGGTGAAACCAGCCGTCGTTCGTGATGTTCACGAGCACCTGGGCACCTCGCAGCACCGGCTGGCGGGCGAGCTCGCCGATCGTGTCCTCGAAGCAAATCAAGGGTCCCAGCTTCACGGCGGGGGTGCCGAGGTCAAAGACGGCGGGTTCGCGCCCAGACTGGAAATCTCCCGGGACCTGGTCCCCCATGATCCAGACGAAGAGGGGGAACGATTTCCGGAACGGGATGAATTCGCCAAACGGCACGAGGTGCATCTTCCGGTAGATCTGGGCATCGCCGCCGCCACCGGGGAGCAGAATCGCGGCGTTGAAATCCGAGCGCTGGCCATCCGGGGCGAAGTCGTAGTCCAGCGACCCGACGAGAAAGTGGAAGTCGCCCTTCCGCGCGAGTTCCGTGACGAGATCATGGTCCCGCTGATTGGCAAAGATCCCGGTGGGCGTGGCCGCCTCGGGCCAGAGGAGGAGCTGGGGCTTGGTGGCGATGGCGATCTCCGAGAAGCGCCGGAGCCGCTCGAAAACTTCATTCTGGAACGCGAGGTCAAATTTCTCCGTCTGCGGCACGGCCGGCTGGACCATCGTCACGGTCAGCCGGTGGAGCGGCGGATTCGGTTCCTTCCGGTAAAGCTCGGCAAAACCGAGAGCGAACGCGGCGACGATCATCGCCATGGTCACCGTGAAGTCGAAGTGGGGGCGAAGCTTTCCGGTCCGGATTTCGTGGGCAAAACGAATGATGGTCAACGCGCCGATCAGATTCACCCAGACGAGCAGAAACGAGAGGATGCCGACGCCGCCGTAGGCCGCATGCTGGATGAAGGGGAGATTCGCGTGCAGCGCGACGCCGAGCGTGTTCCAGGTGAAACCGCTGAAGAGGACGCCGCGCAGCCATTCGAGGCCGGTCCAGGTGGCGGCGCCGACGAGCGCGCGTTGCAGATTTGCGCTCGAGCTCAGGTAGCCGTCGATCGTCTCCGCGCGGAGGAACGTACCGGTGACCCAGCCCCAAGCCCCGAAGTAGAGCGCGAGGTAGGCCGCCACGAGCACCCAGCCTGGGCCGGTGACTTCGATGATCCAGCTGAAGGCGATGAGACAAAAGGCCAGCCCGGCGACCCAGCCGAGCAGGAACGGACCCGGTTGCTGGAGGACCGCGATGAATTGCTGCCGAAACCCGGTGACCGCCGCGCGGCGGGGCGCCAGGAGGAGCGCGCCCGCGAGGGGCGCGAGCGCGACCCACACGAGCCAATCCGCGTCAAACGGCGGGAAGGCCAGCGCGAGGGTCGCGCCGCTGCCCACCGCCGCGAACCAGGGCCAGACGAGGCGAAAGGCGGAGACAGAACGGGAAAAACCGGAGGGCATGGAGCAGAAAGGAGTGACTTTGGGACGGCGGGACTGTGGGCCACGGAGAGCAGGAGGCGAGTCGCCTTCCCGTCACCTTGACTCGCGGCAAACCTACTTCGCCGCGTTCCCGGGGCTGGTGCCGGCCGCGCGCTCCGCGGATTGCTCCATCTCGAAGCGCAGGCTCTTGGTCGCGATGAAAATTTCGCGGAGGAAACTCACGAGCGCCCCGACAAATACCGCGATCGCCGCGACAAAAATGCCGGCGACCCAGCGCGAGAGATCGATCGTGTAAAAGGCGCTGATGAAGAGCGTGACGATCACGCAGCAGATGAGGATCGAGCAGGTAACGCTCTGGGTGATCGCCCGATGAATGCACATCGCGCGGCGCGAGAGGACCTTCAGCTCTTCCCGATAGTCGCCCACCCTTTCCTCGAGTTTGCGCGCGCGGTCGATGATGCGGGCGAGCCGGTTCGTCAGGACCGAAAGCGTGACCGAGACGCCGGAAAGGAGGAAGACGGGCGCCACGGACAGCTGGATGACGTAAGCGACCACGCTGACCTTTGGATCGGGGCTCATCGGCGCATCATGCCGCGTCGGCGTCCCGTTGCACGCCCGGATTGCGGGGGCGAAGCGGGGCGGAGCCGACGCAAACCGCGCTTCCCTTACGGGAACAATCCGCGGGTTTCCTTCGCCTTGCGCACGCGTTCCACGGCGATGGCGAGAGCGGCATTGCGATGGCTGATTTTCTCCGCCTTCGCGCGTCGCACGACCTGCTGGAAGGAGGAGTCGAGAATCCGGAAGAGCTTGTCCACGACTTCGCTTTCGTTCCAGAAGAAGGCCGCGAGATCCTGAACCCATTCGAAGTAACTCACGATCACGCCACCGGCGTTGCAGAGAATGTCCGGGATGACGAAGACTTCATTCCAACGCTGGTCGAGGATTAGATCGGCCTCCGGGGTGGTCGGGCCATTGGCGCCCTCGGCGAGCACGCGGCACTTCAGCTGGCCGGCATTGCCGCCGTGAATCACCCGGTCGACCGCGGCCGGGATCAGGATGTCGCAGGGCTGGACGAGCATTTCCTGCGGATCGATCCGCGGGGCGCCCGTGAAGTTGGAGAGGTCCCGGTTGACCTTCAGGTGGGCGTTCAGATCCTCGAGCCGGATGCCTTTCGGATCGTAAAACGCCGCGTAGGCATCCGAAACGCCCACGATCTTGACGCCCGCTTTGAAATACAAACTTTCGGCCGCGATCGCCCCGACGTTGCCGTAGCCCTGCACGATGCACGTGCAGCCCACGGGCGAGATCTTGAGGACGTCGAGGGCGCGCTCGACGAGGAACGCGACGCCGCGCCCGGTGGATTCCCGCCGTCCGGCGGAACCGCCGAGATAGATCGGTTTCCCGGTGACGATCTCGTTCACCGAATAGCCCATGTACATCGAGTACGTGTCCATGAACCAGGCCATGACCTGTTCGTTGGTGCCCATGTCTGGGCCCATGACGTCGATCTTCGGGCCGACGAACGGAATCATCTCCTGCATGTAGCGCCGGCTGAGCGCTTCGAGTTCGCGGATCGAGAGGCTGCGCACATCCACGCAGACGCCGCCCTTCGCCCCGCCGTACGGCAGTCCGGCGAGCGCGCATTTCCAGCTCATCCAGATCGAGAGCGCCGCCACCTCCCCCATGTTCACGCTCGGAGCGAAACGGGTCCCGCCCTTGGTCGGTCCCATCGAAAGGTGATGCTGGACGCGAAAACCCTGATAAACCGCCGTGCTGCCGTCATCCTTGTGGATCGGAACGGCGACGGCGATCGCGCGCTTCGGATAGAACAAGCGGTCGCGCTCGTCGTTGGGAATGTTGAGCTGCTCGGAAATGACGCGGAACTGCTCCCGCGCCATGTCGAAGGCCGGGTCTTGGTAGAGCGAGACGGGAGTATGCGAAGACGAAGACATAGACAGGGGTGCGCAAGGGATGATCCGCTCGCGGGCGACGCCGGGGGACGCGCAGGCGACGGGAAACGGCGAAGTTACGGGATCACACCAAGGGCGTGCAACTAGATGTTTCACGATTCGGATGACCGCGCGGCGCGGATCTGGTCTGACCAGCGGGCGGGGGAATCACCCGAATCGGCGCTTGTAAAACCGCGAAAATAGAATTTACCGCAGGGTGACTGGCACTCGTAGTTGCGACGCAAATCGCAGCCCGGCAGCGCCCAAGGCATTTCCACGTTACTCCGCCCTCATGAGCCCGCGATCATTCGCCACCGCCCTCGCCATCGCGGCACTTCTCGGCGTTTCCATCGCCCCGCCCGTCGCCGCAGCAAGTGCGTCGCACGCGGAGGATGCCGCGCGGGTCTCTGTCTGCAAAAAGGGTGGAACGAAAAAGCCGAAGCGGCCCCCTCGGAAGCGGGGGGTCTAAGCCGGCGCTTTTCGGAATGGCGTCCGGCTGCATCCGCCGACAGTCTCGGGGCGGAGAATCCGTGGTCCGCGTTCGCCATGAGCCCGACGATTCCCCTGCGTGTCCTCGCGCTCTCCGCGCTGGCCGCTCCGTGGTATGCGCTCGGCTGGGCGCTGCGAATCCGCCGACCCGATCCGTGGCGTCGCACGGTCGGCCTCGGCCTGCGGGGCGAGGGGAGTAAATTCGCCCTCTGCGCGTTTGGGCTCGCGCTGTTTCCGGATGGCGCCGGTCCGTCGGAAGTCGGAATCGGTCAGGTCGAATCGGTCGCCGCCCGCCGAGTGCAGGAGACGCTCCAGGAGGATCCGGGCGAGCGCTGGATGCTCTCCTTCGGTCGGGCGCTCGTCTCCCGCCGACGCTCGTCGGCCGCGGACGTCTGCCTCCTGCGTTTCGACGACGGCGGGGCTCTCGAAGGGCTCGACGCGAGCTTTGATCCTCGAGTCGGGGGAGACTCCTGGACTCCCGGCGAACGGGCCAAGGTCGGCGGCGCGATCGTCGCCGCTCACCGCGCCACCAGCGCGCTGCCGGAGTGGGATCGACCGGGGGCGCTGCAGGCGCGGATGCGGGCGGAACTCGCCGCGATTCCAGGGGTCGACGCGCTCCGACTCAGGCGCCTGGGCGACCGCCTGCTGGCCAGCACGACGCTGACGGTGGAGTGGCGCGAGCGGAATGACGCCGAACGATTCGGGCCTCCGCCATTCGCGGCGCGACGGGGCCTGGGCTTCGGCGGAATGCATCTGGTCGCCCGCTGGATCGCGGATCGACGGGCTCTCGACCTCTGGGCGAATCTCCATCACGCGGCATTCGACGGAGCGCCCGTGCAGGAATGGCTTTCGAGGCTGGAGCGTCGCTGGGGTCTGGCGGACGTCCCCGCGTTTCCGGCCGATGGCGGGCACGACGCCTCCAGGGGCTTTCGTTGCTCGGCCGGCCCGGCGGAGCGGGATCTGCACTTGATCGCTGACTTCATCGACCTCACGCCTCTGCACCGCTGGGGGCGGGAAGAAGGCGCCCCCGTCGTGGCCGCCTTGATCTGGTGGCTCGCGCGGGAGCCAGAGTTTGCCGGGCGTCGTTTTGGCGTGGCGGTGGAAGTTCCGGCGTCGAACGGATTCGCCCGGGCGGTGGATCTCATCGGCATCCGTCCCGCCGACTTCTCGACCCCGGCTGCGCCGGCCGATGGGTTCGCGGAATTCGCGCGCGCCTTTGCGCAGAAGGCGGAACTGGCGCGGGCGCGCCGTGGCCCGACCTTCGCGGCGATGCGCAACGCCGCCCTTCTTCCCGCGGGACTCGCGTCGACGTGGATCCGCGCGAAGGGCGAGCTCGCGGCGGCAACGTTTGGGACCATCGGGGTGACGATGCTCCGGGACGCGAAGGTCTTCGTGGCGCCGATGGCCGACTTCGGGTGGCCGGATGGCTTCCTCGCGCTCGGAAGTACGGCGCTGCCAGCTGAGGGAGGCGGGAGCGTGACGTCGGTCACGGTGAAGGGCGAGGCGCCGGCCATCGCCGCCTACCCGGCGGCGATCCGCCGGGCCGTTGCTCGGTGTGCGGAGTCGAAGGCGCAGTGATCCGCGCGCGGCCCACTTGCCGCCGCAACCGCGGGCCCGATGGTGGATCGAGTGATCCGATCTCTCTTCGCCTGCTTCATTCTACTCTTCGCGGTCCCGCTCCTGGCCGCGGGACCGACGCCGCCACCGCCCGCCCCGTTCGAGCCGAAAACTTGGCCCACGCTGAGCGATCAGCTGGTCAGCCCGCGCGGGAAGGTCGCGCTCGCTTTCAAACCGGAGCGGTGGCTCCACGGGGAATCGGAGCACTTCGTTATCCACTATCGACGCATCACCGAGGCCAAACGGGTCGCGCTCGAAATCGAGTATCATCTCTGGTTCGTCCTGCGGGCTCTGTCGGCGACGCCGGAAAGCTACCGCCGTAAATCGCACGTCTTCATTTTCGAAGACGAAAAAGACTGGGCGGAATACAAGGCAAAGACGGACCTCCCGGTCTGGTCGGCGAGTCTGGCGATCGGGGACGAGTTGTATCTCAATCTACGCGACGGCCGCACCGGGTTGTTCGACTCGAAGACGCTCGCGCACGAGACGACGCACGCCGTCGTCGCCCGGTTGTATCCCGGCCGCCGCTGGCCGCGCTGGCTGAATGAAGGGTTCGCCGAGACGATCAGCGGCGTGAGCGTCGCCGCGCGGATGGGCCAGTACGCGCGGCAATTTCAGCGCCAGCTCCCGGGGGCGGATTACCCGTTGGCGACCCTGATCGTGACCGAGGAATATCCCTCATCGCCCGTGGAGGTCGCGCATTTCTACCAGAGTTCCGAGCGGCTGGTCCGTTTCCTTCTCAACGATCATCCTCCGGAGAAGTTTCCCAACCTCGTCGACGCCTTGCTCGACGGAGGCGACTTCCGCGCCGCCGTCACGCGCGTGTTTCCCGAGCGCTATCCAGACTGGCCGGCCTTCGAAAAACGGTTTGAGCGCTACAAACAGCTGAATCCGTAAAGCCGCCGCGCCGCGGTCAAAAAGCCCGTTCGTACTGCTGGGGCACGACCACCTTCACGTCGAGCGCACGGGCGGCCCGGTGGGGCCAGTAGGGATCGCGCAGCAGTTCCCGCGCGAGGAAGACAAGGTCGGCGTCGTTGCGCAGGATGATCCCCTCGGCCTCGAGAGGGTCGGTAATCATCCCAACGGCACCGGTGGCGATGCCGGTCTCCCGGCGAATGCGGGCCGCGAAGGGAACTTGGTACTGCGGGCCGACCGGGATCGTGGCGCGCGCCACGTTGCCGCCGGAGGAGGTGTCGATCAGATCCACGCCCTCCGCGTGCAGTCGGCGCGCCAGTTCGACCGTTTGTTCCGGGTCCCAGCCGCCATCCGTCCAGTCCGTGGCCGAGACGCGGACGAAGAGCGGCATCGAGTCCGGAATGGTCGCGCGCGTGTCCCGGACAAGCTCGAGGACGAAGCGGATCCGGTTCTCGAAACTACCGCCGTACTCGTCGGTGCGATGATTGCTCAGCGGCGAGAGAAATTCGTGGAGGAGATATCCGTGCGCGGCGTGGAGCTCGATGACATCGAACCCGATCACGACGGCGCGGGCGGCGGCGGCGCGGAAATCGGCCCGGACTTTGGCGAGCCCGGCGGCGTCGAGCGCGATCGGCTCGCGGTAGGTCGGCGAGAACGCGACCGCGCTGGGTGCGACCGGGGTCCAGCCCCCGTTTTCATCCGTCACCGCGCCGGAACCCACCCAGGGCACGCAGGTGCTGCCTTTGCGTCCGGCATGGGCGAGCTGGGTGCCCGTGAGAGCGCCGCGGGACTTCAGGAAGCGGACGATGGCCTGGAGTGCCTCGGCTTGCGCGTCATTCCACAGGCCCAGGCAGTGCGGGGTGATGCGGCCTTCCGGCGAGACGTGATTTGCCTCGGTGAAAACAAGGCCCGCTCCGCCCACGGCGCGAGAGCCGAGGTGAACGAAATGCCATTCGTTCGGCATGCCCTCGCGCGCCGAGTATTGGCACATCGGGGAGACGACAATCCGGTTCGGGAACGTGACGCCCCGAAGCGAAAACGGGGAGAAGAGGGTGGAAGCCATCGGGGGTCAGCTTCGCCGGACGTCACTCCTCGAGCAAGAAATCGAAATCCTTCCAGTCCAGCGTGGCGGCGCCATCGCCACCGAACCCGAGGATGTCGTTCGCGAGCGCCGACTTTTTCGTCTGCAGCGAGCGGATCTTCTCTTCGACGCTGTCCTTCACGAGGAGCCGGTACGCCATCACCTGATTCGCCTGGCCGATCCGGTGGGTCCGATCGATGGCCTGCGCTTCGACGGCCGGGTTCCACCATGGTTCGTAGAGCACCACGTAGCTGGCGGCCATCAGATTGAGCCCACTGCCAGCAGCCTTCAGCGACAGCAGGAAGATCGCCGGATCGGTCGAATCCGTGAAGGCATCAACCACCGCGGCGCGGTTCTCGGTTTGCCCGGTCAGATAGAAGTGCGGCCAGGCGCGCTCCACCATCTTTTCGCGGATGATGTCGAGCATCGTGACGAACTGAGAGAAGACGAGCACCTTGTGGCCTTCCTCGCGCAACGGTTCGAGCAAGTCGAAGAGCGCATCCAGCTTCGCGCTCGATTCGCCGCGGAGGGTGGGATCGATGAGCGCCGGATGACAGCAAATCTGCCGCAGGCGCAGGAGCGACTGGAGGATGTGGAAGCGCTGCTCGTGGAACTCCGCGGCACTCTCGATGTGCATGAGGAGGCCGCGCGTTTTCTTCAGCTCGGCCTTGTAGAGCGACGCCTGGAGCCCCTCCATCTCGCAGTGTTGATCCTCTTCGATCCGCGGCGGGAGTTCGGGAGCGACCTCCTGCTTCGTGCGGCGCAGCAGGAACGGACGCAGGCGGGCGCCCACTCGCTGACGCGCGAGGGGATCATCCTTCTTTTCGAACTGCCGCTCGAAGTACGTCCGCTGTCCGAGGATGCCCGGCGTGGAAAACGCCATCAAACTCCAGAGGTCGAGGAGCCGGTTCTCAATCGGCGTGCCCGTGAGCACGAGCCGGTGATCGGCCTGCAGCCCGCGCACGGTCCGGGCGCTCTGCGAGTCGGGATTCTTGATGTTCTGGCCTTCGTCGAGGATGACCGAGAGCCAGTTTGTCTTCGTAAAGAAATCCGTGCGGCGGCGGAGCTGGGCGTAGTTCACCACGAACAGATCGGCCGACGCCGGGTCAGGCTCGATGAGCTTTGCGCCCGGCTGCGGATGCAGGACTTTCACGCGCAATCCCGGGACGAATTTCGCGGCTTCGCGCGACCAGTTTTCCATCACCGACTTCGGGCAGACCACGAGCGAAGGAGCCGCGGCGCCGCCGGCGGTGAGCGCTTCCGGCCGGCGCAGCCACGAAAGCCAGACGAGCGCCTGGACGGTCTTTCCGAGACCCATGTCGTCGGCCAGAATGCCTCCAAGCCCGCTGCGCGAGAGCCGGGCGAGGAAGTGAAATCCCTCGACCTGATACGGGCGCAGATCGGCGGTCAGACCTTCCGGCAGCGGCGGCGTGGCGCCGTCGTCGAGCAGATGCGCGCAGCGCGCCTTCAACGCGGCGTAATGCTTGGGATCGAGCAGACTGCCGAATTCCGGATTCGCGAGCTGCAGCGCGTGGAGCCGCTGGGGTCCGTTTGCAAAATCCTCGGGGTCGATGCCGAGCTGCGCGAGCTTTTCCTGGAGCGGACCATCAAGATCCAGCTCGAGCCGGCGCCAGCCCTTGCCCTTGAGCCGCACGAAATTCCCCCGCGCCCGGAGCAGGAGTTTGATCTCCGCCGCGGTGAGCTTGGTGTCCTTGACCTCGAGGTCGAGATTGATGTCGAACCAGTCCGTCGCGGCGTGTCCGGTCGTCGTCCCGTTCGAGGCGGCTTTGAGGGAGAATGAAAGCTTCGGCCGCAGCGGACTCGCCCGCAGCGTTTCGAGTTGGGAATCGTGGATGAGCGCGGTCACGCCTTCCGGAAGCGTCCGCAGCCAGAGGGCAAACTGCGAGGCGAAGTCGCCATCGAGCCGCCGCCGCCAGCGGGCGTCGAAGCGTCCGGCCTTCAATCCGGCACGCTCGAGGAGCGAGGGGACCTGCGCGAGGGCCGTCCGATCATACAACGCGAGGGGCGCGCCAGGTTCAGAGGGCAGCTCCGACTCGAGCAGCCACTGGTCGCGATTCAGGACCTCGACGCGCTCGCCGCCGTTGGCGACCGCGCGGGCGAGGACGCTCAGTTCCTCGTGCGGATGCTTGAAGCCCTTGGTCTCGATCTCGCAGAGCAGCTCGACTTGCACGGCGACGCGGCGGACGCGGGAGCGCAAATGCTCCGGCGGGGCGATGTCGAGCCGGTGGAGGAGTTCGATGCCGGCGCGGCTCTCCACGACCGAGGCGGGGAGAATGTGGTGGTAGTGGTCGCCGTCGAGAAAGTTTCCCGTGGCGGGGCCCTCCTGCACGGCGTCGCCGCCGAGGTAGAGGGGCGCGGCGCCCGGCAGATGCATCATCCGCGCGGGGGAGGGTTCGTCGCCGGTGGCGAGCTGGATCAGGTAGCGCGAGCCATCATCGGAGCGCCGGCATTCCCACGCGAGCTTCGGTCCGCGCCGGAAGGTGGCGCCCTCGCGATTGACGAGGAACGGCGCGAGATCCGGCAGCGCGAAAAGTCCGTTGAGAATCTTTCGCGTGCGCGGCAGGGGGGACTCGAATTCCAGCGTCTGGTACGAGTGCCAATGGTTGAGAAAGGCGAGCCAGAGCGCGGTGGCGGAGGGAGGATCAACCACGAGGAGGCTCTGGCGCGAGAGCGACATGAAGCGCTGCAGATCCTCTTTTTCGATGATCCGAAACGCTTCGGTGTCGAGCGCGGTCGCGCCCCGCCACTCGAGGACCGCGAGATCCGTCCCGATCGCAAGGCGGATGCGGATGTGCTCGGGCCGGCCAAGCGGCGTGGTGGCGGTAAAGGCGGCGAGGGCGTCCTCCCAGCGCCGGCTTTCGGAGCGGACGGCGGCGTCCTGGATGAGGAGCGCGGTTTCGGCGAGACGCGTTTCCTCGAGCATGAACTCAGGGATCGGATGCCCGGCGTCATTCAGCGCGAGCGCGAGGTACTGCCAGAGCTCCTGTGGGTTGGCGGGAGCGGCATCGGCCGGCCACGGCGCCCATTCGCGCGCGTCGGATTCCGGCCATTCCGGGGCGATGCTCGTCATCACCACGGGGGTCAGCGAGCGGCGGCGGCGGTACTCGAGAAAGGCGCGGTCGATCGCCTCGCGATAGCGCAGCTCTTCGAGCGTTTGGGAGCCGTTCGAGGCGGCCGGGGCATCGGGAAAGGGCGGGAGCGTTTCGCGCCGCCGCATTTTTTCGAGGATCGCCTGGAGCGCCGCATGCACGTGCAGGCATCCCCCGGCGGCACCGGCTTCGCAGGTGCAATGGGCGGACCAGCCCGTCTCGATGCGCGCGAACGAGACGGTGTTGGGCCGCTCCATCTCGACGACGTGGACCTCGATCCGGTGATCGTCGGCTTGCAGCGCGCGGACCCCGCCGGCGCGGAAGAGTTGGTGACCGCGGGCGGCGGTCATGCGGTCGAAGGGCAGCTGAAAAAGTGACTTCATTCCGGATTCATTACGGCGGCAAGACGGTCGGGTTCGGTCACGGGCGGCAGGCACGTGAACCCGCGGCAGACAAACGCCGCGGGCTTTCCGTCGAGGGGTCCGACGTGTTCGAGATGGGGGTGGCGGCGGGCGAGTCCGGCCTGGGCCGCCGCTCCGTCGGCGAGCAGCAGGATCGCATCCGGCAGAAAGACGGCCGCGGCGGCGCGCCGGAGAGCGATGGTCTGAGGATCGGCGGCAGGCCCGGCGATGACGACGGTCGCGGGTTCGCGCGTGAGGGATTCCTGCGCGGCGAACATCAGCGGCATGGAATGCACGAAACGCGCCGGCGAATCCACCGTGCCAGCGGCATGACGGCGGGCTTCGTCCCGATACGCCTGCTTCCCCGTGAAGGCGGCGAGGCGGATGAGGTTGAGGACGGAGACGGAGGTGACCGCCGGCTCGGCGCCATCGTGATCCTCCTTCATCCGCACGAGCACCGAGGCGTCGTCGGCCTCGCTGTTGAAATATCCCGGCCGTCCCGGCTCCGTGAAGAGCTCGTCCTGGCGGGCCTGAAGTTTTTCTGCCCACTCGAGGTGTCGCTCGTCGCCCGAGGCTTCGTGGAGATCGAGCAGCCCGGCGATGAGAAACGCGTAGTCATCGGCAAAGCCGCGGATCGCGCCCGGACCCTCGCGATAGACCCGGAACAGGTCTGTCGTGGCGGAGTTGTACAGTCGGGTCCGCAGAAATTCCGCGGCGCGTTCGGCCTGCGCGAGGTAGGCGGGGTCACCGAGGACGGTGGCGGCCCGGGCAAAGGCGGAAATCATCAGGCCATTCCACGCGACGAGGATTTTGTCGTCGAGATGCGGCCGCGGACGCCGGTTGCGCAGGACGAACAGTTTCGCGCGCGCCGAGGCGAGCAGTTCGAGCACGCGGGCGATGGGCAGGTCGACCTCGGACGCGATCTGCGACGCCGGGCAATGCTCGAGCAAAATGTTCTTCCCGGTGAACTCGCCCTGCGGATCACTCGCCGGAGCGGCGTTCCCATCCGCCCGGAAGCTGTAGTGGCGGCAAAACGCGCTGGCTTCCTCGGGCGTCAGCGCGGCTTCCACCTCCGCTTCCGACCACACGTAAAAGGCGCCTTCGGCGTGCGCTGCCTTGCCTTCCTCGATCAGACTGTCGGCATCCTCGGCGCAATAGAAGCCGCCTTCGGGAGACGTGAGATCGCGGCGGACGTACTCCAGAAGGTCGCGCACGACCGAGGTGAACATCGGCTCGGGCTGGAACTGGATCGCCTCGAGATACGACAACGCGAGCTGCGCCTGGTCGTAGAGCATTTTCTCGAAATGCGGGACATGCCAGTGGGCGTCGACGGAGTATCGATGAAACCCGCCGCCGAGATGATCGTGCATCCCACCCATCGCCATGCGGCGGAGCGTCGTGAGCCACATCGACGCGGCCCGGTGGCGATCGTCGGCACTGACGTCGCGCCGCACCGCGGCGCGCGCCAGGAAGCGCAGGAGCGCGGGCCGGGGAAATTTCGGTGCGCCCCCAAATCCACCCCAATCGCGATCAAAGCTGGTCCAGAGGCTGTCGATGCCCGCGACGATGTCCGCCGACGTGCGCTCCGCAGTCGCGGTGGAATCCGGCGTCGATGCCGCCTGCTCGCGCAGCGCGGCCACGACCCGGGCGCCCTGTTCGACGATCTGCGCGCGATCCTGCTTCCAGGCGTCGGCGATCGCATTCAGCACGGCCGGAAATCCGCGGCGGCCGTAGCGGTCCTCCGGCGGAAAGTACGTACCGCCGAGGAAAGGTTCGAGTTCTGGCGTGAGCCAGACGCTCATCGGCCAGCCCCCGCTGCCGGTCGTCGCCTGCACGAAGGTCATGTAGACGCGGTCCACGTCCGGACGCTCCTCGCGGTCGAGCTTCACGCAGACGAAATGCTCGTTCATGATCCGCGCGGTGTCGGCATTCTCGAACGACTCGTGCGCCATGACGTGGCACCAGTGGCAGGTGCTGTAGCCGACGGAGAGAAAGATCGGCTTGTCCTCGCGCCGCGCCTTCGCGAACGCCTCGGAACCCCACGGATACCAATCCACCGGATTGTGCGCGTGCTGGAGCAGGTACGGTGATTTTTCCGCAGCGAGTCGGTTCGCAGGCGCGTTCATGGGAACGGGCAACGAAGCACGGCTCGCCCCCTCGCGCGCGCGGAAACTGCGTCACTCGTGGTCCGCGGCGACCGCTGGCGCCGCTTCAGCCGAGATTTTCGCGCTCGAGCATGCGCTCCACGTGTCCCGCGATCCCGCCGATTTCGGCGGGCGAGGGCAGGGCGCACCGCCTGAACCACGCCGCATCCTGCGCGCCGAGGTCCGCGACGCGCACGATCCCATCGCCCTTCCAAACGAACGCGTCCGGCGGATAGGGCCCGACCTTGCGCGGGTCGGTCCACCCGTGAATGCCGAGCACGCGCGGTGAGACGGCGGCGGCGAGCTGCATCGGTCCGCTATCCACGCTCACGGTGAAGGCCGCCCGGCGCAGCAGCCAGATGAGTTGGGGGATCGTTGTGCGATCGAGGAGATCGAGCGCGTTCGCGGGCCAGGCGATCCCCGCGATCTTTCCGCGCCCGACGATCACCACGCGGCGCGGCTGCAGGGCGGTACAAAACGCCACGACGTCGGCAGGAGGGAGCGACTTGTCCTTCCCGCGCGAGAAAGGGTGGATCACGACGAACGATTTTTCCTCGTCGGGAAAGGCTGGGATCGGTTCGCCTGGACCGAGGGGAAACGAGACCGGACCCGGTTCCGCCCCGAACGCGTGGGCGAGGGCGAGGTAGCGGTCGACCGCGTGAACCGCCTTGCCCGGATCAACCACCTCGCTGTGAAAAAGCCGGGCGCCCTCGCGGGAATCGCTGAGCCCGAGCACGCGCTTCGCCCCCGTCGCGCGGGCGATCAACCCGCTCCGGAGCAGGCCCTGGAAGTCGAGCACCGTGTCGATCTGCCATTTCCGCGGTTCGTGACGCAGCCAGCGGAGGAACGGCCAGACGCCGGTCAGACCCCGGAAGCGATGGCGCGGAAAAACGCGGATGGCATCGAGCAGCGGATTTTCTTCGAGCACCGGGACCCACTCGGCGTTCACGGCCCAGGACAGATGGGCGGCCGGGAAGCTGCGCCGCAGCGCGGCGAGAGCGGGCAGCGTGTGGACGATGTCACCGAGGGAACTCGGCTTGAGGATGAGGATCCGTTCCTTCATCCGCCAAGAGGAAGAAACCGTCGTCTGCCCAAGAATTGAATCTCCGAACTATTTTCCGATCGCGAGGCGATCGGCGAGCCGGCGGGGCAGTCCCGCCTCGAGGATTTTCTTCTGCGCGGACTGAATATCATACTCGAGCCGGCGAAGCTGGATGCTGTTCGATTCGATGTCGTAAATCGTGTACGCCGCCCGCCAGTCGCCATCGCGGGGCTGGCCGACGGAGCCGATGTTGACGAAGTATTTCTTCCCCATCTCGAAGGTGAGCTTATCGAGCGCGACGCTGACGATCGCGCCGTCCCGGATGTAAGCGCGGGGAGCGTGGGTATGGCCGAAGAAGCAGACGCCCGTCGTCTGGTAGGTAAAGCTGGCGGCGGCGTCGAGCTGGTTGAAGACGTAACCCCAGCGATGCGGCGTATCGAGCGTGGCGTGCACGATCGTGAAGTCGCGGACCTGCCGGACCATCTTCAGCTCATTGAGCCACTTCCGGTCTTCCGGAGTCAGGTGGTTCCGCGTCCAATTCAGCGCTTCCTCGGCAAGTGGATTGAAGCCCTCAAGCGAATCGTTGATCGCCGCCTGCTCGTCGTGATTCCCTTTGACCACCGGGCACTCGAGCGACTGAACGATTTTGACGCACTCGTGGGGGTTCGCGTTGTAGCCCACCACGTCACCGAGACACACGTAATGCGTGCACTTGTGTTTCTCCGCATCATCCAACACGCAATTCAACGCTTCCAGATTTGCATGGATGTCACCGAATAAAGCAATGCGCATGGGAGGCGGACGGGAGGGGGATCGAGGGCCAATAAATGACGAATTAGGGGGCTTTGTAAATTCTTTGTTCCGGCGGCAGGGAAAGTTTTTCCTCCAAATGCTTCAGATCCCTCAGCACGGAAGGGAGATGTTCCTGCGGGCCGAGGTCGTAAAGGGCCCGGAGGCGGGAGTGCGCCTCGCGCTCCTTTCCTGGGACCTGGGCGAGGCAATAAGCGGCGAAGCGCTTCAGATAAGCGCGGGCTCCCGGGAGCGCCGCGGCGGCGTCGAACGCCTGCGACGCGGCCAGTGGATCCCGGAGCTTGTCCCGAAGGAGCGTCCCGAGTTGTTCGCGCAGGCGGGGTTCCGCGGGGTTGTTCGCGATGCCCCGCTCGAGGAAATCCCGCGCGAGCTGCAAATACTCCCGCTCGGCCTTGATTCGCAGGGCCTCCCGCGGCTGGCGGGAATCCTCCCGCGCGGCCCGCGAGGCATTGTAGCCCATGTGCCAGCCAGCCATGTCCCAGATGAAGACAGCTCTCGGCGCGAGCGCCGTGGCGGTCTGGAAGAGCCAGTTCATCCGACCCCACTCCACCCGCTCCCAAGCCGTGGAGGCCTGAAGGCAGAGGACATCGGCCACGACCGCGCGGCATCCGCTCAAGGCGGCGAGAAACCCCGCCTGGCCCAGGCGCTCCCGCAGATCGAGCCCGAGCCGGGCGGGACGAAAGCCCGCCGCGCGGTGCTCGGCATCCAGCCGGGTCTCGAAGGGAAGACGCAGCGCCCCAAAAATCCCGAGCAGGGCGAACGCGGCGAGCGGAGCGAGCCGACGTCGGCGGGAGGAATCGGCCGTCATCACAGCTCCTTCTGCGCGAAGACGAATTGCGCCGCCATCAGATAGATCACCACGTAAAACGCGCCGAGGATCGCGGTGCGGGCCAGCAGACCGGCGGGAACGGCGGTGCCAGCCGCGATTTCGTCCACGAGGTTGAACATCTGCAGGTCGGGGAAAAGGATCGAGACGAGCCCGAGGAAGATCCGGCTCAAGACGCTCCCGCCCGCTTCCGCCTGCCAGTATTCTCGGGCGGTCGCCTGGAAGTGCCCGATGAAATACGTCATCGCCGTGATCAGGACGGTGAAGATCGAAGATGTCGCGAAGGTGCTGAAGAAAAGCGTGAGCGCCGCCAGCACGCAGGCTTTGAGGTAGATGGCGACGCCTCCCGCGAAGAGGTTGGGATTGAAGACCGTGGCGCGCAGTTCGGCGAGACGGGCAGCCGTGGCGTCAGCTCCGAAACCGGCGCTTTCCGCGAGAATTTCGGCTTCCGCCGTCCGCTCCCGCAGCACGAGCACCACCGCGAAGACCACGCCCATCAAGAGCAGGGACAGGGCGAGCAGTCCCGCTGCTCCGAGAAATTTGCCGAGGAGGTACTCGAAGCGCGGGACCGGCTTCGCGAGGATCGTGTAGAGCGTCCGATCCTCGGTGTCCTTCGGTAGCATCGAGGCCGTCGCGAGGATCGCGAGCAGGGTGGAGAAGACCGACATCGCGCCGAGCGAAAGGTCCTTCAGCATCTGGAACTGATCCTGAAACGAAAACCGCACGAGCAGGACGGACGACCCGATGAGGAGCAGGGCAAACAGGAGCAGAAAGTAGAAGACCTTCTGGCGCGTCAGTTCCGTCAGCGCGTTCCCCGCGATCGCCAGGATGCGGCCGGGCGAGAAGACGCGATGGCGCGGAGCGCGGTCCATGCGCTGACTCTACGGCGTCCCGCTGGTGAGCGCGCTCCGAAACATCGCCGGCACGAAGGCCACGTCGCTCGACTCCTCGGCGGCGAGCCCGATTTGGAATTGCATGATCTCGGCCGCCACCGGCGGACGGTAGTCGGCGAGCGCTTCCGCGGTCGCCTCGGCCGCCGGGATGCCGCGGGTTTGCGCCGTCCGGTAGATCTTCACCGCCAGCGCCTCCGCGGCGCCGGGAGTGAGGAGGATCGGAACGTGCGGCCGGAGCCGGTCAAAGTCGGCCGCTTCGAGTGTGAGTCCCCGACGCTTGCAGAGGGCCCGAATGAGCGACCAGCTTTCTTCGGGGGAGGTCGTGGGAAAGATGGGGATCTTTACGTCGATCCGGCCCGGACGCTTCAAATCGACCTCGATCAGGTCCGGCCGGCTCGAGGCGAGGATCCAAACGAGCCGCCCTCGATTGTCCGGATTGCTCATCTCCTTCGCGAACATCGAGTAGATGCGCCCCGAGAGTCCGCCGTCGTTCCCGCCGCTGTCGCGCTTCCCGAGCGCCTGATCGGCTTCGTCGATGAAGACGAAGCACCGGCCGAGGCCCTGCAGCAGGCGAAAAATCTTTTCGAGATTGCCCTCGGTGGTCCCGACCCACTTATCCCGGAAGTTCTTGATCTTCACGACGGGGATCCCGGCCTCGCCGGCGAGGCATTCCACGAGATAGGTCTTCCCCGTTCCGACCGGACCGCAGAGCAGGTAGCCCATCGGCACGGCGCCGATGTCGCCCTTTTTCCAGAGCGCGATGTCGTCGCGCAGCCACTGCTTCAGCGCGTCCTGAGCGTGGAGGTCGTCGAGCGTCCGCTTGGGATCGATGAACTCGATCAGGTCGTTCGCCTCGCGCTCGACGAGTTCCTTCTTGAGCCGGGAAAGGTCCGCGGATCGGATCGCTTCGCGCCCGTGTTCCTTCAGCTTCAGCAGGTTTTCGACCGAGCCCAGAGTAGCTCCGGCGAGCGACTGCGCGACGTCCGCCAGTCGGTCGCCGGGGAATTCCGCCAGCGCCAGCGGGTGCTTCGGCGCGAGGAGATCGAGTGCCTGCCGCATCGCCACGGCGTCGGGGAAGGGGACCTTCAGCTGGCACGCCCGCGGATTGAGGACGAGCAGCGGGTGCAGGTCGTTGAGCGCATCTGCGAGCAGGACAGTGCAGAGGCGCAGCGGGGCGAGGAGGGCTTCGCCCGACCAGTCGCGCATCAGCAGCGCCAGCGCGTTGAGATCGGCGCTCGGCGAACCGGGCAGCGCGGGGACGGCGAGATGGGCTGAACGCACCCAGAGCCCGATCTGCGGCGTGGCTTTTCCGAGGCGGGAGAGATTGCCGTTGTAGCGCAGGTAGCGCGTGAGCGACTCGATCGCGGGGCGGGGCTGCTTCGGCATTTCCGGCGAGCCCTTCATCGCCGGCCATTCGGCGAAGAGCTCCTGGCCCTTTTCGACGCGCAGGCCGTTGCCGATGTCGTAACTCAGGATGACGTCGAACTGCGCCATCAGGACGCGGGCCAGATAATCCGTCAGGCCGCCCAACGTCGCTCCGCCTTCGCCACCGGGGATGACGAAGCGATCGTTGATGTTTCCGCTCAGGACGAATTGCGATGAGGCGTGACTCTCATAGTTCGCCCGCATCTCGGCGGCCCAGGGGGGAAGGACGATGGACATGAAGCAGGCGCAGCCGAGCCGCAATCTCCGATCCGAAGCAGGTGTTTACGTTCCCTGCGGCCCCATCGTCTTCGCGGCGGCGGGCGCGGCTTCCACGGGGGGCGCGCCGGCGGGGGCATCGAGGACGAGACCTTCCTTCGCGGCGAAGTCGGCCAGCGCCTGATCGGCGAGAGCCTGCTGCTCAGTCGCCTTCATATTGATATCGGTCATATCCAGGGAGTCTTTTGCCACCCGCGCGCGTCCGGAGGCCTTTTCGCGTTCCTCGTCCACCATCTCGGTGAGCCGGTTGAGGGTGTCGCCCGCGCCGCCGAGCTGGCCGATCATCCCGCTCGCCATTTCGTTCAATTCCGCCGTCGCTTTCTTGACCTTGAGGTCGCCCAGCGCGGCCTTGAGTTTTTCGATCTTGTCCGTCGCGGCGCGGACGGCCACGTCCCGGGCGCGGATCAAATCCTTGTACGTCCCCTCGGCCTGTTCGGCCTGCTCTTTGTTCTCGGTCAGCTGGGTGGTGATGGACTGCAGCCGCAGCGCCAGTTGGCCGGCGGCGTCGCGGTTTCCGGCGCGCAGATGGGCTGCGGTCTTGGCGCGGAGATCCTTTTCCTCGATCTCCAGTTTGCGCACCTGAGAGATGAGGCGCTCGCAGAGGGCGGCGTGCGAAGCGAGCCCCTGGTTGTATTGCGAGATCTGCTTGCGCAGATTTTCCTTCTCCACTTCGAGGAGGGCTTCGGGATTTTGCTTCTCGAGGCCGGAGACGAATAGGCCGAAGAAGCCGCGAACGAGATTGCCAAGGCGTTTGAACATGTGAGCGGGTGGTGGTGGTGGCGGGTTTACTGCGTTTGCGCGAGTGATGCAATCCCGTGCTTGCTCGTCGGGCGCCGCGGGGTGACTTCGTTCGACGGGTTCAGCCCCCGTCTTTTTGCCCGTCCCGGGACGCCGTGACGTCGAGAAAATACCGCTCCAGCGTCTCCTGCGGATGCCGCTGCTGGACGACGCGCACCGCCGGATATCGCGCGATCACTGCCTGGATTTCCGCGAGGAGTTCGGGCGTCGCGTCGGAGAGCACGAGTTCAGTCTGATCCTTCCGGGCGATCAGGTCAGCGAGCGCGCCCTCCCGCACCAACTCGCCCCGGTGGAGAATGCCCACCCGGTCGCAGATTTCCTGCACTTGGCCGAGCAGATGCGAGCAGAGCAGCACGGTGATGCCATCTCCCTTGAGGCGGAGGATCAAATCTTTTATCTCGCGCGAACCGGCTGGATCGACCCCGGCCGTGGGCTCGTCGAGCACGAGCAAACGCGGGTTTTGCACCAGCGCCTGGGCGAGCCCGATCCGCTGGAGCATGCCTTTGGAATATCCGCCCAGGCGGCGCTCGGCGGCGTGCTCCAACCCCACGAGCGCGAGCAATTCTTTCGTCTTCTCCCGACCCTCCGCGCCGCTGAGACCGCAGAGTCGGCCAAAGAACCGGATCGTCTCCGCGCCGGTCAGGAATTTGTAGAAATACGGATTCTCCGGCAGGAAGCCGACCGCGACCCGGCTCTCGACGCGCTGCGTGGGCAGGCCGAAGACGCGGACCTCGCCGCTCGTCGGTCGCACGAGGCCGAGCACCATTTTCATCGTCGTGCTCTTGCCCGAGCCATTTGGTCCGAGCAGGCCGTACACCTGTCCCGGCGCGACTTCGAGCGAGAGATCCCGCACGGCCGTGATGCGCTCCCGGCGGAACGGCACCGAATAGACCTTCGTCAGGTGGCGGATCTCGATGGCGGCAGGCGCAGACATGGCGGGCGGGAGGTCGCGACGACGGAGAGGCTCAGCGCGCGATGCTGAAGGTCCGCCAGGCGGGATCGGCGGGAATCACGTGAGCATGCGTCTCCTCGATGTGATGGCGCAGGTTGCTGGCCGTGACCGCTTCAAGGAAAGCGTCCATCTCCGCTTTCTCACCACCGATCCGGAGTTCGACCCGGCCATCGGGGAGATTCCGTACTTCGCCCACCACCTCGTACCCGGCCGAGAGCCGTTTCACCGAGTAGCGGAAGCCGACCCCCTGCACGCGCCCCGAGTAGTGAACAAGCATCGCCAGCATCGCCGGAGCATATCCGGTCGAGGTCGCGGTTTCCAGCGTGGTCGCAGCGCGGGGGAAGGTCAGCTCACGGATCGCTCCCTTCTGCTGATTTCGGCTCTCGCCGGAATATGCGATCCGATTCCCCGTCTTCTTTGTTGCGAACTTGGACTGATCTCGAACGGAGCTGAACTCCGCCAGAGGATCCTCGGTTTGAGGCCTCCAAACGCCGCTGATCTCCTCTCACGACCGCTCCCTCACGACCTCCTCCACCTCCCATGATCTCAAGCTCTCGTTTCCCGCTCCTGCTCGTCTGCGCGCTCGCGCTCCTGGGTGTCACGCTGCGCGCTCCCGCGCAATCGCCGCCCCGCCGTCTCAACGGCTGCGGTTCGCGGGCGAAAAAGTCCGACGCTTGGGAGTCTGCGATGAGCGCCCACAGAGACAGCCTGCGGCGGGTCGCTTCGGTAAACGGGATCACGGTCCCGCTCCTGAAATCACCTGACTTGGAACGGGTTTGGGGTGCCCCCGAAATCGAGCGCGACGCGAGCGGCAGCGCCTATCGGCTGACCTACAAGGATCCGAAGCGTCCGTTCACCCGGCTGATGATCTGCGGGATGACCACACCGCTGCCCTCTCTTTCCTCTCCGCCGTTGCTGAGTGGAGAGGAGATGGTCAACGACCGACTCACCGGCTTTCGGCGACCACAATCATGGAAGGAAGTGATGATCCTGGCCCGGAAGGTTCGCTGGTTCCAGGAATCCACCAGCGGCGGCGCGGATGGTGCGTACTACAGCACCGAGTGCGTCGAGATGAAGGCGGCGAATGGCCGGATCGGGTTCTACGTTCTCCAAGCCGAAGCAGGCGACGATACCAACCCGGTGGTTCGTTGGTTCAAGAGCGTGCGGTTTGTCGAGTGAGCCCCTTGCTTTGCGACGGAGAACGGGCGCATTCACCTCGGATTCACAGAGCCCGCGAAGACGAGAACCGGGAGATTGATGGCGATTGCGCATTGCGGGAATGAGTCCAGCTTACTTGGCCCATGACCGCTCACCCGCAATCTTCCCCGTCGATGGGAATTGCGACTGATGAGCAGGTCCATCACATCTGGAGTAAAGAACTTCCCTTGGCCCTTTGCCCTCCCGCCATGGGAAACGCCGCGCGCCTAGCCGGCACCTGCACCGCTTCATGAGCCGCGCCACTCCCAAGATGCGCGATCTCGCCGCGCGGCTGATCGCGGAACGGGCAAAGGCGAATCCATCGTCCGGGCCTAGCCCACCGGCGGGTTTTCACGTCTGCGAGAGCCTGCGTCCGCACTTGGCGGCGCTCATGGGCAAAGGAGGTTTTCAGGCGCTCCTCTCCCGAGCGCTCGCCGTGGCGGCCGCGGAGATGGGATGTCTCCGGGTGGTAAAGGTCAACGCGGATGGGAATCTGGAGGGATGGGAAAAAGCGGAGGGTCAGCCCGCGGAAGAACTGACCGAGGCCGGCGTGCTTTTGGTCGCCCAGTTGCTCGGGCTTCTCGTCGCCTTTATCGGAGACAGTCTCACCCTTCGCCTCGTGCGCGAGGTGTGGCCCAAGGAGTCGCTCGACGACTTAAATATTACCCCAGGAGATCGCTCATGAAAAAGTCGAACGCGGCGGCGAAACGCAGCCTCCCGCAGAACGTGGACAATCGGCCGGGCAGAGTCATCATCCGCAAATTGCCCTCCGGCGTCCGCGGCCTGGACGACATCCTCGGAGGCGGCCTCCCGGAATTTTCCTTCAACATCCTCGCGGGCACGCCAGGCTGCGGAAAGACCACCCTCGCGCACCAGATTCTTTTCGCCAACGCGACGGTCAAGAAGCCGGCGCTCTATTTCACCGTGCTCGGCGAGCCAGCGCTGAAGATG
>JBBQFQ010000065.1:0-30508 GCA_038322235.1 Chthoniobacterales bacterium
AAGAGTGCGTAGAGATCCTGGAGGGAGTCCAAGCGTTGAAGTTTGGCGAGGGCGGATTTGGGCCGCCGGCCAAAGAGGAGGGGCCCAAACGCTTGAAAAAAGGGGGTGCCGTTAGCCATGCATTAAACATAGCATAACACATTCCCTCCCATCCGCTTGCCTATCGTTTTATCACGAATTTTACCAACCCAGCTTTCACCACCAGAATTCGTCCCAAAACCCGCTTATCTTAGTGCCATTCGAGTCTGACGATCAAGAACGGCTCCATCATTTCCTGGGGCGGGGCGGGCATCGGTGTGAACAATTACGCGGACTCGGTATTCACCAATCTCATCGTCACGGACAATGGCGGTGTGGGCATGTCGCTGGGCGATGCCGCGAGCGCGCGCGACTGCGTGGCGCGAAACAACACCGGCGACAACATTGTCACCGGCTTCAACGCGAATCTGCAGAACTGCACTGCGGTGGGCAGCGTCAACGGCTCCGGCATCAATCTCGGGCAGGACAGCGTGCTCACCGGCTGCGTCGCCAATTTCAACAAATTGACTGGCATCATCACGGCGCCGAATTGCAATCTCTCGCGTTCGACGGCGGGAGAGAACTTCGGACCCGGAATCCAGGCCGGCAACCTCGCGAATCTCGAGGGGTGCACGGCATACAAAAATGCCGGTCCCGGCCTGAGCTGCGGCGCGGGCTCGACCTTGCTGAACTGCGCCGCCTACTTGAATACGGGCGGTGCCTTCGCCGCGATTTCGCCCGGGGCCAATTGCTCGCTGACGAACTGCACGGCCTCAAATAACACCGCCCAGTATGGAATTGTCGCGAATCCGGGGTCAACCGCAACTGGGTGCACCGCCTCGAACAACACCTCCCCAATGAGCGTCTCCGCGGGATTTCTCACCGCCGGTGCCACCCTGAAGGACTGCACCGCTTACAATAATACCAACACCAACGCGACAGCAACCAACGTCACGGGCATGGGGATCTACTGCAACGGAGCCGATTCGCTCATCCAAAACTGCACCTGCAGCACAAACAAGGGCGACGGCATCAGCGTGGTGTCCCGCTGCGTGGTCCGCGGCAACCTGACGAGTGGCAGTACGAATGGCGCCGGCGTGCATGTCACCGGCGCGGACAACCGCATCGAGGGCAATCAAGTGACCAACAACAACATTGGGATTCAGGTCGACGCGACGGGCAATCTCGTGTTCGGAAACACCGCGCGCGGCAATACCCCCAACTATTCCATCGTCGCCGGCAACCGGGTCGCCACGATTGTAACACCCACCACTAACGCAGTCATTAACGGCAATACTGGAGGCACGGCCTTCAGCAGCGACGCATTTTCGAATATCGTGTTTTAGGTCCGCGCCCCCCACCCTTCCGGTTCGCCTTCGCTTCATTCCTCCGCATCGTGCGGCGATGCGGATTGGAATCACCGGCGCGACGGGTTTCGTCGCCAGCTATCTCATCCCGCGCCTGAAGGTTGCGCGGAAACCCGCGCCTTACGGGAAAACGCCGCACCGGACCTGAACGGACTCGATGCGGTGGTGAACCTCGCGGGCGAATCCTGCCAGGGACTCTGGACCGCTGCGAAAAAGAAAAGTATTCGCGCGAGCCGAGTCGATCTGACGCATTCCCTCGTGGCCGCCCTGCCGCACTGCGGCGTGCGCGTCCTCGTCAGCGCATCGACCACCGGCATCTACGGGAATCGGGGCGACGATTTGCTCTCCGAAACCGCCGCACGCGGCACGGGCTTCCTCGCGGATGTCTGCCAGGAATGGGAAGACGCCGCCCTCAGCGCCAAAAGGCACGGCGTCCGCGTCACGCTCCCGCGGATCGGCTTCGTCCTCGACGCAGCCAGAACCTTCCCGACTGAATCGGTCCGGCCGTAGGCTGGTCGCGCCGCGCCGCGCAGAGCGGAGTCTGCGGCGGATTTCACGGCGCGGCGGCGGGCTGATCACGGCAGCGCCCGCGCGCGATAGAATCGCTGCGGATTGCCGCTCGGATCGTTGAATTGGAAGAGGCCGTTGGAGTCCGCGGTCACGCTCCCGGGTGGAACCAGCGAGGTCCACGCTGTGGTCAGGTCGTCGGTAAACTCGATCGCGTAGGTCAGACCGGGAACGCCTTTAAACGCCGCGGTGAAGCCGCTCCCATCCCTCGTCACGGTCACCGCATTCGGCGGATAGGTCGGCGCATTGACGGTGACGTTGATGGTGCCTGTGGCGAGCGCCAACGCGCGATTTTTGATCGTGTAGGTAAAGGAGTCCGAACCGGTGAACTGCGGACTGGGCGGGGTGTAGCGCACGGCGCTGCCGGTGAGGCTCGCGGTCCCGCCCTGGGCCGTTCCCGGACCGGCGCTGACCATGGTCAGCGGCAGCAGATTCCCCGGATCGCTGCACTGCGAGAGAATGGTGTTGTAGTCGATATCGATCGAGCGGCCCTGTGAAGTGCTGGCCGAGATCGTCCCGGCAATCGGCGGAGCAGGCGTCGGAGCTGGGCTAGGCGTGGCGGTGGGCACCGGTGTCGGTGTCGCCGTCGGCGTGTTCGTGGGCGTCGGGGTCGGCGTCGCGCTTGGAGCACTCGTCGGAGTCGCCGTCAGCGTTGGCGTCGGCGTCGGTGTGACCGTCGGCGTATTGGTCGGCGTCGGTGTGACGGTCGGCGTGTTCGTGGGTGTCGCGGTTGGCGTCTTCGTCGGGGTCGCGGTCGGCGTGTTGGTCGGCGTCGCGGTTGGGGTCGGCGTTGGGGTTCGCGTCGGCGTGTTGGTCGGGGTCGCCGTGGGCGTACTCGTCGGTGTCGCCGTCGGCGTCTTCGTCGGGGTCGGCGTCACCGTCGGAGTGTTGGTCGGCGCCGCGGTAGGCGTGATCGTCGGCGTGGGCGTGATCGTCGGGATCGGCGTGACGGTCGGCGTCGGCGTCGGCGTGCGGGTCGGGGTGACCGTGGGCGTCGGCGTGGCGGTCGGCGCGGGATTGACGGTGATGACCACCCCGACCGTGGTGGAGCCGACGCTATTTGACGCGGTCACGGTGTAAGTGGCGGTAGCCGTGGCGGCGGAGGGGATGCCGGTAATAACGCCGGTGCTCGGATTCAGCACGAGCGACGCCGGCAGCGCCGGCGAGACGGAGAATGAGCTGGCCGGACCTCCGTTGTAGCTCGGGGTGTTGCTCGCGATGGCGGTCCCCGCGGTATAGGTGGCCGGGTTCGTTCCGTAGGCGAGCGCAGTAATGGGCTGATACCGATTGTACCCGATGACGTCCATCGCCTGCGTGTCCACGGTGGTGAACGCATTCAACACGCCGGACGAACTGAAGGCGTTGCACGCATCGTTCGCTCCGCTGGCCCAGTCCTGCACGTCGCCCGTCGTGGGCGGCGGGTTGTACCCCTTCAAGTTCGTCACTCCGCCGTTGATGGAAAAGAACACGCCGGTGTCGGTCCGGTTGATGCTGCGCACGCCGGACGCCGTGTACCGAAAAAGATCGAAGGGAATGTAGTTCGCGACCCCGGTCAGATTATCCCCGAGGAGGCTGATCCGACCCATGATCTCGGTGATCTCGTGGAAGCAGAGCCGATGAAATCGGTCTTCCCTGAGACGGCCCGGTTCGCCGGGTCGTAGGTGTAGCTATGGCCAGCGCCAAAGGTGAAGGTTCCATCCGTGGTCGCATCGCTGGCGATGATGCCCAGCGCTTTCGCCTGGGCTCGGGCGAAGAGAAAATTCGCTGAAGCTCCACCCGTGGGATCGGCGGCACCGAGGCTGTTGATGGCCGCGGTATCGTCGGCATCGCCCGCCGTGGCGTCGCTCGTCAGCAAGGTGCGGGTTTGGGCGTAGGTGCGGGTGCCGATGAGTTGGGTGCTGCTCTCTCCGAGCGTGCCCGTGCCAGCTACGGCAGCCAGGGTGATGTTGATCTGGATGGGATCGCTGTACAACGCGGCGATCTGCGCCGCGGCATAGTCGAACGCCGCGCTGGCCGAGGCGACATCGGCGGCAGACAGGTTTGCCGCCAGCGAGGGATCGTTCGACCGAACGATGGTGAGCGCGGTGGCGGGCGACGCGACGGAGGCGAGCAGCCCGAGAGCCAGAATCGTGCGGATCATGTTCATGGCGGAGGAAAGGTCCGAGCCGATGGATGGGTCGTAGCGGCCCGACTACCGCGAGGCTTTCGCGGCTTCCGGCGCGGCCGGCGTGGGCGCCAGCTTGATCCCGCGGATCACGCTCAACTTGGCGGGCACGAGCGACTTCACATCGCCACGCGCAACGAGCGCCTCCAGTTGATCGAGCGGGATCATCGCTCGCACGATGCGGGTCGAGTCCGGGCTCTGCGCCACCGCGGCGCCAATGGTTGGGAGGTGCTTCAGCAATGCCTCGACCGAGGTGACCTCGACATCGATCAACGCGCGGGTTCCGTCCGTGATCGGGATATCGGGCACCACCTTGGTAGGTTGATCGAAGGGCGGCTGGCCGCGCATTTTCTTCAGCGCCAGCAGAAGCTGGGGATCCAGTTTTTGGAGGGCCAGGGCCGAGAGCGCAGGGGCTGCACCCGTCTGCGGGGCGGGTGCCTTTTCCCCATCCGCAGCTGCTGCGGGTGTCACGAGCATGATCCAAACGATCGGAAGGAGGAATTGGAGGGAAGGCTTCATGGCGGACGACGATGCGGGCAAGGCGGGAAAGGTTCTTCCGGGTCAATTTCAAGTTTTGCCGCCCTCGGCCCAAACACCGACCGAGTCATCCGCTTCGGGGCGAGAAGATTGCACTTCCTTCGTAGCGATGCAAAGGGCCGCCGTCACGTCGCACCTTTTGGCCAACGGATCTGCGTGGATCCGCGATCACGGAATCTTCCGCTCATCGCGCCACGAGCAGGAGCGGATCGTCGGGCGCGGACGATGACGACCGATGAGATTTCCGACGGCGGATTGCAACGCGCGCTGGGTGGCGACGACATCCATCGCGCCCCCCAGATGCAATTCCCAAAGGAGATGGAAAGCCGCCGGACGGGAGGAAACTTCGCCTGCGAGCCAGAGCGCGGACTGACCGAACGAAGCGGGGTGGCAGGGGGACATCGACATTGAGCGGCCATCCCTCAAACACCTTGCGCCACTGGCAAGGGCGGCGGCAAGGCGTTCCAACTTCTCCTCATTGGATTCGCCGTGGGCATCAGCGCCCATCCGGCTCCGACCTACCGGGAGCGCCCGCGGAGTTTCAACGTGCGTCGTTCCACTTTGAAAGTCTGCCCGCAGGCTCCGGGAGTGCGTCGTTCCACTCTGAAAGTCTGCGCGCAAACTCTGGGAGTCCGTCGTCCCACTCTGAAAGTCTGCGCGCAGACTCCCGGAGTCCGTCGTTCCACTTTGAAAGTCTGCCCGCAGACTCTGGGAGTCCGTCGTTCCACTCTGAAATTCTGCTCGCAAACCCTTGGGAGTCCGTCGTTCCACTCTGAAAGTCTGCGCGCAAACCCTTTGGAGTCCGTCGTTCCACTTTGAAAGTCTGCCCGCAGACTCCAGGAGTGCGCCGTTCCACTCTGAAAGTCTGCCCGCAGACTCTCGAAGTCCGTCGTTCCATTTTGACAGTCTGCCCGCAGGCTCTGGGAGTCCGTCGTTCCACTCTGAAAGTCTGCGCGCAAACCCTTGGGAGTACGTCGTTCCACTTTGAAAGTCTGGGCGCAAACCCTTGGGAGTGCGTGGTACGACGTTGAAAGTCCACGGGCGGTCTCCAGGAGCGCACCACTCCACCTTGAAACTTCACGGCCTGGCTCCGCGGGTTCGTCATCCCGCCTCAAAACTCCCAGCAGAAGCTTCGCGGCGGCATTTCGCCGGGATTTGGGGAGCCGGCAAAATCATCCGGACGGCCCTTCTCCCCGCTCGTTGCTCAACGGGCCGGAGGATCAGCGTTCTCCCCGCGCGATGCGGACTTCCCGGCGATCCCTCGAAGCAGCTTCGCAAATGCCAAGGGCTCCTCGAAGAAAGGCCAGTGCGCCGAGTGCTCGAAAACAATGAGATCTTTCCCCGCCCTCGCGTCCACCGCGTCGAAATAGCGGCGCACCGCTCCGACGGGCGCGATGCGATCGAATCGCCCGGAAACAAAGGTCACGGGCACTTCGAAGCGACCTGCCTGCTGCGCGAGGTCCGTTTTGTAGTAGATCTCGCGCCACAGGGCGCGGTAGGAGAATCGGAACCCCAGTGGAATCCGGCCGAGATCTGTCCACGCGTAGTCAGGCGAAGCCAGCGCGAGCTGCGCAAAAACGGACGGTGAGACCCCGCTGAATTCCCTTTTCGAAAAGAAGGAGACCCAGCGATCCATCACGTCGCAAAGACTCATGTCGGCGTGAGGTGGCGGCCCGATGCGGCGAAGCTCGGCCACGGCTGTCTCATTCTGAAACTTGAGGGCCTCGCGCAGCGCGAAGTGGTAGCGCTCGAGTTCGTTGTCCTGGTAGTGGGCGATCTGCCCGACCCCCACGTAGGCGAAATAGAGCTCGGGATGGCGCGACACCTCCAGCGCCGAAAAGATGGATCCCCACGAGTGCGCAACCAAGTAGCACTTTGGCCGCTGGAGGCGCGCCAGCACTTTCGAAACCACTTCGTGCAAGTCCGCGACAAATTGCTCGAGGCGCATCGTCTCTGCGGACGTCCCCAACGCGTACGATTTTCCGGCGCCGCGCTGATCCCAGTGCACGACGACAAAGTCATCCTCCAACTCGCGCATCACGGCGGCGAAAGGCATCTGCGGAAATCCCGGTCCGCCGTGGACAAAGAACAAGACGGGCCGGTCGCGCTGCCGTCCGCGAATCCGGATCCACTGCTGCACGCCACCGATCTCGACGGCTTCCAGAGTGGCAATTCCCACTCCCGGATCGACGGCCTGACGAATCCGCTCTTCCGCCTGCAAACGGCTGCGCCAGATCCCGGCGACCGCCGCCAACAATCCCGCGAAGACTCCGGCAGCCAAAGTGACTCGAGCCAGTCTCGCACGGGGCATCTTCATGGCGATGGAGATAGGCAGGGCGGCACTCCGCCCGGAGCGACTGAACTAGTCGACGAGCTTTGCCCGCCTCAACCGGAGTGCATTGCCGATCACTGAGACCGAGGAAAGGCTCATCGCTGCTCCCGCAATCATCGGGCTCAGCAGCGTGCCGGTCAGCGGATAGAGCGCGCCCGCCGCGAGCGGAATACCGAGAAAGTTGTACACGAAGGCGAAGAACAGGTTCTCGCGGATGTTTCCGAGCGTCGCGCGGCTGAGACGGATCGCCTTGGCGATACCGCGCAGATCTCCCTTCACGAGCGTAATTCCCGCGCTTTGCATGGCGACATCGGTTCCGGTGCCCATCGCAATCCCGACCTCCGCTTCGCTCAGGGCGGGCGCGTCGTTGATCCCATCCCCGGCCATCGCCACATGTTTCCCGGCCGCGCGGAGTTTCTTGACGTAGGCCACCTTCCCCTCGGGGGTGACCTCCGCCTCCACCGCGTCGAGTCCCAGCGTTTTGGCCACCGAAGCGGCGGTTCGCCGGTTGTCACCCGTGAGCATCGCCAGGTGAATGCCCAAGGCCTGGAGCTCCCGGATCGCATCGGCCGTCGTGCCTTTGATCGGATCAGCGACAGCCACAATCCCGGCGGGCTTGCCGTCCACTGCCACGAACATCGCCGTCTTGCCGTCCTCCTGCAATTTCACGGCGCTCGCTTCGAGCGCTTCCACCCCGGTCACGCCTTCATCCCCCAGAAAGGCCGGCTTGCCCACCAGGACCATCCGCGAACCGACCTTGCCGGCGACTCCGCCGCCGGTAACCGAGCGAAATTCGGTCGTGGGTTGCAGCTTGAGACCTTTCTCCTGCGCGCCGCGGACGATCGCGGCCGCGAGGGGGTGTTCGCTGCTTTGTTCCAGCGAGGCCGTCAGAAGCAGGAGTTCGTCGAGATCAAAGCCCGCCACCGGCAGCGTATCCATGAGCTTTGGCTTTCCCTCCGTCAGCGTGCCGGTCTTGTCGACGACGAGCGTGTCGACCTTCTCCAGGCGCTCGAGGGCTTCGGCGTTTCGGATCAGCAGGCCTTCCTGCGCGCCGCGCCCCACGCCGACCATGATCGACATCGGCGTGGCCAAACCGAGGGCACAGGGACACGCGATGATGAGAACCGCGACGGCATTCATGATGGCGTAGGCCAGGCGCGGCTCCGGGCCCAGCCACATCCAGAGGATGAAAGTGAGGACGGAGGCGCCGAGCACGACCGGAACAAAAATGCCGCCCACCCGATCCGCGAGTCCCTGGATCGGGGCGCGGCTGCGCTGCGCGTCCGCGACCATCGCCACGATCTGCCCGAGCAGGGTATCGCTCCCGATCCGTTCGGCGCTCATGATGAAACCACCGGTCCCGTTCACGGTTCCGCCGGTGACCTTGTCCCCGGCCGCCTTCTCCACCGGGACGGGTTCGCCGGTGATCATGGATTCATCCACGCTGCTGTGGCCTTCGACCACGCTGCCATCGACCGGTACCTTGCCGCCGGGGAGGACGCGGAGTCGATCACCCACCTGCACCTGTTCGAGAGCCACGTCTTCGTCGCCGTGTTCGGTGAGGCGGCGGGCGGTGGGCGGGGCCAGATTGAGCAAGGCCTTGATGGCGCTGCCGGTGCGGCTCCGCGCGCGGAGTTCCAGCACCTGCCCGAGCAGGACGAGCACGATGATCACCGCAGCCGCCTCGAAATAGATTCCCACCTTGCCCGGCATTCCGTCCATGCCCGCGGCCGGCGGGAAGAGCCCCGGCGCCAGCATCGCGGTGACGCTGTAGCCGTACGCCGCGCCCACGCCGATCGCGATGAGCGTGAACATGTTGAAATTGCGCGTGACCAACGAACGCCAGCCCCGGCGAAAGAAGGGCGCGCCGGCCCAGAGCACCACGGGGGTGGCGAGGAGGAATTGTCCCCAGCGGGAAATCTCGCTCTCGACCCACGGCTGATGACCGATGGCCGGGATCAGGTGGAGCATTGCGACCAAAAACACCGGAAGCGCGAGCGCAGCGCCGATCCACATCCGCCGCGTCATGTCGCGCAGCTCGGTCTCATCCTCCGGCGCGTCGGGCGTGAGGGTTTTCAATTCCAGCGCCATCCCGCAGATCGGGCACGCGCCGGGATGATCCTGCTGGATCTGAGGATGCATCGGACAGGTGTAGATCGGCGGCTGCGCCGAGGCCTTCCAAGCGGGGTTGCGCTCGAGAGCCATGCCGCATTTCGGACACTCGCCCGGCTGATCGGACTCGACCCCGGCGCACATCGGGCAGTAGTACTTCGCGGCGGTGGACGGCTTCACCCCGGGGTCCGCGTGATGCTGATCGGAAGCATGGTCGTGAGCGGTGGCGCCGCCGCAGCAATCGCCGCCGCCACTTTCCTTGCCGGAAAGGAACTTCTGCCGGCAATGCTCGCTGCAAAAGAACTCGGTTTTGCTGTCGCGCTCGGCGCTCAAGGCCGTCCGCTCGTCCACTTCCATTCCGCAGATGGGATCCGTTTTCATATGCTGTAATTGGCTCAGAGAGACTGCCGAACCGAATAAATCGACGTCCCGTCCCCGATCTCACCGGGCTTCAAAAGTCCTATCACCGAAGACACTTCGCGCGCCGACGGTTTTTTGCGTGGAACTGCCCAATGATAAGCGGGTCCGCGCATGCCCGGTGCAAGTCGTCTGGGCGCCGCCTTCCCGATACATCCAGCTGACCGACCCAGCGCGAACGGGCTTCAGGCGTTCCCAGATTCTTCGAGTCGGATCCGCAATGCGGTTCGAAGCAGCCCTCGGCTCTGGTGAATTTCAGTAACCCAAACCCCATCACAATGATAAAACGAATCGCAGCAATCGCATCTGTCGCCCTCTTTCTGGGCGCGACGTTTCCAGCCTTGGCGTCCGAGAAGAAGATGACCCCGGCCGAAATGACCGAGATGTGCAAGAACATGGATGCAGAGCAGTGCCGCATGATGATGCGCGAAATGCTCAAACGGCCGGACCTTCACAAGATGATCATGGAGGAGACCAAGGGAAACGCGGACTTCATGAAGTTCAGCAGTGAACATCCGAGCGGTGGCTAGGGCCTGAGTCGCTCGATGATCCCTCTCACCTCGGAGAAGCGATTCTCCGGGGTTTTTCGGGCCGCAAGACGGTCAGGGTGTCGCCCTGATCACCTCCCTTGGATGCCGGGGTCATAAGCGGCCCGGGGTAAAAGTTTTTTAGAACGGGCGCCTTGGCGATACCGAGCTCGTCGTTCCGCGCGCGGGCAGCATCCTTTCGGGCATTCGCGGTGTCTGGATGATCGCGGAGGCGTTCCTCTGCCTCCATCATTTACTCCGCCACCTTCCAGATGAAGCCGGATACCCGCCGACGGGGAGGGCTCACGATGCCCTCCTGAGCCCGGGCGCTCACCCTTGACGCGGGCATGGGATCGTCTCCCCTTTTTCAGATGCTCTGTGCGCGTCCCATCCTGATCCTCGCGTTCCTCGCGGCCGTCTCCACCGCCAGGGCTCACGACACGTTCCTCGCGCCCGTTTCATTCGTGGCAGCGTCGGGCGCGGGCATTGCCCTCGATCTCACCAGCGGCATGGCGTTTCCAAAGCTGGAGACGGCCATCAAGCCGGAACGGGTGGAACGCGCGCTTCTCCGCGACGCGGGCGGGACGGTCGATTTGCCCCCGGCCGGCGCCGGCCCGCAGTCGCTCCGCTTCCAAGCAGTCCTCCGTGGACCGGGAGTCGCGACGCTCGGCGTGGTGCTGAAACCGCGCGAGCTCGAGCTCACTTCGAAGCAGGTGGCCCACTATCTCGACGAGATCTCCGCGTCCGCGGAAGTCCGGAAGCGCTGGGCCACCCTGAAGCAGCCGGCCCGCTGGCGCGAACGCTACACGAAGCACGCGAAGACGCTGGTGGCCGTCGGGCCGGACGCTGCGTCGGATCGAACCTGGACCGAGCCGCTCGGACTCCGGCTCGAGATCGTCCCCCTGCGGAGTCCCGCGGAACTGCGCGCCGGAGAGGAGTTTCCGGTTCGGGTATTGAAGGATGGAAGTCCGCTCGCTGGTTTCCCGCTCAATCTCCTCGCGGCCGGTCAGCGGAAAGGTGAGACTCGGGTGACTGACGCGGAAGGCCGAGTGACGTTCCGCCTCGCCCGGAAAGGGGCCCATCTCCTCCGAGGCACGGAACTCCGCGCCGCGAGCGGCACTGCCATCGACTGGGAGAGCGATTTCACCACCCTGACGTTTCACGTTCGCTGACCCGCGGCAGGCCGCCTCTCGTCGCGAGGGAAGCAGGCGGGCGATTCAGGCCGATCCTTCGCGCGCGGCGGATTCATCTGCAAGATGTATGCCCACCGCTGGATCCCGGCGGAAGCCCAGCAATGACGCCGCCGTCGAATCCCGCCGAGCGCCCGGCTCCCGTGGCCTGGCACCTCCTGCCCGCACCCGAGGTCCTGGCGCTCGTCAAATCTGCCGCGAGCGGTCTCTCCGTCGCAGAGGCCGCGCAGCGCCTCGTCCAGTGCGGCCCAAATGAACTGCGCGAGGCGGCGCCGACCAGCCCGTGTTCGATCTTCTTCCGCCAGTTCGCGAGCCTCATCGTCTGGATCCTGATCGGCGCGGATCTCGTCAGCGGACTGCTCCGCGAAGTGATCGATGCCTTCGCCATTCTGGCGATCGTGGTGCTCAACGCGGCCGTCGGATTTTATCAGGAGTACAACGCCGAAAAATCCATCGCGGCCCTCAAGCGTCTGACGGCGCCCCAGGCCAAGGTCTGGCGGGACGGAAAGCTGGTCGCGGTGCCCGCCTCGCATATCGTTCCGGGCGATGTCCTCGAGCTGGAATCGGGTGATCTCGTCGCCGCGGACGCCCGACTCCTGAGCGCTGCCGCATTCCGCTGCATCGAGGCCGCCCTGACGGGTGAATCCGAGCCGGTCGAAAAGGAAGCCGCCCCGCTCGACGCGAGGGACGTCCCGCTCGCCGAGCGCGCGAACTTGGTCTTCCTCGGCACGAGCGTCGCGAACGGTTCGGCGCGGGCGGTCGTCGTCGCCACGGCGATGGAGACGGAAATCGGCCGGATCGCCACGCTGATCGATCAGGCGGGACAGGGCGAAGGAACGCCGCTCCAGCAGCGTCTGAAGGCCTTCGGACGCATCCTCGTCTGGGCTTCGCTCGGCATCGTCGCGGGATTGTTCGGGATCGGACTTCTGCGCGGGACGCCGTTCCTCGAGATGTTCATGACTTCGGTGAGCCTCGCGGTGGCGGCGGTGCCGGAAGGCCTGCCGGCGATCGTCACCATCGCCCTCGCGCTCGGCGTCTCGCGGATGTCCCGCCGGCGCGCCCTCGTGCGGCGGCTGCCCTCCGTTGAGACGCTCGGTTCGACGAACGTGATCTGCACTGACAAGACGGGCACTCTCACCGTGGGAGAAATGACGGTGCGGGCGATGCACGTCGGCGGAACGACTTACGACGTCTCCGGCGAGGGCGATGAGCCCAAGGGTGAAGTCCGCCTTGCCGGAGTACTCGCCGATGCCGGCCAGATGAGTGCCTTGCGATCGCTGGGAGAGCTTCTGGTGGGCTGCAACAACGCGCATCTCAGCGAGATCGAAGGCAAGTGGCAGGTCATCGGCGATCCCACGGACGGCGCGATGCTTTCCGCGGGAATCAAGGCCGGAGCCGACCCCGGACGCCTCGAAAGCGAATGGCCGAAGGTGGGCGAGCTCCCGTTCGATTCGGATCGGAAACGGCACAGCGTCATCCGGCAGACGGCGGACGGCCGGCTCCGCGCCTTCATCAATGGCGCTCCCGATCTCCTGCTCAAACGCTGCACGCAGCTTTTCACCGCGGGCGGTGTCAGACCGCTCACGGAAACCGACCGCACCGCTTTGCTCGCCGCAAACGCGGCGCTTGCCTCGCAGGCCCTGCGGGTCCTCGGCTCGGCCTACCGGGATCTCGCTCCGGCGGCGAAGGCCGATCTCCCCGCGGAAGACCTCGAGCAGGACCTCGTCTTCGTGGGCCTCGTCGGCATGCAGGATCCGCCCCGCGCCGAGGCGAAAGCGGCGATCGCGCGCTGCCGGAACGCGGGGATCCGGGTGGTGATGATCACCGGGGACCATCCCCAGACCGTGCTCGCCATCGCGCGCCAGCTCGGCCTCGCCACCGCCACCGCCACCGCCAGCGACAACGCGGCGACCGGCGCCGAGCTCGACAAGCTTTCCGATGAGGCGCTGCGCGCGCGGGCCCCGGAGATCGCCGTCTATGCGCGGGTCACGGCGGAGCACAAGCTGCGGATCGTGCGCGCGTGGAAAGCGAATGACGCGGTCGTCGCGATGACCGGAGACGGCGTGAATGATGCGCCCGCGATCAAAGGGCCGGACATCGGGATCGCGATGGGCCGAAGCGGCACGGAGGTGACGAAACAGGCGTCGGACATGATCATCACCGACGACAACTTCGCGACGATCGTCGCCGCCGTCGAGGAGGGCCGCGGGATTGACGAGAACATCCGCAAGACGCTGCAGTACCTCCTCGCGGGCAACAGCGGCGAGCTGCTGCTCATGACGGTCTGCGTGGCCATCGGCCTCCCCTCCCCGCTCCTGCCCATCCACCTGCTCTGGATCAACCTCGTCACCGACGGGCTGCCGGCGCTCTGCCTCGCGACCGACCCGATCGATCCCGACGTGATGAACCGACGCCCGCGCGGGGCGAGCGGATCACGGACGGCGGCTTTCTGAGTACGATGATTCTCACCGGCCTCCTCACCGCTGGCGTTTCGTTCGGCGTCTATCTCTTCGCCCTGCGCACGGAGACGCCCGAGGTCGCTCGGACCCACGCCTTCGCCGCACTCGTCTTCGCCGAGTTGCTGCGCGCGTTCGGGGCGCGCAGCGAGACCCGCCCGATCTGGCGGATGAACCTCTTCGCCAATCGTCCGCTGCTGGCTGTCGTGGTTGTCTCCATCGGCCTGCAAATCTGGAGCCAGCACAACGCGATCCTCGGCACTTTCCTCCGTTCCTCGCCGGTTTCTTTCGCTGACCTCGCGGGCATCTTTGCGGTCTCGGCGATCCCACTCCTCACGCTCGAGGCGCGGAAGGTTTTCTCCCGGCAACGGGATTCGAGCGCGGCCCAGTAGGCGTCAGCTGCGAGTCGGCCAATTCACCGAATGATGCGCTTTGTCGCTTTGAGCTTGGCGGGCTCTGAAAAGCCCCGGAAGGCCGCGTTTGGACGCCACGCCCCCAGCGCGAACGTGCGCTTGTTGCGCAACTCGGTCACGCCCTCGAACCACGTCTTGAGCAGATGTTTACCCAGTTCTCGGAAACCGGGGTAGCGATCCATGGTGGCTCGTACGAGTGGCGCGGTGTCAGAAACGGCGTCGCTGATTTGCTCGAGCAGCGTGACCTGCTCCCGCGGAGGAAGCCCGAAGGTGGAAGCAATGAAGTTTTGCAGGCTGCGGCCGGGCAGCCAGGTCTTTCGCCCGAGAAAGGAAAGACCCGGGGGACTGTCCTTGTAGTCGGCGTAGACGCTGGTCGTGAGCATGTCGTAGACCGGCGCCAGGTGAACATCTGCCCGTGTCGTGTAGAGCAGCGCCAGATTCTTGGCGTGGCAGTCGGCGTTTCGGAGCGCGTAGGTGAGCAGCAGGGTGGCCGCGAGTTGTTGAAACGTTTCGCGCTGGCGGGGGCCGGGCACATGGTGTCGGACGGCCTTGGCGATCCGTTCCCAGTTCGTTTCGTATTTGGCGGATGGGCGCAGCCCGAGGAGGGAGCAAAAGTCTTCCAAGCCGAATTGGGGCGATCCGTCTTCGTCGACATCGAATCGGTGGACCAGCAGAGCCTGCCCATCTTCGGAGACTTCGGTTTGAGCGCTGGCGGTGACCTTCGCCGCGACTTGCATGCCCAAATGCTCGTTGAGCGCGACGAAAGGCAGGTTCCTGGTCGACCCTTTGACGATGTGTCTTCGGGTGTAGAGCGTCGCTTTGTTGTCTTGCGCAAAGCGGGGCCTCTTCTGGGCGTCGAGGAATTTCGGCACCACGCCTGATACGCCGCTGGCGGCGTACTTTCGGACCAAGGCCGAAAACACTGGCTCCGAGTTGTCGCCCGCCAGCAATTCCGCCACGTCCAGCGAACTGACGGCCTCCGCCAAATTTGCATCGGGCGGGGCGACCTGCAGGCGGCCCACCATGTTTCGCCCCACCACCGATAAGAGTGTGATGGGGCTCGCTCCGATGATGGGCCCGAACTGTTCTTCGAGCACGTGGAGGAGATAGCCCTCGGGAAGGTTCATCCGGAAGATCGGGTGGAGAGGGTCGTCCCAGACCCACGACTCGGTCCGGACGGGCATCGTCAATGAGACAAAATCGTCCACCCCGGCGTCCGCGTCGTAGGTCAGCACGCTCTTGAAGTCACCGACACTCTCGAGCGTGGCGACGCGTTTACCGAGGAGGAAGACAGCCAGCTTCACGACGCGCGCTCTTTTCGAAGTTCATCCAGGGATCCGGCGTGGCCCTTCTCAACGAACTGGATCTCAAGCCCCAGAACGGCCAGCACCCCGAGGAGTTTTCTGGCTCCGAACTCCATCGATTTTCCGCCCTCAAAGCGGGAAAGGGTCTCGGGCGTGATTCCCGCCTGCGTCGCAACGGTCCGCTGCCGAAAACCCAGAGCCTTGCGCCGAAGCGCGACGGACTCGCCCAGTTCAGAAATGCTGTCCATCCTTGACGTATATCGCAATATCCGAGGAATAACACGAATACTTGACGTATAACACAAGAGTATCTCTGGCATTGATCAGTCTCACCTCGGCAGGCGGAAGGTAAGCTTGGGCCTCGAATCGCAGACCTCGCCGCGGCCATCAGAGCGGCCGCTTCACGGATCCGCACTCGAGCATTTCGCGGCCGTAGTACGGGTTCCGGATCGCTTCCCCGACCTGGATCCAGCTGGCCTTCGCCATCGGGCAAAACACCTCAACGCGCCCGGAATTTCCGCCGCCCTTCGCGGCGGTCACGGCGATCAGGGCATCACTGAGGGGGCGAAACGCCGCCCGCGCGGCTTTGAGATCGGACGTCTGTGCGAGCGTCTCCGCCGTGGCGACGAACTTCGCGTCAAACATTCCCCCGCCGGCCGCCGCTGCCTGCGCCAGCTCTCGCGCGGCTTCCTTCACGCCGGTCCGGGTGTCCTGCGCGAGCGCATTCTGGATGAGGAGATACTTCGCGACAACGGCTTCGAGCCCCGCGGGAAGCGGGGCGCGCGAAGCCGGGCTGGCGGCGGCCTTGGCGGCCGCGGGCGCGATCGCGAGCGTGATCGGCGCGAACCGATCCTTCCCGTCGATTCGCACTTGGACAAAGAGACGCATCAGTCCAGCCTGCGCGGGATTCATGTGGAACTCCAAGCTGGGCCCGCCGCGCTCAGTGGTTTTGGTGGGCTCCGCCCCGAGCGGATGGATGTGGGCGATGGTTTTGTAGTCCTCGGAGAAGCCGACAATGTGCGCGAACGCTCCCATCACCGGCTCCAGTTTTCCGAACGTCTGGCCATCAGGGCCACGCACCGTCACTTTCCCCATCGCATCGGTGCCAGCTGAGAGCTGCGCGGGTTCGAGGGTGACGTCGAAGTCGAAGCCGTCGACTTTCACGCGACTCGCTGGCGCCCGATTGGTGATCTTGCCGGCTTCACCGGCGCCTGCGAGATCGGCAATGACGTACTCCTGCGCCTTGGTTGCCGTGGGAACGACGTCGGCCCAAACGCGATAGGGGCCGGAGAGCTTCGGCGTGAAGCTGAAGGCGTACTCGCCCGGCGTCGCCGTCGCGACGGGGTGCTCATGGTGATAGTCGGTGAGACTGCCGTCGATGATCAACAGATGAATCTTTTCGGTGTGCGACTCCGTGAGCAGGTCGAGCGTGACGGGTTTTCCGTCCTTCGTGCTGAGGCGGACGATCACCTCCGCCTTCGATCCGGCGACCAACGGTTGCTTCGAGCTCACGCTGGCGCGGAGCGTCGGCTCCGACGCTGCCGCTGGATGGACGTGACCGTCGGGGTGATCATGGCCTGCCATCGGATCGGCGGCCGCGGCAACGAAATTTGCCGGGCGCCCGAGCGCTTCTGCGGGATACTGCGCGGCGACAAGTTTCAAGGCCCCGGCGAGCTTCTTTCGGGCGGTGTCGGCTTTCGCGAAATCGTTCAGATCCGCGGCGTCGTGCGTGGCATCGGCCGCCTGGATCGCCTGCTTCACCGCCGCGGCCAGGCGGGTCGCCTTCTCGCCGGTGATCGAGGGGCTGTTCGCCGCTATCCATGCCACGGCACCACTCAGCAGCTGCTCGGAGGCATGGACGGCCAGGCCATCCTTCGCGGCGAGAGCGGCATCGAGGGCGGTCGAGCTGGCCTCCACCTGCGCCCAAGCGGCGCCGAGCGACGGATACGAGGCGGGCGCGGCGGGCTGGCCGTGGACAGGAACTTTGGGATCGTCGTGGGCGCCGGCCAGCGGGGCGAGGAGAGATCCGGCGAGTAGGACAGAGAGCAGGCGATTCATCATTACCTCCGTAGAACGAGGCGCGGCCTCGAAGCCCTCAAGCGATTTCTGCGGTGGGCTGCGCTGTGCCGCTTCCAGGGTCAACGTTCAACCCTCGCCGACACCGAGCGACATCCTTCCCGCTGCCTTGGGGATCTGGCAGGCGGGCGGCACGAGATCCCCATGAAAGCGGCAGAGGGCAGCCGCACTCCAAATGGTCGAGCCGCGGACTCATGTCGCGACCGCGGCCGGAATCAAGCGCGCCACACTCCCGCGACCGAAGGTCCAGAAAACCAGGGGCGTGACGACCAGGTCGAGCAGGGTGCTGCTGAAGAGTCCGCCAAATACGACGGCCGCGACCGGGCTCAAGATTTCGCGTCCGGGTTGACCGGCCCCCAGCATCAGGGGGACCAGCGCCAGGGCGGCCGTCAGTGCCGTCATCAGGACCGGCACCAGGCGCTCCTGCGTGCCCCGCACGATCATGGCGCGGTCAAACTTCTCCCCCTCATGCCGCATGAGATGGAGGTAGTGCGCGATCATCATGATTCCGTTGCGCGCGGCGATGCCGGTGAGGGTGACGAACCCGACGAGCGTGGCGATCGAAAAGACGCCCCCGGTCAGCCAGACGGCCGCGACGGCGCCGATGAAGGCGAGAGGGATGTTCAGCATCACTTGGAGCGCAAACATCCCGGACCGGAAGTGCGCATAGAGCACGAGGAACATCGCGGCGAACGAGCAGAGGCTCAGGAGCGCGATGAGGCGGGAAGCCTGCGCCTGGCTCTCGAACTGTCCTCCGTAGCTGAAAAAGTAGCCGGCCGGGAGACTGACCTTCGCCGCGAGTTCGCGCTGGATTTCGCTCACCGTACTGACGAGGTCACGCCCGCTCACGTTGGCCGAGACCACAAACCGGCGCCGCACGTTTTCGCGGTTGATGATGTTCGGGCCTTTCGCCTCCTCGACCTTCGCGACCGATCCGAGCGGCACCACGTCGCCGCGCACGGTGTCGACCGGGATCCGCCGGATCGCCTCCGCGTCATTGCGAAACTGATCCGAAAGACGCAGGACAATGTCATAGGTCCTCTGTCCCTGCAGCACCTGCGAAACGCGACGCCCGTTCAGCGCCAGCTCGGCATCCTCGGCGACATCCCCCACCATCACCCCGAGACGCCGGGCGTCCTCGCGGTCGATGCGGACGTGCAGCTGCGGGATCAGCACCTGCTTCTCGACTTGCAGATCCACCACCCCACCGATGCCGGCGAGCGTGGCCCGCACCTCTTCCGCCTTCGCGCGCAGGACCGAGAGATCATCCCCGAAGATCTTCACCGCGATCTGCGCCCGCACGCCCGAGAGCAGATGATCGATCCGGTGGGAGATCGGCTGGCCGAGATTCATCCCCACGCCAGGGAACTGTTCCATCCGCGCGCGGATGTCGGTGAGGATCGCCTCGCGCGTCCGCTTCGAGGGCTTCAGTTCCACTTCGAGATCCGCTGAATGCACACCTTCGGCGTGGTCATCCAGCTCGGCCCGGCCCGTGCGACGGCCCACGTTCCGGACCTCCGGCACCTCGAGCAGGGCTTTCTCCGCGAGCGTGCCGATGCGGGTGGATTCCTGGAGCGAAGTCCCGGGCGGCAGAACCAGATTGATGGTCACGCTGCCCTCGTTGAAGGCCGGAAGGAATTCCCGGCCGAAACCCCGGCCGAGCAGGCCCGCCCCCAGGAGCAGCGCCAGGACGCCGGCGAAGACGAGCCAAGGGACGCGAAAGCCGAGGGCAAGGAAGCGCGCCTCCCCGGCCTTGATCAGGCGCACAAACGCGGTGTCCTGCTGATGGTCCATTCTCTTCAGGCGGGGAAGGAGGTAGGACGCGAGCACTGGGGTGACCGTGAGCGAGACGACCAGCGAAGCGAGGATGCTGGTGATGTACGCGATCCCGAGGGGCGCGAAGATGCGGCCCTCGATCCCACCGAGCGCGAAGAGCGGGACGAAGACCAGCACGACGATCGAGGTGGCAATGACGATCGAGTTCCGCACTTCACTGGACGCCGCGAATACGACCTCGAGCACCGGCCGCGGCGCGGCGAGCTGCCGGTTTTCCCGCAGGCGACGGAAGACATTTTCCACGTCCACGATGGCGTCATCGACGAGCTCGCCGATGGCCACCGCGAGCCCACCCAGCGTCATCGTGTTGATGGAAATCTCGAAGTACCGGAAGACGAGGGCCGTGACCAGCAGCGACAGGGGAATGGCGGTCAGCGTAATCAGCGTCGTCCGGAAATTCAGGAGAAAGAGGAACAGCACCACGACGACGAGCAGCGAACCATCCCGGAGCGCATGCACCACGTTGGTGATCGCGCGTTCGATGAACTCGGACTGGCGAAAGATTTCGCGGTGGAGGACGACTCCTTCGGGCAGACCCGGCTGGATGTCGGTGAGGGCTTTTTCAATCGCCCTCGTCAGTCCGATCGTATCCGCGCCCGGCTGCTTCTGGATCGAGAGGATCACCGCCGGCTGACCGTTGACGCCGGCGTCGCCCCGCTTGGCGAGCGGACCGCCGAGACGGATTTCCGCGACCTGATCCAGCGTGACGGGCGCACCGCCCCGCCGCTCCACCGGGATCACGCTCCGGGCGAGGTCGTCGATCGACTCGACCCTTCCGAGATTGCGAATGAGTCCCTCGGTGTACTCGCGCAGGAGGAAGCCGCCGGTGGAGTTTACGTTCGAGCGCCGCGCCGCCTCCTCCACCTGGTGCAGCGTGACGTGCTGGAGCTTGAGGCGAAACGGGTCGACGAGAATCTGATACTGCCGCTGGTCGCCGCCGATGACCGTGATCTGCGAAATCCCCGGGACGGCCAGGAGTCGCGGACGGAGCTGCCAGTCGGCGATCGCGCGCAACTCCATGCTGTCGACCGATCCCTTTTCTGCCGTGAGTCCGACGAGCATGATCTCGCCCATGATGGAGGAGATCGGTCCCAGCACCGGTCGGGCGGAGGCGGGAAGCTGCGGGGCCACCTGCTGCAGTTTTTCCTGCACGATCTGCCGCGCCCGGTAGATGTCGGTATTCCAGGCAAACTCCACGAACACTAGGGACAGCCCGATGCCTGAATTCGAACGGACCCGCTCCACTCCGGTGGCCCCGTTCATCCCCGTCTCGATGGGGAAAGTCACGAGCGCCTCCACTTCCTCCGGCGCGAGTCCCTCCGCTTCAGTGAAGATCGTGACCGTCGGGCGGTTCAAGTCCGGGAAGACATCGACCGGGAGCTTCGTGACCACGTAGGCCCCATACGCCACGGCAAGCCCCGCCAGCGCGAGCACGAGCAAGCGTTGCCGCAGCGAGAACCGGATGAGCGCGTCGAGCATGAGGGAGCGGGCTACTTCGCCGGCGCAGGCGCCGGCGCGGATTTCACCGGCTCGGCCGCCTTTTTGGCCGGCGGGATGAACTGCAGCTGGTAATTGCCCAGCGTGACCACGACCTCTCCGGGAACGACCCCGTCGATGATTTCGATCCTCTCGCCCGCGCGAATGCCCGTCACGACCTCCCGTCGTTCGTAGGTGCCTGGCTCCGTTTCGACGAAGACGAAGCTTCGACCGAGGTCACCCAGCACAGCCCGTGCTGGGATGATGGTGGCCATCTGCGCTTCGCCGTAGCTCAACACCAGCTTGCCCGTCAGATTCACGCGCAGTTTTCCGTCCGGATTCGGCACGAGGACATAGGCCCGGAGAGTATTGGTCTCCGCGTTCGCCGACGGGTCAATCCGGTCGATCCGCCCCTCAACCGCGGGGCCAGCATCCAGCACCACGCGGCCGGGCTGCCCGAGTTCGAACTTCAGCAGCTCCGGGGTCTGGGAGAGCAGTCCCTCGGCGAGCAGACTGGAGAGGTCCGCCACCTCCAGGAGGACATCCTCCGGCTTGAAGCCCTGACCCGGCGCGGCGTTGATGCGCAGCACGACCCCATCGAGCGGAGCGGTGAGTTCCAGCGGCCGCGTCCCGATCGCGAGCGGCAGGATCTCGGCCAGCACCTGGCCACGCTTCACGTTCTGGCCCAGCTTGACGTCCAGCCGCGTCACCCGGCCATCGACCGCCCCCGTGATGCGCGCGTTCCGCTCCGGCACGACCGTGAGCCGCGCGGGAACGGTCAGCGCCGGACGAATCTCCGCCAACTCCGCCTCGTGGGTCTGGAGGCCAAGATTTCGGCGCGTGGGCTCGCTCAGGACGATCGGACCGCCCAATCCCGCGTCCGTCTCGCCCGGCACCGGGGCGTGATCGTGGCCCTCATGCGCCCTGAGCAACGCGGGCAGGCAAAGGGCGGCGAGGAGGACGGCGGTGGATGGCTTCACGGAGCAGGGGGAACTAGCGCGGGCGGACGGCACGCGACCGGAGCGCGGGATGCGCCCCGCGCTGCGTCTCGGACTCGGCGAGGAGGAGCGCGATCTCCGCGAGCGCATTGATCTGCGTCAGATGGACGGAACCGTGCTCGCGCCGCACAAGGAAGAGGGACGTGAGATCACGGCCCGCGGAGCGATACGCCTCGAGCAAGGCGGTCTCGGTCTGGCGGAGGAGCGGGAACGTCCGCTCGCGGATGACGGCGATCTGTCGGCGGAGGCCCGCGATCCGCTCGCGCACCTCCTCCTGGCCCGCTGCGAGTTGGCCCTGCCGCGCCGCGGCCTCGAGGCGGAATTGATCCGCCGCGGCTCGCCGCTCGACTTGGCGTCCTTCATTCCCATTCCAGAGCGGGAGCGGGACGGTCAGCATCAGACCGAGATCACGTTCGCGTTCATACTGGACGCTGCCCTCCTTCTTTCGGGTGGTCTCGATTCCCAAGCTCAGTTTCCAGTCGCCCCAGGCCTCCTTCGCGGCGAGTTCGCGTTCCGTGCGAGCCGCCTCTCCCGCCAGGCCGAGCGCGACGAGATCCGCTCGCACCACCGCACCGCCGCTCCGGCGGCCGAGCCGGGCGATGATCGAGTCGATCGATTCCGTCAGCCCCAAGGCGGTGCCAACGGGGACGCCGAGTCGACCGCGGAGCCGCGCCAGCGCGGCGCGGGTCTCGCCGGCCAGCACTTCGATTTCGCCTTCGGTTCGCTGCGTCTCGAGCTCCGCCAGGCCGGCCTCCGCTTGCGGCGCCTGGCCGCCCTGGAAACGCGCCCGGGCCGTGGCGAGACTTTCCTGATTGAGGCGCAGGGTCGCGCGCGTCTCGGCTTCGCGAGCCGCCGCGCGTTGCGTCTCGATGTACGACCGCGCGGTCTCGCCGGCGACGATGCGTTCACGCTCCCGGACCTCGGCGCGGGCCTTCTCGAGATCCAGCTGCGCCACCCGCCGACTGAGCGCCAGCCGGTTCGTGACGGGAAAACTTTGGGCCAGCGCCGCGCTGAGCGTCGAGCCCTGCCCGGGGGAGATCGCCCGCTCCGACCGCCCGACCAGCTCGATCTCCGGGTTCGACAGCCGTCCCGCCTGCCGCAGACGTCCCTCCGCGCGATCGATCTCGAGCCGCGCCGCCCGGAGTTCCTGATTGCCGGTCAGCGCGCGAACCACCGCGTCATCGAGCGTCAGTCGCAACCCGCCCTGCGCTACCGCCCGAGCGGCGGCGAGGCCGAGCAGCGGAAAGAGAATGAGGAGAAGGCCATGCCTGAGCATTGACCGCATTAAACGCCATCTCCGGGAGAATCCCTCGCAGTTTCTGGGACTACTCGATCTCGCTCGCGGAAATGTCCTTGAGCCAAATCGGTCACTATCCGTTTCACTGGCTGCGGTCCGCACTCGCTGCCGCGGGCTGAACGAAGGGCGCTGACTTCCGCGCGCGGACGACGATGTAAATGCATCCTGCCAGCCAGACGATTCCAACGAGCCAATGGCGGGCGGTCACCTCGGCATCCAACCAATCGTAAAGTAAACCCTCCCCATGTTCCGGGCGCCAAACCCGCTCGGGCGGGACCAGATGAACGGGAAACATCGCGTTAATCTGATCGGGATGGCTGTGAACCGGCGGGTCGGAAGCCTCGACCAATCCACTCGTCATCGCAGAGAACAGCCAGAACAGCAGAAGGAACGCCGCCAAGAACGCGGGTGCCGTGATCACGACAAACTGTCCCGCAGCGAAGGCCCAGCGGTTCGAGAAGCGATGCGACCGCCAGCGGGAAACGGTGAACCCGACCGCGCCGGTCGAAATCGCGATCCAGCTCACCAAAGCGAGCGCCGCAAGTCGGTCGGAGGGCGCGCCGGACCTATCCCCCACTCGGCTCCACGAGACAACCCAAGTAAAAGAGATCCCAAGGACAACCGCGAGGGCGAAAATCGCGACGATCAGGGGGAAAAAGCGTCGGCGTGCCCCAACTGACAGGAGCGTGGGGAACGGCGTGGGCATTCCCTTCGCTAACGTGCTCACACCTTCACGACAAGGCTCCCCGCGCTGGACTTCGGCTAGTCGATCGCGCTCGACGTCGAAATGGCGTGAAGCTCCGCGAGAAACTCCTGCCTCACGTCTTCCCATTGGCCATAGATGCCCTGACGCGCGAGGGCAAACCCGTCGTCGAAGCGCGCAAGGCCCGCGAAATCCGGCGGACTCTCGCCGAGACGGTTGCAAACCCACGAGTCGAGGAGCTCGGCTATTTCCTCGGTATGTTGCGGGTGCTCGCGCAGGAATCCCTCAACGTGCCCGCAGACCGTGCGGAAGGCGCACCAATAATCGGCTCCGGCGCTCAGATCGCAGAGTAATCGCGTGAGGAGGTAGCGGTCCCGCGCAGAGCACGCGAGCGCCATGAGGGCATCCCCCGGACGGTCGAGGTTTCCGATCCAGCCATCGGCCCACGAAATCACTTCACCATCACCGACGACGCCGAGGACGTGGAGCATTCGCAGAACTTGGGCTCCTTGCGCGAGCAGGCCGGACGCATTCACAAGGGGCTCCGAACGCCGCCCGCGACTACCGGCGCCCGCTGAGCAGGCGGGTCCTCTGATCGGGGGTGAGCTGCGGGGCGCTCGCAATCCAGGCCTGGGCGGACGCGGCATCGAGGCGCATCCAGGCGCGGGCGAAGGTTTCGAACGAGTCGGCGCGTTGCGCGCCGTCCGGCAGACGATCGACCAGCCGCAGCGCCGTCGCCGGGTCGGTCGAGACCAACGGACCGATCGCGCGCGGCCCGAGCCCGGCCAGCACTTGCGGGGAGAGCGTCTCGAGCCAGGCAGCGGCAGCGCGGGGATCCGTCCGCAACCAGCGGTTCGCAATCTCGCGCTGGGCAGCAAGCGTCTCCTCGCTCGGCTGCCAGCTCGCCACCCATTTCGCGGCGGCCGCGGCGTCCCGCTCGGCCCACGTTGCAGCGACGCCCCGGCTGGCTTCCATGATCGCATCTGCGGGGAGCGACGGGAGCGTGCGTAACGCGCGCTGCGGATCGTAGCCGGCGAGCTCGCGCAGCGCCGACGTGAGCAGATCAGCACTCAGTTTCCGGTCCGGCAGATTCCGCGCCCAGACAGCCGCGGCTTCGAAGTCATCCCGCGCCCAGCGCTGCATTTGCTCGGACATCGCGCTGCGCCGCGAATCTGACATCGGACCGCTCAACTGCGACACGATTTCGAGCGCCGAGCGCGGATCCACGCTGGCACCTCCGCCACCCCACGGGCGATCCGCGAGCAGGCCCTGAAGCGCGGCATCCCGAATGCCGCCGGGCGGGAGGGCTCCCAGCCATTGCTTCGCCGCATCGAAATCCCGCGCGGCCCAATCACCCAGCACGCTGCGCATCGCCCAACCGCCCCGCCCATCTCCCCCGCCGTTCTTCCAGGCAAACGCGACCGCGCTGGCCGGATCCTTCTCTCCCCACACCGTGAGAATCCGGGGCGACAAATCCCGGGCGATTTCCGGAGGAAGGCTCTCGAGCCAGGCCCGCGCGGCGGGGAGATCGGCGGCAACCCAGCGGTCGGCCACCGCCAGCGCGGCGTCGTGCCGATCCCGGCCATCGAGCGACGACATGATGAATGCCGCCGCCGCGGCCGGATTCGCCTCCGCGAAACCCCCGGCCGCCTTCGAGAGCAACTCCGCGCGAAGCGCATCCGGCGGACGATTCCTCACCCAAGTGAGCGCGCCGCCGGGATCGGTTCGCGCCCAGCTCCCCACGGCGCCTCCGAGCGCCTGGCGTCGAATCTCTCCAGCGGGCAGGGCCGCGGCACGGGCGAGCGCCGCCGCGGGATCCCGCTCGGCCAGTTTGGCGAAGATGCCCGCGAACTCCTGGGCGGGAGTCTTCTCCGTCAGGGCCCAAGCCAGCGCGCCGTCGGGATCGCTCTTCGAGACGATTTCCAGCCACGACGAGATGACGCCCCGTTTGAAGCGGTCGTTGGGCAGGCTGCGAATCCAGGCTAGGGCCACGTCACCGCGTGTCTCCGCGAGCGCTTCCAGCACGGCGCTGAGCACGCTGTTATCCGCGAAGCCCCGGGCGGATTTCGAGGCGGCAAGGGCGAGGGCCCGCGTCGGATTCAACTCGGCGAGCCGCTCGAGCAAAATCGCGACCGAATCGGCGTCCGTCCAAACCTTGGTCGGCTCGCGCGAGCGCAGTGCCTCCACGCACGCGATAATCTGGTCCTCGCTCAACTCGGCCAGCAGGCGCATGATCTGCGTCCGGCGGCGGTACGGACCAGACTCCGTCATCGCGCCATTCAGCGCGGACGCCGTGGCGGCCGCACTCGCGGCCGCCTGCACCGGTCTTCCCGGAAGCGCGGGGGCAGCGGAAGGCGTCCCGGGACGCGCGATCGGCGCCGTTCCATCGGCCGAGATTACCGCGGGGCCGGCCCCAGTCGGAACGGGATCGGGAGCCGTGATGCGATCGAGGAGCGCTCCGGCGACGGCACCGACGACGAGCCCTCCGATCCACGGGAGGGCACGAGAGAGCGTCATGGGTTTCAGAGTCGATGCCCCGTGAGGCCGGTCAAGAACCCTTCACTACTCTTCCTCCCGGCGATGCGGCGATCGCGGGGCGAGGGCACACGAGGCGGTCCAGGCCACGAGGCCAATCGCGAGGTGCGAGGAAACTTGCAGGGCGGACGGACGCTTCTCGTCGAAGTCCAAAATCTGGCGGATACCCACCGAGATGGCGAACATCGCGACAACCATCAGCACGACCCGGCAGAGGAGCGAAAGCGCGTGTTTCATGTCCGGGTGGCGGCTTGGACCTCACCGAGGCGCACGGTGCGCTGCCAGCGACCGCCATCGAGCCGCAAGAACCCGCGGGGGAATCCGACGACGAAGCTCGAGAGCGAGATGAACGCGAAGTACAGCGGGTAGAACGGAACAAGCGGCAGCAGCTTTAAGAACGCGACGCCTGGCCGACGATCGAGAATCTCGGCGATGAGGAGCTGGACCGTGAAGAACGCGAGACAGATCCCGAAGTAGACGAGGCCCTGCTGGAACAGCGCGCCAAAATAGAACATTTCCCCGTGAAGCAACGCCCCCAGGGCGCTGAACGCGCGGACGATTCCCATCACGAGCGAAGACCAAAGCCAGCCACCGGTCACGAGGACCATGAAGACGACGGGAAGGTGCGTGGCAACCCGGCCAAATGAAGCCAGCGCGTGATCCCGGATCGTGTGGCCGAGTCCGCGGCTCCAGCGCTGGCGCTGGCGCCAAAGGGCGGGCCAGCCCGGGACCATTTCAACTTCTGCCACCCAGGTCGGCTCAAATCCGAGCCGCCAGCCGCGCGATTGCAGCTGCCAGCTGATGTCGATGTCCTCCGCGGGGGTGGACGAGTTCCAGCCTCCGCAGGAGACGAGGGCCTCGCGCCGGAAGACCGCGAGGGCCCCCGAAACGGTCATCAAGCCGCCCCACTCGCACTCCGCGTGTTTTACGAGTCCGATCACTGCGAGGTAGTCGAGCGCCTGGAAGCGCTCCACGAGCGACCCCGTGTCGCTCGGGCGGATCTTCCCGGTCAGCGCACCGAGTTCCGGCCGCGCCACGAAGCGGGCGAGCATGACCCGCCAGTCGCGCGAAAGCACGATCGTATCGGCGTCGAGGCAGACGACAAGTTCCGACGTGACGCTCGCGAAGGCAGCGTTCAGCGCACCCGCCTTTCCCGCGTTGCGCGGCAGGCGAAGCAATTCCGCCCCGGGGATCGCCGCGACCGCGGCCTCGAGCTCGGCGCCGAGAGATTCGTCGGCCGGACTCCCGTCATCGATGAGGACGATTCGGTCCGGCGGCGGCATCACCCCCACCAGACTGCGCGCGGTGTTCAAGGCTCCGCCCGCTTCCGCGTAGAACGGAATCAGGACCGTGTACCCCGGAAGCTCTGGTGGGATCGGTCGCCGCCGGCGCACGAGATTATGCACGAGGCTCAGAAGGCCGGTCAGCGACCAGAGCAGGCTGAGGAGCATCGGGAAGATGTCGATGTACTCGGCAAGCTCCTCGAACGTGCCGACGGGCCAGTCCGTGAGGTCGCCGAAATCGCTTTCCCACTGGTCAGCGATTTTTTCGAGGAGCCGCTGCAGCGTCATTTCGGCTTCGGCTGGAATTGATCGGCAGTCCGGTCGATCGCCGGTCCGATCACAGGATCAAAGGGGTAGAGTCGGCGCAGGCGCGTGAGGCGATCCGAACCCGCTCCCGCGTTCCCCCTCACGAAGTCGAGCGCCGCGCGGGTGATCTCAGCCTGCGGATGATTGATGTTTTCCGGCGCGAGCTGCGCCAGCGCCGCCTTGAGGAGCGGTTCACTCATCGCGAGTCTCGCCTGGCTGAGAAACGCCAGCCACCATGACTGCGCCTCGGCGCGATCGCCCGGGAACCGAAGCGGAATCTTTTCGTCGGCCCGCATGAAAGGGAGCCGCGGAATGTTGACCCCGGCGCTTTCGCGCGAGGCGAAGACCCCCGGGTGGTCGAAGAGGAGAAAATGGGTGAATCCCGTGCTCTCCGCGATCGAGCGCGTCGTCGCCGTCCAGTCCCCGTAGGGCCAGCAAAAAATCGTGGGCGGACGGAAGCCAAATTTCTCCAGCTTCCGTCGGGACGTGAGCATATCGAGACGGATCCGGCGCATGTACTCGTTGTTGGTCTCGATGCGCTCGTGTTCCTTCAGGTATTGCCGCGTGGTTTCCGCCGGGGTGCCCTCCATCACCAGCGGCGCCTCCGTGGTTTGATAATGAAGATCGTCGGAGTGAGAGACGATCTCGACGAGCTTGGATTCGTAAACTTCCCGCAGGCCTTGCCAGGTCATGGTCGCCTGCGGCTGGCCGAACTCAAAGGTCGGACGGATATTCTCCGCCGTCTCACCCAGCCAGCTGGTCACCGCGGCGATGGTGTAGGGCATCTTCCGCTGAACCATGCGCGGATGCAGGACGGTGCGGACGGAATCCGAGGCGTCGTCGGTCGTAATCACGATCGGCTTCGCCGGAAGCATCGCGGGATCTCCGGCGATCAGATAGCTCTGAAGGCGGGAAAGCGGAATGACATTAAATCCTGCCGTCGAGATCGCATCGAGCAACGCATCGAGATACGCGCCGCTGCATTTATAAGCGTAGGCCGGCGAGCCGCCTTCCGCTTCGATGAACGTGTGGAACGCGAGCACCGGCACCACGGGATCGTCGTTCCGCGCTTCGAGCGCGCGCCGCCGGTAGAGTTCCCCGAGGCAAACCACCGACCAGATCGACGATTCGTCCGAAAAAGCCTTCGGTTCCGCGCGCTTAGCGGAGGGGATCCCGGTGGGAACAACAAGGGGAGCAGACGCCGCCGGGACTGGCGCCTCCACCTCGTAACCGAGCAGCAGCCTCGTCGGGCGCGACTTCGTCAATAACTCGCGCAGGTGATTGAAGGTCTTTTGTTCCCAGGACCCAAACGTGAAGAACGACAGGCCGCTCATCGGGTCCACCGGAAAACTGCCGATCGCGCGTTCGAGTTCCGCGATGGGATGATCGACGCCGATCGTCGGCCAGAAGCTCGTGCCCCCGGTCAGGGAGCGGTGCCGCCGCATGGTCGTGCCGGCCCATTCCGCCGTCTTCTTAAAGTCCTTCCAATAGGCCATGGGTTGGATGAAATCGATCCCCGAGCGCCCGAACAATGCGAAATTGATCCCCAACTCCGAGAACTGTTCCGGCTCGAGAAACGCTCCCCATCTCGTCCGTGGAAACCGGGTGCGCATCTGGCGCGAAATGCTTCCCACCCAATCCGCGAGGAGGGTGGCCCGGTTCTCAAACCAGCGCGCCTTCCAGATATCGCTCTTCAATTCATCCGCGCTGGCGCGAAATCCCTGCTCGCGCGCGAAGCGTTCCATCAGGGGACCGCCCAGGCCGTCGCTCCAGGCGTTGTAGCGCACCCAGTCGAGCGACACCCCGTTAAAGTAATATGTCTTAAGGAGTTTCCCCAAGAGTTCCTCCTGGCGCTCCCGCACCCCGGGGACGGCGGGATCGACGAAGACCTCGTTTCGTTGCGAGCGGTAGGCCGCGGCCGGAAATCGCTGGGCGGCGTCGGCATCGTGAAAACACGGCCACCAGGCCCAGACCTCGATGTTCATCTCCGCGGCGCGAGCGAGCATTTCCACCAACCAGTCGGAGTTTTCCCAGCCCTCGGCCGTCTTCTCGCCGGGCAGCGCCACGAGCAGCTCGCCCGACTGCAGGGTGCGGCCGGTGCGGGGCGAGACGAAATTATCCTCATCCTGCTTCACGAGCAGATCGATGCGGGAAATCCCGAGCTCCTTGCACTGCTTGAGAATGAACACCCAGCCGCCGCCGGTCGTATTTTCGGTCACGCGGACCACGATTCCGGGCGCCGGTCCGATCCCGGCCGTGCGAACCAAGGGCGCGGGCGGCACTTCGGCGGGGTTGGGGACTTCGACGGGATCGGGGAAAACCTCCTGGGCGCGGGCGAGCGGCGCGAAGCAAAGGATGAGAGCGGACAAAAGAAGACGAACCGGCGTCATGGAAGGCCTGCGATATACCATCAACTACGGCTCGTGCGAATGGAACGCGTCGCGAGCCGGCCAATCGGGTGCGATTAAAAATGGGTGAGGCGGTTTGGTTCAGTTCCAGAGGTGAGTCCAGAGTTGATTGGCGCGAAGGACGCGGAGCTGGGCGATGGATTCAGCGGTCTGGGGAAGCCAGGAAGTGCCGGCCTTTTTCAGGCG
>JBBQFQ010000066.1:0-30036 GCA_038322235.1 Chthoniobacterales bacterium
GCCAGCGTGCCCGGCCGAATCGAGTTCACTTTCGTTACCGACGATGCCCCTCGCGCTCGGTTGCTCTCCACCCCGCCTCACGGCGACGCAGTTACTCCGCGCTTCCAGCATTATCACGATTTTGCCGTTCAGTTGTTTCATCCCGATGTGCTGTGCGCCTCCGCGGCGCACGAATGCGCGCGGCTTGCCGCCGCTTTCTCCCAGCCGGCTTGCCGGCGCTGAGTCGCATGTGACCTCCTTCACGCAGGGCGGGACCTACGGGAGCAAGCTCCCTTTCCAAAGCGGCGGCAAGCCGCGCGCAGTCCAAGGCGCTTCGCGCTCCCGAGGCGTCGGCTTGTCGACTCAGCCGTGCGACTGACATCATTAAGAGCCATGCCCTTTCTCCCCTCCGACCCGGAATCCACCGAAGGCACGCTCGACTGGCCCCACGCGCCTCCGCATCGGCTGGCCGAAGCGGGGGTCTATTTCGTCACCGCTCGGCTCACCGATGGGATTCCCCATCTCGGCACGCCAGTTCGCCGGGGCCACTTTCAGGAACTCCTCCACCGCCTCGCGGAGAAACATTCCTGGCGGCTTGAGGCCTGGGCCATCCTTTCAAATCACTACCACCTGGTCGGTCACAGCCCGGCGGATGGAACCGAGGCCCGCAGCCTGGTGCCGTTTCTGCGTTCGCTGCACAGCCTTTCCGCGCGCCGCTGGAACGAGGAAGACGCCCAGCCAGGCCGCGGGGGCCTTTGGCAAAACTACCGGGAAACGCATCTGACGTTCCAACGATCCTACCTCTCGCGGCTCAACTACGTCCACCAAAACGCCCGCCATCACCGGCTGGTGGAGCGCGGATCGGACTATCCCTGGTGCAGCGCCGCCGCCTTCAAGAAAGCGGTCACGCCCGCGTGGTGCCGGACGATCGGCCGCTTCTCGTTCGATGAGATCGCAGCGGCTGACGGGGAGTGAGCTGGAAGAATGCGGCAGGCAGCGGGCGATCCCTCGTCGGGAGCGCGAAGCGCCTTGGACTGCGCGCGGCTTGCCGCCGCTTTCTCCCAGCCGGCTTGCCGGCGCCGAGTCGCATGTGACCTCTCTCCGCGAGGCGGGAGCGACGGGAGCAAGCTCCCTCTCCAAAAGCGGCGGCAAGCCGCGCGCACTCCAAGGCCTTCGGCGTGCGCTTCTCCGGCGCCAATCCGCCGTTCGTCTTATCCGCCTTGATTCATTGCCTGACTTCTCCATCCTGATTGTATGAAAATCACGGTCGAGATTCCGGAGAAAGACATGAAAGACATCATGCGCTTCACCGGAGAGAAAAAGAAAGGCCCCGCCATCGCCAAGCTCGTGGCCACCAGCCTCATGCTCCAGCGGCGGCGGGAACTCTCGGATGAAGTGATGTCGGGCAAGGTGCGGTTCAAATTTCCGCACTTCGAAGCCATCCAAAAACTCGATCGGAAAAGCCCGTGGGACAAGTAATCGACACCTGCGTGTGGATCGACCAGCTCCGGGAGAAAACTCCTGAAGCGACGCGGCGTCTCGCCGATTCCGCCGTCAACGCCCCGGACGCCCTCTTGTGCGAACCCGTGCGCTTTGAGTTGCTGTCGGGCGCGTCGCGGCGGGAGCGTCCCGTATTACTGCGCAGGCTGGCGACCATGCCGCTTCTGACCACCCCGCCGCGGCTCTGGCCGGACGCAGCCGACCTCGCAGCCAAGGCCTCCGACGCCGGATTGCGCGTGCCCTCCATCGATCTGCTCATCGCTGCCATCTGCATTCATCATGGGGTCGAACTGACGACCTTCGATGCCCACTTCGGCGAGCTCGCCCGGCACTGCGAGCTTCGCGTTCATCTGCTCATCCGGCCCGCCTGATCCCAATTACCAAAGGTTCGGCGGATTCTCGCCCGGCTCGGGAGGGAGAAACCAGTCTTGGACGCGCGTAAGCAGCCGACGGCAGCGGGGACGCAGTGCGCGCGGCTTGCGGGCGCTTTCTCCCAGCCGGCTGGCCGGCGCTGAGTCGCAGGTTGCGGCGCGACTACGAGGCGGGGACTACGGGAGCAAGCTCCCTTTCCAAAAGCGGCGGCAAGCCGCGCGCAGTCCAAGGCGCTGCGCGCCCCCCGATCGCGCGGTCGCGCGGGATCTCACCCCACCCTCCGCTTTGACCCGCGACCCTCGTCTGCCAGACTTGCTCCGCGTGACGCTACCGTTCGATTGCTTGAAGGGCGAACGATGGGTTATTGGACGCACCCAGGACCTTGCCACCCATGCCTGCTTCCACTCTTGCAGCCCGTCTGGGAACCACGGCGCATTTTTCGCCGCTGCTGCGCAAGGCCCGCCAGCTGGGGCTCACTTCGCCGGTGGAACTGTCGCACCTGGCGGTGCAGAGAGGGTGTCGGCACTACTGGCACGCCGGGGTGCCCGAGGGGGAGTTGGCCACGCGAGAGCAATTCAGCGACGAGGAATTGGCTGTGGCCTTGTTGAACATCGCCTTGCCGTTCGATCCACAGGCCATCCGTTGCGGAGCCGCCCTGGTCAGTGCGGAGGGCAATGACCCGCGGCGACTCGCCTGGCTCGCCAAGCTGGAACGGAGCGAACCAGTGCTGCGCTACGTGGCGGAATGCGGGCAGAAGTTCGAGCCGGAGAATCCCTTTTGGGGGGAGCTGCTGACGCTGCTGCCGGAGTCGCCGCCGATCCGCGAAGGAGCGCTGCCACATCCGACACGGTTTATTTCCATGAATGGGTATGTCCGGGGTGTGGGCCCGAAGATCGTCACCCAGTGGGAACGGCCCCGTCGGAAAGGAATGGCGGCATGAGCAACGCTGTCCGAATCGTGACCGTTTTGGATCAGTTCCTCGATCACGAGGTGAGCTTGGTGGTGTATGGGCGCGCCGCGATTGCGCTGGGTTTTTCCAAACCGCCTGCGGCCGTGGACAGCTCGCTTGATGTCGATGTGATCTTGCGCGCCTCGCAGACTGCCGCGCTGGATGCTGATGACAATTTTTGGGTTGCCCACCAAGCCGTCAACGAGGAACTGGATTCGGAAGGGCTCTACATGACGCATCTTTTTGACGAGCGTCAGGTCTTCCTCCGCCGTCAATGGGAAGCCGCCATCGTTCCCGTGGTGCGCCCGCCGCTGCGGCATCTGCAGCTGTTCCGGCCGGCCACCGTCGACCTCATCCTCACGAAGATGATGCGGGGGAACGACGAGCAGGACATGCAGGATGTGGATTTTCTGATTCGGCACGATCGCGTAAGCCGGGATCAACTGGAGCAAGCCTTTGGCGACGCGGTGATCCCCGAAGTGCAGGAGTTGCGCGATGCCTTCGCGCGGGCGCTTCCGACGGTGCAGCGACTGGCCGCGCGGGCAGCGGACGAGGGGTTTGGGTTGGCCACCGCCGGTTGAGCGACTGCGAACCGAGTCCGACGCTGCCGCTCCACAGGATCATCTCGATTCCCGTTTCGAAGGCCAGGCTACCGGACCGGCTGTTCCCTCTCCGCGATTCGGACCACGATGGGTCCCAGCGACGCGTCGTTCGAAGGCCGAGCCGGCCCGGGCGCGCCACGCTCCCAGTCCAGTCCGATGGCTGCCAATTCGCGGCGCACGGCCGGGAGATCCCACGCAAAGAGATTTACGTCGATGAGCGTGAACAGGTGCGTGCCGGCGGGGTCGAAACGCACGACCAGGCGCCGTGCGGCGGGCAAATGTCCCATCACCTCGCGCGTCGCGACGCGGGTGAGCGCGAGACCCGCGTCGTCCCGCAGCACGAGAAGCGTCCCATCGGGCGAGAACCAACCTTCCTGACTCCTCGCCGGAAGGTCCGCCACCGATTCCAGCCCCGGCCAGCGCACGAGCTTCGCCCCCTCGGCCCCGCCCACAAAGAGGTGCGTCCCGTCCGGGCTGAACTGGAAGTTCCCGTCCGACCCCAGATGCAGGCGGCGCACGAGCCTTCCGGACGGATATCCCCAAAGCCGGACATCCGATTCACCCGGCGTGGTGCTGACGTGATCGGCCGTGAGCACGAGATTTCCTCCGGGCGCGATGATGCAGTTCGACGGCACGCCCGTGAGCGGATAGTCCACCGGCGAGCCGTTCCCCTCGAGGGGAAAGACTGAGGCGATCGGGGCGCGCGCGCCGCTCAGCACCACGAGCGGAGGATCGCCGGCAACCTGCAACACGACGAGGCCCTGCCGCGCATCGATCTGCCTGGGCGGCCCGATCTCCAAGGTCCGTTCGTCCCGCCAACTCACACTGCGCGCCCAAGTTCCCGTACCGGTGACGGACGAGACGAGAGTCCGGCCGTCCGGGGAGAACTGGGCCGTCTTTTCGTCGGCGCGCGTGCCGTCGGCGAGAACCGCTTCGCTGCGAGCTGCCCCGCCGACCGCGCGCGCCGCGGCATCCAGCGTCACGAGGAGATTCCCATTCGCCGCGTCCAGCAGCCGCACGCCGCTCTGCGAAGCCAGGACGAGAAGGCGTCCGTCCCGCGAGACATCGAGACCACTGACGTCATCGGAGTGATCTCCGGGAGTACCGTCGAAGATGGCCTGCCGCACGTCCGCGAGGTGCAGGCGCAAACGCCACACACGCGAACCCTCCGACGTCGTAACGAGCATGGTGCCATCGCGGGAAAAGGCCAGACCCTGGCTGCCGCCGAGACGCGGAATCGCCAGGAGCTCGGCCCCGTCCGAGCAACGCCAGAGCCGGGTGGAAAAATCGAGCGATCCGCTCGCCAAGACCCGGCCATCACGGCGATACGCCAGTCCGATCGGCGTATCGCGGTGACCCCGGAGGGTCACGCCCGGCAAACCGGTGTGCGCGTTCCAAAGCCGGATCTGCAGATCCTTCGAGGCGCACGCCAGCTCCCCGCCATCCGGACGCCAGATACAATTGAAAACCCCGCTGGGATGCGGCAGCGCGAACAGAAGTCGCCCCGTGACGCGATCGTAGATCTCCACCGTCTCCCCGCGCAGCGCGCAGAGCGCGATCCGATCTTCCGAGGGACTCAGGGCGACGATGGCGGGGACCGTCGCCGTTTCGAGCCGACCGACTTCGCGTCCGGTCGCCACCTCGTAGGAGGCCACGCCGCCTTCCGGCCGGCCCACGAGCAGTTCCCGGCCATCCGCCGACAAGCCGAAATCGAGGAGAAAATAGATGTGCGCCTGGCGAACCGGACCGCCGGTGATCTCGCAGAGCGGCTCGCTGCGCGCGACCTCGTAGACCCGCACGGATCCGTCGGCGAAACGCGCCGCAAAGCGCGTGTCACCGGCCACGAATTCCGAGATGTAGCGAACGCTCGGCGTGCCCTCCGGCGCGGAGAACCGGCGCAGCTCCGCGTGGTCGGGAGCGTGCCGGAGACTGAGGACCCCGGGGGCGACTTCGAGGACATAGCGTTCCGTGGTGCCATCGAAACGGATGGCGGGGTTGCTCGTCGAGCGCGGCTCCCATTCGTCCTGGATATGGGCATCCGGGAGCGCCAGGGCCGCGAGCGCCTCTTCGCGGAGATCGAGCCCGGGGCGAATCATCGCCGCCCGTTTCAGGGCCTCCAAAGCTTCGAAGCGCTGGCCGATGCGCCCGGTCAGTTGCGATGCGCGCGCCTGGGCGAGCGAGGCGGCGCGCACTTCTTCGCGCCGCTCCCGCTCGGCGGCGAGAGCGCGTTCCAGGGCGCGCCCCACGCGCAGGCTCGAGAGCGTCGAGATGATTGAGACCGCGAGCAGAGCGAGCACGAGCAAACCGGAAACTCCCGCGAGCGCGGGATTGCGCCGGGCCCAGCTCGTCAATCGCTCGGCGCGCGAACTCGGCCGCGCGCGAATCCCGCGTCCCTCCCGCCAGCATGCGAGGTCGTCCGCCAGAGCCGCCGCGGATTCGTAGCGGGCGGCCGGGTCCTTCGCCAACGCCTTCAGGCAAACGATCGCCAGATCCTCCGGGACGCCGGGCCGGCGCGCGGCGGGCGAAGGGGGCGGCTGATCGATCACCTGCCTCAACGTCGCCACCACGGAATCCGCCACGAACGGCAGCGTGCCAGTGAGCGTCTCGAACAAGACCGCCCCCAGCGCGTAGACATCCGAGGCGACGGTGAGCGCGCGGCCTTCCACCTGCTCGGGCGACATGTAGGCCGGCGTGCCGATCGCCCCGCCCGTCAGCGTGGCGTCGAGGAAACGCGCGACCCCGAAATCCGCGATGAAGGGCGAGCCAGCGGCATCCACCAAAATGTTGCCGGGTTTCAGATCCCGATGCAGCACGCCGTGCTGATGCGCGTGATGGGCCGCGCGGGCGACCCGCTCGAGCAGCAAGGCGGCATCGCGGGGGGGCAGCGGGTCGGTGCGCAACCGGTCGGCGAGACTGCCTTCCACGATCTTCATGCTGAAAAACGGCAGGCCGTCCTGCGCGCCCACTTCGTAAAACGGGAGCACATGCGGATGCTCCAGCGTCGCCGCGAGGCGGATCTCGGTTTGGAATCGCTCCACCGCGGCCTGGTCGGGCAGCACCTCGAGGCGTAGCGTCTTGAGCGCGACGATCCGCCCGGTGGCGCGCTGGCGGGCGCGATAGACGACTCCCATGCCGCCGCCGCCGAGGCGCGAAAGCAGTTCGTAACCGCCGAGCATCTGGCCAGGCCCCAACTCCGCCGGCAGCGAAGTCGCCGCTTCCCGCGGCTCCTCGAACCAGGCCACGCCGAGGAGGCAGCGAACGCAATCACCCGTCCCTTCCAACGGACCGCCACATTCCGAACAACGCTCCGGTCCGCCGGCCCGATCGCCTTTCATGCCAGAACCTCACGCAGATACTTGAGCTCCTGCTCGATCTCGTGCGCCTCGGTCACGGTCGCGGCGACTTCGTCGCGCAGGATCTGGCGAAATTCCGCGCGCAGGCGGTGGATGCGGACTTTGATCGCATTCGGAGTGATGCCGAGCGCGTCCGCCGCTTCGCCCCGACTCGCCTCCGCGCCATCGCGCGAGAGAAATGGCCGCAGCCGCTCGAATTCCGCGGCGTCTTTTCCGTTGCGGGCCGCGGCCAGGCGGGCGCTGGCCCGGGCAAGGAGGGCGGCGGCCCATTCCCGATCGAAGGCCTGCACCGCATCCAGGCCGCCGATGGCCACACTGCGCTCGAGTTCTTCCTCGCTGGCGTTCTCGAGCGCGACAAACACGTACTGCCCGCCGCGCTTGATCCGGCGTTCGCGCTTCAGTTCCGTGCCGAGAAAATTCTGGAACGAGCAAAGCAGAAACGTGCGGAAACGGCCGCGCTCGCGGTCCGCATGTCGCAGGCTTTGCTTCTCGATCAGCGTGAGGTAAAAGGCCTGCACCCCATCTTGGGAATCGTGGTGCGCCAGTCCCCGGTAGCGCGCATAAAGGTAAAGCGGCCGCCAATACGCGTCGAGAATGCTCGCCAACGCGGAGTTGGCCCCGGCCTCGGCGGGTCCGCCGGCATCGAGGACCAGATCCCAGCGCGTCGTGTGAAATTCCATGGGTCGGCGCAGAAAAAGAACGGGCGCTTGTTTCCGGCAGCAAGTGCCGTGCAAATTCGGCCACTCTAGCCGCAAAAGCCGGGAAACCGCCGCCGCCCGTAACCGGGCTCGCGCTTCGTCGTACAGCCTGATATGCGCTTCATCCGCCACTCGTTCGCGCGCGCGCGAGCCGTTCCGATCATTGCCAACCTGTTCCTCATGGCCCCCGGCTTTGCGCTGGCCCAAGGCTCGCTCACTCCGCCGGGCCTGCCCGCTCCGAACCTCAAAACGCTCACCCAGATCGAACCCCGCGCCGCGATCTCGGTGCCCGGACAGACCCTTGGAACGGGCTCGTATTACCTCACCGCCAGCCTCACGGCAGCGAGTGGCATGAGCGGGATCGTCGTTTTCGCCAGCAATGTGACCATCGACCTCAATGGGTTCGAACTCATCGGCGTTCCGGGCAGTTCCGAGGGCATCGTCATCGGTGGCGGTCAGACCAATGTGACGATTCGGAATGGGACGATTCGAAACTGGGGCGGTCGCGGGATCGATGGGGTCGGAAACGCCCGGGTGCGCGTGGAAAATGTCCGGGTGCTGAATTGCGGAGGGAATGGGATCGTGGTGGACGTGGGCGGCGAAGTGCGGAACTGCGTCGCCTCCGGCAATGGGGGGACTGGCATCAAAGGCCTCGACAACTGCCTGATCCGCGACTGTCAGGCACTGGGCACGACCGGTTCGCCAGGCGATGGGATTTCCGTGGGCGTGGCCTGTTCCGTGACAGACTGCATCTCCCGCGGCAACTTGGGCACGGGTTTCTTCGTGGGCGACGCCAGCACGATTTCCCGGAGCGTCGCGTATGCCAACTTCAGTGGCATCATTACCGGCGATGGGTGCACGGTCGCCGGCTGTACGGCGATGAATTCGGGTGCCGGCCTCGGCATCGGGCTCTCGAGCGGTTGCATCGCCACGGACTGCGCCAGCCGCAACAACGGGAGCGACGGTTTCTATTGCGCCGATGGGTGCGCGATTCGCAATTGTGCGCTGACCGGGAACGCGGGCATTGGATTTCACTCCCTCGGTTCAGTTCACCTTGAGGGCAGCACCGCCATGGGAAATGCCGGCCCCGGAATCCAAATCAGCGGCGGCATCAACATGGGCGAAGGTCTCGTGATCAACTGCGTCGCCAATCGAAACACGGGCAATGGCATCATCGCAAACCGGGGCGGCAATCGGCTTGAGGGCAATCTCGTGCAGGCCAATCAGCAGCCGGGAATCGTGGCCGGTGGATCTGACATCGTTGTGCACAATGTTTCGCGAGGCAATACCGGGGGCAACTACAGCCCGGCGAGCGGGTTTCAGCTGGGACCCGTGCAAACCCCGGACACGGCCGCCAGTCCCTGGGCGAATTTCTGAGATTTCGGAGACTTCTTATCGATCTCAGAGCCAGCCAGCGGTCGCTCAGACTCCCAAGCCCGCGCTTCTCCGCTAAAACCCGCGAATTTGGATGTCGTGAACCTCCGTCCATCACAGAATTCCTTCCGCGCTGACCATCTGCCTGAACCGCGGGGCGACATTCAACTCGGGCGGCGCCACTTCCTCACTGTGACTGCAGGCGGAAAAAGGCGGCGTTGTCGGGCACGGTGAATTGGAACTCCAGCTTTCCTTGCGCATTGATCACCGTGGACGTGCCGGCGCCGCTCATCGGCAAGGCCATAAAGGGCTGGGTGAGGTCGGCGGACTTCTGCACGCCGATCGTGAGCAGGAAGACTCCCGTCGTGGCATTCCGCTGGATCAGGGGCACGCCGATGTTCAAGTTTTGCACCTGCGAAAGGGTGTAGAGACTGAAGGTGTTCGGGGCATTCAGCACCGAATTCTGTCCGGCGGTGAAATTCCCGTTGTACTGGGTCTGATTATAGAGTCCCGCTCCGGCGGCGCCGGCAAAGTACGCGGTGACCAAGGCGGGCTGGCTGACCTGCCAGTCGAAGCCGAGCGCGGCCAAATCGAACTCGGCGGCATCATTCAGGCCGTCGCCATCGGTATCGGTCGTGTATGAGAGGAGCTGGCCGGAAAGGTTGATCACGAAGGGATTGCTGCCCGCGACGTTGTTGGCGATCTGCAGGGCGGCCGTTTTCGGTCCCGCCGATGACGGCGCAAAACGGACGATCAAGGTGGTGCTCGCTCCGGGCACGACGGGGGCCACGGGCGAAGTGGTGACGGTGAAATCGGCCGCGTTGGTACCGGTCACGGTCACGCCGAGCCCGGTCAGGTTGGCAGTGCTCGGATTGCGGATGATGAACGTCAGACTGCTGGCGGTGAGCGTCGTGGCGACGAAGCTGCGGCTGCCACCATTGCTTAGGCCGGCGCCCAAGGGCTGCTCGAGCGCAATCGCGGGCACCGAGACACTCGGCGCCCAGAGGAGAACCGTGGCGGCACTGGGGATGCCGTTGACGAAGACGGTCAGGGCCACTTGTCCCTGGCCGAAAGTGGGCAGCGCGCCGGTGGTCAGGCTGGTGGCCGTGACGCTGCCGGAGGGGTCCCACGCGACAAAGACGCTCTGCTCGTTGTCGAGCCGCCGCACCTGGAGCAGGGGGTAGTTCGTCGGCGAATCCTGCGCGCCTTGTCCAGCCGAGGCGCTGGAGACGCCGCGGAAGCCGGCGCCGGTCAATCCGAGCTGGTTATTTCCGACAAACGCGGCCGTGGAAATCAGGGGCAAAGTGGCCGGGGCGGCGCCGAGGCCGGGATCGTAGAGCTCCGCCGCCGCGGAGAACCCGCTGGAGAAGCCGCCGGAGATGAGCACCTTCCCATTGGCGAGCAACGAGGCGGTGGTCTCGTAACGTGAAATGGCCATCGCACCCGTGGCGCTCCAAGTGCCACTGGCCGGATCGTAAACGTCAACGGCATTGCCGGGTCCTTGTCCGCCCACGACCATGACGCGGCCATTCGGCAGGAGTCGGGCATTATGATTGGAGCGGGCGATCGTCAGCCCGCCGGTGGGAGCCCAGGTGTTGGCCGCGGGATCGTAGAGCTGGCCGAAGGTCGTGGCGGAGCCGTTCGTGCCGCCGGCGAGGAGAACTTTGCCGTTGGGCAGGAGTGTGGCGGTGGGCTGGGCGAAGCCGGCCATGGTGCCGGCGGGGGTCCAGGCCGACGCGGCCGGATCGTAGAGTTCGGCGTTGCCCGGGTAGGTGGTGCCACTTACTCCGCCGGCGGCGAGTACCTTGCCGTTCGGCAATAAAGTGGCCGTGTGGCTCTGCCGCGCGGTGCCGAGCGGACCGGTCGTGGTCCAAGTGTTGGCGGCCGGGTCGTAAAGCTCGGCGGTGGCGAGGGCGGTCGTGGTGCCTTGGCCGCCGCCCGTGACGAGCACTTTGCCGTTGGGCAGCAGCGTGGCGGTGTGATTCCGCCGCGCGACGTTCAACGTCCCCCCGGAACTCCAGGTGCCGAGGGCGGGATCGTAAAGCTCGGCGGTGCCGATCGTGACGGAGGCGCTATTGATTCCGCCCACCACGAGAATCTTGCCGTTGGTCAGGAGCGTGGCGGTCGGGTATTGCCGCGCGATCGTCATGGGGCCAGTGCCAATCCACGTGCCAGTGGCGGGATTGAAGAATTCGGCCGTGCCAATGATGGCGGTGCCGTTGAAACCGCCTGCGACTAAAACTCTGCCGTTAGCCAGGAGCGCGCCGGCATAGCCGAGCCGCGCGGTGCTCATCGGGCCCGTCCCACTCCATGTCCCGGCAGCGGGATCGAAGACCTCCACGCTGGTCAGCGAGGTATTCGAAACGCCCCGTCCGGCGACGACGAGAATCCGTCCGCTCGGCAGCAGCGTGGCGGTGTGGGATTCCCGCGCGGTCGTGAGAGGTCCGCTGAAGGTCCAGCTCCCGGCGGCGGGATCGTAGAGCTCCGAGCTGGTCTGCACTCCGGAACTCTCGCCGCCCACGACGAGAAGTTTGCCATTGGGCAACAGTGAGGCCGAGTGCACGTAGCGCGCGGTGTTCAACGAACCCGTTCCGGTCCAGAGGCCCGTAGCGGGATCGTAGAGTTCCGCACTGCCGAGATGTCCGCTGGCGAGGGCGCCGCCCACCACGATGACCTTGCCGCTCGGCAGCACGGTGGCGGAATGGGCCTGTCGGGCATCGGTCAACGGACCGGTGGTGCTCCAAGTGCCGGCCGCCGGATCGTAGAGTTCGGTGGTGCCGACCGGGTTCGTGGTCGCGCCCTGCCCGCCGGTGATGAGGACCTTGCCGTTCGGCAACAAGGCCGCCGCAGCCTGCGCGCGGAGGCCCGTCAAAGCGCCGGTGCCGGACCAGGTGCCGGTGGCCGGATCGAAGAGTTCCGCGCTGAGGAGTCGGGCGACGGCGCCCTGGCCGGCGGCGACGAGGATCTTACCGTTGGTTAGCAGCGTGGCCGTGTGCTGCAGCCGCGCGGTGGTGAGGGCGCCGACGGTGCTCCACGTGCCCGTGGCCGGATTGTAGAGTTCGGCGCTGCCGATGACGCCGCCCGCCCCCTGACCCCCCACCACGAGCACCTGGCCATTGGCGAGCAGCGTGGCGGTGTGGGACAGGCGCGAGAAGGTGAGCGAACCGGTCGGGATCCAGATCCCGGTGGCCGGATCGTAGAGCTCCGAAGTGGCCAACGGGACGGTGCCATTAAACCCTCCGGCGACGAGCAGTCGGCCGTTAGGCAAAAGCGTGCTCGTGTGAAAATGCCGTGCACTGGTCAACGGAGCCGCCCCGGAAAAGGTATTCGCCGCCTGGAGTTGGAGGCTGGAAATAGTCAACCCGAGGAGCAGCAGGCAGACGAGTCCGAGCTGCCAGCGCGCGCCCCCGCCAGCGATGGAATGAGGCGCGGCGAGGGGAGTTGAGTTTCGGGCAGCGGCATTCATGGGAAAGGCTGGATTCTGGTGTCCGAGACACGCAGAAAGAAATGGTTGGCCCCGTTTTCGGCGCGGAGAGCCGAGACGGCGATTTCCAAGCGATGAGTTGGTGCTGACTTTGCTATGACAGGAGAAAGGCGGGGGGCAATGTCCAAACCTCTCGAGCGAAGCCTTTTGTCATATTTCTGATTCAGTCTCCTTATTCTCTGCTTTTCCGGTGACCCGCGAAGCGCGTCAGCCCTACCGCCTGTCGGCGCGATCTTCCGCCGCCTTCTGTAACCAGCCTCCCGCTTCGTCATACAGCCCGATATGCGCTTCACCCTCCAGGCTTTCGCGCGCGGTCGCGCGGTCTCGATCTTCGCCGCCCTGTTCCTCCTTCCCACCGGCTTCGCGCTCGCCCAAGGCTCGCTCACTCCGCCAGGCCCCCCCGCTCCGAACCTCAAAACGCTCGCCCAGATCGAGCCGCGCGCCGCGATTTCAGTGCCCGGACAAACCATCGGACCGGGCTCGTATTACCTCTCCGCCAGCCTCACCGCAGCGAGTGGCATGAGCGGGATCGTCGTTTTCGCCAGCAATGTGACCATCGACCTCAATGGATTCGAACTCATCGGCGTTCCGGGCAGTTCCGAGGGCATCGTCATCGGTGGCGGCCAGACCAACGTGACGATTCGGAATGGGACGATTCGAAACTGGGGCGGTCGTGGGATCGATGGGGTCGGAAACGCCCGGGTGCGGGTCGAAAATGTCCGCGTGCTGAACTGCGGAGGAAACGGGATCGTGGTGGACGTCGACGGCGAAGTGCGGAACTGCGTCGCCTCGGGCAATGTGGGGATTGGCATCAAGGGCCTCGACAACTGCCTCGTTCGCGAGTGCCAGGTGCTCGCCACGACCGGTTCGCCCGGCGATGGAATTTCGGCGGGGCCGGCGGCTTCCGTCGCCGACTGCGTTTCGCGGGGCAATGCGGGGTCCGGATTCCTGGTGACGAATGCCAGCACCGTTTTGCGATGCACCGCCTATGCCAACACTTTCATCGGAATCTATACCTACGATGGCTGCACGGTCGCCGGCTGTTCCGCCATGAACAATACCAACGTCGGGATCGCGCTGGGGAGTTGCATCGCCACCGATTGTATCGCTCGGAACAACGGCCAGTCGGGAATCACCGGCGGCGACGGGTGTGTGATCCGGAGCTGTTCGCTGACCGGGAATGGCGGCGCAGGAATCTTCTGCGGGAGTTCCTCCCTGATCGCGGACTGCACGGCCATGGGGAATACGAACGGCGGGATTCAGATCAGCGGCCCCGCCTTTCCGGGCGAGAGCCTCGTCATCCACTGCGTCGCCAATCGAAATCTGGGCAACGGCATCGTCGCGTACGGAGGCGGCAGCCGGATCGAGGGCAATCTCGTGCAGTCGAATCAGCAGCCGGGAATCGCGGTCGGTGGAACGGATGTCGTCCTGCACAATGTTTCGCGCAGCAATGTCGGGATCAACTACGGGCCACCCAGCGGCACGCTGATCGGCCCGGTGGGAAATCCGAATTCCGCCACGAGTCCCTGGGCGAATTTCTGAACATTCGGAGACTTCGTCCCGATCTGAGAATTTCCCGGGGCGTGCAAGCTCTACCGGGAACCTTGAAAGCCGGCTTACCGGCGCCGAGTCGCAGGTCACATCCCGCCCGCGAGGCGGGAAATACGGGAGCAAGCTCCCTTTCATCAAGCCGCTGCAAGCCCCGCGCGCTCCAACACCTTCGGTGCGCGTGTCAGACCGAGCCTCTCAGTGGAGTGGCCCGTCCGGTCGCGAGGCCAGCGATTTTCGAGCTCCGCCGCGCCGAACCAACGGGAAACACCCGCAGCGACCCACCGACCCGCGATACCCGTGCATATGCATCGATTCTTCCCCCTGCTGATCAGCGGCGCACTCTGCTCCCTCGTCGGTCCCGCAATCGCCGCCGGGGTGCCCGAGCCAAGCGCCTCTTCCGTGCCGGCGCCGCGGCCGAGGACGGAATTTGAAGCGGCCACGCGACTGCAGGTCTTCCTGGATCGCGCCGAGTTTGCGCCGGGCAAGATCGACGGCCGGAGCGGGGAATTCACCTGGAAGGCCCTCGCCTGCTGGCGTCAGGCCCGCGGGGAAAAGGCGCCGGGCGCGCCCCCCGCCGGTCGGCCCGAAGCAAAACCGGACGTCACGGGAATGGATCTCGCCAGCGTCGACCCCGTCTTCGTGGAATACACCGTGACCGACGTGGATTTTGAATCCATCGGCGAGGTGCCCGCGGACCTGAAAGGCAAAGCGCAGGCAAAATCGCTCCCCTACGAATCGGCCACCGAGGCGCTGGCGGAGAAATTTCATTGCGACGTGAAGTTCCTGACCGAGCTGAATCCCACCCTCCGCTCGCCCATCGCGGTCGGCACCGTGCTGACGGTCCCCAACATCGTGCCCTTCGAGCTCAGCGCCGTGCCCCGGAAGGTCGCGGCGACGAAGCAAAACCCGCGCTCCGGACGGGCCACCAAACCCGCGCCAGCGGCTCCGGCCAGTGCCCTCTCTGTCACGGTGGACGTCGCGAGCAGCATGCTGCACGTCTACGACGCCGAACAAATCGTGGCGGCGTATCCGGTCACCGTCGGCTCGAGCCAGACGGTCTCGCCGGTCGGCGAGTGGAAAGTACAGGGCGTGGCGCCATGGCCGAATTTCCGCTGGGACGAGGCGATGCTCCAGCATGGCGTGCGCAGTCGCGATTTCCACCTGCTCCCGCCGGGCCCGAACAATCCGGTGGGGATCTACTGGATCGCCCTCAACAAACCCGGCATCGGTTTACACGGCACCAGCGACCCCGATCGCATCGGCCGCTCCGCCAGCCACGGCTGCATTCGCCTCGCCAATTGGGATGTCGCCCGCCTCGCCGCTCGGATGCGGCCCGGCGTGCCCGTGTCGATTCGCTGAGTCGGACGGATGCATCCTCGCGGACGGCCTTCGATGGGGTGGCCTCGCGACGAACAAAGCCCCTCCCCCGCGCTTTCCTCGAAAAGCCGCAGCGCGAAATTCACTTGGAAGGCTCTCGCCCGCGGGTGCCAGGTCGGCGGCGGAAGGGCGGGTTCGCCTTCGATAAGTTGAGTGAGCTAAATAAGTTACGGCCTGAGAAATCGCATTCCATGGGCATCCGTTTGGCGCTTCCCGTGCGAAGGAGTGGCATGAAGATACTCCCGCTGATCCTTGGTTTTGCGCTCGTGCTTCCGATGGCCACTTGGGCCGACGCCAAGCCCAAGGAAGACAAGGGTCAGGGTAAACCGGATAAGAAGGAGAAGGCCGGGAAACGCACCCGCGTCGCGCCTCCCGGCCAGGCCATCGCTCGTGAGCGCTCGCAGCGTCCTGCCTTTCGTGACGAAAGCCGACTGCGCGGGGCCGAGCGCGGCCAGCAGCGCGCAATTTCCGATCGATCAGATCCAGCCGCCCGCGGCATCCCGGGCGATCCACGTGTCGCGGCCCGAGGGGTGGCGCTGGACAATGTGCAATCGGGGACCCGGACCGAAATCGCGGTCCGCAACTGGACCGGCCCCGGCGACTACGATGGTAGATATTGGGGTGAGCGCCCGCGTTACCAATACAACGGGAGTTGGTTTTTCTATGGCCTAGGACCCCTTCCCTACTACAACAATTACGACGATTCCTACCCTCGATACAGTGTAGAATACACGGGACGCGTGGTCGATCGGCGCGGGAGCGGCGGCCGCGAACTGACGGCCCGCGCGCAGGCGGCCCTGGCAGAGAAGGGCTACTACCAGGGACAGGTCGACGGTGCCTTTGGACCGCAAAGCCAGCGAGCGCTTCGCGCCTTCCAGCGCGAAAACGGTCTGCCGGTAACCGGCGTTCTTGATCGCGAGACGGTGGCAAACCTAGGCATTTGATTCAGCGATAATTTCAGAATGCCCGCCGCGCGAGCTGGCGGCTATTCTTTGGGTTCATCACCGGGCCCAGCTACGGTTCGGTTCATTGCACCCACTGCGGTCTGCCGAAGCACGCGAATGAAGTGCCCATTTTGGCCCTTGTCGACGTAGCGACGCAGATCGAAGCCAGCCGGCGGGTGCCGGGATCCGGCGGACAGATCACCAGCGGCAATGTGGCCGATGCTTCTTGGCGCTCCCGTCCGGCCGACGAGTTGCTCGATTCACGGAGTTCGCCGACGTCTCCGCAATTCCGGCGCGAATCGGCCCTCAAAGGATGGAATAGCGAGTGGTCTCGCGACTTCTACTCTCATGATCACCCGCATTTGGCGTGGCTGGACCACGCTGTCAAACGCCGCGGCCTACGAGCGGCTTCTCCTCGACGAAATCTTCCCCGCCATCGAAGCGCGGCTAAGCAACGGCCTGCGCGGCTACTCGGTCAATCGCCGCGCGACCGGCTCGGAAATGGAGTTTCAAACCACGATGTGGTTCGACTCGATCGAGGTCATTTGCACCTTTGCCGGCGACGACCCGACCGTTGCCCATGTGCCCGAGAAGGCCCGCGCCATCCTGCATCGCTGGGACGGACGGGCGACCCACTACGAGACGCTGGTGCCGCCGCCCGATGGACTGCGCCTCCCCAGCCTCGAGACGGTCGATCTCGCGACGGGCGCGGCGCGACCTTCGCCCGAAGGTGAGGCGACGTGTCCCTGATCGCGCGCGCGCCTTGGATCTGGTTCGGCGGGAAAAATGATCGTCGAGAGGGCGCACGCGGGGTCCGGCGGCGAAGCAAGAATTTGCCGAACCGGGCAACCTGACCGCATGACGGCGTCCCGTACGAAAAACCCCGCCTCGCCACCGAATCGACTCGGGGCAGGGCGGGGTGGAAAGGAAAAGCGCCGGAACGGCGGATCAGGCAGCGCGCCGACGGCGCCAGGAGCGCACGCCGACCGCGCCGAGCGCCATCGCCCCGAGCGCAGCGACGGTGGAGGGCTCCGGCACTGACACTTGTTGCCCGGCGAGGATCGACTCACCCGCGTTGCCATACGCGTAGCCAATGATGCTCCGGGTCGTGAACGCCGCGCCAATGCTAAATTGGACCCAGCCGTAGTTCGTGGCGTTGGCGGTGGTCTCGTTTTGGAGCCGGATGCCGAGGTAGTTGTTGGTGCTGTTGAGGGTGAAGGCCGTCGCGCCCGTCGTTTCTGCGGTGCCGGAACCAAAGCCGCTCGCCGCGCTGATCAGCGTTCCGAGCGCGAGGTTGTCGGGCAGCGTGGCGGAGGAGCCGCCCGCCGCGTTAACTACATAAACCCCGCCCGCGGGGGCAGTCGGGTTAAAAAAAGAAAGGGTCGTAGTGCTAAATGGATTGACATCCCAGCCGGGCGCGCTGGCGGGGGCAATGTTGCTCACGCCCGTCACGAGGTTGAGGTAAATCCCCGCGGTGGTGGCGGGAACGACGATCGGCGACGCCGACAAATTCACGTAGACGATAGTCGCCTGGGCGGGAGTGGTAACGGCGGCTGCGCCGGCAAGAGCGGCGAGGGCGGCGAGACGCGAGTCGAGGGATGTGATGGTCATAGTGCGGGCAAGGCTGGAACTGGTTTACCACGCGCCGGGAAGAACCCCCACTGGTTCCGCCGTCAACGCTTTCGGCGCGAGATCGTAACGAAGACCCGTCGTGTTACATAAAGCACGCGAAGCTGCCAAGCATAATTGTGACGGAATCGTCTTTTTTGGGGGGAATCGTCCCTCGGCCCAAGCAAGGCCTGCCGCGCAGCAGCCGAGGAAGGCCCGCGGGATCTCCGGCAGGATCATGTTCCCCGCGAGGTTCACGAGCAACGGCGTGCGGCGCCACCTGAGCCATTTCCCCGGCGGAGGGACCTTCGATTTGCCCATGACGCGTCCCTGCCAGGTCTTTACCGGCAAGGGATGAGCGGCAGGAGAATCGCAAAACTTCGTAACGCGGGTGCGGAAGTTCGTCTTCAGAAGTTGAACCCGAATCTCCATGACTTCCGATCCCCGCTCCTCCTTCTCCGACCTCCTCGGTTCCTTCATGGCCAAGCTGCGGCCTGGTCTCCTCCTTCTCCTGGCGCTCCTCTTCACGGTGGCAGCCCCCGCCCCAGCCCAAGTGCCGCAGCTGATCAACTACCAGGGCCGCGTCGTGGTCGGCGGCGTCAACTTCGACGGATCGGGCCAGTTCAAGTTCGCCCTCGTCAACGGAAACGGCACGGTCACCTATTGGAGCAACGACGGGACCAGTACGGGCGGCAGCCAACCCGGCGCCGCCGTGACGCTGCCGGTCACCAAAGGGCTCTACGCGGTCCTCCTCGGCGATGCCTCCCTCCCGAACATGACGGCGGTGCCCGCCACGGTCTTCGCCAATGCCAACGTCCGCCTCCGGGTCTGGTTCAATGACGGCATGAGCGGCTCGCAATTGCTCACGCCCGACCAGCGCGTCGCCGCGGTCGGCTACGCCATGCTGGCCGACAACGTGCCAGCGGGCGCGATCACCAGCCTCCAGATCGCCGCGGGTGCGGTCGGCACCGCGCAGATCGCGGCCGGAGCGGTCAGCGGCACGCAGCTGGCGGCGGGCTCGGTCGGCAGCGCCCAGCTGGCGGCGGGCGCAGTGCAATCGGCCAACCTCGCCAGCGGCGCGGTGACTTCCACCCAGCTGGCGGTAGGCGCCGCCGCAGCCAATCTCAGCGCCAGCAGCCAGAGCGGAGTCGGCAGCGGCGGACTCATCCTGTCGCCGACCGAAAACCAGGCGCTCCTCAACGCCGGCTATATCCGCATCGGCACCACTGTCACGCCGGATGCCTGGCAGCAGCGGCTCAACGGCACGCCGCCGGCCGGGCGCCGCCTCCAGACTGCGGTCTGGACGGGGAGCGAGATGATCGTCTGGGGTGGACTCGGCAGCAGCGGCAGTCTTAACGACGGCGGGCGTTTCAATCCGGCGGCCAACTTCTGGTCGGCCGTGAGCACGCTGGCGGCGCCGCTGGCGCGCTCCTATCACACGGCCGTCTGGACCGGCGGCGAGATGATCGTCTGGGGCGGACTCGGCACCAGCGGCAACCTCAACGACGGCGGGCGGTACGACCCCGGCACCAACACTTGGACAGCCGTGAATGCGCTCGGCGCGCCTGGGGCCCGCTTCGAGCACACGGCCGTCTGGACCGGGAGCGAGATGATCGTCTGGGGCGGTCAGAACGGCCCCGCCCTGGGTGATGGGCGCCGCTACAATCCGGTCAGCAACAGCTGGGCGATGGTCACAAACGCCGGCGCGCCCGCCGGGCGTTTCCTCCACACCGCGGTCTGGACCGGCAGCGAGATGTTGATCTGGGGCGGCTCGAGCGGCGCCGAACTGGGCGACGGCAAGCGTTACAACCCGCTAAGCAACAGCTGGGCGGCGATCTCGGCCAGCGGTGCCCCGGCGGCCCGGTCCGACCACACGGCGGTCTGGACGGGCAGCGACATGATCGTCTGGGGCGGACTCGTGGCCGGCGTCTCGCAAGGCACCGGTGCCCGCTACAACCTCGCCGCCAACGCCTGGACGGCCACGACTGCAGCCGGCGCGCCGACCGCACGCACCTCTCACTCGGCGGTCTGGACGGGCAGCGAGATGATCCTCTGGGGTGGAATCAACGGGGCTGTCTTGAGCGATGGATCTCGCTATGCACCGACGAACGACAGCTGGGCCGCCACGTCTGCCACCGCGGCGCCAGCTCCCCGCTCGCAGCACACGGCCGTCTGGACCGGGAGCGAAATGATCGTTTACGGCGGCGGCAGTGCCTTGGCCGACGGCGGACGATACGACGCGGCCGGGAATCGCTGGACCCCGACGAACTCGGCGGCCGCGCCCAGCGCGCGGCGCGAGCACAGCGCGGTCTGGACCGGCAGCGAGATGATCGTTTGGGGCGGGCTCGACTTCGGCGGCTTCCTCGGCACGGGCGGGCGTTTCAATCCGGCAGCCAATAGTTGGAGCGTGGTCAGTCCCCTCAGTGCCCCGACCGGACGCCGGCGCCACAGCGCCGTCTGGACCGGGAGCGAGATGATCGTCTGGGGTGGTGAAGCGGCCAGTGGCGCCGTCAACGATGGCGGGCGCTACAGTCCCGCCGGTGATAGCTGGAGCGCGGTGACGCTCACCAATGCGCCCACCGTGCGCCTTTCCCACACGGCGGTCTGGTCAGGCAGCGAGATGCTCGTCTGGGGTGGCAACAGCGGGACCGCCAACCTGGGCGACGGCCGACGCTACAGCCCGCTCGGCAACAGCTGGTTGCCCCTGACTGCTGTCAACGCTCCTGCCGCCCGCACGTATCACACCGCGGTTTGGACCGGCAGCGAGATGATCGTCTGGGGCGGCCAGGGCAACAGCGGCAATCTGAACGATGGCCGTCGCTACAGTCCGACGACGAATGCGTGGGTGACGCTGAACGCCACCGGTGCGCCCGTCGCCCGCTACCTGCACACGGCGGTCTGGACGGGGAGCGAAATGATCGTCTGGGGCGGACTGGCCGCGAACTCGTTGGGCGATGGAGCCCGCTATTCCCTGGCCGGCGACAGCTGGACCGCGCTGGCCACTTCCGGCTCACCCTCCGCCCGCGCCTACCATTCGGCCGTCTGGTCCGGCAGCGAGATGATCGTCTGGGGTGGCTATGACATCCTCTCCGCCACGCTCTTCGGTAGCGGCGGTCGCTACAGCCCCACCGCAAACACTTGGACGTCCGTCAGCGCCGCCAGTTCGCCCGCGCCGCGGTACCTGCACTCGGCGATCTGGACTGGCACCGAAATGATCACCTGGGGCGGCTGGGACGTCGGTGCGTACTTCGGCGACACCTTCAGCTACACGCCCGGCCGGACGATGTACCTCTACCAGCGGCCCTGAGCCATCGACGCGCCATGAATCAGCCTCCCCGTTTCCTTGCGGCTATCTGCGCACTCGCGCTCGTCCCGGCCGCCGCTGCCGGGCCGCGCAGCAGCGCGAACTACGCCGTGCTCACCGACACTCTCGATGCCGGCGGCCGCGCCTCCGTCGCGGGCACCTACGCGAATGTGGGCAGCCTCGGTGGGTTGACCGGAATCTCCGTCGCCACCACTCCGGCCGAAACCGCCAAAGCCGGCTTCATCGGGCAACTGACCGAGGTGGTCGGCTTGAGCCTGAGCACGCCCTTCACCTTTGTGAACGAACTCGCCACCATCCCGGTCAGTGCGGCCTACTACCTCGATGATGCCAGCAGCACCGCCCTCGCCGCGGGCGCCGTGGCCTGGTCCGTGACGAACGGACCACTCACGATCAACGCAACTGGTCTGGCCAGCGCGGCCGCGGTTTATCGGGACACGACTGCCACGGTGCAGGGCGTCACCGGCGGCTTCACCGGCATGCTCAATCTGCTCGTGCAGGACTCGCTGCTCGACAACTACGGCTCCTATGCCGGCGACGGCATCGACGACTCCTGGCAGTTCCAATACTTCGGCTTGGATAACCCGAACGCCGCGCCGGGGGTCGACTTCAGCGGCACCGGACAGACGAACCTTTTCAAGTTCGTGGCCGGGCTCAATCCGCTGGATCCCACCGCGCGTTTCGTGGTGACGGCACGCGACGTGCCAGGGCAGCCGACCCAGCGGTTGGTCAGCTTCTCGCCGGTGCTTCCCGGCCACATCTACGTGGTCCAGTTCAACTCCAACCTCGCCACCCCGGGCGCCAGCAATTGGACCACGCTGCCCGGCAGCTCTTTCATGGATACGGGGAATGTCCGCACTGTGCTGGATCCGAACGCGGTCGGAGCGCGGCGATTCTACCGGGTCCTGATTGACCGCCCGTAGCTGCGGATGGCTGACACCCCTGCCAGGGTGCGGTTCATTTTGTTTCTTGATCCGGTGGTATCGCTCGTTCCTCGCTCAACCACCGGCTACAAGCTGGGAAGCCTCCGGCTTCGCGCTGCGCCTGAAGGTGAAGGAGGCGAGTGGGGTTGCAATCAGGGCATCGCCCATGCCGAAGGCATGAAAGCGCGTAACCGGTGGTCGAGCGAGGCACGAGCGACCCCACCCCTCCCGGTCCCCATGCGACCACTGGCTCAAGTTGGGAAGCCTCCGGATTCAGCCGGGAGTCCGAGAAATTCGAGGGTGCAGGTGTCCTTTGACCCAAAACAATCACGTAATGGGTCCACGGCAATGTCGGGTGCGCCGACCCCCGACGCGCGAACTCAACGCGCGGCGGGTTCCGGCCAGTCGACGCCGCGGGCCGCCAGCTCGCGCCGAAGAGCGCGCAGGTCCCAGAGTTGCACGCCGTGGTTTTCGCCCACCATGGCGACCTGGCTGCCGTCGGGGGAAAAGCGCACGCGGTTGTTCGTCAGGGGGATCGGGCTCTCGAGTTGGATCAAGGGAGTGCCGTCGGCGGCATCGAGGATCTGCACGCGCTCGGGTCCCTGAATCAACGCGAGCAATCCGCCTGCCGCGCTGAAATCCGCCGGGGCCGAGGGAATTTCGCGCCATTCGGAGGGCACGACGGGACCCGCCGACCAATCGGGCACGTTCCAGAACCGCGCCGCCTCGGCCGTGCGGGTGAGCAGCCAGCGGCCGTCGGCGCTGAAGAAGACGAACGCCTGCTGGCCGTTCTCCAACTCGGCGACGATTTTGCCGCTGTTCAGATCCCAGACCCGGATCCCTCGGGGCTGCCAGGAGCCGCGCGCCACAAAGCGACCGTCCGGGCTGATGCTCAACATCCCGAGCCCGACGGCGGTATCCAGCGGTATGGCCGGACGGCTACCGTCGAGCGCGACCACGGCCTGCCCCTGCGCCCCACCGATCGTGACCATGCCCGCCAGCCGGCCATCCCGGCTGAGAAAGGAGAGCAAATTGCCGCCTGCGATGGGACGGGCCTGCCGCTCCCCGAAACGGGGACCATCTGCCGCGAGGGTGTAGGGCCAGTAGAACACGCCCTCGTCCAGCGAGGACCCGTAAACGCCGTTCGCGACTGGGTCGAACCAGAGGGAAGCGCGCCGTCGCCCCGGCAGCTCGAGCGGCGGGAGCAGGCGCCCGGTTGCCACCTCGAGAACCCGGAGCAGACCAAAACTGGCGAGTCCGAGCAGCTTCCCGTCGCGCGAGAAGTCGAGCGCCAGAGGCGGACCAGGCACAGCCGGCGGCTGCCAGGTTCGCAGCACGTCCGAATGGATCAGTTGCAGCACGGCGGCGGTGTTGCCGTCCAGATTGAAGCCGACGCGGTCGCCCTCCCGCGCTACCCGGAAGCAGGGGTCGGCGCCCGGCAGCAGCCAGCGCTCGGTGCCGCTGTCCGCATCCCAAAGCCGCGTGGTGCTATCGAGCCCGGAGCTGATGATGCGCTCGCCGCTGCGGTCGTACGCGAGGCCGACGACGATCGAGCGGTGACCGCGGAGACTCTGCCGCTCCTGCCCCGTGGTGGCGTCGAGGATGAGAACATCGCCCCGGCCGTTGGCGACGGCGATACGCTCGCCGGATGGGTGCCAGGCCAGCACGACCCAGCCGGAGCTGCTGGCGACCTCGCAGATTGAGGTGCCGCTGGCCAGGTCCACGATGCGCAAGCGTCCCGGCCGGGCGCGAGGTCCGCTGCGGTCCTGCAGCAGATGCCCCTCGTCGGCGAAAGCGAGGCGACGCCCATCCGGAGAATAAGCCAGGCCTTGGATGACGAAAGGCTCCGAGTCGATCACCTGCGGCGCCGAATTTGCCCCATCAGCCAGATCGAAGACTTGGACCCCTCCAGAAGCCGGGGTATAGGCCACGTGCCGGTTGTCCGGAGAGAAGGCCAGGACGGGGCGGAGGGCCGTGTCACCGCTCCAATCGAAGACCACCCGTCCGCCCTCGGCTTCCCACACGACGGTCTTGCCGTTCAGGAAGCGCGCCGCCAGAAACCGTCCGTCCGGACTGAATCCGAAATTGATTTCCAAAAACGGCTCGGCCCGCGCATCCCGAAAGAGCGCCAGCTCGCGGCCGTCATCCGTCGCGTGCAGAGACAAGCCCCCCACCACTCCCTGGCAGGAATACCGCGACAGCGTGGCATCGAAGGCCAGGGTCGGCAGCGCGCTGGCTACGATCGGGCGGCGCGAGAGCACGCGCACATCCTCCAGCGCGAGCGCCGCGGCGACTTCATCCCGCACTTCGCGGGTCGCCCGCGCCCCGGCGGCTTTTTCCAGCGTGGCCAGGCTCTCCAGGCGATGCCCGGCCCTTCCGCTGCGGCGGGTCGCGCGTGCCTCCAGGATCTGCGCACGATGCAGCTCGACCTGCGCCGCGCGACCGGCCTGGGCGAGCCGGCTGGCCGCGAGCGTGGAGCCGATCGTCGTCGCCAGGAGCAGCAGGGCGAGCGAGACGCTCACCGCCGCCAGAGCCCGGTTGCGCCGGGCCCAGCGCCAGGCGCGCTCGGCGGGGGTGGCCGGCCGCGCGAGAATCGTCTGGCCGCCGAGCCAACGTTCGAGGTCGTCCGCCAGCGCGGCGGCGGAGAGATAGCGCCCCGCGGGAGCCTTCTCCAAAGCCTTCAGGCAGATGATTTCCAGATCGCGCGCCACGCCGGCTTGCAGGGTCCGCAGCGGGACCGGTGCCTCATCGATGACGCGGCGCAGAATCGACACCGGCGTCTCGCCCTGAAATGGCGCCCGGCCCGTCAGCGCGTGATAAAGCACCGCGCCGAGACTGTAGACGTCGGACGCCACCCCCGCCGCGCGCGGATCTCCGCCAGCTTGTTCGGGGGCCATATATTGCGGCGTGCCCAGGATCACTCCGGTCAGCGTGAGCGAGGGGGCATCGTCCAGGGCCCGCGCTAGTCCGAAGTCCCCGACGTAAGGCTTGCCGTCGGCATCGAGCAGGATGTTTCCCGGCTTGAGATCGCGGTGCAGGATGCCGTGCTGGTGGGCGTGGTGCACCGCCCGGGCGATGCTGGCAACCAGTTCGGCACCCTCCCGCGGGGGGAGCGGTCCAGCGCGCAGGGGGTCCGCCAGGCTGCCGCGCTCCGCCAGCTTCATGCTGAAAAAGGGCACGCCGTCTTGGTGGCCCACTTCGTAGAGCGGCAGGATGTGCGGATGCGTCAGCGAGGCTGCGTGCCGCACCTCACTGCGGAAGCGTGCCTGGATTTCGGCATCCGGCAGGTGTTGCAGCTGCATCATCTTCAACGCCACCAGCCGGTCGGTCCCGCGCTGCCGGGCGCGATACACCGTGCCCATTCCGCCGCGTCCGATGATTTCGAGCAGGTCGTAGCTCCCGAAGCGCCGCCCTCCGTCCGCCGGTTCTGCCGGTCCCGCTGGCTCCGGTTCATCTTCGTCCCAAACGAGTCCGAGCTGGCAGGACCGGCAATCGCCCGCCGCCGTGAGGGTTCCCCCGCAGGCTGGGCAGAAACCACTCACGCCAGCGACCTCCGCAGATGCTGCAGTTCCGCCTCGATTTCGTGAGGTTCCGTGACGGTGGCCGCCACTTCTTCGCGCAGCGCGGCGCGAAAATCAGCGCGTAAGCGGTGCACGAGGACCCGCACATTGGCGGCCGTCGTGGCGAGTCGCTCCGCGGCCTGCTCGGCGCTACCGGGGGCCTGCTCGTGGGAGATGAACGGACGCAGAACCAGAAAGCGCTCCGCCTGGCCAGCCGCGCTGTGTTCACGGCGGAGTCGTTCAGTCACGCGGTCGAGTACCGTCGCAGCCCATTCGCGGTCGAAGGCCAGCGTGGGATCGGCCGGCGGATGGAGCAGTTGTTCCTCCACTTCGCCCACCTCGGCTTCGTCGAAGGGGACGAATTCCAAGCCACCACCGCGTTTCTGGGCGGCCTGCTCCACGCGGCGATTGGCCAGAAAATGTTGCAGCGCACCACTCAGGAAGCTTCGGAACCGCCCCCGCGCCGGATCGATCCGCTTGAGGGACCCGCGCTGCAGGAGCGAGAGCAGAAATCCCTGCACCAGATCCTCGGCATCGTGGTGAGCCGCCCCTTTCAGCCGGGCCAGCAGGTAGAGCGGCCGCCAATACGCGCGGATCAGTTCCGCCAGCGAAGTCTGCGAGCCCGGCGCCTGGGAATCCGCCGCCTCAAAAATGAGGGACCAGCGGGTCGTGTGGAAATCCATGCGAAGTCCGATTCGTAGGCGCCAAGCCCAGCGAGCGACAACACATTTCGCGCACGATCTTTGCCCGCCAACCGCCGGCTTCATCGACGCGCTAGAAGCTTTCCGTCGAGGAGGAGGCGGCGTCAGTGAAGGTCAGGAGGACGAGGCCTTCGCGCCGTTCGTCAGGCCGGAGGGTAGGCTGCTGACAGCATCGGGGGAAATGAGGTCGACCACGCCGCGTCGGGGGCCGCGGTGAAGGTGTAATTGACGGCGGAAACCGAGGAGACCCCCGCGCAGAAAAACAGCGCGAACGCGCGCCGCCAGTAAGCGATCCCCGGGGCGTGGCAGCGGTGAGGACGAAGCAGCGGCATTCTGCATGCTGAACAGGCGCGTGTGCAGGAATAAAAAGCGTGTCGGCCGAGGCGGGTCGACGGATTTGTGACAAGCGCGCGGACTTTCATGACAAGCGCCGAAGGCTTTGGATTGCGCGCGGCTTGCCGCCGCTTTCGGAAAGGGAGCTTGCTCCCGTCACTCCGACCTCGTGGGCGGGATCTGACCTGCGACCCGGCGCCGGCAAGCCGGCTGGGAGAAAGCGGCGGCGAGCCGCGCGCAGTCCAAGGTGCTTAGCGCGGCCGGGGGACGGCGCTTGTTTGCTCGCGTAATTCGCGCCCGAAGCCGGCAAGGGAAGCGGGCCGCCGGCCACGATAAGGAGCACAGACGAGGGCCCTCAGCGCGCGACAACGCCGCAGGCAAGCTCGCGTCGGCCAATGAGAAGGAACATTCCGCTTTGATGATATCCGCTTCCGTTGCGTGGCTGATCGGTGGTAAAGCTGAATCCCGATGCAAAGTAGCGCGAAGACGGTTCAGGAATACCTCGAGGAACTGCCCGCCGACCGTCGCGAGGCCTTGAATGCGGTGCGCGGCGTCATTCTCGCGAATCTCCCCGAAGGCTACGAAGAATGCATGAGCTACGGCATGATCGGATACGTGGTTCCGCACCGCATTTATCCCAAGGGGTATCAGTGCAATCCCAAGGTTCCGTTGCCGTTCGTGAACCTGGGCTCGCAGAAGAACCACATGGCTCTGCATTTGATGTGCTGTTACAGCGATCCGGAGCTGAAGGCGTGGTTCGAGAAGGCGTGGAGGGACACGGGCAAAAAGTTCGACATGGGCGGCGGCTGCGCGCGCTTCAAAAAGCTCGAGGACGTGCCCCTGGAGGTGATCGGAAGCCTGGTCGCGCGCCTGCCCGTCGATGTCTATATCCGCCGGATCGAAAAAGCGTTCGCGGAAAACGCGCTGGCGAGAGCCGCCCAAAAGACCGCCCAAACGAAACCCGCGAAGAAGACGGCAGCGAAGAAGAAATCCGCGGAATAGAATTCGACCGACAAAACCGGCGGCGAGTGGCGCGGAGTTGGGTTGGCCCCGGAGTTGCGGCTCGACCGCTCCACCCAGTTCGCCGTATTTTCCGCGATATGTTTCCGCCCCGGACGCGGTTCTCGCGCCACGACACTTCGGTTTCGGCTGCGACTCGCGTTCCATTCTGCCTTGCCCTGCTGGGCTTGTTCTTCGCATTGGTCGGGCGAGCCGGAGGCGAGACTCCGCGCTTCACGCCACCCGCCTTCGCGGAGGGCGATCGGCAGACCCGCGCGCAGGCCGCGCTGCCGGAGGTCGACCGCCTCTTTCGGGAATACGCGGTGGAAAAGCACGTGCCTGGCCTCGTCTACGGAGTCGTGGTGGACGGCCAATTGATCCGTTCGGGCGCGCTCGGGCTGGCCAATGTTGGGGAGAAGATTCCAGCCGCGCTCGACACCCGCTTTCGCATCGCCTCGATGACCAAGAGCTTCATCGGGCTCGCCTTGCTCAAGCTCCGGGACGCCGGCCGGCTGCAGCTCGACGATCGCATCGACCGTCATCTGCCGGAGCTTCGCCGACTTCGGCTGCCCACGGCGGATGCGCCCCCGCTGACCATCCGGCACTTGCTGACCATGACGGGTGGGTTGCCGGAGGACAATCCGTGGGGCGATGGACAGCTCGCCATCTCGCGGGAAGCGCTGAAGAAATTCGTCGCTGCTGGACTCTCCTTTTCGAATCCGCCGGGTCAGGGATTCGAGTACAGCAATCTCGGCTTCGTCCTGCTCGGCCAGGTCATCACGCACGCGGCCGGCCAGCCGTTTCAAAAATACATCACCCGGGAGCTCCTGCAGCCGCTGGGCATGAAAGACACCGTCTGGGAATACGCCGACGTCCCACCCACGAAGCTCGCTCTGGGCTATCGCTGGGAGGACGAACAATGGCGCGTCGAGCTGATGGCGCACGACGGTGAGGGCGCGGCCTGCGGCGGGCTCCTCACGACGCTGGCGGACTTCGCGCGCTACGTCGCCTTCCACCTCGACGCCTGGCCTCCCCGGGATGATCCCGAGCGCGGCCCGGTCCGGCGAGCGTCGGTGCGGGAAATGCATCAGCCGGCCGTCGTCACCGGCCTCGACCCGAAGGCCACCCTGCGGGACCGGAAGACGCCGAATCCGCGGGTGGATGCTTACTCGTACGGTCTCGGCTGGCGGCTCGACAGCCGCGGCATCGTCCAACTCGGCCACTCTGGCGGCCTGCCGGGCTTCGGGAGTCGCTTCCGCTTCTGCCCGGATCATGGGGTCGGCATCATCGCGTTTGCCAATCGCACGTACGAGGCTTTGGGAACCCCGACCGCTGACGCTCTGGAACTGCTCCTCGAGCTCGGTCGGCTGGAAGCACGGGTGCAGGCTCCCCCGGCCATCCTCGAGACGCGCCAGCGGCAGGTCGTCGAATTGCTCCGCACGTGGGATGAAGCCTTGGGCGCTCAGATCCTCGCGGGGAATTTTTACCTCGACCGGAGCCGCGAACGCTGGAAGTCGCTGGCCGGGCAGGCCCTGGAGGCGCTCGGACAGATTACATCGGTCGGTCCACTCCGGCCCGAAAATCAGCTGCGCGGGACATTTACGCTGCAGGGCGAGAAGGGGCGGCTCGGAGTGAAATTCACGCTCACCCCGGAAGTGCCGCCGCGGGTGCAAGAGCTGGAATTGAAGCCGGGGGGGACGCCGTAGAGCGCCCCGTTATCCCGGACGCTCGGTGGCGAGCGCGTCTCGAGCGCGTCTCGAGCGCGTCTCGAGGGCGGTTCAGCCACGCCCGAATTGCGAATCCCACCTGACCGCTCCGTTCACGACAAAAATTGTGAGAGGATATCAGTCGGCCATGCAACAACGACCTCCGAAGATCGAGGGCCTTTGCCCGCTGATCTACGTCTTCGATATGCCGCGTTCGCTTGGTTTTTATCGCGACGTTCTGGGGCTCGAGATGGTTCGCCAATCACCCGGAGGCGACGATTGCGATTGGGCGTGGCTTCGCCTTGGCACCGCTGAGCTCATGCTGAATACGATGTACGAAGCCGGAACGCGACCGGCGCATCTAAACAAAGCGAGAGTTGCGGCGCACCGCGATACCGCGTTTTACCTGGGCGCCCCGGACCTCGATGGGATGTATGCCTATCTGCTCGGGTACGGGATCGACTTGGCTGAGCCAGTTGTCAGAGGGTACGGCATGCGGCAACTATCAATGCGTGACCCTGATGGCTACACGATCTGCTTTCAGTGGCCGGTTGCCTGATACGAATGGCACTAAGATAAGCGGGTTTTGGGACGAATTCTGGTGGTGAAAGCTGGGTTGGTAAAATTTGTGATAAAACGATAGGCAAGCGGATGGGAGGGAATGTGTTATGCTCTGTTTAATGCATGGCTAACGGCACCCC
>JBBQFQ010000067.1:0-29388 GCA_038322235.1 Chthoniobacterales bacterium
TGGCAGCCCTCCGATCTGATTAGTCTCCCGCTGTCCGCAACTTCAGCACAGGCTCACAAGGCTACCAGACTCCGCCGGAGGTCCCCTCACCCAGCCCGAAGGGCTGACAGCCATTAGCCAGGGGTTGAGCGCAGCGACACCCCTGGTTATCCAAAATACGCATCGCACCCCGGAGGGGTGCCAGCCCTCCCCGTCACCCGATTCAACACCTTCACGTGCAACCATCACCGCCGCGGAACCCGAGCCTCTGCGCCGGAACCTCATTCCAGCCGCGATAACTCCAGCACCTTCTTCGCCGCGTTGTGCCCGGGGATGCCGCTCACGGCGCCACCGCGCTGCGCGCTCGAACCGCAGTAGAACACGTTCTCAAATTCCGTCTCCACGCCCCACGTCCCCGCCTGAGCCGGATCGGAGGCAAAGGGGAAGGTCAGCGCGGTTTGAAAGATGTTGCCGTGATACAGGCCGAGCGATTCGTCGAGATCGACGGGGGTCTTGCTCTCGATGCACGGACTTCCGTCCCGGGCGAGCGCGAGGCAATCCTCCAACGGTTCGGCGAGCCAGCGGTTCATGCCGGCGAGGAAGCGCGCCTGCGCCTGGGCTCGCATCGTATCGTTGTCGGTCGCAAAAAGACTCCACGGCGTGTCGATGCCGAAGAGCGTCATCGTGTGGAAACCCTGCGCCTGGAGTTCCGGCGCGAGAATGCTGCCGTCGGTCAGGGTGTGGCAGTACACCTCGCACGGCAGTCTCTCTGGCAGCCGGCCGGCGGCGGACTGCGCGTGACTGAGTTGCATTTCCCCGTAGCCTTCGTCGCAGTGAAACGTGCCGCAGAACGCGTCCACCGGCGCGTGCGTCGTCGACTTCAGCCGCGGGAGGCGGCGGAGCAGCATGTTGATTTTGAAGACCGAGCCCTCGTCGGTTGGATCGGGGCGATGCGTCTGGCCGACGAGCGGCGCGAGTACGTTCGGCCCGAAGTTCACGAGCAGATAGCGCGCGTCGATGGTTTCCGCCTTCCCGTCGATCTCGCATTGCACGCTCTTGGTCCGACCGGTGACCGCGAGCGCGCTGAGGTGCACGCGCGTGATCATCTCCGCCCCGGCGGCCCGCGCGACGCGCTCGAGTTCCCCCGCCACGCGGCCCATGCCCCCGGCGGGCACTTTCCACTCTCCGGTCTTGTTGCCGATGAGGTGATAGAGAAAGCAGCGGTTCTGCAGGAGTGATTCGTCGTGCGGATGCGTAAAGACGCCGATCTTCGCGTCGGTGAAGACGACGCCGCGGAGGAGGTCATCCTCGAGATATCGCTCCACCGCGCATCCGAGCGGCTCCTCCACGAGGCTGCGCCACGCCTCGCGATGGGCGTCATCGCGCTCGAAGCGCTGCCGCATTTCCTCCTTCGCGACGAGCGGCTCCAGCATCGAATCCCAAACCTGAGCCGCGAACAGGCGCGGCAGATCATAGAAGCGCTGGAGCTGCCCGAAGGCCGCGTCACCCCCCGTCAACGCGTTGAGAGATGCGCGGCTGACGTCGTCCGAGACGTTGCTGAGCAGCAAGCCCTCGGGCCTCCCGCCGCGCTCGTAAGGCGTGAACGATCCGACCGAGCGACGGCGGAGATCGAGCTGAAGCCCGAGGTCACGGATGATTTTTTCCGGGAAGAGGCTGACGAGGTAGGAATACCGCGAAAGCCGTGCGTCGTAGTCCGGGAACACCTGCTGGGAGGCCGTCGCCCCGCCGATGTAGTCATTCTTCTCCAGCAGCAGGACGCTCAAACCGGCGTGCGCGAGGTAGGACGCAGCGACGAGCCCGTTGTGCCCGGCCCCGAGGATAACCACGTCGTAGGAACTTTTCATCACCGCCGAGTGCTAGGCGAAAGCGGAAGCGTCTGCACGCGGAAAACGGACGAGGCGACCGAGTTTCTCCGGCGCGTCTACTGCATCCGGGCGAGCGCTTCCGCCGCCAGTTTCCGCGCGCCCGATTTCCTAAACCTGCCGCCCGCCGCGGCGGTGAAGTCGGCCCTCGCGTGCTCCCGGTCGCCCATGGCAAGATACGCCCGGCCGCGGTTGTAGACGATGTAGCCGTCCTCCGGCGTCAGCGCGGCGGCCGTATCGAATTCGGCTTTTGCATCCGCCGGACGATCCAGGAGCAGGAGCGCGTCCCCGCGCCGGTTGTGCGCCTTCGCGCGCAGGTCGGCCCCTTGCGGATGCAGCGCCGGAAGGCATTCCTCCACCGCTTCCACGAGCAGGTCGCAAGACTTTAGAATCTCCGCCGCTCTCGCCTTCGCCGCGTGGGGTTCCCGGAGCGCTTCTTTGACTCGATCGAGGAGCAGCGTGAGCACCCTCGCGGACCGCGCGTCCGGTCCCCGGAAGTGGAGCTCGAGAATGCTCTGCTCCAGCTCGCCCGCGGCGGCCAGTCGCTCGATCTCCGCCTGCGAACGCCGTTCCGCCGCGGGCGCGCTGGAGGTTTCGGCGGGCGCGGCCGAAGCCGGAGCGAGCGCCCGCGCGGCGGCGAGCACGATGTCGTCGCCCACCAACCGCGAATACTCGGCCGGCACCTGCGCCCCATCCGTGCGCTTGATCACCGCGGCGCGGGTCCGCTTGAAGACCTGCTCGATACTCAAACCGGGCGTGAGGAGATGGCGGATCAATTCCTCGGTGTAGACCCCGTTGGGTCCGCTCCCGTCATTCGCGGTCCGTCCCGCATCAGTCGCGAAGGCCACCAGCGATCCGGCGGGCGGATTCACCTCGGTAAATCCGCCGCGGCTGGCCGCCGCGCGGAGGGCGGGGGCGCGGGCCACGGCGGTGTTTCGACAGGCGTCCAGAATGACGAGATTGCAGGCCGCACCCGCATTCGTCATCACCGCCACAGCCTGCTCGACATTGAACAGCTTCGTCTCGGCCACCAGGCGCTGAGCGATCGGGTCGGCGGCCGCGGCGGACGGATCGTAGCGCGATCGAATCGGCAGCAGATAGTTGGCGCCGGCGACGGAGAGTCCGTGTCCGGCGAAATAGAACAGTCCCACTTCGCAGCCGGGCAGCTTTTCGCCGAACGTGATCAGCAACGACATCAACTCGTCGCGCGTCACGTTGTGCTTCTCCGTGACTTGGAATCCGAGGGTGCGCAGCGCCTTCGCCATGGCGCGGGCGTCGTTATCCGGATTGCGGAGCGCGCCCACCTCCGCCTCGTAGCGGTGATTGCCGATGACCAGCGCCACGCGCGTCGGGCGCGGCACCTCGGCCGCGGGGCCAGCGGCGATGAACGTGCAGATAAAGAGAACCCGGAGGACGAAGGAGCGAGATTGCACGGAAGCGGCGGCAGGATAGTAGGCACCGGAGCGATGCCAAACCGAATTTCCGCCGTGCTCCTGCCGCTCGCCGCCGGGCTGACCGCGGCGATGCTGCTGACGTCCTGCTCGACCGCGCCGAGCCCGGGTTCAGCCGGGAAAGCGCTGGTTCCGGGCGATGCCACCGCGCCTTCGCAAGTCGCGCCGAGCGAAGCTCTGGCGATCGCCCGTCAGCTCGCGAGCCATTCCTGGCGTCCCTTTGCGGGCAATATCCGGCACGGTCCCGATGCCTCGGGCGTGCTGGTGCATTCGGCCGATGCCGGCTACACCGATGCCACCGGCCGGCGCGGCTGGTGGCTCCCGGGCGAGGTGAACGCGGGCATCCCCTACAAGTGGGGTGGATTTGATGACCCGGAGGCGTTCGATGCCGCCGTGGCGCGCGGCCAGGCGGCGGGCGACATCTCCTCCGCGGAAAAACGGCGCTTGGGGAATCGCGCCGTCAGTGCGCAGGCCGCCGGGCTGGACTGCTCGGGCTTTGTCTCGCGGTGTTTGAAGCTCCCCACCGTCCACGATACGGCGCAGCTGCCCGCGGTCTGCACCGCCCTCGCCAGCGCACAGGAGCTGCGTCCGGGCGATGTCCTGAATATTCCGCAGCGTCACGTCATGCTCTTTGCCGGCTGGGCCACGCCGGATCGCGCGTGGATCTATTTCTACGAAACGGGCGGTCAGCCCGAATATTGGAAACCCGGACTGAAGCAGGCCCCGCTGGCCGCGATCCTGGCGCTCGGGTATCAGCCGCTCCGCTACCGCGGCATGGCGTACGAACCGCGAACCGATGGGAAGGACGTCCTCACCCGCGCGGCGCGCCAGGGCGCGGACACCGTCCCGAATCCGACCATCGGCGAGCCGTAAACGAGTCCGGTCGGGAAAAAGAAATGTTTCAGCGCCGTTACGGTTCGAGTTTTGCTCCACCGAGCTGGCTTGGCGCAGACTCTGATGACGTCCTCGTTCCCGCTCTCGACGGCAAACTCCTTCCGCGCTGCCAGCACCCCACTCGTGAATCGTATGAATTTCCTCCGGCCAATCTTTCTGGGTTTCGCGGCGCTCTTCAGCGTCTCCCTCGCCGCGCCGCTCGCGCGGGCCGCCTTTCCGACCGTCGCGCTCAAGGCCGTCTCGTTCGGCGAGCTGATTGCCCCCGTGGACCTCACCCACGCTGGCGACGGCAGCGGCCGGCTTTTCATCGCCGACCAGAAAGGACAGGTTCGCATCATCAAGAACGGGATGCTGCTGCCGACCCCGTTTCTCGATCTCAGCAGCAAGGTCATCGCGCTCTCGCCCAACTACGATGAGCGCGGGCTCCTGGGCATCGCGTTCCACCCTGGCTTCGCCAACTCGCAGTCGGCCGGTTTCCGGCGCTTCTATATCTTCTACACCACGGTCTCTCCGAATGTGGCGCCGAATCCCAACCCGGTGAACTGCCGCAGCACGATCTCGGAATTCCTCGTCAACCCGACGAATCCCGACGTGGCGGACGCGATCACCGAGCGAATCGTGCTCGCCTACGACAAGCCGCAGGGCAATCACAACGGCGGCCAGATCGAGTTCGGGCCCGATGGCTATCTTTACATCAGCGTGGGTGACGGCGGCGGAGCCAACGACAACAACTTCGGACACACCGGCGGCGGTACGGGCAATCCGCCGGGGGTGCTCGGGAATGCCCAGGATCGGACCCGCCTGCTGGGAAAGCTCCTGCGCATCGACCCGCTCGGGAATAACGGCCCGACCGGACAATACGGCATTCCTCCCACCAATCCGTTTGTCGCGACGGGTGCCGGCGTGCTCCCGGAGATCTACGCCTTCGGACTCCGCAACCCGTGGCGGGCGTCCTTCGACGTGGGCCCGGGGGGCACTGGCCGTCTTTTCCTGGCCGACGTCGGTCAGAACAAGGTGGAGGAGATCGACCTCATCACCGCCGGCGCCAACTACGGCTGGCGAATCAAGGAAGGGACGATCGATTTTGACGCGACGGCCCCGAACGTCAGCGGGATCGCGATCACTCCGCCCATTGCCCAGTACGCTCATCCGGGCGTGGTGGTGGATGCGCAGACTCCCCCCATCGGCACGGCCGTCGTGGGCGGCTTTCTCTATCGAGGCGCGGCCATTCCCGGGTTGGTGGGAAAGTACATTTTCGGTGACTACGATACCGGGGCGATCGGCTCCGGCACGACGGCAGGAACCGTTATCGGCATCGAGGAAACCTCTCCGGGCGTGTGGACCGTTCCCGCCCAGCTGACCGTCGTCGGGGTAAACCCGCTCCCCACCCACATTCTCGCCATCGGGCGCGATGAGGCGGGTGAGCTTTACCTCTGCACCGAGGTCGCACAGGGACCGCGGGTCGATCCCACCACGGGGCTCCCCAGTGGAGGAATCTACAAGGTCGTTCCGGGAACCGGCACCGTCACGCTCGACCCCATCAAGGACAACTCGATGTATGAGGAGAATGGCGGTCTGAGCAACGGACAGGGCGAACTATTTATCGGTCGAACCGCGGTAGGAAATCTCCGGCGGGCGCTGGTCGCCTTTGACCCGGTTTCGGCGCTCTCCGCCGGCGCCACGGTCAACTCCGCCAGCTTCACCCTGCTGCAGACCAAGGCGGTTCAATCCGTGACCCGGACCATTTCTCTTTATCGCGCCCTGGAAGATTGGGGCGAAGGGACCTCGAACGCCGCTGGCACGGGCGCCCCGGCCACCCCGGGTGATGCCACTTGGACCCAGCGTTTTTACAATGCGTCCACCCCGGTCAACTGGAGCACGGCGGGGGGGACGTTTAACTCGAGCCCCTCGGCCGCGACGACCGTCCCCAACAGTTTTGGAACCTATATCTGGAACGGCCTCGCGGCCGATGTGCAGGCGTGGTTGACGACTCCCGCCCAAAACTTCGGCTGGGTCATTCGGGCCGATGAGTCGTCGCCCATTTCGATCACCGCGGGGGCGTTCGGCAGCCGCGAGTCGGCCGCGTCGCAGCGCCCCAAGCTCACCATTGCCTACACCGGCGCCCCACCCCTTACCCGACGCGAGAGTTGGCTAACGCAATATTTCCTCGCGGGTCACTTCGTGGACGACGCGGCCGATCTGGACGGTGACGGGGTCGCGAACCTCCTCGAGTACGCCTTCGCATTCAGCCCGCTCAGCGCGAACAGCCGCGCGGCGGGATTTGACGCCCAACCGGTCGTCGCCGGAGCAAACCTGGATTTCACCATCACGTTCCGCCGCGATCCCCGGGCCGCGGACCTGACCTATCAACTCCAGACAAGCCCGGATCTCATCAACTGGACCACGATCGCGCAGTCTGCCGCCGGTGCCGCGACGAGCGTCGTTTCGCCGAGCACCGCCACGCTCTCGGAAGCCGGCGTCTCCGGTGAGGCTCCCGTCGTGCTCGTCACCGTGCACGAGATTCTTCCCGCGCCCGCCAAACGCTTCACGCGGTTGAACATCGTGCGGGCACCGTAACCCAGACGACCCGCTTCCTTCCGACTCGCCTCCGGCGGGAGGGAGTGGAAGGGTTCGCGATGTCGAATCTTCCGGGCTCAATCCAGTTCATTGCGCACGGGAGCGGTGGCGCCGCCGACGTTCTCCAGCTCGCGACCCGTCCGCGGCCGGAACCACGGGACTCCGAAGTCCTGATTGCCGTCCGGTACGCGGGGGTGAATCGACCGGACATCGCGCAGCGGGCCGGAAAATATCCCCCGCCCGCCGGAGCGTCGCCCTATCTGGGCCTGGAAGTTTCGGGGCACATTGTCGCTCGCGGAAGCAAGGTGACGGAGTGGCAAGTCGGCGATGCCGTTTGCGCGCTGACGGCGGGTGGCGGCTATGCTGAATATTGCGTGGCGGAGGCGTCGCATTGCCTGCCATCGCCGCGTGGACTGACCCTCGAACAAGCGGCCGCCCTCCCCGAAAATTATTTCACGGTCTGGACCAACCTGCTGGATCGCGGCCGCCTCCAGCGCGGCGAAACCGTTCTCATCCACGGCGGCAGCAGTGGCATCGGTTACACCGCCATTCAATTCGCGAAAAGGACCGGCGCCCGCGTCATCACGACCGTGGGGAGCGCCTCGAAGGTGACGTTCTGCCGGAAGCTCGGGGCCGATCTCGTGGTCAACTATCGCGAGGAGGACTTCGCTGACGCGATCGAGACCGCCTTCGGGAAGGAGAAAGTCGATGTCGTGCTCGACATGGTCGGCGGACCTTATCTCCCGCGAAACCTGCGCGTGCTCGGCTTCGAGGGTCGCCTCGTGCAGATCGCGCTCCTCCAGGGCGGCAAGGCGCCGGAGTTCGATCTCCTCCCGATCATGGCGCGCCGTCTGACCCTGACCGGCTCAACGCTCCGGCCGCGCTCGGTCGACGAGAAAGCCGCGATCGCCAGCGCCCTGCGCGAGTGCATCTGGCCCTGGCTGGAGGACGGCTCGGTGAAAACCGTCATTCACGCCGTCTTCCCCCTTGCCGCCGCCGCGGACGCTCATCGCCTGATGGAGAGCAGCCAGCACATCGGGAAAATCCTTTTGCGGGTCGACGAGCGAGCCTCCGGCAGATAAAGCGCTCTCGCGGACGAAGCTACCGCACGGCGGGGATGTGCTTTTGCGCGGCGTAGCCGACGATCGCGCCAACGATGCTGCCCGGCAGCATGATCTGCCAATAATAGTGCTCCCCGGTCGCGCTCGGCATCGCCGCGACGGCGTACGCGAGAATGAGCCCCACCACGAAGCCGAAGGCGATTCCGGCAGGCACTGAATTTACCTTCCGCGCAAAGACTCCGGCAGCGAGTCCGGCGATCATGCCCTTGAAGGTGGACCCGATCACGATGCCGAGCAGAAAGGGTCGAACGGCCGGAGTGAAATAAGCGGTGAGTCCGTCGAACGCGCCGAGGACGGCACCGACGAGGAGACCATAGACAATCTTGTTCATGCGTTTCTTGGGGGGTTGAAGTGGACCGACATCCTTCCATTACGCGCCGGGAGCGATTCCTTTAAAGGGCGCGCAAGAAAATCAGCCGGGAAGAAAAAAGAACAGCACGGCCCGCATCACGAGATAAGCGAGGACGAGGCCCAGCAACACGCGATGACGGCGGATCAGGCGCGTCAGGCGCTCCCAGATGGATTCGCGATGCGCCGTTACGCGCTCGCCATCGAGGAACCGCAGCACATCCGCCGCGAGATCCGAGACCGCGGCGTAACGCGACGCGGGGACCGTCGCGGTCGCTCGCGCGATGATCGAGCGGAGCGCGTTCGGGGTCGGCCGCCCGCCGCACCCGGCGAGAAAGCGAAGCACCGCGCCCAGCGCGAAGACGTCCGTCCGCGGTTCGATTTCCCCCGCGTCACCCGACTCCTGCTCGGGCGCCATGAAACCGCGAGTGCCGCCCTGACGGCGCGGCGAGATCCCATCGCCAGCCGAGTGCGCCAGGCCCCAGTCCAGCACGAGCACATCACCGAACGCTCCGACCATGAGGTTCGCCGGCTTGAGGTCGCGATGCACCACGCCCGCGGCATGCGCGAACGCCACGGTCTCGCAGACGCGAACAAAGAGCCGAAGCATCTCCGGCAACGGCCGATCCGGCCCCGCGGCGGCAAAGCGGTCGAGTCGCTCGCCCTGCACGAGCCGCATCGTGTAAAAAATGCGGCCATCGGGAAGCACTCCGACGGTGTGGACGGGCACGATGCCCGGGTGCTCGAGGCGGGCGAGCGTTCGCGCCTCGCGCCGGAGTCGCTCCAGCGCGTCGGGCCGATCGGCGTCTGCCACGGGAACGACCTTCAAGGCGACGTCCCGACCCAGCTCCGGATCATGGGCGCGATAGACGACCCCCATTCCGCCCCGGCCGAGTTCCGGGCCGAGGAGATGACCACAGGCCGCGAGGTCCGGTTCTTCGCACCGGAACTGCAACCGCGCGATCACGGCATCCGGGAGCGGGGGCTCAGGCATCGGGAGGTGGAGACGAGCGGAAGAGCAGAATCGCCTCCGCCCGAAATTCCTCCTCGGTGGCCGTGATCTCGCGGAGCTTCGCGAGCACGATCCGCCGGAAATCGCGCCGCGCGGCGGCGAGGTAATTTGTCACGGTCGTAGCGGAGATCCCGTGGACGCGTCCGAGATCGGCATAGGTCAGGCCGCCGTCGGCGCCGCCGGCATCTCCTGCCTCGAGATCGTAAGCGGCGAAGAGCGCAAACTGGAGCGACTTCCCGCTGGCGTCGTACTCCGCGCGGAGTCCACCAATCGCGAGCGTGAAGAGGCTGCGGACCCACTCGCGATCGAACGCCTCGTCCGGCGCCGCATCCACGCCCAACGCCTCGCGACCGTCGTCCGCCTCGAGCGAAAGCACGAGCGCACCGCCGCCGCGCTTTTCGCGCGCCTGCGCCTGGCGCGCATTCGCGATGAAACGATCGAGGCAGACGCGCAGATACGTCCGGAACCGCGCCCGCCCAGCTTCGAACCCGCGGAAGAAATCCTTCTCGATCGCCCGGGCGAAGAAGCCCTGGGTCAGATCCTCCGCGTCCTCGTGTCCCGCCCGCCAGCGCAGGCGGATGTATTCATACACGGGCTTCCAGTAGACGCTGACGATCGTCTCCACCGCCCGTGTCCGAACCGCCTCATCCTCGCCTTGCACGCCCTGCAACGCGGAGGGCCGCGTTTCCGGAAATCCTCCGCGCAAATTCGAATCGGTGGGTGGGACAGCCGTCATCAAAGCCATCGCTATCTGCTGGAGGGTGGGCCGTAAATGAAAGTCCGCCGCCGGACGGCGGGCCCGAAGGCGGTCCCCGGCTGCACTTTCCCTTGCGAAGCGGCGCGCGGCCGGGAAGAGATCGGACATCCCCGATGCCGACCTCCGAGCCGCCTCCCGTCCCGACCGCGGCCGCGGCGAACCAGCCGGTTCCCGGACTCGCGGAGATTTTCACCGCGTTCTTCACGCTTTCGATTTCCGGCTTCGGCGGAGTGCTGCCCTGGGCCCGAACGGTTCTCGTCGAGCGGCGCCGCTGGATCGCGCCGGAGGAATTCACCGATCTCCTCGCCCTCGGCTCCTTCCTGCCTGGACCCAACATCGTGAACGTCTCGGTCATGGTGGGGGCACGCTTTCACGGCCCGGCGGGTTCCGCCGCCGCGCTCGCCGGGCTGCTGGGCGCGCCGATCGCGATCGTCCTCGCCGCGAGCGCCCTCTACACCCGCTACCGGGAGCAGTTCGCGCTTGATGGCATGATCGATGCCGTCGGAGCCGCCGCCGCCGGTTTGTTCGTTGCGATGGCGCTCAAGCTCGCGCGCCCGCTCCTCCAGCAGCCCGCCGCTCGCGCGGTCTTCGCCGGCCTCGCGTTTACCGGCGTTGGTGTATTCCGCTTTCCGCTGCACTGGGTCCTGCTCGCGCTGGCCCCGCTCAGCATCGCGGCCGCCTGGAGGATGCGTCGGTGAGCGAGCCCGAAGCGCCGGACGCCGCCTCGCTCGCGTGGTACTTCGCGGGCCTGTCTCTGCTCGCGATCGGCGGCGCGAACGCCGTGATTCCCGAGATTCAACGCCATGCGGTCGTCACCGCCCACTGGGTGACCGAACGGGAGTTCAACGAGTTCTTCGCCATCTCGCAGGCCGCTCCCGGGCCGAATCTCCTCATCGTGACGCTGATCGGCTGGCGGGTCGCCGGCCTCGCCGGCGCCCTCGCCGCCACTGCCGCCATGTGCCTGCCGACGAGTCTGCTGACCTACGCCGTCGCGGGAGTCTGGCATCGGTTTCGCGAGGCGCCCTGGCGGATCGCGGTGCAGACCGGACTGACATCCGTGACGATCGGTCTCGTGGGAGCGAGCGCCTTCGTACTCGCGCGATCGATGGACCGGACGACCGCGACCACGCTCATTACCGTCGGCACGGCTCTGTTTTGCTCCCTCACCAAGCTCAACCCCCTCTGGGCCTTTGGCGCCGCGGCCCTCCTGGGTCTGGCGGGCCTGTGCTGAGAGCCGGGGCGGACCTTACGGCGCCGCGAGGAGCGGACGCAGCATCAGCTGAACGTCGGGATCGCTCAGCAGGACAATCCCGAAGCGGTCCTCGACCTTCGCGAACCAGAGTCCGCCTTCGGTCTGCCGTCCGACGCGAAACTCGAACGCCCCCGACCAACGGGCGAAGCGGGCGTTAACCACCAGGCTAGGCTTCGCGAAACCGAAGTCTTGATCTTGGGCGGGCACGATCCAGCGCGCCGCGCGCAGTCGGCCCAAGAGGGTCGCGAGCGACTGCGCCCGCGCGACTTCGAGCGGCGCTGATCCGCCCGATTCGAGCCGCCAACCGGACGACGCAAACGTCACGCTGACCGGCGCTTCACCCCCGCGCGTGACTTCGAAGCGGAGCAGTTCGCCGAAGGTGGCGTCGACCAGGCGCAGACGCTGCCATTCGACCGCCCGGGCCGGGATTTCGTCCACGATCGAGGCGGGCAGCCGGGCGACGATCCGTTCCTCGACGTTGCGCACGAGGCGCGTGCCATTCGGCAGCGCTGAGCTAAATTGCAGCGTCACGGCGGGTGTCTCGCCTGCGCCGGACTCGGCCGTCACTTCGCTCGCATACGCCGCAAACACGCATTCCAGATCGATCCCGCCCGCGAAGCCTTGCGCGATCACGGCTTCATCGCGGACGAACTCGGTGACGGCGGCATCGTTGAGCCGCTTCACGAGTCGGGTCATTTCGGCCGCCTCGGCGGGCATTCGCTCCGGCTCGCGAAGCTCCCAGTCGTCCCCGGCTCGAGCGAGCAACAGCGCCGGCTCTCCCCGCCGTCGGACGCGAACGCGATCGATGAAATCCAGATTGAGCGCGGTGAGGGTCCGCTCGCGGAGCGCATCCGCCGTCAGATAGAGCACCTCCTCGCTCTCCAGCGGGACAGTCACGATCGCGTGACGCTCGGGACTGCGCAGATAAACCGCGTCCTTCCCAAAGTTTGGCGCGGCGCGATCGCCGAGCGACCATTCCACCGGATCGAGCGCGCGCCCCGTCTTCGATTCGAGTTCTAGGCGCACCGTGGCCCGCGGCGCCGCGAGGCCAAACTCGAAGAGATCGCCCAGGTCCGTGGTGATGAAGCTGCGGACGGCGAACCCGGCGAATTTCTCGAGCCACTCGTCGACCACCGCGGCATTCGCCCGGGCCTGGATCGGTTCCTTGATCTCCCATTTGCCGTTCTCCCGCGAGAGCAGGAGCGCCCCCCGGGGGTTGCGGATCGAGACCCGCACGATGTTGCTCGCCGAGACAGCCGTCAGACGCCGGTCGCGATAGAGGTCGCCGGGACGCTGAACGAGGTCCCGCATGCCTTTGGGGATCACGATGACATCCTCCTCGCCCTTTACCCGAGCGTAAATCCGGCCCTCCACCGCGGTGCGGTTGCCGAGCTGAAGTTCCCTCGGCTGTCCCGCCCGCCGGACAAAAATGATGCGCGCGAGCGGCGGTTCGAGTCCCATCTCCGCGAGGCGCGAGCCCGGCGCGAGTCGGTCGAGTCGGGGCAGCGACTCCAGGGCACCGACGATCTCGCCGATGATCTGCGCATCTGCGCGATCGGCCACCGGCGCGACGATGTCCCAACGCCCATCCGCGCCGCGCACGAATTCCGCCCGGCCGTCGGTCGATTCCAGCTGCAGCCGCTCCATCGGCGAGCGCGTTCCGTCGACGGCTGGAAAAACCAGGACGTCGCCGAAGGAGGCATCCCGGGTGCCGCCGGGGTCGCGCCAGAGAAACCACGCGCCGCCCAGGGCGAGAGCGAGCAGCGCGAGCGTAGCCTTCCAGTTCATCGGCAGATCACGACCGGCGACGCCACCAGAGCGCGAGTCCCGTCAGGCCCGCGAGAGCTGGCATCGCCACGACCACGAGGAGAAAAATCCGCGCCAGTTGCGTCTCGGGGATGGCCAGATTGAACAGCTTCAACTCCCGCGGTGGGATCCCGGTCAGGGCCTCGCGCCGCAACAGCCAGTTCACCGCGGCGAGCGAAAAATCCGCGCACGGCTGGGTGAGATTGTCGTCCAGAATGTACTTGGCGTTGCTCACGACGAACAGCCGCCCCAGATCGACCGCATCCGGTTCCCCCCGCTCGACGAGGGCAGCCACGACGAGATCGCCGGTGCGGTCGCGGTCCGGGTCGTAATCCACCCCATTCACTCCGGACATGCGCCAGTCGGCCTCGCCCCAGTAGCCGTTCACGGCCTGCAGGAGAGGTTCCACGCGAATCTGCGCGGGGGCAACGCGCGCCGGCTCCAGCTTCAGAGATTGCGTCCCCCCGGCGAGGAACGGCGTCACCGTGCGGAATTTCTGCGCGATCGAACTGCCGCCCGCAAACTCGGCGGCGACGGTGCTGACCAATCCGGACGGCGGATGGGCATACAACCGGTCGTCCTGCACCATCACCCCGAGGCTGCCGAGCCAGGCGAGTTGCCGGGGCGTGCTCGCGTTTGGATCGAGGAGCAGAAAGATCTTCCCGTTCCGATCCCAATAGTCCCGCAGCGCCTTGAACTCATCGTCGCTGGAATCGTATTTCGCCCCGAGACTGACGACCACCGCCGCATCGGCCGGAACGCGGCCGGTCGAACCGAGCGCCAGCTCCTTCACCTTGATGCCCTCCCGCTCGAGCAACGTGGCGAAAATGAGGAACGGCGCCTTCGGGCCGAGCAAGGGCTGACCCTGCCCACGAAGGAAATAAACGGTGCCCGGATTTCTTTCCGTGACCTCAATGAGCGCGCCCGTCACGGCCGCCTCTCCCTTGAAGTTCGTCGCCCGCGCCGGCTGCCCAAACGCCTCCGGCGTGCGGTCGAAATCCGCCAGCTCATCGAGGGCGACGAGCCGATGGCGGTCGCCACTGGTAACGATGATCGCGTTCTCGCGCTCGCCGGTTTTGAAGTGCTGCGCGACCTGCGCGGCGCGATCCTGGTCGCGGTAGGGGTTCACCGTCTCGAGCGAGATCTTGCGGGAGCCGGTGGAGTATTGCAGCGCGAGCAGATTCACCTGCTCGAAGATGGGATTGCCGGGGTTGAAGAAGACAATGATCCGGGCCTCCCGCGGCATGCCGAGGAGGAAGGCCTTTGTGCGCTCCGTCAGCGGCGGCACGCTGGCGCGGGAGACATCGAGCCGCCCGTAATAGCGGAAGGAAAGTCCATTCGCGACCGCGCAGAGGGCGAAGACCGCGAGAACGCGCAGCGCCGTATTCAGCGCGAGCGGGAGACGATTGATCTTCGCGGGGGTATCGGCCATCGGCTCAGCGGGTCCAGCGCCGCACCTGGAGCACGGTGTGGGTGAGGAATTGGAGAAGCAGGGCGAGGCTGAGGTAGAACACGACCGGCCGCGTGTTCAGCAGCCCGCGGTTGAATTCGTACATGTGCTCGGCGGACGAAAAGTAATTCACCACCTCGCGCAGCTTCGGCCCGAGGTTCGTCATCGTGAAACCGAGCAGGCCGACGTAAAAGACGAAGGCGATCATGACGTAGCTGACGATCGCCGCCACGATCTGATTCCGCGTCAGAACGGAGGCGAAGCAGCCGATGGAGACAAAGAACGCCGCCATCAGGGCGATGAGAAGATAGCTCCCCGCGTAGCTGCCCAGCGCCGGCGCCGCCTGCTCCTTCGTGATCCACGCGTAGATCGCGAAGTAGAGCCCGGTGGGAAGCCAGAGGCCCACCGCGAAAATATAGGCGCCGAGGAACTTCGCGGTGACGATCTGCCAGTCGCGCACTGGCGCGGTCTGCAGGAGCTCGAAGGTGCCCTGCCGGAATTCCTCCGCGTAGAGCCGCATCGTCAAAAGCGGAAACATCGCGAGGAACGAGTACCAGAAAATAGTCGTGTTGAAGAAGGCCTCGACGAGCGTGATCGGCGTCTGGCTCCGCGCGAAAGCGCTCAGGATGAGATAAAAATTCAACCCGGCGAGCGCGAGAAACAGGCAGAAGACCACGCCCGCGATGGGCGATTGGACGAGCGAGCGCAACTCCCGGCCAAGCAGGGCGAGCAGGATTCTCATGCCGCCTCCTCCTCGGCGTGGATGAGGCGGACGAAGACTTCCTCCAGCCCCGGCGTGCGCCGGGAGAGTTCGCGCAGCTTCCAGCCGCGTTCCTGCGCCAACCGGGCAATTTCCGGCCGGGGATCCGCGGCGGGCACGGCGCTGAGCGTGAAGCGGGACCATTCCCCGTCGGCCTCACGGGTAGTCACGCCCGCCACGCCCGGCACGGCCGTGAGCCGGGCGGCGACATCATCCGCTCCCGCCTGGAGTTCGAGGCGGACTTCGTTCGCGATCTGCGATTGTGCGACCAACTCAGCGGCCGTGCCGCTGGCGGCGATGCGACCGCGTTTGATGATGATCACGCGCGAGCAGGTCGCCTCCACTTCCGGGAGAATATGGGTGGAGAGGAGGACCGTGTGCTTTCCCGCCAGGCCGCGGATGATGTCGCGCACCGCCCGGATCTGCTGCGGATCGAGGCCGATCGTCGGCTCATCCAGAATCAGAAGTTCGGGCTCGTGCAGGAGCGCATCGGCCAGGCCCACGCGCTGTCGGTAGCCTTTGGAAAGCTGGCCGATGATCCGGTCGCCGACGTCGGTGAGCGAACAAAGTTCGAGTACCTCGCCGAGGCGGCGCTTTGCGCGCGTCCGTTCGAGACCGCGGATCGCGGCGCGGTAGGAGAGGAATTCGCGGACCCGCATGTCGGGGTAGAGCGGCGTATTCTCCGGCATGTAGCCGAGCCGGCGCCTCACTTCGAGAGATTGCGACATGACATCGAATCCGGCCACCCGCGCCCGGCCGGCGGTCGGCGGCAGGAAACAGGAGAGCATCCGCATCGTGCTCGTCTTCCCGGCCCCGTTGGGACCGAGGAAGCCCACGATCTCGCCGCGGGCCACCTGAAACGAGAGCTCGTTCACCGCCGTGTGTCCGGCATAGCGTTTGGTCAGGCGTTCGGCTTCGATCATCGGGCGGACTGGGACCTGAACGCAACGCGGGCCCGGGCGCAAGGGTCGCGCTCGTCGTCGTTCCCGCGTTCTCCGCAAGATCGGTTGAATGCTTTGGGCTCGCGGTGGCGTTTGCATGGATGAAACGTTGATTCCGGTCCGCCCGATGTTTTCCGCCGCCCTCCCCACCGCCCTCGTCTCCCCGGCCGAGCGCGGCGAGGCGTGGCGCGAAACGTTTGCCGCCTTTGCGCCGAAACTTCTCCTCTACGCCCGGCAGTGGGCGGCGGCTCCGGCCGATGCCGAGGACATCGTTCAGGACGCCTTCGTGCGCTGCTGGCGTCAGCGCGGCGATGAGGCCGCCCGCGAACCCGGGCTGCTTTTTGCCGCGGTACGTACCGCCGCGCTCGACCTCCTCCGCGGCGATCTCCGCCGCCGGCGCCGGGAGGAAACGGCCACGAGCGGGACGGACGACGTCGCCTGGTTCCAGTGTCCGATCGAGCAGCGGGAACGGGCGGACACGCTTTCCGCCGCGCTCGCCCGCGTCCCGGCGGAGCAGCGCGAGGTCGTGGTCCTGCGCATCTGGGGCGAGCTGAGTTTCCCGGAAATCGCAAAACTCCTTCGCATCCCCGAGGCGACCGCGGGCTCGCGTTTCCGTTACGCGTTGGAATCTCTGCGCCGACTGCTTCCCCCCACCCTCTCTCCGCCATGAAAGACGAACTCGACGCCCTGTCTGACCAACTACGCGCCTTCGTTCCCGCCCCGCCGCCACGGGAACTCGAGCAGCGCGTGGCCGCCGACCTTTTGCCCGCTCCGAAGGTGCGGCCTTTCATTTCTCACTTCCGCCATCCGCTCGCGTGGGCGGCCGCGGTCGTGCTCACCGCCGGCATCTGGCGCTTCGCTCCGGGCAAAGCACCGCCCACCCCCGCGATCGCCTGGGAGAGCGAGCCGGTCGTCAGCACGCCGGTCTCCGTCGTCGACGAAGGCTTCTCGAGCGCGCCGGACGGCCGCACCATCCGCCGCGTGCGGATGAAGTTCGAGGACACGCTCCGCTGGCGCGATCCCGCGAGCGGCGCGCAACTGCTCGTCTCCTTCCCGCGCGAAGAGGTGCTCACCTCGCCGGCCCGCGCGTTTTGATCCCCACCCCCACTCTCTCCGACCCGAACCCAAAACCATGAAACGAACCCTGCTCACCGCGTCCGTCGGCCTCGCCTGTCTGCTTTCGAGCGCACCCCTCTTTGGCCAAAAACCGGCGCCGCCGGCAACGCCCGCGACCCCGGCGGCCCCCGCCCCACCCGCGACTCCAGCGACGCCCGCCATCCCGGCCGCGCCCAAGCGTGAACCCGTCACCTTCCTCGGCGTCGTCGCGGTCCCCGCTTCCGCCGCCATGACGGAACAACTCGGTCTGCCGGCCGGGTTTGGTCTCGTCGTGGAGAGCGTCGTGCCCGACAGTCCCGCTGCCGTGGCGGGATTGAAGCGCTTCGACATCCTCAAGTCCCTCGGTGATCAGCGCCTCGCTTCAGCCGACCAGCTCTCCGCGTTGATCCGAGCCGGAAAGGATGGCGACGACGTCGTCTTCACGCTCCTCCGGCGCGGCCAGGAGGAGAAGGTCACGGCGAAGCTCGCGAAGCGCGTGCCCGACGCGATGTCAGCCGGCCCCGGTCCGCTCCGCGTGCTCCGCGATCTGATGGGGCCGGGATCGATCCCGCGCGATCTCTTCAAGGAAGGCGGCCCGCTCGGCGAACTCCGCAACCGGCTCAGCGTCCGCCGCGGCAAGGACGGCAGTGAGCAGAGCACTTCGACGAACTTGAACAATGCCCGGATGATCCTCCGCGACGACAAGGGCGAGCTTGAAGTCGTGACGACCGACGGCAAGCGGACGCTCACGGCCCGCAATCTCGACGGGTCTGTCGCCTTCACGGGTCCCATCAACACCGAGGAGGAGCGGAAGAAGGTTCCACCGATGTGGATGGAGCGGCTGGAGAAGATGGAGAAGTCCCGTCCTCCGGCCGAAAAGAAGCCCGAAGGAACGGCCTCGAACGACGAGGAACTCGATCTCGACGTGCTCTTCGAGGACTCCGTGCCTTCCACCCCGTCGGTCCCGCCGGTTCCGCCCCTTCCGCCCCTTCCTCCGAACCGAGGGACGCCCAGCGCCTCGCCGGTGACCTGACCGGGAATCATTCCCTCCCCGCCGCGTGCTCGCCCCCGAGCCCGCGGCGCTTTTGTTTTCGAACGCTTCGCTCACCGGGGCAATTCCGGCCTTCAAAGTTCGACGTTCAACGTTCAACGTTCGATGTTCAGTCTTCTCCTTCCCCCCGCCTTGGAACTCCGCATCGAACAGGTCACGAAGCGCTACGGCAAACACGTCGCGCTTCACCCCTTCACCCTCACGCTTCGACCTGGGGTGCTCGCGCTCCTCGGTCCGAACGGCGCCGGGAAGACGACGTTGATGAACATCCTCGCGACCGTGACGGAGCCGAGTTCGGGCTCGCTCGCGTGGAACGGCGTGGATGTGGGGCGCGATCCCGATGCGCTCCGCCGCACCCTCGGTTACCTGCCGCAGGATTTCGGCGTCTATCCACATCTCAATGCGGTGGAATTCCTCACCTATCTCGCCGCCATCAAGGGCCTCGATTCCGGGGCCGCGAAGGGTCGCATCGAGGAACTCCTTGTGCTCGTGAATCTCTCGGACGCCCGCAAGCGCGCGATCGGCGGATTCTCCGGCGGCATGCGGCAGAGGCTCGGCATCGCCCAGGCGCTCCTGAACGATCCACGGCTCCTCATCGTGGACGAACCGACCGCGGGGCTTGATCCCGAGGAGCGCGTCCGGTTCCGCAATCTCCTCACCGAGCTTTCCGGCGAACGCATCGTCATCCTCTCCACCCACATCGTTTCCGATGTCGAAGCGGTCGCGACGCAGATTGCGTTGATCCAGGAGGGCCGTCTGCTCCTTTCGTCCACCCCTGAGGAGATGCTCCGCCGCGTGGAGGGTCGGGTCTGGTCGATCATCGTTCCCGGCGATCAGCTTGCGCAGCGCAAGCCAGAGTTCCAGATCAGCGGAACCATGCGCCGGAGTGATGGCGTCGAGATCCGGTTCGTCTCGGCCACACCGCCGCCCGGCGCCCGGCCGCTCCCGCCCACGCTGGAGGATGCGTATCTCGATGCGCTCATCTCCCATCGCGCCAGCATCTCCGCGTGATGAATCCACGCCTCATCTACCACGTCGCGCGGGCCGATTTCCTCGAGCGCACGCGGCGTTACGGCTTCCTCGTCACGCTGGCCGCGATGGCGTTCCTCGTCGTTGAGACCGCCCGCGGTGAGATCGTGCTCTCGCTCGATCAATACCGGGGCGTCTTCAATTCCGCGTGGCTCGGGTTGATGATGGCGCTGCTCACGTCGGTACTGCTCTCTTGGTTCGGCCTCTATCTCGTGAAGAATACGATCGCGCGAGACGAGAGCACCGGCGTCGGTCGGGTGCTCGCCGCCACGCCGCTCTCGAATGCCGCCTACACCCTCGGCAAGGCGCTGAGCAACTTTGCGGTGCTGGCGTCGATGCTCCTCGTGCTCGCCCTCGGCGCGATCGTCCTCCAGTTCTTCGCCGGCGAGTCGCGCGAGTTTCACCTTTGGGCCTTCGCCTCACCCCTGCTCTTCATCGCGGTGCCGGCGCTCGCCTTCGTCGCCGCGCTCGCGGTGCTTTTCGAGACGCTCCCGCTCATGCGTTCCGGCGGAGGGAACGTGCTCTGGTTCTTCCTCTGGGGTGCCTTGGTCGCGGCGGGCGTCAAACATCGTGGCTTCGATTTCACGGGAATGGGCACGCTGATCGGACCACTCCAGGCTCAGCTCCGATCGGTGCACCCGGACTACCAGAACGGCTTCGCCTTCACGATCGGCGACGGGCGAAAAGCATCGCTGCAGACTTTCGTCTGGGAGGGATTCGAGTGGACCGGATCGATGATCGGCTGGCGCCTAACGTGGATCGCCCTTGCGATCGTCGTCGCGCTGCTCGCCGCGGCGTTCTTTCGCCGCTTCGATCCCGCCCGCGGGCGTCCCCGGTTTCGCGACCCCGCGAAGGAAGCCCCGGGCGACGAAACCGCCGCCGCCGCGGCGCTCTATGGAAGCCTCGCGAGCGTCGTCACCTCCGCCGGCTTCGCCCGCTCGCGGCTGACGGGGCTCGTGATTTCGGAATTGCGCCTCCTCCTCTTCGGCCGCCCGTGGTGGTGGTGGCTGACACTCCTCGGCTGTGTCGTCGCCGGCTACGTCAATTCCGCCGCGGCGCTGGCCGCGTGGATCTGGCCGGTGACGGTCTGGTCGCAGCTCGGGAGCCGGGAGTCTCGCTTCGGCACGAGCGCGATTATTTTTTCCGCCCCCTCGCCCCTCGGATGGCAATTCCTCGCGACGTACCTCGCCGGGTGGCTCTGCGCGCTGGCCGCCGGATCGGGACCTATCCTTCGTGCGCTCCTCGCCGCCGACGCTCCCGCGCTGGGCGCGGTTCTGGCCTGCGTTTGTTTCGTTCCGGCGCTCGCCCTCGCCCTCGGCGTCTGGACCGGGAGCGGCAAGTTCTTCGAGGCGCTCTACACGGCGTGGTGGTATGCCGGCCCGGCGCATTTTATCCCCGGCCTCGATTTCGCCGGCGGATCGCCCCAGTCGCAACAGCCGCTTCTCTTCGCGGCTCTCGCGCTGGGGCTTGGCGTCACCGCCTGGATCGGTCGCGGCAGGCAGATCGCCTACGGACCGATTCGAATTACTTCAAGAGTTTGATGCTCTGCACGATCTTCGCGACGTCGGGCGAGTGCTTGGCCGCCTTCGCAGTCGTCGCCCAGTAGGTCAGCACGAAGACGTCTTCGCCCACGGCAAAGATAGTGATGGTGATCGTGGCGGGGCCATCTTCATCGGTGCCGGTGAAGATCATCTCTTCCGCGTCCTGGCCCGCGAGCTTGAACTTCTGGCTCTTCTTCTTGTCCTTGTCGAAGACGACCTTGTGCTCTGCGAGCATATCGAAGGTACTCTTCATGATCGAGTCCATGCCCTTTTCGCTCCGGGTGGACTCCATCGAGATGAAGATGGCGTCATCCTCGGACTGGCCTTTGACGCCGTGATCGATTTCTTCCGGGCTCCAGTCGTCCGGAATGCTGACGGAAAGCACCGGCTTCTTCTCCGGCAGCTTGAAAACTTTGGCGTAGGCAGGGGCGGTAACGAACGAGAGCGCCAGGAGGGCGCCCATGAGGTGTTTGATCATCCGCTGCCGTAGCGCGAATCCGGAGCCCGACAACCGGCACCTTGTGACATATCGGATCCCCGCGCCCCGTCTCAGCCTGCCGCTTCTCTTAGCCCATCTCACTCTGGCCCAAAATGCTCTCGTCCCATCCATGATGGGATCCATTCATTCCAGTCTCCAAGAGCGCACGCTTCAAGGAAACATCAAGAGTCGCATCCCGTATCTGAGGGGTAGCAACGGTCAGAGGAAGGCTCCGAGCGCGTTGCGGCGGACTCATCGCGGCGCCCGCGCTGCTTCAGCGCGGGCGCAAAATGCTTAACCTCGATCGCTATTCCGTCTTCGCGGACGTCTTATCAGTCTTCTTGTCGTAGAAGAGCGTGATCGTCGTGATTTCCTTCAGGTCGTACCCGAGCCACTGCACGGACGTGTCGTCTACTTCATAGACCACTTTGAGGTCCCATTTCGCGGCGCTCGCTTTCGGGTTGAACTTGATCTCGATGCTGGCCCCATCCTTGAGCGGGCGCTTCAGGATGTTATCCCCCCAATCCTCGGAGGACGTCGGACCGATGAACAATTCCTTCAGGTCGTAGCCGGTCCGGTTGACGAGCTTGAAGTCCAACTCGCTCTCCGCCCGGGCCGGAAGCGCCAGACCGAGAAAGAGAAGCAGGGCGGTAAAGACCGCAATTCCAATGGTTTGTTTTTTCACACCTGAGCCAGCCAAGCGTCCCGAGCGCGTCAACCCGTCCGTGAGAATTTTTTGGGATTCATTTCGCATGCTCCGGGTCGGCGTGGCGGAAGCGCTCGATCCTCCGGATGCAGCCCGCGTGCGGCCGCTTGCTTCTGCCCGCTGCGCTGGACCTTTGCACGGAGGGATGGGAACGACCCGGACGAAAAGCGGTTGGATCGCGTTGCAGCGATGGGTCGTCTGCTCAGCTCGATCATTGAGCAATCATTGGCCTCGCTCCTTCGCTTTGCTGCGCGCAGCATCCAGCGCGTTCCCCGACCCGAATGACTCCGCCTGCTTCCCTCTCCCGTCGTGATCTCCTCAAAGCGGGCGCGCTCTCTGCCGCCGCGCTGGCGCTCGGCCTCTCCCGCCGGACCGCCGCGGCCGAATCGCCTTCACCTGAAGCAAAGCAGAAGGTGCTCGTCCTCGGGGCGGGGATGTCGGGCCTGACGGCAGCGCTCGCGCTGCATCGACGCGGGCACGAGGTGACGGTGCTCGAATACCAGAATCGCGTGGGGGGACGCCTGATTTCGCTGCCGCTGAAAGGCGGCCAGCACAGCGAAGGCGGCGGTGGCCACTTCCGCGCGAACATGCCGCTGGTGCTCGGCTACATCAGCAAATTTGAGCTGCCTCTTCTCACCCTCAACGACGGCCTGCCAAGGTATCGGCTGGGGGGTAAGACCGGCGACGGCGCGTTTCTTGATCGCTGGCCGTGGGCGCTCTCGCCGGCCGAGCGAAATGTGACACTGGCTTCGCGGCTCGGGCATTACCTCGCCGCGGCGGGACTCGATCTCGATACGTGCCTGCGCGAAGACTGGCCGGATCCAGAGACGTTGAAACGGATCGATCGGCTGAGTCTCGGCGAGCTGGTGGCGCACCACGGCGCTTCGCGCGACTGGCTGGGTCTGCTCGACTGCCATGCCGGAGCCGGGAACTCCCATCAGGGCGTACTCGCGATGCTCCCCGATCTCGCCTACCATTTCGGTGATCAGATCCTGATGCGGATCGCGGGTGGGAACGACCGGCTGCCGCAGGCGATGGCAGCGGTGCTCGGCGACCGGATTCACCTGGATCAGCCGGTGGAAGCAATCGATCGAAGCGATGCGGGCCGGGTGCGTGTCTTCACTCGCGGTGGGAAGGAGTGGTCGGCCGACGCCGTTATTTGCACCATTCCCTTCACGGTATTGAAGGACATCGCGGTGCATCCCGCGTGGAGCGCGGGGAAGCAGAAACTGATCGAGACGCTCTCTTGGTCGCCGGTGGTGAAGATGGTGACGCAAACGAAGTCGCCCGCGTGGCTGGGTCAGGGCCTGCGCGGCTGGCCGATGGCGGGAAGCGATGAGCCGTGGGAGCGAGTCGTCGACATCACCGGGAACGAGCCGGGCGGATTCGGTAACGTGTTTTTCTACCTGACGGGCGACAATGCGCGGAACTACCTCACGGCGCCGAAAGCCACGCGGAAGGAAGATCTGTTGAAGCGGTTTCGCGGGAGCCTGCCCGGATTGCTGGATGACGAGGTGCTCCTCGACGAATTCTCCTGGCCTGATCAGCCGTGGATCAAGGCCGCATTTGCCGACATCCCGTTGGGCCAGGGCTGGGTGATAAACGAGTGGAAGACGGCCGACAATCGCGTCGCCTTTGCCGGCGATTTCACGACGTTGAAGTCCGGCTGGGTCGAGGGCGCGATCGAATCCGGCCTCCGCGCCGCGCGCTTGATCGACCCGCAGGCGCGGCCAGAGCGGACAGGTTGAACGAAGACGCGCGGAGATCCCCCTTCCAGGACGGAGCGAGCGATCAGCCGACCCGCTTGGTGGGGCGCGCACCTGCTCGACCGGCGGTCGCGGCCGGCATGGCCTCTCTGGCGGAAGCGTCGGCGCCGGTGCGAGGGGAGTCAGCGCCCACGGGCTACGGTCCGCGCTGGGTGGGAGTCGGAGCGGAGTTTCGGATCGAGCGGGACCTCACCCCTCCCAAGTGACAAGCCCCGGCCTCGCTCCGGCTCAGCGCGCGGTCAGCGCGAGCGTCTTCTTTTCGGCGCCCGTACTGCCGAGACCAAACGGAAGCCGGCGTCCGCTGGTGCCGACGACGAAATCGACCTCGGTGCCGGGCTTCACATCGTGGATCAGTTTTTCCACATCCTCCGGGGTGCTGACGATGTTCCGCCCGACCTGATAGATCACGAGCCCCTTGCGCAGGCCAGCTTCGCGGGCCGGGCTGCCAGGTTCGGTGTCGCTGATGAGCACGCCGCCCTCGCGCTTGATCCCGAACGCCGCCGCGAGATCCTCAGTCAGCGCCTGCAGCGTCATCCCGAAAAGCTTGGTCACCGTCGGCATGTTCGGGGTGCTGGCGCTGGGAGTACGGCCCTTCAGGCCGCCTTCCCAAGGGATCTTCGAGAAAGCCTCATTGATCGCCGCCGGATTCACGTCGCCGCCGCTTCGCCCGGCATCGGCGGTGCGAGGGGAGCGAGCCTGCTGACGGAACAGCGCGAACTTCTCCGCGACGACCTCCGCCGGGATGGCAAAGCCGATGCCCTGAACGGGCGCCCGATCGGGCGTGAAGGCGAGGCGGACGGAGTTCACGCCGCAGAGTTGACCGGCGAGATCGATCAACGGACCGCCGGAATTGCCGGGGTTAATCGCGGCGTCGGTCTGGAGGAGTTTCTTGTATTTCACGTCCTCGACGGTGATCTCGCGGTCTTTCGCGCTGAGGATCCCGCGGCTGACCGAGCTCTTGTATCCGAGGGGATTTCCGAGGGCGAGGACGGTCTGTCCGAGGTAGTTGGGTGAGGGCTTGGAAAGCTCGATGAAGGGAAATGGCTTCGAACCTTTTTTCTCGATCTTGATGAGAGCGAGGTCGAACTGCCGATCGCCGCCGATGTATTTCGCGTCGTAAGTGGAACCATCCGGGAACGAGACGGAGATCTTCAAATCCGCGGCACGTTCGACCACGTGTTCGTTCGTGATGATGTAGCCCTCCGGATCGACCACGAAGCCGGAGCCGAGGCTGCGCTGCTTCCTTTGCTCCGTGCGGGGTCCGCCGCCGCCGCCTGGGCTCTGACCGAAGAATTCGCTGATGAACGAGTCAAACGGATCCTGTACCTGCGTGCGCACGACACGCTCAGTGTTGATATTGACGACGGCTGGCTGGACGCGGGCCACGGCGAGCACGGCCGGCTCGGACGACGGATCGAAAGTGAGCGGGCGGTCCTGCGAGAAGGCGAGAGGCGCGGCAAGCACTAGAGCGAGCGGCAGGAGCAGGCGGGGGGCACGGATCATGGAAACGAGAATGGGCGCTGGGCGGGAAGTGTCAATCCGGCCGTCGGAGACGCGTCCGGCGAGAGTCGGGCGCAACGGAAGTTCAGCTGCTCTTGATTTCTGACTCATGCTCCGTACTTTCCCGCCCCGCTTCGTGAAGACGCCTCCCGGCTTCATCCCACGGGCCCCGCACGGATGCCACGGGCCCGCGACGGCAGCCTTTTTCCCCGTCGGGGGCCGACGCCGGCGGACCTGATCTTCCCTTTTCCCGACTCCGCCCAAATCATGAGATCCTCCCTCGCCTCTCCGTGGAACGCTGACCTGCTCGACGAAAACTACGCCAAGTGGAAGCAGGACCCGGACTCGGTCGATGCCAACTGGGCGGCGTTCTTCGATGGCTTCGAACTCGGCTTTGCCGAAATGCAGAAGCGCGCTGGCGTTCCTGCAACCGCACCGTCAGTGCCGACCAGCGCACCCGCGGCTGCCCCAGCGACTTTACCCGCTGCGGAGCCCACGACCCCGGCGTTCGACCTCGAATTCCAGCTCAAGCTCGAAAATTTGGTGCGGATGTATCGTTCGCTCGGCCATACGCTGGCGGATCTCGATCCACTCAAAGCCCGCACGCCCGTCCAGCCGCTCCTCGATCTGACGGCCCTCGGGTTCACCGAGGCTGATCTCGACCGCGAAGTCTCCACGACCTCCTTCGGCGATGGACGCGCCATGAAGCTCCGCGAGAAGATCGCCCGACTCCAGGACATTTACTGCGGCCAGATCGGCGCGGAGTTCATGCACATTTCGCATCCTGCGCAGCGCGAGTTCCTCCGCGAGCGGATCGAGCGAAACCTGAGCGCTCCGAGCCCGGATGTCGCCACGCAGACGGCCATCCTCCGGCATCTGCTCGAAGCCGAACTGTTCGAACGCTTCCTCCATACCCGCTACGTCGGCCAAAAGCGGTTTTCCATCGAGGGCTGCGAGAGCCTTTTGCCGCTGCTCGAAGCGCTCCTCGAAGCGTGCCCGGCCGGCGGAATCGAAGAGATCGTGATCGGGATGGCGCATCGCGGCCGACTCGCCGTTCTCGCGAATTTCCTCCGCAAGTCGCTCGTCAATATCTTCGCGGAGTTCACGGAAAACTACCTGCCCGACCTGTCCCACGGCGACGGGGACGTGAAGTATCATCTCGGCTATGAGACTTCGCGCGATGTGGGATCTGCCAAGGTAGACATCCGCCTCGCCGCGAACCCGAGTCACCTCGAGATCGTGAACGCGGTGGTCGAAGGGAAGGCGCGGGCGCGTCAGCGGGTCCGCGGCGATACGAAGGAACGAAAGAAGGTGCTCCCGCTGCTCCTCCACGGCGACGCGGCGGTCATCGGCCAGGGCATCACCGCAGAGGTGCTGAACATGTCGCAGCTCCACGGCTACACCACCGGTGGCTCCCTGCACGTCGTGGTGAACAACCAGATCGGTTTCACCACCGTGCCGGAGGACGGACGTTCCACACCCTACTGCACCGATATCGCCAAGATGATCGAGGCGCCGGTCTTCCACGTGAACTGCGACAATCCCGAAGCGGTTTGCGCCGTGACGGGGATCGCGGTCGCCTTCCGCCAGCAGTTCGGGCAGGACATCTTCATCGACCTCATCGGCTACCGGAAGTACGGCCACAACGAAGCGGACGAGCCCGCGTTCACGCAGCCGGACATGTACGCGAAGATCAACAGCCGTCCGAGCATCGCGCAGCATTATGCCCAGGATCTCGTGGCCAAGGGCCGGCTGACGGAAGCGGAGGTCGCCGCGCTGCGGAGCGAACTCGAGGCGCAGCTCGAATCGAACTATCAGGCCGCCAAGGCCGCGCTGATCCCGAGCGGTGAAAGCGGAGAGGTGAAAAAATTCAGCGGTTCCACCGCGATTTTCCAGCCGCCCTACACCCACACGCCCGCAGAGACGGCGATCTCGGCGGAAGTGCTGACCACGATCGGCGCGGCGCTTAGCCACGCGCCGGAAAACCTCAAGGTCTTCCCGAAGTTGAAGAAGACACTGCTGGAGCGGCGCGCGACCGCCTTCCAGAACGGCGGCCCCTTCAACTGGGCCGATGGGGAGGCGATCGCCTTTGGCTCGCTCCTCCTCGAGGGCGTGCCGGTGCGACTTTCCGGCCAGGACAGCCGCCGCGGCACATTCAGTCACCGGCTCTCCGTTCTCTATGATGTCGAGACGCGGGACCGGTACATTCCGCTGAACAACCTCGCGAGCGACCAGGCTCAGTTCTGCGTCTACAACTCGCCTCTGTCCGAGGCGGGCGTGCTCGGCTTCGACTACGGCTACTCGATGGATTTCCCGCAGATGCTTTGCCTCTGGGAGGCTCAATTCGGTGATTTTGCGAACGGCGCGCAGGTGATGATCGATAATTTCATCGCCGCCGCGGAGTCGAAGTGGGCGCGGCCCAGCAGCATCGTCCTGCTCCTCCCCCACGGCTACGAAGGTCAGGGCCCGGAGCACTCGAGCGCTCGGGTGGAGCGCTTCCTCCAGCTCTGCGCCGAGGAAAACATGCAGGTGTGCAATGTCACCACCCCGGCGCAGTACTTCCACCTGCTCCGCCGGCAGATGAAGCGTGAGTTCCGGAAACCGCTGATCGTCATGTCGCCCAAATCCCTCCTGCGCGCCGAAGTGGCGATCTCGCGGGCGGAAGACTTCACGAACGGGACCTTCGAGGAGGTGCTGGAATCGCCGGCCAGTGCGGGCGCCGCGAAGGCCACGAAGATCGTGCTCTGCTCGGGCAAGATCTTCTACGACCTCATCGCGAAGCGCGATTCGGCCGAAATGGCGGACGTCGCGATCGTCCGCGTGGAACAGCTCTATCCGCTCCACGTGGACAAGATGAAGGCGATGCTCGCCCCCTACCGCTCCGCCCGGAAATGGATGTGGTGCCAGGAGGAACCGAAAAACATGGGCGCCTGGTCCTACATCAGCCCGCGCCTCTCGGAAGTCATGCCCGCGCCCCAGGCGATCTACTACGTTGGGCGCAAAGCGAGCGCCTCGCCCGCGGTCGGATCGCTCACCCGCCACAAGCTCGAGCAAAAGGAAGTGGTGGAAAAGGCGCTCTCGCTTTGATCTGATGGCCGCCTTGTCGCTTTGCCCCTCCCGCCTACATTCTTTCCGAAATGTTCGATGATCTGAAGGCTCTCACCACGGCGGCCCCTTTCCGCCCCTTCCTGATTCACGCGGCGGACGGCCGCGCCGTTGGGGTTCCGCACGCGGACCACCTCTTCCTTTTTCCCACGAAGGAAATGGTCCTCGTCGTGCGCGATTCCGGCGGCTGGGAGTTGATCGATGTTTCGCACGTGGTTCGAATCAGTTCAGATGCAGACGAGGCCCGCGCGGCCGCCTGAGATCCCCTCCTCCCCAACTCTTCCCATGATCGAAATCAAAGTCCCCGCCGTCGGCGAATCCATCACTTCCGGCGTGATCGCCGCGATCCACAAAAAAAGCGGCGACTACGTGAAGGCGAACGAGGCCGTCTTCACGCTCGATACCGACAAGGTTTCCTCTGAGGTCGCCGCCGAATCAGGCGGCATCATCACCATGCTCGTCAAGGAAGGAGACGAGGTAAAAATCGGCCAGGTCGTGGCAACGGTCGACGAAACCGCGGCCGCTCCGGCCGCAGCGGTCGCGGCTCCAGCGAGCGCCGCGGCGGCGCCCGTTGCGGTCGGGGAACAATCGCCGGCCGTCCGGCGCATGCTCACCGAAGAGCAGATCGATCCCGCGGGCGTCGCGGGCACCGGTAAGGGCGGTCGCATCACGAAGGGCGATGTGATCTCCCATGTCGAGTCCCGCTCGGTTGCGCCCCTGCCCTCGTTCAGCCCGACAGATGCTCCCGCCGAGGCTCCGACGCCGTCACCCGCCGCACCCACCGCTCCCGCTCCCGCTCCCGCTCCCGCTCCCGCTCCCGCTCCCGCTCCCGCTCCCGCTCCCGCTCCCGCTCCGCCCCCGCCGCCTCCGGCGCCAGCCCCACGGC
>JBBQFQ010000068.1:0-29366 GCA_038322235.1 Chthoniobacterales bacterium
AGAACTCCACTCCCACCACCGCGCCACCCCCCACAAAAACCTCCCCATCACCCAGCTCGACACCAACACGTTTCACCCCAAAGAAAAAATTCCGGTTTTGATCGCACGCACTTTTCCGGTTTTGATGTCACGCCGACATTCAGGTGGTTAAGCCTTGACGGGTCGCGCCAGTCGCTTGCAGTCTGACTGGATGCGAAGGCAGATGCGATTCACACTGGGTGAGGCTGGGTGAGTACACCGCGCGGGGATCGGCGGGAGAATGTCTTCGTCGACGCGGATTAATTCCATGTTACAAATGCCTCTGATATGAAAGCCATCGCGCTCTTAATCGCTGTGTCAATTGTCGCCGTCGCAGACATCAGCGCGGGCGACTCAAAAGATACAATTCAGATTGAATACAAGGCTAAAGCAATCGAGCAGATTTCGTTCGAAGACGTTACTTTAATTGACGCTTTTTCCTTTGTGACGGCAAATATCAACGAGCGCGTCATTTATTCGGGGAAAGCGTCCGCTTACATTTCCAAATATCCCGCGATTTACTACGTGGAGACGAATTCGGGAACCTGGAATCACCTGTTAAATGGCCTTGCCTTCTCCCATGAGCTGAGGGTTTCCCGATACCAGGGTAAATTGTTTGTAACTCTGCCGAGTGAACCAGTTACCGGGGTGGCTTTAACCCCGTAGCTACAAAGGAAGTGATTGAGTTGACGATGAAATCGAGCCTCTCAATCGGACCGTATGGTCTCGAACTAGATCTCTGCGGTCCTTGGACCCCAGCGGTAGAGAAAATGTGTTGTGGCGCAGACGTTTCAGGCCTCAGGCTTTTCGAAAGAAATGGTTGGGATCGACAAACGTCAGTACTGGCACGATTTCCCAACCTTCGATTTTTGTCTATCCAGGCTTTTGCGGAAGTTGACCTTGGGTGGGTCAGAACCCTGAAAGCACTACGCCAGTTGGTCTTGATGGTGCCAACTGGCAGCAATACAGATTTTGAAGCGCTGGAATCTCTTCGGATAATCACGATTGCTTTGTCGGATTGTGATGTTTCAAAATGCATCCTCCCGACTTTAATAGAGAGCATCAATATTGATCGCATAATTTCATCTGATCGCCTTCTGAATTTATCACGGTATGCGAATCTCGCGTCGTTGCGCACCGTCGGGATGAAGGAGATCGCAAAGATTCACTTGCCCGAATGTGGGCGCTTCGACGAAATTTATGTTCACGGGTGCTCCAAGCTGACATTGTTGAGCCTTGAAGGGCTGCGCGAGGTGGAAAAATTGCAGTTGGTCGGAATGAAGAAACTGGATTTAGCGCCGATTCCAGCCGCCACTCAGTCATTTAGATTTGATTCGATGGGTCCCCGGGGGAGTGTAGAGAAGCTTCTGCACAAAGCTGCGGCTCTGACGGAATTTCGTTCTTAGGTAACACCGATTTTGTTGCCGGTGATATATCCGCATTAGTGAGAATGAAGACTCTCCGGAGGGTCGCGTTTGATGATCGATCCCACTACAATTTTAGGTGCAGGGCATTACAGGCGCTGTTAGCTAGGCGCGAGGAATGAGGCCACAAAAGCAAGCATTCTTCGAGCCGACGGCAAAGAGGCAATCGCTTGCATCGAGATTGAAGCGCAGGAGACCGGAAACGGCAGGCGGCGGGGCGGTGGAGGATGACCCGACCAGCAGTTTCCCATCGGGCTGAGCGAAGAGAGATTCGGCGAAGCTCAGCTCCGCCGAGGCGAACGTCGCGTCTGGCGCGCCGATGGCGGTCAGACGCGAGATGACGTTCACGTTTCGCGCGGGGATGGCTTGGGTGATGAAAACGCGTCCGGCGTTGTCCACCGCCTGACCGGTGGAGTCCAATGCGGGCACGAATCCAAGGTCGGTCGATCCATCCACGTTCAAGACCGCCAGTCCGCGCCGCGCTTCGCGATTCACGCTCGAGAAAGCGCCGGCGACGAGAACCTTTCCGTCCGGCCGGGGGATCACCTGCGTGATCACGGCTCCTCGCCGCTCGGCTCCGAGCCCCGCCGAGAAGCTGCCATCAACGCACACCGCCAGCCCTTTCCCGCTTCGCCGCGCGGCCGGGAGCTTCCCGAGCGATTGATTGACGCCGGTGGCACGGTCCGCACTTTGGCCGATGGCCGTCTCCCTCACGCCGCATGGCGTGCTGCATTTCGAAGAAACCGCGGCCGGCGCGCTCGATCCGCGGGTGGCGGAAGCGCTCCGGTCCGCTGCCAGCGAGGGTTCGGCCGCTCTCCTGCTCCATCTCGCCACGCGGGCAATGGAAACGCTGCTGCCACCGCCGGCCGCCTTCTGGCGCCGACTAGCGCGACGCTATTTCACGGCTCTCTGCCAGACGGCGGACCTCACCGAGGTGACGGCGATCGCCCCGCCGACGGAAGCGGAATGCGAGCTCCTCGTGGAGACGGCTCCGCCCATGACCGGAGCGGAATACCTGCGTCCGGAAACCCTGCAGGCGCTCTGGCAGGAGTTGGACACCCACGTGCGCCGGGAAATGGGCGCGCACGCTGAGGGCGCCCAGGCCTGGCTGAAGGCGCGGCATCCGCTCTGGAATCTCGTGGGGCGGGTGACGTTTCACCTGGCCGAGAACAAGCGCGACCCGGAGTTCCCGTTCGCCTTCCTCGCCACGTACACGCATCGGATCTCCGAGACCGCCCGGCCGCAGTATCTCCCGCTGGGTCGCGCGCTGCAGGAGTACGCCGGGACGCAGAATCGGAGCGCGCTGCTCTCGCTCCTCGCGCCGGTGCAGCGCGCGGCGGAAAAGAGTGGACTCGTGCGGGAGTTGACCGATTCGCAGCGGATCTTCCAGCCGCAGCGCTGGACCCCGCGGGAAGCGCACCGTTTTCTCCAGGATATTCCTCACTACGAGGCGAGCGGACTGCTCGTGCGCGTGCCCGACTGGTTTCGTGGCGGGCGGGCGGCCCGGCCGGGCGTGCGGGTGACGATCGGGGCGGGCAAGCCGGCGGGGAGCGGACTGGGCTCGCTGCTGGACTTCGATGCGACGCTGGCGCTCGACGGGGAAACGCTCACCGCAGAGGATCTCCAGCAGATCGCGGCCGCCGGCGAGGGCCTCGTGCAGATCCGCGGGAAATGGGTGGAGGTCGATCACGCCCGGATTAAAGCGGTGCTGGAACACTGGCGCCGGCTGGAGCGAGCGCGCCGCGAGGAAGGCGTGAGTTTCGCCGAAGGCATGCGACTGCTCGCGGGGGGCGGCGGATCCGGTGGGGTGGGGGAGGACGCGGTCGATCCCGGGGTGCGGGAATGGTCGCACGTCACGGCGGGAGCATGGCTCACGGAGACGCTCGCCGCGCTGCGCGATCCCTCCGCCTTCGCGGTCGATGCGCCGCCCCCTGGACTGCGGGCGACTCTCCGGCCGTATCAGCAAGCGGGCGTGCACTGGCTGCGCTTCGTCACCGGACTCGGGCTGGGGGCGTGCCTCGCGGATGACATGGGGCTCGGCAAGACCATTCAAGTGCTCGGGGCGCTCCTGCACTGGCGGGCGGAGCATCCGGAGGCGGCGCCCGCTTTGCTCGTGCTGCCGGCCTCTCTGCTGGGGAACTGGATCGCGGAAGCCGAGCGCTTCGCCCCCACTCTGCGCGTCTTCGCCGTGCATCCGTCCGAGCTCGATCCCGCCGCTCTGGCGGCGCTGGGAGCCGATCCGGCGCGCGGACTGGCCGGCCGCGATCTGGTGCTGACGACTTACGCCATGCTGCTCAAGCAGCCGTGGATCTCGGCCCGCGAATGGGGCGCGGTGATCCTGGACGAGGCGCAGGCGATCAAGAATCCCGGAGCGCGACAGACGCGCGCGGCCAAGGCTCTACGCGGAGCGATGCGCGTGGCGCTGACGGGTACACCGGTGGAGAACAGCCTGGCCGATCTGTGGTCGATCTTCGATTTCCTGAACCCCGGCCTGCTCGGTCCGGCCGCGCAGTTCTCGCGGGCGGCGAAGAAATGGACCGCGGAGAGCAGCGCCGATGGCGAGGCGTTTTCGCCGTTGCGCCGACTCGTCCGGCCTTACATCCTGCGCCGGCTGAAATCGGACCGAAGCGTCATTTCCGATCTCCCGGACAAGACCGAGCTGCGCACTTTTTGCTCGCTCACGAAACGACAGGCGGCGCTCTACGCGGAATCGGTCGGGGAACTCAGCCGTCGCCTGGCGGAAACCGAGGCGATGCAGCGGCGCGGGCTGATTCTGGCTTTCCTCACCCGCTTCAAACAGCTCTGCAATCATCCCGCGCACTGGCTGGGCACGGGTGAATTCACGCCCGGAGAGAGCGGCAAGTTTCTCCGTCTGGGCGAACTGGCGGCCGAGTTCGCGTCGCGCCAGGAGCGCGTGCTCGTCTTCACGCAGTTCCGGGAGATGACGGCGCCACTGGCCGATTTCCTCGGCGGTGTCTTCGGCGCGCCGGGCCTGACTCTGCATGGCGGGACCGAGGTGAAGGAAAGACGCGGGCTCGTGGAGCGCTTTCAGCGTGAGGACGGTCCACCGTTCTTCATTTTGAGCGTCAAGGCGGGCGGGACCGGCCTCACGCTGACGCAGGCGCAACATGTGGTGCATTTCGACCGCTGGTGGAATCCCGCGGTGGAAAACCAGGCCACGGACCGGGCGTATCGGATCGGCCAGCGCCGGAACGTGCTCGTGCACAAATTCGTCTGCCGCGGCACGGTCGAAGAGAAGATCGACGCCATGATCGAAAGCAAGCAATCGCTCGCCACCGGCGTGCTGGGCGGAGCCCGGGAGATCGCGTTGACGGAGATGAAGGATGACGACCTGATGCGATTCGTCTCGCTCGACCTTGCTGCTGCCGTGGGCGACGAGTAAAAGGACGTTTTTCACCGATCCGATTCCATGAGATGGGGCTTTCACTTTCCACCGTACGTTCCAGTCCACGTTCGGCAGGCCAAGGCTGAGCGTGAAGCGGCCAAGCAAGCAAAGAAGGGTGTCCGGCTCTCGCCGGTGAAAATCGAGGGGAATACAATCGCCCGGACGTTTTGGGGCAAGGCCTGGTGCGTTCACCTGGAATCCTTCAGCGACTACTCCAACCGGCTGCCGCGTGGCCGCACGTACGTGCGCAACGGCAGTGTCATCGATCTCCAGATCAAGCGCGGCTCGATCGAGGCGCAGGTAATGGGCTCGAGCTTGTATCGCATCACGATCGAGATCGATGCGCTGCCCAACCCCCGCTGGAAATCGATCAAAGGCGAAAGTGCGGGGAAGATCGATTCCCTCGTGGAGCTGCTCCAGGGTCGGCTCTCGGATGCCGTCATGCGGCTCATCACCGATCGGGATCGCGGCATCTTTCCCGGGCCGCGCGAAATTCGGATGCGCTGTTCCTGCCCGGATTCGGCGGGTCTCTGCAAGCACCTCGCCGCGGTGTTATACGGCGTGGGCGCGCGCTTCGACACGGAACCGTCGCTGCTCTTCCTGCTGCGCGGCGCCGATCATCTGGAATTGATCACCAGTGCGGCTTCCGCGGCCGCTCCGGCGGGACCGAGCGCCGCGGCGCTCGATGACGATGCGCTCGCGGATGTCTTCGGAATCGATATCTCGGCGGGCGCGGACGTTTCGGCGCTCGTGGCGGAACGCCCAGCCGAATACGTCGCGGCGAAACCCGGTGCTTCCGCCCGGAAACGGGGGGGCAAATCCGCATCAGACAAAGCGAAAGCTCCTCCGAAGGGGAAGACGACGGAACCGCCGCAGCGGCGGCCGAAAGCACCGACGAAGGCGAAAGCCAAAGTCAAAACCAAAGTAAAGTTGCCGAAGCGCCCGACGAAGTAAGCGGTGATTGGAATTGAGTCGAGCGAGGGGCGGGAGATGGTACGGCTCAGTTCCCGCTCGGCCCAAGCGGTTTGGATTTGTCCCCGTGGGCTTCAACCGATGGCATCGCGAGCCGTTCAACGGCTCGGAGCGGAGCGGCATTTGCGAGATGACGCCCCCGGGCAGGCCGCGATCCCGGTGGCCGCATCCCGGTCATCCACACGCTTTCCCCGGGAACACAATTTACCCGGAGTTCCGGAACGCGTCCTCACGTGATTCTCCTTGCTGCCTTCCCCATTTCCGGGGTGAGGATGGGACATGGTCGATGAACCTCTCTGCTTTGCGCCTTTGCCCCTCCAGGAAATGAAGGCGAACGCCCGCGTGTTCCACGAGCGGATGCAGAGCCGCCGGACGGTGCGGGATTTTGCGCCGACTCCGGTGCCGCGCGAAGTCATCGAGGATTGCCTCCGGACGGCGGGGTGCGCACCCAGCGGGGCAAATTTGCAGCCGTGGCATTTTGTCGCCGTCTCCGCGCCGGATTTGAAGCAGCGCATTCAAGACGGAGCCGAGGCCGAGGAACGTGCTTTTTACGCCGGACGCGCTCCCGAACCGTGGCTCGCAGCCCTCGCGCCGCTCGGCACCGGGCCGGAAAAGCCCTTCCTCACTATCGCGCCCTGGCTCATCGCGATTTTCGCCGCCCAATCCTACGCGGCACCCGATGGAACGCGGCACCCCACGTACTACCCCAAGGAGTCGGCAGGAATTGCGACCGGTTTCCTCCTCGCCGCCTTGCATCACGCCGGTCTCGTCTCGCTCACGCACACGCCCAGCCCGATGAATTTTCTGAATGCGATTCTCGACCGTCCGGCGCATGAGAAGCCGTTTCTCCTCCTTGTCGTGGGATATCCAGCCGAAGGCGCTCGCGTTCCGGCAATCACCCGAAAGCCCCTCGGCGAGTTCACGAGCTTTCAGTCGTGATGCAGGTGGAAAGAGTCGGCCCGAACCTCCCGAGCTGCGGCGCGCTGCAATCCTGCTTTGCCGACCGCAGCGTCGCCGACGGAGCGCTCGTATGGTGTCGGACGCTATCACGCATCGGCTCCGCGACGGGCCCGACAGGAATCGCCGTGAGGCAACGACGGCTGGACTGAGAGGCTGCGCCCGCTCCGAAGCCGCTGCCGCCGCTTCCCGGCCCGTCGCTCTTGGGTGGATAGTGCCGGCTTCCGGCTTGCATTCGAAGCGTCGCATCGGGCGGCATGCACGACGCGTCGTGCGATTCGTTTGGTCGCGAATCGTGCACGCGGCGAGTCCCGACGCGAAATCGGTCGCTTCTGCGGGGCGCAGACGCCCCGAAATCGCGTGGCACTAGAATTGCGGACCGGTTTGCGTCCCCACCCGAAAACTAAAAATGAATAAGCTTCAACTGAACAATTCCTGGGATCAGATAAAGGGGAGGCTCAAGCAGAGGTATCCCCAACTCACCGACGCCGACCTCGAACTCGTGGAGGGGAAGGAAGACGAACTCCTCTCCAGGCTGGAGCAGCGCATCGGTGAGACCGAGGAGAACATTCGCAATATGATCTGCGCGCTCTGACTGACCGCGTCCCAACCCAAATCCTTCCCGCCTCCCCTCGAGACGGGTCACTCCCGGTATTCTGCCTTGATCCCATGACCTCCGAAAAACCCGCCCCGGCGCCCGCCGCACCAGCCGCGCCAGCCGCACGAGCCACGCCACCGCCCCGACTCGGCGCCACCATCGTTGCGGAGGGAGTGACATTCGGAGTCTGGGCGCCCCATGCCGAAGCGGTTTCCGTGGTCGGACCATTCAACGAATGGAAGAGCGGGATCGACAATCTCACCCGGGACGGCCAAGGACAGTGGTTTGGGACCGTGAGCGGCGCGGCGGCGGGCGACGAATACAAGTATGCGATTCGGCGCGGTGAAGAGGAATTTACGCGGATCGACCCCCGCGCGACTCGAGTGACGAACTCGGTGGGCAGCGGGATCGTGTTTGCGTCTGATTTCGACTGGCAGGACGACGCGTTCACCTCGCCGCCGTGGAACGAGCTGGTCATCTACGAGCTCCATATCGGGACATTTGCTCGCAGCGATCCGGAAAAGCCAGGCACCTTCGATGACGCGATTCCCCGCCTGCGCTATCTGAAGTGGCTGGGCATTAATGCCGTGGAAGTCATGCCAGTGGCGGAGTTCGCGGGTGATCTTTCGTGGGGCTACAATCCGGCGCATCCCTTCGCGGTGGAGGGCGCGTACGGCGGGCCGGACGCCTTTAAGCGCTTCGTCCGCGCCGCGCACCGCCTTGGAATCGCGGTCATTCTCGATGTGGTGTACAACCATTTCGGCCCTTCCGACCTCGCGCTCTGGCAATTCGATGGCTGGAGCGAAAACGGCAAGGGCGGCATCTACTTTTACAACGACGGCCGATCATCCACTCCCTGGGGGGACACCCGTCCGGACTACGGCCGCAACGAGGTCCGCTGCTACCTCCGCGACAACGCGATGTTCTGGCTGGAGGAGTACCGGGTCGATGGGTTGCGCTACGACATGACGCTTTACATCCGGAGCATTTCGGGAGGAGACGACGAGATCCCTGAAGGCTGGTCGCTCTGCCAGTGGATCAATGGAGAGATCCGCCAGCAGTACCCAAACAAGATCACGATCGCCGAGGATCTGCGCGGGAACAATGCGGTGACCGCGCATCACGAGCAGGGCGGAGCGAATTTCTCCAGCCAGTGGGACGATGCTTTCGTGCACCCGATCCGGGCCGTCATCGTGGCGGCCGATGACGCGCATCGCGACATGGAGGCCGTCCGGTCCGCGCTCCTCCACCGATTCGCTGATGACGCCTTCACGCGCGTGGTCTACACCGAGTCACACGATGAGGTCGCGAACGGTAAGAGCCGGATCGTCTCGGAGATCAACGTGGACGACCCGGAGGGGATCTACGCCTTGAAGCGATCCACGCTGGGGGCCGGGATCGTCCTGACCGCCGCGGGAATTCCCATGCTTTTTCAGGGGCAGACGACGATGGAGGACGGCTGGTTCCAAGACACCGAGGCGCTGGACTGGGAAAAAACCCGGAAGTTTCCCGGACTCTCCTGGCTCTACCGGGACCTCATCCGTCTCCGGCGCAATCTGGACGGGGTCTCGCGCGGACTGACAGGTCAGAAATGCGAGGTTCACCACGCCTCGAACGAACGGAAGCTCGTGGCCTTTCACCGGTGGTCGGAAGGCGGCCCGAATGATCACACGCTCGTCGTCGCGAACTTTGCCGCCCAGGCGGTGGAAAACTACGACGTCGGCTTTCCCGTGGCCGGCCGCTGGGTGGCGCGCTTTAACAGCGACTGGGAAGGCTACCGGCAGGACCTCGAGAATTTTCCCGTTTTCGACGTCGGCGCCCAGCCGGTCGGCCGCGATGGCTTAGCTGCGAGCGGCACCGTGTCCGTGGGGGGTTATTCCCTGAGCATCTACACGCTGGCGGAATGAGGGATCAGGATGTGAACTTCGAACATTGAACGTTGAACATCCAACTTCGAAGGCGGAGATGAACGCGGCGAAACCTTTGCTGGGACCGGGGGCGTCTCGCCCGCGTCGACGGTGTGGTGAAGGCGGATGACAAAGTCGTCCTCAGGCGGCGCGTCAGGACGACTTTCAGACGGTATTCGGGGGGATGCGAGCGACGCCCGCCCGGAGACCGCACGGGCTTCGCGCTATCGCGGGAGCTTGGCGAGTTCCAAGGAGATGGCGGTGAAATCGGGCAGTTTTTTCGGATCGTCGTGGACTTCCGAATAGTGCACCACGCCGTCCTTGCCGACGACGAAGGCCGAGCGTTTCGCGACGCCGCCCATTCCAAGGTGGAACTGCGGGAGGAACGACTCGTAGGCGACGCCGTAGCTCTGCGCGACCTTGTGCTCGTAGTCGCTCAGCAGGGTGACCGTGATAGCTTCCTTCTTCGCCCAAGCTTCCTGCGCGAAGGGATTGTCTCCGCTGATCGCGAGTACAGTGATCCCGAGCTGGGTGTACTGCTCGAGCCCTTGGGTGACGCTGCAAAGTTCCTCGGTGCAGACACCGGTGAAGGCCATGGGGAAGAACAGCAGGAGGACCGGCCCGTTGGCGGTCTGCTCGCTGAGCGTGACGAGCTTTAGACCATCGTCTTGCTTACTGCTGAGCGAAAAATCTGGCGCGGTCGCGCCGGGGGAAAGAGCCATAGGGGAGGGGAGCGGTGGATTGGGGTTATCGGTGATGAGTAATCAGTAATCAGCAATCAGTAATCAGTAATCAGTAATCAGTAACGGGTAATCCGTCATCAGTAGTCAGATTTCGAAATTCGGGCGCGCGCGAAGCGACTGGTCGTGAACCGAAGCGGAGTTCGCAGAAGGCAAATAACACGACCAAAATCGCCAGAAGACTTCGTCGTCTTCGTCAGCCATCTCGCAGAGCGATTCTCCAGCGAACGTGATCGGTCGAACGCGCCACGGACCGATTACCGATTACCGATTACTGATTCCCGACGAGTGATCACCGTTTCGGCTTGCGCTCTTCGCGGGGGTTTCATGCCATCCGCCGATGCAATGGTACTACGATAATGGTGGGAAGCCGGCGGGCCCGGTTGACAATGACGCTTTCCACCAGCTGGTGGCAGCGGGCAGCGTGCGGCCGGAGACGCTCGTCTGGCGGGAGGGGCAGGCGGAATGGCGACCGCTGGCAGAGATTCAGCCGGTCGCTCCGATGGCGCCTGCCGTCGCGGCGCCGATGATGATCGGACAGTCACCCGCGACGGCTACCGCCGCGCTCGTGGCTGCACCCGCCGCGGCTTCGACGTGTCACTCCTGCGGACACAGCTTTCCCACGGATCAGCTCGTGCTGATCGCCGGCGCCTCAATCTGCGCGGCCTGCAAACCGCGCTATCTCCAGGGCCTGCGCCAGGGAACTTCGCCCGCGGCCGCGGGGCTGTGGCGAAAGGGAAAACAAATCGTGATCATGCCGGGTTCGGTCCTCCCTGATCGCTGCGTGAAATGCAACGCGACGACAGATCTGCGGCGCTACAAGCGGACGCTCTACTGGCACAATCCGGTGGTCTACGTCGCGCTGCTGCTCAACGTCATCATTTACGCGATCATCGCCGTGATCGTGCGGAAGAAGGCGTACACCGAAGTGAGTCTTTGCGGAGCGCACGCGCGCCGGCGGATCACCTTCATCCTCATTGGCTGGGCGGTGTTCCTTGTCGGCATCGCGAGCCTGCCCCTCCTGATCAATCTCCGCGCGCCCGACTGGACCCTCGCTGTGGTCCCGCCGCTTTGCCTCGTCGCGGCGATTGGATTTTGGGTGGGGTCGCGTTTGATCCACGCTATGCGGATCGACGAGAATTCGGTCTGCATCGGCGGGTCCGGCGAAGCATTCCGCGCTGGTCTGCCCGAGTGGACGCTCCCGTCGGCGAAGCAAGGGATCGATGGGACGCATGGCAGATCTGCGACCGCCTACCTGACGACCGATTTGCCAGATGGCTGGCAACAAAGGCAGAGCTTGTCTGGCGATCTCGCTGATACCGTTTCTAAAGTTATTCAGCAACCGGCGGCTAGGCGCTCGCGTCGCCTCTGCTCGGTTCAGCTTAACTGACGACTGATCACCGATAACTGAATACTGAAAACCGATTTTCCTTCCCGCCATCCGCCTATTCCCCGCGCTTCGCCTTCAGCTCGAGCTTCCGGTAAAGCGTGGCCATGCTGATCCCGAGAGACGAGGCAGTTTTCTCTCGCGAGCTGCCGTTCTGCCGCATGGTGTGCTCGATGTACTCCCGCTCGCGCTGGGCGATGTAGTCGTCGAGTCGCAACCCCACGGGAAGCTCCGACGCCATGTTGCGGAAGGAGACCGGGGCAACGCGGCCCTGGACCTGCGGGGGGAGGTCGCTCGGATGGATCGTGCAGTCGTCGCAAAGCGCGCAGGCGCGTTCGATCGCGTTCTCAAGCTCGCGGACATTCCCCTGCCAGCTGTAGGCGGCGAGAAGGTCGATGGCTTCGGGCTCGATCTTGCGCTGCTCCAGCCCGGTCTGGGCGGCGTTTTTCTGGAGAAAGTGCGAGACGAGGAGCGGGATATCCTCGGGCCGGTCGCGCAGCGGCGGCATGTCGATGGGGATGACCGCGAGCCGGTAGTACAAATCCTCACGGAACTTGCCGGCGCGGACCTTGTCGACGAGCGTCTCGTTCGAGGCGGCGACGACGCGAACGTTCACATTGACGTTCTTCGTCTCACCCACGCGGCGGATGGTCCGCTCCTGCAGGACGCGGAGGAGCTTCGTCTGGAGGGACAGCGCCATCGAGTTCACCTCGTCGAGAAAGATCGTGCCCAGCTCCGCCTCCTCGAAGAGGCCGAGCTTATCCTGGAAAGCGCCGGTGAAGGAGCCCTTCTTGTGGCCGAAAAGTTCGCTCTCGAGGAGGTTTTCGGGCAGGGCGGAGCAATTGATCGCGACGAAGGGGTGATGCTGCCGGCGGCTGTTGAAATGCAGCGCCCGCGCGACGAGTTCCTTGCCGGTGCCGCTTTCGCCCTGAATCAGAATTGTGCTGTCCGTATCGGCGATCTTGTTGATGAGCTGGTAGATCGCCTGCATCGAACGGCTGCTCCCGACGATGTTTTCGAAGCGATACTTGTGCTTCAGCTCCTTCTTGAGGATGACATTCTCCCGCATCGCCGCCTGAAAATCGAGCGCGCGCTGCACCGTGAGTTTGAGCTCGTCGATTTTGAAGGGTTTCGTGACGTAATCGTACGCCCCCATCTTCATCGCCTCGACCGCCTTCTCCACGGAGGCATAGGCCGTGATGAGGATCACAGCCGTGTTTGGCAGGCGCTCGCGGCACTGCTGGAGCACCTCGAAGCCGGACATCTTGTCCATTTTGATGTCCGCGATCACGACGTGTGGCCCGATCGTCTCGATGTTCTCCATCGCCCGCTCGGCGGAGTTGAACGGATAGGCTTGGTGGCCGTTTTCCCGACACAGGGTCGAGATAACTTCGACCATCGCAGGTTCGTCGTCGATGATTACGATTTTCGCCATGTTACAAAAGTGACTGAAATTCTCAGCCGCGAGGGAGTATTGCAGAGATGCAAGTGCGTGCGAGGAAAATACTGCTCGCGTTAGTGCTTGGGAAATGGGGCGTTGCCGTGTGTCGGAGCGGTCGGCTCTCACGCCTGCGTCTTGTTCGCAGCTTTGTCGATCGCGGTGAAATCCGGGATCTGGCCATTGACCCTCATCCAGGTCACGGGTTGGTCGAAGTTCGTGATCTGCTCGAACACGTCGACATCTCCCGCGAGGGGCAGGGCAATGAGATCGGCGGCGGCGCCCGCGACGAGCTCGCCAAGCCGGCCCGCGGCGCCGAGGGCGCGGGCCGGATTCAGCGTGACCAGGCGGAGGATTTCCTCCGGCGGGACGCCGGCGTGAGCGGCCGAGAAGGCCTGCATTTCGCCGAAGAGCGTGAGGGCGAAATTGCTGGCCAGGCTGTCCGTGCCGAGACAGAGATTGACGCCGCGCTCCCGCAGCGCAGCGAGCGGGAAGACCCGATGCCGGAAATACCGATGACTCATGGGGCAGTGCACGACCGAAAGCCCGTGCAGCTGCCCGCCTGGCGCGAGCAGGGCCAGATCGCCTGCGGTGGTTTCGTTCAGATGCGCGACGAGGCACTCCGGGCCGATGGCGTCGACCGCGGCGAGGATCTCCAGCGCACTGCGACCGCTGCCGCAGTCCCCCATCGGGCGGCCGATCCGCGCGAGGAACTCGTAGAGCGGCCCGCGGGCCTCGGTGAACATTTCGTGTTCCTCGGCCGATTCACCCAGGTGCGTGGTGACCGGCATGTGGGTGGCCGCGGCGGCGGCGCGGGCGAGGCGATAGAGTTCGGCGCTTGCGGTGTAGGGCGCGTGCGGGCTCAGGCCGAAGCCGCCCAGCCAGTCGGGCCTCTCCTCGAAGAACGACAGCGCGCCGGCGACGACCTCCTCGGTGGCGATGCGCTGGCGGATATCGATGAGCTCGTAGCACCACCACGTGCGCAATGGCGGACGCGGGACCCGCGGCAGGAGCTCGGGGAACGCCTCGATGTTCAGCACCGAGGTGGCCCCGAACCGGGCCGACTCGCGCAGGCCGGCACAGATACCGCGCAGATAATCGTCGTCGGTAAAGTCGCGCTTCAGCGCGTTGATCCGCTGAATCCACGCCGAAAAGCTCTCCGGCGGCATGATCGCGCCGCGCATGCCGGTGTAGTCGAGATGGCAGTGCGCGTTGATCAGGCCGGGGAGCAGCGTCTGTTCACCGAGATCCTCGACCGGACCGCTCCAGTCGCGGCGGAGGTCCGCCCACCGGCCGACCGCCCCGATCCTGCCCTCGTGCACGAGGACAGCGCCATCCTCGAGGGGCGGTGAAGAAATGGGGAGGACGAGACGCGATCGATAGAGCACGGCAGAGGGGCGTCACCCGACCCTGACCTACGATCATCCCGCTGCGAAGCGGAAAAGTTCGATCCTTCTCCGCTCTATCCGCGCATTTCGGCGTGGTATTCCTGCAGCGTCTTCACGCTCAGGCCGTGCTGCTGGAGCGAGCGAATGCCGCCGACACTCGCGCGGGCGGCGCTGAGCGTCGTCATGATCGGCACGCGGTGGGCGACGGCCGCGGTGCGGATGCGGATTTCATCGGCGCGAGGCGCGGCGCCGCTCGGCGTATTGATGATGAACGCGATCTCGCCGTTCTTGATCATGTCGAGAACGTGCGGGCGGCCCTCGGAAAGCTTGTTGATCCGCTCTGCCTTCCCGCCGGCTTCAGCGATCGCGGCGTGCGTCCCGGCCGTGGCGAAGATCTTGAAACCCAGCGCGATGTACTCGTTCGCCAGCTCCGCGGCCTGCGCCTTGTCGCTGTCTTTCACGCTGAGGAAAAGATTGCCCTTGGTCGGGAGCGGACCGCCGGCGGCCATCTGCGATTTAGCAAACGCCAGACCCAGATCCACATCGATCCCCATGACCTCGCCGGTCGAGCGCATCTCCGGTCCGAGGGTGATATCGCAGCCGGGGAACCGGTTGAACGGGAAGACGGCTTCCTTCACCGCATAATGCGGTGGGATGATCTCCTCGGTGAAGCCCAACTCCTGGAGCGTCGCCCCGGCCATGACGCGCGCGGCCAGCTTGGCGAGCGGAACGCCGATTGCCTTGCTCACGAAGGGGACCGTGCGACTGGCGCGCGGATTCACTTCGAGCACGTAGACCACGCCATCGCGCACGGCGAACTGGACGTTCATCAAACCGCGCACCTCAAGCTCCTTCGCCATGGCCTTCGTCGCTTCGACGATGGCTCGCGTCACTGCGTCGGTGAGCGAGAACGCGGGAATGACGCATGCGCTGTCGCCACTGTGAATGCCGGCCTGCTCGATGTGCTCCATGATCGCGCCAATCACGGTCGTCTCGCCATCGCAGATGCAATCCACGTCCACCTCGGTCGCGTCCTCGAGGAAGCGGTCGACGAGAATGGGCCGGTCGGCTGACGCGGTGTGCCCGTGCTGGCGCATGTAGCGACGGAGGCTTTCCTCCTCGTAGATGATCTCCATGGCGCGTCCGCCGAGTACATACGAGGGCCGTACGAGCACGGGATAGCCGAGCCGCTGGGCGATCGAGACCGCGCCGTTTTCATCGATGGCCGTGCCATTCGGCGGCTGCTGGAGTCCGAGCTTTCGGAGGAGGTTGGCGAACTCGCGGCGATTTTCCGCCCGCTCGATGCTGGCCGGCGACGTGCCGATGATATTCAGGCCATTCCGCGAAAGGTCAGCGGCGAGATTCAGCGGCGTCTGGCCCCCGAACTGCACGATCGCGCCCCAGGCTTGCTCGCGCGCGTGGATGTTCAAGACATCCTCCAGGGTCAGCGGCTCGAAGTAGAGCTTGTCGCTGGTGTCGAAGTCCGTGGAAACCGTCTCGGGATTCGAATTCACCATGATCGTCTCGAACCCCGCCTCGCGGAGCGCGAAGGCGGCGTGCACGCAACAGTAGTCGAACTCGATGCCCTGCCCGATCCGGTTCGGCCCGCCGCCGAGGATCATGATCCGTTTCCGGTCCCCGCCGCGGGTCTCGTCTTCGTCGCCGTAGGTCGAGTAGTAGTACGGGGTCGACGCCTCGAACTCCGCCGCGCACGTGTCCACGAGCCGGTACGTGGGGATGAGTTTGGAAGCGTGTCGTTGCGCGCGGATCCCCGCGTCATTTAGTCCGGAGAGGGCGGCGAGCTGGACGTCCGAAAATCCCATCTTTTTTGCCCGGCGGAGCGGGATGCCGCCCTGGGCTTCGCGGTAGGTGTTCTCCTCATCCACGATCTGCTTGAGCTGATGCAGGAACCACGGGTCGATCTTCGTCATCTCGAAGATGTCCTCGACCGCGTAGCCCGCGAGCATCGCGTAGCGGATGAAGAAAATGCGCTCGGCGTTCGGCACTGTCAGCTTCCGGCGGATGGCCTCGAGATCCCAGTCGCCGTTGGCGAGGATGGGATAGATGTCCTTGCCGTCGGCGCCGAGGCCGAAGCGGCCGGTTTCGAGCGAACGCAGCGCCTTCTGCATCGCTTCCTTGAAGGTGCGACCGATGGCCATCGCTTCGCCGACGCTCTTCATCGAGGTCGTGAGCGTGGCATCCGCCTGCGGGAACTTTTCGAAGGTGAAGCGCGGGATCTTGACCACGCAGTAGTCGATCGCCGGCTCGAAGCTGGCCGGCGTCGTACGGGTGATGTCGTTCTGCAGCTCGTCGAGCGTGTAGCCCACGGCGAGCTTCGCGGCCACTCGGGCGATCGGGTAACCGGTCGCCTTCGAGGCGAGCGCGGACGAGCGCGAGACGCGCGGATTCATCTCGATCACGACCATCCGGCCCGTCGCGGGATCGACGGCAAACTGGATGTTGGATCCACCGGTCTCGACGCCGATCTCGCGAATGACCGCGAAGGAGGCGTCGCGCATTCGCTGCAGCTCGCGATCCGACAGCGTCTGGGTGGGTGCCACGGTGATCGAGTCGCCCGTGTGGACGCCCATCGGATCGAAGTTTTCGATCGAGCAGACGAGGATGCAGTTGTCCGCGCAATCGCGGATGACCTCCATCTCGAATTCCTTCCAGCCGAGGAGCGATTCCTCGATGAGCACTTCGTGGACGGGGGAGAGTTCGAGCCCGCCGGTGACGATGTCCTCGAACTCCTCCTTGTTGTAGGCGATGCCGCCACCCTGCCCGCCGAGCGTGAAGGCGGGCCGGATGATGAGCGGATAGCGCCCCGCGAGCTGCGCGATCTTTCGCGCTTCATCGATCGTGTGGGCCACGCCGGAAAGGGGCACGTCGAGCCCGATTTTCAGCATCGCCGTCTTAAACAGCTGCCGGTCCTCGCCCTTGGCGATGGCCTCCGCATTTGCGCCGATGAGGCGGACCCCGTATTTGATCAACGCGCCGCTGCGCACGAGTTCCATCGCGCAATTCAGCGCCGTCTGACCGCCGAGGGTGGGGAGAATGGCATCCGGCCGCTCGCGTTCGAGAATCTTCTCGATGATCGCCGGGGTGATCGGTTCGATGTACGTCCGGGTCGCGAATTCCGGATCGGTCATGATCGTGGCCGGATTCGAATTCACGAGCACGACCTCGTAACCCTCTTCGAGGAGCGCCTTGCAGGCCTGCACGCCGGAGTAGTCAAACTCGCAGCCCTGGCCGATCACGATGGGACCGGAGCCGATGAGGAGGATTTTCTTGAGGTCGGTATTCTTCGGCATGGGCGGCGCCGAAGAAAGCCGATACGCTCGCGCGGCGCAACCGGTCGCAGCGATTCGTTCGGTGAGCCCGCCATCACTCCGGCCGAGTGCAGCGCTGCGGGAGCGGGTCGGGATTTTCCCCTGATACGCTCCCGTGGGAGCAAATGAGCAGGATTAAGGGGGTGATTCCTGACGGATCCGTTACGCTTTCCCCCGCGGTACCGCCGGGATCGTGGTAGGATCCGGTTAAGATGAACACGCCGGAAACGCCGTGGGTGGTCGGAGTTCGCGGGCTGCATTGCGATGGTTGCGCCCGGCGCGTCGGGGAAGCGCTTTCGAAAATTCCCGGCGTGAACCGGGCGGCGGTGACCTTTTCTCCCGCCCGGGCGGAGCTCGAGTTGCAACCTGGAACTGGACTTTCGCTCGAGCAGCTCAACGCGGCAATGGCGCCCGTCGGCGAGTACACTCTGGTGCCGCTGACGGACCTGCGGCCCGATGAACCCGCCTCCAACGTCCACGCGGCACCGCTGGAGCCGCCGCTCACGGCGAAATATTTCTGTCCCATGTGCGAGGGCGTTGTTTCCGATGTCCCGGGAGATTGCCCGAAGTGCGGGATGGCGCTGGAGCGAAACCCTGCCGCCTCGGCGGAGGGGGATGACGCGGACTCCGAGGCCGCGGCGGAGCTGAGCGGGATTGCCCGCCGCTCGTGGATCTGCGCCGCACTCGCGCTGCCCTGTGCGGCGCTCGCGATGGGGGCTCATCTTCCCGGGGTCGACCGCCTCGATCACTCGCTCTCCGCTTGGCTGCAATTCGCCCTCAGCGCTCCCGTCGTCCTTTGGGGCGGTTGGCCCTTCTTCGTCCGCGGGTGGCGCTCGATCGTTCACCGCAGCCCGAACATGTTTACGCTCATCGCCCTGGGCGTGGCGGCGGCTTTCGGGTTCAGCGTCGTCGCGCTGATCGTTCCGGAGTGGCTGCCGGCCTCGGCCCGCGTGGGTGGTCACCAGCCGGTCTATTTTGAAGCGGCCGCGGTGATCATCGCGCTCGTCTGGCTGGGGCAGTGGCTGGAGGCCCGGGCGCGCGCCGCGACTGGTGGAGCGATCAAGGCGCTGCTCGGACTCGCGCCGCGGACGGCGCATCGAGTGACGGACGCGGGCGAGGAGGAAGTCCCGCTCGCTGAGATCGCGCGCGGCGACATCCTGCGCGTGCGGCCGGGCGAACAGGTGCCCGTGGACGGACGCGTCACGGAAGGCGCGAGCGCCGTGGACGAATCGATGCTCACGGGCGAGCCGATGCCGGTCGCGAAGGAGCCGGGTTCAGGCGCCACGGCGGGAACCATGAACGGCACGGGCTCGTTCCTGCTCCGGGCGGAACGCGTGGGGCGCGAGACGATGCTGGCGCAGATCGTCGCGCTCGTCGGCGAGGCGCAGCGGAGTCGCGCGCCGATTCAATCGCTCGCCGATCGCGTGGCGGCGTGGTTTGTCCCTGCCGTCGTCGCGGCCGCGATCATCGCGTTCACTGCCTGGATGCTGCTGGGTCCCGAACCCCGCTTTGCCTCGGCCCTGCTCGCGGCCGTGGCGGTCCTCATCATCGCCTGTCCCTGCGCGCTCGGGCTCGCGACGCCGATGTCCGTCATGGTCGCGGTGGGGCGCGGCGCGCGCGAAGGGATCCTCATCCGCCGCGCGGAATCGCTCCAAGCTCTGGCGGCAGTCGATACGATCGTCTTCGACAAGACGGGGACGCTGACGGAGGGCCGGCCGGTCGTCGTGGGCATGCAAGTCGTGGAAGGCTTTGCCGCCGGCTCGGTGCTCGCGCTCGTCGCCGCGGTGGAATCGAGTAGCGAGCATCCCCTCGCCGGCGCCTTCGTGCGCGCCGCCCGGGAGCGATCGGTCGCGATCGGGGCGGTGGAGGAATTCGAGGCCAGTCCCGGCGGCGGCGTCTCCGGGAGGGTGGGGGACGAGCGCGTGCTGGTCGGAACGTCAGCGTTCCTCCAGAAGCATCGCATCGTCCCTTCCACGGCGCTCGAGGCGGATGCCGGGCGCTGGCGCGAAAGCGGCTGCACGGTCGTCTTCGCCGCGGTTGGGGATCAGATCGCGGCGGGTTTTGGCCTGCGCGATGCGATCAAAGTGGGGACGCCCGCTGCGCTCACCCAGTTGCGCGCGCTTGGGCTGCGCTGCGTGATGCTGACGGGTGATCAGCCGGAGAGCGCGCAGCGCGTGGCCGCGGAATTGCGCCTCGATGAGGTCCAGGCCGGGCTCACTCCCGCCGAAAAACGCCAGGCGATCCTCCAGATGAAGGCTGCCGGGCGCCGGGTCGCCATGGCGGGCGACGGCGTCAACGATGCGCCGGCCCTCGCGGCGGCCGATGCCGGGATCGCCATGGGGACGGGGACGGACGTGGCGATGCAGACCGCCGGCATCACGCTCGTGAAGGGCGATCTGCGCGGACTCGTCCGGGCGGTCTCACTGGCCCGCGCGACGATGGGAAACATCCGGCAAAATCTTTTCTTCGCGTTCGCGTACAATGCGGTTGGCGTGCCGCTGGCCGCGGGTGCGCTCTACCCAGTTTTCGGCTGGCTCCTGAGTCCGATGATCGCCAGCGCCGCGATGTCCCTCAGCAGCGTCTCGGTGATCGGAAACGCCCTGCGACTCCGCACCCTCAAGCTGGCGGAGCCGCCGGTCGGATAGGCCGTCGTCTGTCCGGAAGGCGACGCGCCGGGGTCGAGGTCGGGCCGGATCGGCCGCATCCAACCCTGCGACGCCCCAGACAAAAGGCTTCGCGAGCAGGGAAACCGCCGCTAGGCTCTTCTCCTTCCATGCGCGACTAGTGTCAAACGTCGTGCGGAATCCTGCCGTCACCGCCGGTCCCATCCATGCAAACCGAGGAAGAACCCAGGGTCCCCGATTCCGCGCGCCGCCCCGGGGTGGGGGTCGAGGGCGAGTGGCCATCGCCGGACGTGATGAAGGAGATGCTGGCGTCTTTGCGGGCGAAGCAGGAGGAATTGGAGCGGGAAAACACCCGGCTCCGCCGGGCGCAGGTGGCGCTCGAGCAAGCGCGCGCGCGCTATTTCGATCTCTACGAACTCGCCCCGCTGGGCTACGCCACGTTGAGCAGCGAAGGTGCGGTGATCGAGGCGAACGTGACCGCCGCGACGATGCTGGGCGTTGATCGGACGGCGCTCGTCTCCCGCTCGCTGCGAGATTACGTGCTCGCCGCGGATCGCGGGATCTTCGATGTGCACCAGCGGGTGCTCCGCGCGACGGGCGATGCGCAGACTTTCCGGATTCGCCTCACGCGGGGAGACGGCTCGCTCGTCTGGTTCCGGCTGGATGCCACCCTGGCCGATGACGTTACCGGCCGGCCCGTCATTCGCGTGATGCTCAACGACATCACGGGCCGGAAGGCGATCGAAGCGAGCCTGGGGCAGGAGCGCAGCAAGCTCGACGCCATCGTCGAAGCGAGTGGTGCGGCCGTCTGGGAGATCAACTTTCTCGAAGACCGGACTCTATACAGCCCGGCCTTTCACCACCTGCTCGGCCTCCCGGACGGAGCGCTCGGGACAGACCGCGCCAGCTGGCGGGCTTTTGCTCTCGCGGAGGATCTACCGGGTCTATTGGCGATTTTCGAGGAGCATCTCTCGACGCGCGGAGCAGTCCCTTACAGCGGGCATGTCCGTCTGCGCCACGTCGACGGCTCGATCGTCACGGTGCTCGCCACTGGCCGGGTGATTGCGTGGGGCGAGGACGGGCAGCCTGTGCGGATGGTTGGATGTATGATCGACATCTCCACCCAAGCCCGGGCTGAGGCGGTGGCGCGGGCGAGCGAGGAAAATTTTCGGACTGTGATGGAGCACATGCACGCCGGGGTCTTCCTGAAAGACGCCGAAGGCCGCTGGCTGGTCGTGAATCGCGCAGGGCTCCGTCTCATGGGGATCGAGGATCTCCCGTGCATCGGACGGACTGATCGAGAGCTGGCCGCAATCCGGCCCGAAATGGCCACGGTGTTCGAGGCGTGCATCGTCAGCGACGAACGGGCCTGGGCTTTGGGACACGGCGCCACGGCCGAGGAGATTCTGCCTGGTCCCGTCGGCCCCGTGATTATCGAAGCGGTGAAGGTGCCCCTCTTCCATCCGGACGGCAGCCGGCGGGGTCTCGTGGTCGTGGGTGAGGATGTGACGGAGCAGCGGAAGTTCGAGACGCACCTCCGCGAGCGCGACGAGCAGTTCACCGCCCTCACCACGCACGCGCCTGGGTTGCTCTACGAGTTTCGGATGGAGCCGGACGGCCGGTACTCCATGCCTTACATCTCGGCGAACGTGCGGAGTGTCTACGGGCTGGAGCCCGAGGACGTCATGCGCGACGCGAACGTCCTTTTCCGCCGCGTGCTTGCCGAGGACGCGGAGCGCCTCCGAGTCACGATCCAAAAATCGGCGGAGACTCTCACCACGTGGATGTGCGATTACCGCATCCGCCATCCGGACGGCAGCATCCGCTGGCTTCGCGGGGCCTCGACTCCCCGGCTTCTGGAGAATGGGGCCGTGCAGTGGAGCGGCTACAAGCAGGACATCACGCAGCTGAAGCAGGCGGAGGCCGAGGACATCAGCCGCGGAAAGCGCGAAGTCATCGAGCGGCTCGCCGGTGGCGTGGCGCATGATTTCAATAACTACCTGACGGCGATCCGCGTCTCCGCGGAGCTGATGCGCGATCTGCCGGACGCACCCCCCAGCGTCGCGGAGCTCACGCAGTCCCTGCTCGGGGAGATCGACTCCGCCACCCGGGTCGCCCGCCAGTTGCTCGCCTTTACGAAGGATCAGCCGATCCGCCGGGAGGCTCTCTCGCTCGCGACGTTCCTCCGCGAGACCGCCGCCTTTGCCCTCCGGGGAAGTGCCGTTTCCGCCGTGGTCGAATCCGGCGGCGCTGAGATCGTGGTGGAGACTGATCCGGTGCTCTTGCAGCAAGTGCTCTTCAACCTGCTGATCAACGCCCGCGACGCGATGGGCGGTAGAGGCGTGATCCACCTCTCGATGTCGCGCGGTGAGCCCGCCCGGATCTGCATCCGGGTGACGGACGGCGGTCCGGGAATCCCGGTGGAACAACGGGCTCATGTCTTCGAACCGTATTTCACCTCGAAGGCGACCGGTTCGGGTCTCGGGCTGCATGTCGCGAAGAACCTCATGACGCGACTCGGAGGGGAAATCCGCCTCGACGAGAGCGCGGCGGGCGGTGCTTCGTTCTGTCTCCAACTGCCGGCCGGACCGAATGCCGCGCAGCTCCCGGCGCGCTCGTCGCTTCCCCGGCCTGCCGCTGCGCCCGCGCACGGAGAGCGTGAGCTTCCGCACGTCCTGCTGCTCGAGGATGAGGAGGTTCAGGTCTGGCTCCTGGGCCGATTCCTGAAGGCGATCGGCGTGACCTTCGAAACATTCTCCACCGGCGAGGCTCTAATGGCTGCGGCGAGGGCGCTCCCGCAGGGTGAATCCGCGAGGGTGCTCTGCCTGCTCGATATCACGATCAAGGGCGGACAAGGCGGTCTCGACATCGCCCGGCCACTGCGGGAGGCGCTGCCGCTCGCCCGCATCTTCCTCGTCAGCGGCTACTCCGATGCGTGGGACGAAAGCGCCGCGTCCTTCTCGGCCATGGACATCGGTTTCATCGCGAAGCCCTACACTTTGCCCGATCTGCGGAACAAGATCCTGAGCGCTTCAGCGTGAGACGGCCGGAGCGGGATCGCGCTCACGTCGAGCGGAGGGTGATGAGGAACAGCGCCCAGCGGTAGCCGGTGAGCGCGGGGAGGAGTGATCCGGCGAGGATGAGCGCGAGGCCACCGAGCGGCCAGCCGCGGAGTCCATAGACGCGGCGGACCGCCCCGACGTAATAGAACGCGTTGGCGCTGAGGATGAGCACGGTCGAAAGGTCGTCCAGCACCCCGGGGGCGAGGGGAGCTTCGAGCGCGCGGCAGAGGATTAGGAGCAGAGTCGTACATTCCTGCACGACGAGGAGCGCGAGCAGGAGGAACGCGCAAAAATGCAGCGCGAAAATCAGGTGGACGACGGCCGGACGACCTCTCCGCGAGAAGAGCAGCACCAGCGGCAGCGCACAAAGCGGGACGAGGAGGATCGCGAGGGATTTTCCCCGCACGATCGCGGCGCGGTTATAAATCGGCGCGTACTCTGCGACCGACATCGACTTCGCCGCGAGTTTTTCGGTTACGAGCGCCTCGGCCCTCGATTGAAAAAACGAGGACTTCAAATTCGACTCGAGGGTGGTGGAGAGCGTGTCCCAATGCGTGAACGGCTGAAGAAGAAAGTAGAGGACGTTGCAGATCAGGAAAAGCTGCAACGCGCCGATGTAAGGCTGCCGTTTCCCGGACACATAGTCCGCGGTCATCTCGCCTGGGCGGGCCAGGAGGCTGCGGAGGGTCCGAGAGATCTTTCCGTCCACGTGCGTGAACGCCTCGAACGCGTGCGCCGCAAAATGCCTGACGGTCAGATCGTGGTGCTCGATGAGCTTCTCGCCGCAGCAGGCGCAATACTTGCCGGAAAGCGGCGATCCGCAGTTGGCGCAGGCGGGAGCGGGGCGGTCAGACATCGGCGCGAGCCCAGAGAGGAGCACAGGGTGGGTGGAACGTCGATCGTCAAACGAATCCGAGCGGGAGACGTTGAGCTTGCCCTTCCCGAGCAGGCATGGAGGAATGCACGGCCATGTCCCTGCCCGCTCCCCGCTTCACCTCCGCCATGCCGAATCTTCCGGTCTCCGACCTCGACGAGGCGATCGGCTTCTACGTCGACGTGCTCGGCTTCGCGCTCTCCTTCCGCAATGGCCGAGGCTTCGCCATTGTCGCGCGGGACGCGGTCGAACTCGGGCTGGCGCCCGCCGCGTTTCACGGCATCCCGGCCGGACACGGCCGGGCGTATCTGAAGCTGGTCGGGATCGATGCCCTGCACGCGGACTTCGCTGCCAAGGGCGTGCCGATGCCGCATCCGTTGAAGGTCGAGGAGTACGAGATGAAGGAATTCATGATCGCGGATCCCGACGGGAACCTCCTGAACTTTGGCGAGCCGGTTTGAAGCGGGCCGCTATCGCAGCCCGGTGGATTCCATGCGTTCGCGATCCGCCCGTGGAAGCGCGGCTGTCCACGCGGGCTCATCCCCCGGCTCCGGGAGGATGTGACCGAATTCGATCATCGCGCGACCGGGCAATTCGGCGAGATAGATCCAGATCGCATGCGCCGGCATCTCCGCGGCGGCTGCGATCGCCTCGGCCAGCCGCGTGAGCAGGAGGCGCCGGTCCACGGCGCTGCGCCCGGCACGGATGTGGCCGTGCACGAAGATCTGCTCGCCCGCCAGCGGCGCGCCACCCACGAACCAATCGCCCGCGGCGACGCCGTGGAAGATCACCTCCGCAAAAAAACCCGGCGCTCCCGTGACTTCGTGATGCACGTGGGTGATTTCCCGCGCGATTGCGGCTTTCTGGCCGTCGGTGAGCCGTCCGGCTGGGGCGGTGCAATGATAGGTGGGCATGCCGAAATCCTGCCGGCAACGGCGGCGTGATTCAATGAGCTTGTGGCCGGCGAATCGTTGGTCTGCTGAAATTCAGCTTCGGCCCGTCCGCAGCCGGATGAGCAGTTCGTGGAGCTGTTGCCGCGCCTCCGGAGGCGGGAGCTCGGGCAGTTGGCTCGTCTCGTGCGCCGATTGGAGTTCGCGCTCGAGGCGCTCGAATTCCCGGGCGTGGAACGTGACATCCGGGTCGACGAACGTGGCGTTCTCGCCGGATTGCTTCTGCCGGACGAGGTCCGCGAGAAACGGGAGTTCCGCCGCTTCGTTGAGGGTCACGAGGTTCGCCTCGACGACGCCGGTTCGCAGCAAATGCAGCCCAGTGAGCAGGACCCGATACATGTAGAGTAACGGCTTGATCCGACGGGGCTGCTCCTTCTCGAAGAGCTTCCACTGCGTGCTCGCGAAACCGAGATAGTGGTGCGCGTGGTGCCGGGTCACGCAGCGCCGGGCGATCGCCTTCAGCTCCTCGTGGCCGGGAGACGTCTGCACGATCAGTGGCGACCAGAGCTGCTCGAGGACGTAGCCGTTCGGTCGGAGAACGAGGTTGAAAAACTTCTTCACGTCATGGCTGACGATGTCCATCTCCAGCCCGTCGATGATGCGGGCGTCCTCGATCGTTTCTTCCGGCGTCTCGAGCCCGACGACCGCCTCGAGCGGGAGGAGGTGTGCGCCGCGGAGATCGAAGTCAGAATTGGGCGAAGGGAAGCCGTAGAGGTGCGCGCCGCTGATCGTCGCGAAAAGCAGCGGGTGCGGCTGGGCGGCAACGATGCGGTGCAGGCGCGGGTCAATGGTCACGACCGCAGATCAGCCGGAACGGCGGCAGCGACAAGTCGGTCGACGCGCCCGGTGCCCGGATCCGGGAAAACTCCCGCCGACGGGTGGTCGCGGCGCGCGTGATACGACCAAGGCAGATCAGCCAAAGCGTTTCAGGCCGCCTGCTCGCGGCGCGCTCGGATCAGGAAGTCATTCACCCACTCGTAGTCCGGACGCTCGGGGAGCTTCGTGGTCGCGAAGGCCGCATCAAACTCCGCGTGGAGCCGGAGCCGCCAGGCATTCACATCGGTCCAGGTCGGTTCACCGCGCTTGATCGCGAGAAGCGCTCCGCGATGCTCCTCGAGGCGGACGCGCAGCTCGCCTTCGCGCAGCGCGGCGATGCCGGAAAGGAGCAGGCGCATCAGGTGCATCGCGTGCTTCCAGCGGATGTCGCCATGCGCGCGGAGATCCTGTTCCAATTTCTTGAATTGGCTCATGACGTACCCGTTGTAGGTCTGGTAGATGAGACGGGAGAGAAAGCGCTTCCGCTCGGAGCGAAGTTCCTCGGCGAGCGCCGTGGCGTGCTCCACGAGCGGCGTATGCAGGCACTCGAGAATGTTCGGATTGGCCTTGAGGGCCATGACGAGGAACTTCTGGAGCTCCCAATAGGTCTCCTGCGTGTCGTCGCGCTCGATCTGCTCCGGCACCCCATAGAGAGACCATTGGAGATTCGCCGGCGGGAGATAGATGCCGCGTCGATCGGTGTCCGACTCCTCATCGTTCAACCCAAACGCCTGGGAGCCCACGACACAGCGATAGATGACGAAGGGTTCCCAATCGTCGAAGTCGAGAGCCTCGGCGGCGTCCGCAAGCCCGCCGTCCTTGAATTCCTTGAGGATCGAGAACTCGCTCCGGCGCAGCATCGCCTCCGCTTCGTTATTCGCGCGCACCTTGTAGGCGTGCGACGCATCGGTGGGGGAGGCGACAATCACCGCGACCGTCCCGCCCGGAATGGTGGACCCGCCTCCGATCCGCAAGGTGGCGCTTCGCGTCACGACCCGCGTCCCGGCCGGAAGGATGAGATGGATGGGGTGGCGCATGGTCGTTCTCCGCTGACCCCAGTCGATCCGGCTGGCGATCGTCCCAACGAATCGCACGTTCCATTCCACCGCCCAGCGAAAATCGGTGCCCCCGCCCTTGATCCATTGCCCGGGAAGTGATCACGTTTTGTAGTCCGCCCTTTCCAGGGTCAGAGAAAACCTCGGGGAGAACGAGCGGAAATATTTCCCGGCGGGCGCCTCGAAATCTGGCTCTGGAGGGATCTGATTTACTCTGTTGGACGGAATTCAGGCGCGGGAAGGAGTGGAATTGCATGCAATTCTTGCGCGTTTCGTGTCGCCGAAATGGCTTGCAGAGGAACCAATGCTCGGCACGATCCGCGCCTTCATCCCGCCTTCTGTTCCCCGGGCGACGAGGTCTCTTTTCTCTTCTCGCCTTCGTATGCGCATTTCCGGTCGAACCTTGGGACTATTCCTCGTCTTTACCCTTTTGGGCGTGGAGGTTCCGGGAGCCGTCGCGCAAACTCCGCCGACGCTCGCCGTTGTTCGCCACGCGCCCACTCTCGATGGCCGGATCGAAGGCTCCGTTCAGCTGCTAAATGGGGAGAGCGTCAACCTGAACAGCACGACCGTCCTGCTCGGTGATTTCCTCGTTCCAGGCGGTCCGACCGTGAACGTCAACGGCGCGCCGAACTGGAGCGGACAGCAAACTGGCTCCGGCTCCGCCTCGCCGAGTGGTTACACGATCACCGTCAACAGCGGCGCCCAGCTCCGCTATCTCGTGAAGCGGACGGACCCGTTGGCTTTGCCGAGCGTCCCGACGCCGCCGACTTCGTCGGGCACCCGCCAACTCAGCCTCAGCATTCCCGCCGAAGTCTCCGCGATCGGGAATTGGTCGACCGTGAAAGATCTCACGCTCAACTCGAACGCTGGGAGCGCGACCGTCCCCGCCGGCACCTACGGGACGTTTATCTCGAGCAACGGCAACGGGACCGGTTTCGTCCTTGGCGTGTCCGGAGCGACGCAAGCGAGCGTCTACAATTTTCAGGCACTGACGCTCAACTCGAACAGCCGGATCACTGTGCTCGGTCCGGTCGTGATCAACGTGCGGAATCAGGTCGCGCTGAACAGTGGGAGCATCGTCATCGGTTCCTCGGCCAACCCCGCTTGGGTCCAGCTCAACATTTCGAGCGGCGGACTTTCGGTGAATTCGGGAGCGGTGCTTTACGGGAATGTCGCCGCGCCCCTCGGCCGGATCGATCTCAATGGCAAGATCGTCGGCACGACCGCCAGCGACTGCCTCGGCCTCGGCTCGAACGGCGTCCTGCAGTCCGGCGTCGCCGCCAGCCCGACCGCGACGCCCACGCCCACCGCCACGCCGTACCCGACTGCCACACCCACAACGACCCGCACGCCGACGGTGACGCCGACGAGCACGCCGACGAAGACTCCTACGCCGACCGCTACTCCGACCGCAGTCCCGACGAGGACGCCCACGCCGACCGCGACGGCCACGCCGACCAGCACGCCGACGGCAACCAAGAGCCCAACGCCAACCGCGACGGCCACCGCAACGCCGAGCCCGACCGTTACTCCGACGATTACGCCGACTCCGCAGCCGCCTCTGCATCCCATCCTGGAGGGGGTGCGGCGGAATGCGGATGGCACCTTCACCGCCTATTTCGGGTATAAAAACGACGACACCGTGGCGACCACGGAACCGGTCGGCGCGAGCAACAAATTCACCCCCCTGCCGCAGGGCCGCGGCCAGCCCACCACGTTCCAGCCCGGACGCACCCCGTACTATCCGAATGCGGCCTTCACGGTGGTGTTTGATGGCAGCAATTTGGTCTGGACCCTCCGCGGCCGCACCGCCACCGCCTCGGCCGGTTCGGCTTTGGCGAATGTGCCTCCGACCGTCGCGCTCACCGCGCCGCTCGCCGGGGCCAGCCTGAACCAGGGCACGGTGGCCAGCATCACGGCGAATGCCTCGGACTACGAAGGGCCCGTGACGAAGGTCGAATTCTTCGACGGAGCCACGAAGATAGGCGAGGCGTCGAGCGCGCCGTTCAGCGTGAGCTGGAGCGTGGGCAGCACGGTGAGTCTGGGTGCGCACTCGCTTACCGCCAAGGCCACCGACAGCGACGGTGCGTCGACTGTCTCGGCGGCCGTGAATGTCACCGTGGTCAACGCCCCCACGCCAACGCCGACCCCGACGAACACACCGACCGCGACGCCGACAAGCACTCCGACCGCAACGCCGACGAGCACGCCGACGGTCACGCCGACGCGGACGCAGACGCCCACTGCGACGCACACGGCGACGCCCACGACCAAGGTCACGCCGGCGTTCTCGGCGTCGGTCACGGCGACGGTGTCGGGGACGGTCACGCGGCCGGTCTCGCCGACGGTCACGCCGACCCCGACGACTACGCCCACTGCGACGCCCACTGCGACGCCCACTGCGACGCCCACTGCGAC
>JBBQFQ010000069.1:0-28929 GCA_038322235.1 Chthoniobacterales bacterium
CCCTATCCTGTTCGCGCTCCGCTCCCCGTTCTCTCCCTCCGCCCCTCGTCAACGACCCAAACCCACTATTCCGGTTTTGATCGCACCAATCTTTCCGGTTTTGATCGCACGCTCTCCGGTTTTGATCGCACGCCGACAGGCTTAACCACCTGAACCCGGGTGAGCCGACCATCTTCACGCGGAGCAGCAACCTGCACGATCCCGACCTCTGCCGCCCGGCTTCGAAGTTTGACGGGTTCGGCGTTCTCCGTTCACATTTCGCCACGCGCCCAGCGTTCCGCTCCCGCTCAGCCGTTCGAAGGTCGATGTTCGACGTTTACATCGCCCCGCACCCAGCGTTCCGCTTCCAGCCAGCCATTCGATGTTCAAGGGGTTCAACGGGTTCAGTGTTTTACGTTCCCATCTCGCCTTCTGCCCAGCGCTCCGCTCCACCTCAGCCCTTCGAAGTTCGAAGTTCAACGTTCAGCGTTCGATGTTCATGGGGTTCGATGTTCATGGGGTTCGACGTTCAGATTCCCGGAACGCGGCGGGCGCCCTTTCGGACACCCGCCGCCTCCTCTTCCTCACTCATCCCCGTCCCGCGGCGTCCCGCTTTTCGGGTGATGTTCACTAATTACGCCTGCGCGGGATGGACTGGCGCCGACCCGCTGCCGACGCTGCCGACGGTTCCGGCTCCGTTGCCGGTTCCCGCCGAAGGCGCCACCGCCTTCTTCCTCTTCGGCCGACGCGTGACGGTCCGGGCGACCTGCTGGCGCAGATCGGCACTGCCGAAGAGACTGTCCGTCTGGAGCGAGGCCCGCGCGAGGCGGACCCGGCGCTGAAACTCCCGGTTCACAAGCGTTTCCGCATCCTCCAGTCGGAGCACCGCGGCCTGCAGGCGCGCCCGTTCCGAGCGCACGGCATTCCGCACGTCGTCCAGGGCGTGAAGCGTTTCCGCTCCCGACGCTCCAGGCACCGACTCCGCGAATTGCCCGGCGAGGTCCTTCACCTGGTTGCTCCGCACCGCGTTGTCCTTGGCCTGAATCCGGAAACGCTTCCGTTCGTTGGCGGCGATGCCCGCGAAACCGCGGAGCACCTCCTCCAGCGCCGTCGTCTGGACGGAGAGCGCCTCCAGAGCCGACGGCGTGAGTCCCAGTCCGACGAGCACAGGCTCGACGTTCACGGGATCCACCGCCGCCAGAGGCTTCGGGGAGTTGTTGTTGCGGTTGTTGTTGTTGGGGTTGGGGTTGACCGATCCGCTGATGGCATCAGCGTTCGGGGCGACCTCCGCCGAAGCGGAGACTGGGGTGTTTTCTGCGTTGTTTTCGACTGTCATGGGTTCTAATGGGTTTTTCTGCGGTTCTGAACCTCGGACGACCCATTGGGGCCGCCGGGGTGTCACCAAGGGCGACGTGAAGAAAATACCAAGGAGGGTAGGACAAATAGCGTAGACCCCCCTTCCCAAATCCCGATTTACTCTGGAAAAATAATCGTTCTTTTTTTGACAGGCTTTTCGGGTTGTCCGGAAAAGACCGGAGCAAAGGGCCTGACTGGGCGTCGAGATGGATAGCCAAGCAGCTTGGCACGAGGTTGTTCTACGAAGCTGCGAGCGCCCAGAAACTTCTCCGATTGGCAAAACCCCCAAAATCACCATGTTTGGTTCGAATGGCTGATCTGGCCGAATGATGGCTTTGGCGTCTGTCGTGGGTGCCTCGGTGCGGGTTGAAATGCCCTGGTGCTTTCGTCGAGTGGCGGCTCATCTGTCGCTCGTTCCATCGACGTTCCGAAAGTTATTGACGCTCCGTCAAAACTCGACAGAGTCTTCGCCGAGATGGCATCTGTCTGGAAAGAACGTGAAATTCAGCGCCGCGAGCAGGAGATCCTCGAGGTCGCCCGCGGCTTGCTGCTAGAGCACGGATATCTCGGGATGACGATGGATCGGATCGCGGCGGGGATCGAATACTCGAAGGGGACGCTCTACCAGCATTTCGCCTCGAAGGAGGATGTGCTTTCCGCGATCGCGCTCTCCTCGGAGGCAAAGCGGATGGATTTCTTCGAGCGCGCCGCGAAATTTCAGGGTCGTCCCCGGGAGCGGATCACGGCGATCGGTGTCGCGTACGAGCTGTACTTCCGCCTCTATCCGGCGTATTTCCGGACCGAGCAGATCATTCACAACCAAGACATTCTGGCCAAAATCAGCGAGGAGCGGCAGGGCGAGCTGATGCAGAACGCAGTCCGCTGCCACGCGATCATGGACCTGATCGTCGAAGACGGCGTCGCCGAGGGGGACCTCGTTCTCCCGGCGTGGTGTCCGCCTCCCACCCTCGGTTTCCTCCTTTGGAGCCTCACCTCGGGGAGCTATCTGAATATGGCGGACGAGCGTTGTCTGGAATTGCTCGGCGTCACGAACGCGGTCGAGGCCGTGCGAAATTCTTCGCAGGTCTTCCTCGACGGCTTCGGCTGGAAGCCGCTGATGAGCGAGCACGATTATCACGCGGTCGGCCGCCGGGTCTGCACCGAGATTTTTCCCGAGGAAACCGCCGACGCGGTTCTCCGCCCCGCGGCCTGACCCTCTTTTTTTGCTAAAGAACTGACGGTTCGTCAAACTCCAACGCTTCGTTCGCTTTCCGCCATGAAACCCACCGCCCTCGCCTCGCTCGTCCTCCTCCTCGCGCCGCTCGCGGCGTGCTCCCGACCGGCCGCCCTGCAACAACCGCCGGCGCTGCCGGTGCAAATCGTCATCGCCCGCGAACCGGTCCAGGCAGATTTCGCGGACGGCCCCAAGTTGCTCGGCGGGATCAAGGGCGACGTGGAGACGACGCTCAGCTTTCGGACCGGCGGACTGATCGACTGGGTGGGGGCCGATAACGACGGCCGCGGCTGGCGGGAAGGCACCTTCGTGAAGGGCGGCACGGTCCTGGCGCGCTTGAACGCGACCGAATTCGAAAGCGCCGTTCAATCGGCAACGTCCGCGGTGGAGCGGGAGCGCTTTAACTACGAACGCATCAAGAAGCTCGTGAGCGAAAAGGTCGCGTCGCCCCAGGATTTCGACAAGGCGAAGGCTTCGTGGGAATCGGCCGAAGCGGATCTGCGCAAGACGCGGCAGGCCCTGGCGGACAGCACGATCCTCGCGCCGCAGGACGGATTCATCATCGCCCGCGCGATGGAGCGCGGGGAGATGGCGGCCGCGGGTACGACCGTGCTGCGTTTCGGGGATTTCCGGCGGATGTCGCTCACGCTGGCGGTGCCGGATCGTTGGATCGGGCTCTTCCGCGAAGGGCGCGAGATCGTCTTCTCCGTCTCCGCCTATGAAGGCCGACCGTTTACCGGTCGGGTGAGCGAAGTGGGCGTGGCCGCCCGTGCGACCGACCGGCTTTTCAAGGTCGAGCTGAAGGTGGAGAACGCCGATGGCGCCCTCCGCAGCGGCATGACCGCCTCCGTTCCAGTGATGGGTCCGGAGGCGTTGCCGACCGGGCCGAAGACTCCGCTGCTGGTGCCGCTCGCGGCGCTGACGACGCGCGCAGTCGCCGGGCGCAGCGAGGCGCAATTGATCGTCTTCGTGGTGAACGAAGAGGGCAAGGCGACGGAACGGACGGTGGAAACCGGCGAGATCATCGGCAGCCGCATCCTCGTGACCGGCGGAGAGCTCCGGCGCGGCGATCGCATCATCATTTCCGCCAGCGACGAACTGCATCCCGGCGCGTCCGTGGAACCGCGCGCGGAAGGCATCGCCTCGACTCGCAGCGCCCTCGTGCGGCGTTGATCCGACGTCCCGCTCCCACCCCCGACCATCTCTCCCGATGAGCGCCCCTCTGCATCACGCCGCCCCACCCGCGCACGAAGGCGGTCTCGCCCGCTACTTCGTCGAGCACCGCGAGGTCGCGTGGCTCTTCCTTTTCGCAACGCTCATCCTCGGCTGGATCGCGTATCTCCGGCTGCCGCAGCAGGAGGATCCGACCATCCCCTTTCGCGGCGCGGTCATCGTGACCCGCTGGGATGGAGCCACGGCCTCGAAGATCGAGGACCTCGTCACGCGGAAGCTCGAGAGAAAGATCAGCGAAGTGGCGACGATCGAGAAGATCAAGAGCGAGTCGCGGGCGGGATTGTCGGTGATCCAGGTGGAGTTGAAGTCGCAGCCGCAGTTCAAGATCGACGTGGAGTGGGACAAGCTGCGGGCGAAGCTCGTCGACGTGACGCTCCCGGCCGGTTGCGGGGCGCCGTTTCTCGATGCCGACTTCGGCGTTTCGAAGACGCTGCTCCTTTCCCTCGTGAGCGAGCCGGTGGGCGAGGGAGAAATCCTCGCGCGGGCGCGCTTGCTCGAGCAGGCGCTGCACGATCTCCGCCAGGACACCGCCGCGGAAGGGCGGGCGGCCTTCGCCTATTTCCCCGCCACGGCGACGCCGCCGGGCGTGCGCGCCGAACAACTCCGCCGGCTGACCGCCTTCGTGAACGGTGAACGCCTTGGGACCGATGTGCGCAGCGGTTCGGGGGAAGCGTGGCAGCTCGTCGACTTCGCGACCACGCTCACGCCCGACGAACTCGCTTCGGCTCTCCTCCGCTTCGAAAGGGCGGTGCGCGGCAGCGAGCGCGAAGGCCACCCCGATGCCTGGGAACCGTTCGTCATTCTCCCGGGGACCGATCTCACGGCGATGCTGCGGGCGCGCGACATGCCACGCCAGAGCTACCGCGCCCTCGAAAAAGCGGCGGAGGATCTGGAGGATCGGCTGAAGCAGATCACGAGCGTGGGAAAGACCGAGGTCTACGGCCGCGTCCCGGAGGTGGTGAATCTGCGCTTCACGCCGCAGTCAGCATCAGGCTACCGCGTCGATACGAGCAGCGCGACCGGGGCGCTCGCCGCCCGCAACACCGTGATCGCCGGCGGGGCGCTCTCGGCCGATGGCCGACAGTTCCCGGTGCAATTTTCCGGCGAATACAAGGATGAGTCCGATGTGCTGGGAACGGTTGTCGCCACCGCAAAGGATGGCCGGCCGATCTACGCCCGCGACCTCTTCGAGGCGGAGCGCGGCTACGAGAATCCGATCAGCTTCCGGGTCGAAACGCTCTCCCGGGGAAAGGCCGGGACATCGCTCACCCCGCTGCGTTCCGTCGTGCTGACGGTGGAGATGAAGGATGGCGAGATCATCCAGAAATTCGACCAGGCCGTGCGCGCCGCGACGGCCGAGTTTGCGCCGTCGCTCCCGGCCGGGATCCGGGTCGAGCGAGTCTCCGACCAGCCCCGCTCTGTGGACGAGCGCGTCGCGACGCTGCTCCGCGCGTTCATGGAGGCCCTCCTCGTGGTGGTGGTGGTGAGCCTGCTGCTGATGGACTGGCGCTCAGCGCTGGTCGTGGCGCTGGCCGTGCCACTGACGCTCTCGCTCACGCTGGTGGGCCTCTGGATCTTCGGGGTGCCGATCCATCAGCTCTCGATCGCCGCGCTCATCATTTCGCTCGGAATGCTCGTCGATGATCCCGTGGTGGCGACCGACGGCATCAACCGCGAACTCGCCGCCGGGCATTCGAAGCTGGTTTCCGCCTGGTTCGGCCCCTACCGGCTGCGACGCGCGATTCTCTTCGGCACGATCATCAATGTCTTCGCGTTCCTGCCGATGATTCTGCTCCCGAGCGATGTGGGCGCGTTCGTGAAGGCACTGCCCATCGGCGTCTCGCTCTCGCTCGTGGCCTCGCGCGTGGTCTCGATGACTTTCGTGCCGCTGCTTGGTTCGTATCTGCTCCGCGGCCAAAAGGGGCTGGAGGAAGGCGGCGAGGTGCGGCGCTTCCCGCTCTTCCGCTGGGTCGATCAGCTCATGCTCTGGGCCCTCCCGCGCTACCGGCGAGTGCTGGAGAATGCGCTCGAGCATCCGTATCGCGCGCTCGGCGTCGGCGGCGCCGCGCTCCTCGCGTCCTTCACGCTCGTGCCGTTCATCGGGAAGCAGTTCTTCCCGTCGGCGGACCGGAACCAGTTCCTCATCGAGGTGAAGCTGCCCGATGCCGCGACGATCACGCAGACCCGCGCGATCACGACGGAGATCCGCGATGCGCTTCGGCAGGACCCGCGCATCGCAAATGCGGCCGTCTTCATCGGCGGCACGAGCCCGCGCTTTTACTACAACATCGAGTCTCTTCCCGCTCAGCAGAGCGTGACGTCGATCCTCGTGAACACGCGCTCCGCGAAGGACACGCCGCCGCTCATCGCGGACCTGCGCGCGAAATTCGATCGGGAGATCGCCGGCGCCCGCGTGCTCGTGAAACCGCTCGAGCAGGGTCCGCCGGTGGGCGCACCCATCCAGGTGCGCTTGAGCGGCGATGATCGCGATGTCCTCCGCGGGATGGCCGACCGGGTCGCCGCCAGCCTCCGGGCCGCCGGCGCTTACAAGGTGCAGGACGATCTGGGGCGCCGTCAGCCGAACCTCCGCGTGGAGATCGACCAGGACCGCGCCAATACGCTCGGCGTGGACAACCAGCGACTCGCCGGGCTGGCGCGGGTGTCCTTTACGGGACTGACCGCGACCGAACTCCGCGAAGGCGATCATCTCGTGCCGGTACGTTTCCAGATCAACGACGCCGAGCGGAGCGAAGTTTCCAAACTGGCCGGTTTCTACACCGAGTCGGCCACCGGGGCGACGCTGCCGCTGGCGGCGTTCTCGAACGTGCGACTCCTGCCGGAGTTTGCGAAGCTCGCGCGCTACAACCAGCTCCGCACCGTAACCGTGAGCGCCTACGCGCCGCTCGGCGAACTGCCGGCGGCGATCCTGGAACGCGCGCGGCCGGCGGTCGCCGCGCTCACCATTCCCTCCGGCTACCGGATGGCCTTCGGCGCCGAGGACGAAAAGATCGCGGAGAGCGATCAGTCCATGCTCCTCGTCATGCTGCTCTCCGTGGGCCTCATCGCCTTGACGATGGTGATCCAGTTCCGCAGCGTCGCGAAGGCGCTCACCGTCATGTTCGTCACGCCGCTCGGCATCGTGGGCGCGCTCGTGGGCCTCACCGTGTTGAAGGCGCCGCTGGGCTTCATGGCGATGATCGGCGTGGTCAGCCTCGTGGGCATCATCGTGAGCCACATCATCGTACTCTCCGACTACATTGAGGAGGCCCGCGCCGAGGGCGTGGAATTGAAGACGGCGCTCGTGCAGGCCGGACTCGTGCGGTTGCGCGCGGTGCTCGCGACAACCTTCGCGACGGTAGGCGGTCTGATCCCGCTGAATCTCAGCGGCGGTTCGCTGTGGGAGTCGCTCACGGCGGTCCACATTTTCGGCCTGCTCTTCGCCACGATGGTGACCCTCATCCTGCTGCCCGTGGTGTACTACGTGTTCGCCGCGCGCTGGCGCTGGATTCGGTAGTCCGCACCACGCTCCGACCCGCCGCCACAAGACCTCCGAATCCCATCCAACCATGACTCTCGACGCCCTGGAAACCCTCGTCCGTGCGCGACGCTCGACCCGTCATTTCAAGCCTGATCCGATCGACCCGGAGCTGCTCGATCGGCTGCTCGATCTCACCCGCTGGGCGCCGAGCGGATACAACCTTCAGCCCATCCATTTCACGGCCGTCACGGATGCGGCGCTGCGGGCCGAATTGCTGCCGGCGTGCCTCGATCAGACGCAGGTGAAACAGGCGCCGTGTGTCGTCGTCTTCTCGGGAGACCGGCGCGTCGTCGCGCACCACCTCGAGAAAGTCTTCGCCGCCGATCTGGCCTGCGGCGGGATCAACGAGGCTTACGACAAGCGGCTCCGCTCGCTCATCAATCTGAGTTTCGGGCACGGACCCGCCGGGCTGGGCTGGCTCTGGAAGGCCCTGCTGATCCCCGTGCTGCATCTCCTCCGTCCGCTCTTCGATCTGCCGGCCGTGCACATGAAGCTCTGGCTCACCCGGCAGGCTCCCCTTTCCGTGATGACCTTCCTCCTCGCCGCCGAGGCGGCCGGCCTCGCGACCATCCCGATGGAGGGCTTCGACGCCTCGCGTCTCGCCAAGATCCTCCGGATGCCACCGGAGCAGGAGCCGATCCTCATCGTACCGGTGGGCTACAGCGCCTCCACCGAATTGAAGCGCACCCGCCTGCCGCTCGCAGATCTCAAGCATACGAACCGGTGGGGCTGATCAACGCGCGCCGGCTCGCGGCTTCAAGCCGCCTCGTCGCGCGCGATCAGCTCGAAGAAGCTGTCCACTTTCACGCCGACCAGACCCGGATAAATCACGGGCTTCACGCAGACCAGGGCGAGGTGCATTGGGTGGCCCTTCCGGCCGAGGTTCGGGGCGAAGGTGTTCCATTTGGCAATGCGCTCGGCGCTGACGCCCGGCTGAGCGAGGAACCAGGCGGCCACGCCGTCATCATCGGTGGCACTCCGCACGGCCGCGACGAACTCCTCCCCCGTCAGTCGGAAGGAACGCAGGAAGACGCCATCGAGCCCGAGCCGGCTCGTGAAACCGCGCCGGTAGATCCACGGCAGCGATCCATCCCGCAGCGCCCGCGCCTTGTCGAGGAAACGCGGCAGCCAGCAGCAACCGGCGAGTTGTTCAGAGGGAAGGCGGAGGCGCATGGCGGGGAGAGCAGAAAAGGGCGGGAGCGAAGTCAGGATGGGTCCGCGGAAGTCAGCCGCGCGCCCGCAGAAACGTGATCGCCTTGGCGAGGGCGCGGCCCCGGTGGCTGAGGGAATTTTTCACCGCGACCGGGAGTTCGGCAAACGTGTCCTCGAACCCGCTGGGAACGAAAAGGGCATCGTAGCCGAATCCGCCCTGCCCGCGTTCTTCGCGCAGGATCCGGCCCTCGACGGCGCCATCGAACGCGCCTTCGACGACTCCACCGTGCGCCAGCGACATGGCGCAGTGAAAGCGGGCCGTCCGGCGGGCCGATTCGACCTCCGCCAGCGCGGCGAGCAGTTTGGCGCGATTCGTGGCATCGGTCGCATCGACCCCGCTGTAGCGCGCCGAGATGACGCCGGGAGCGCCATCCAGCGCGTCGACCTCAAGGCCCGAATCATCCGCAAGCACCCAGCTGCCGGGATCGCGAAACGAGGCCGACAGCGCCTTCAACTCCGCATTCTCGCGAAACGTCTGGCCGGTTTCCTCGACGTCCGGAAAGTCCGAGCGCGTGGTGAGGTCCGCCACGTCCCAGCCCGCGCCCAGCATGGAGCGGATCTCGGCGGTCTTGTGGGCGTTTCGCGTGGCGATGAGGAGCGATGGCATGACGGATCGGGGGCTCAGACCGGCGGGACCCGGCTGCGGGCGGCGACCGAGAAATTCTCGAATTGCAGGGTGAGGTTCGGGCTGTAGGCGGGGTCCGCCAGCAGCAACGATCCCCATTTTTCCTGCATGACCGCGGCCTCGCCGAGAAAACGTTTCACCTTCTCGGGCGAGTCCTCGAAGCCCCGGCTGGCCGATTCGTGATGGAAGAGTTCGGCCGCGGGCGTCCAGACGTTCCGATACCCGGCGGCCTGCAGACGGAGGCAGAAGTCCACGTCGTTGAACGCGATCTTCAAGCGCTCGGCGTCCATGCCCCCGGTCTCATCCCAGAGCTCCCGGCGGAACACGACGCAGGCCGCGGTCACGGCCGAGTAATTCTGCGTCAGATTCAGTCGGTTTCGCTGTCCGTGGGCTTCGCGCGGGAAATGCTTGAAGGCGTGGCCCGCCACGCCCCCGACGCCGAGCACGACGCCCGCGTGCTGGATGCTGCCATCCGGGAAATACAGTTTCGCGCCCACCGCTCCGACCCCCGGGCGGAGCGCATGCGCGGCCATTTCGCGCAGCCAGCGGCCGGAGATGACCTCCATGTCGTTGTTGAGCAGGCAGACGAGGCCGCCGCGAATGGGCGCGATCGCATCCTGATGCATGGCCGCGTAGTTGAACGGGGCATCGTAGGAGTGGATCCGCACCCGCGCATCCCGCGCAGTGATCTCCCGGAACCAGGCGAGCGTCGCCGGATCATCCGACTGATTGTCGATGATCACGATCTCGAATTCCGGATAGTCGGTCTTTTCGAGCACGCTTTCCACCGTCTGGCGCAGCAGGCTGAGCGTGTTGCGCGTGGGAATGAGGATCGTGACTTTCGGCGCGGGTTCCGGGAGGGGATAAGAAATATGCCAGTGCCCGCCCGGCACGGGCTCGATCTTCGCGACCGGATATCCCACACGCTCCACGTGATCCCGCAGGGTGCGCTGGGCGGCCTCGAGGATGTAATCCTTCTCGCCCTGCGCCCGCGCGGTCGAGCCCGCGATCGACCGCCAGTGATAGAGCACGCGCGGAATGTGCCGGATCGCCTCCGGAGAAAGGCCCTCGGTCGCGCGGAGCGCGAGATCCCAGTCCTGACAGCCTTCCACGCCGATCCGAAGCCCGCCGACCGCCTGGACGCGGTCTGCCCGATAGGCGGTGAGATGGCAGAGATAGTTCTGGCCGGTGAGGAGATCCGGATTCCAGGCCGGTTTGAAATACGGCGAGTAGCGTCGTCCGCGCTCCGAAATCTTGTCCTCGTCCGTGTAAATCACCTGGGCCGACGGATGCGCCGCGATCTCCAGCGCGAGATAGGCCAGCGCGGAGGGATGAAGTTCGTCGTCGTGATCGAGAAAAGCGATCCAGCTGCCCTGGGCGAGCGCGAGCGCGGAATTCGTGGCGGCGGAGACGTGCCCACGCGCCTCCCGGAGGGCCAGCTTGATGCGAGAGTCGGTGCGCGCGTAATCCTCCAGCATGCGACGCAAAGCCGGATCCGAAGAAGCATCATCCGCGATGCAGAGCTCCCAGTCCGGATAGACCTGCGCGCGCACAGACTCGACGGCTTTCCGCAGCCAGCGGAGCGGGGTCTCGAAGGTCGGCATCACCACGCTGATCAACGGCGGGGCGGCGAGCTTCTGCACGTGACGCGTCAGCGCCTCGCACTCCGAGACGCCGAAGGGCGCGTTGGTGCGAATCCAGGCGGCGTAGTTCGCAGCCGCGTTCTCATCGTGCTTGCGCGAGACCGACGCGCGACTCGTGACGAGGCGATGCCAGGCGCCACCGCGGTCGCGCGCCTCCAGCTGAACGAGGTAGCGACCCGGCGGCAGTTCGAGGAACGCTTCGAATCCGCAGGCGAGCGCGGTGAACGGAAGTTCGAAGGCCTGGACGACGTCGTGCCGCGGCAGACCCACCCGCACCGGCTGCAATTCCCGGCCGAAGCGGATGCGAATCTCCGCGACCGGCTGATTCTCGCCGTCGAGACACCAACCCAAAAATCGGGTGCGTCCCGGCGCCAGGCGCCAGCCGTGCGGTTCATCGAGACTGCAGCGATAGGCACCGGCCTTCGGATCGATCTTCGACTCGATCGCACCAGCCAACAGCGCCGCAGCCGGGGCCGCGGCAGGCGGTGAGCTGGGTTTGAAGCCGAGCGAACGGGCGACGGAGCGGAGAGGTGCCGCCACGCGCCAGGACCAGGCGGCGCGCATGGCCCGGAGACGGCCTCGCTCCACCGCAAGAGCAGAGCGGGTGTCCCCGAGTTCCTGCTCGCGCTCAGCCTCGGACGCCCGTAGTTCAGCGAGGGCTTTCCGCACCCCTGCGACCGAGGCGCGACTCGCCGCCAGCCGGGCCTGGGCCGAGGACGCTTGCTGCACTGCCTCCTGCTCGCGCTCGCGCAAGCGGGCGGAGAGGGCGAGCTCGGCGCTAAGATCCGCGGCGAGCTTGTCGCGCTCGGCCGCCCGAGGGACCGCCAGGGCGAGTTCTTCTCGCAACCGGGACGACTCCGTCGCGAGCCGCGCCTCCCCCTCCGCCACGTGACGCAGGCGAAGATGCGCCGCGAAGTGGGAATAGTACCGCCGCAGCCACTGCGCCGCGGCCTGATCCCCGCCCAGCAAGGCGGTCAGCAAGCCGTCCGGCGGCGGGACGCCACCACGCTTCCGCCAGACGCCGAGTCCCCAGCCATGCGTGAACGCGAACGCTCCATCCGCCTCGCCGGCAATCTCGTCCCAAAGCCGCCAGACGCCGAAGTCCTCCTGCCGCGCGGCGATGTCGTGAAGGAGGACGATCCCGCCGGGTTTCACGGCCGGAAGCCAGTTTTCGAAATCGTGCCGCGCGGCTTCGTACGTGTGACAGCCGTCGATGTGCAGCAGGTCGATCGAGGCGTCGGAAAACTGTCCGCGCGCCTCATCAAAGGTCTTCCGGACCAGCCACGCGAAATCCGCGTAACGCTCCGCCTGACGATGGGCCTCGACCCCGGCGAAGACTTCCTCCCCGTAGTAGCCGGCCTGCGGATCGCCCTGCCAGGTATCGACCGCGTAGCAGCGCGAGCCGGTGCCCTGCTCCTGCGCCGCCTGACAGAAGGTGAAGAAGGATTCGCCCGCATGCGTTCCGAGTTCGACGACCAAACCGGGGCGCAGAGCGGTGACGAGATCATAGCCGAAGGCGACGTGATCCGACCACGCCTGCAGACCGTACCGGCGGGGACGCAGGCCACGGAGCGAGGGGAGATCGAGCATGGTGGAGCAGAAGGCGACGCGAGGCGGTACAACGAATTGCGCCGGGCGGCAAGGCGTCGCACCGCGGCAAGCCTCGGCGCGGTGCCCTGATGCCGTGGAACTCGGGTGGAAGATCCGCGCGCAGACGGCTTCAAATTGCGCTATCCATCCGACCCATGCGCCGATTCCCCCGCTCCGTCGCGCTCGTTTTCGCGGCCATGGCGTCGTTCGCGGTGAGTCTTCCCGTGGCCGGCCAGCAACCCCCGTCGAAACCGGTCCGGATCTCCTTCTGGAACGTCGAGTGGTTCCCCGGCCACAAGCCGGAGGCCTCGCCGGCCGAGGAGATCGCGCACCTCGCGAACGTCCAACCGGAGGTTGCGAAACTCGCACCCGACGTCATCGGGTTCAGCGAGATCCGCGACTGGAAGGCGGTCGCCGACGCGGTCGCCAGAGTTCCCGGGATGAAGGTCGATGTCGTGGGCGGATTCGTGGACCGGGACGGCAAGGTCATTCGTCAGCAGACCGCGCTGGCCAGCCGCTTGCCGTGTCTGGGCGCCTGGTTTGAACAATGGAAGGCGGGCGAAAACGGGCACGCGCCGCGGCGGGGGTTTACCTTCGCGGCGTATCAGGCGGCGCCCAGGAAAGTGCTTTTGGTCTACTCTCTTCATCTCAAGAGCAACCGCAGACCAGAGGCCGGCGAGCCTTCCAACGAGAGCGTGCGCGAGGAATCGATCCGGCAGCTTCTCGCCCATCTCCGCGCCATGCAGAAAGCCTACGCCCCGATGGGAGAGTCTGCGGCGATCGTGGGAGGCGATCTCAACACGTCGCTCGACGACTCCCGCTTTGTGAAAGAGCGGACTCTCCGCGACCTTCTCCACGCTGGCTTCGCCTGGCCGCTGGCCCGGCTCGCACCCCGCGATCGCTACACGCTGCCGCCCCACGGCCGCTACTCCGGCACCACCTTCGATCACATTTTCCACCTCGGCCCCATCCAGGCGGCCGAAATCCGGGTCGGCGAGACGGGCCCGGAGTGCAGCGACCACCGCGCGATCTCGGCGGTGCTCGAGTGGAAATGACAAACCCTGAATCCCGGCTTCCTTTTTCCCCATGAGAATTCTCCTCGCCTCGCTCGCCGTCGCCGTCCTCGCCGCCTCGCCCCTTTCCGCGGCGGACCCGACCTCGTTCACGGTCGGCTCCTTCTCCTTCAAGCGCAGCCCGACCTTCAGCTGGGCGGCTGTCCCGCCCGGGGGCATGCGCAAGGCCCAGCTCATGGTGGGCGATCCGAAGGATCCCACCAAGCAGGGGGAGGTCGTCTTCTTTCACTTCGGACCGGGGGTAGGCGGCGGCGTCGATGCGAACATCCAGCGCTGGCTCGGCCAGTTCAGCCCCGAAACGCCGGAGGCAAAACCGGTGATCGAGAAGGCTGAAGTGAAGGGCGTGAAGCTCACCCGCGTGCGCGCCGAAGGTACGTTTGCCAGCGGCATGCCGGGCGGGCCCACCACCCCGATGAAAGACTACGCGCTGCTCGGGGTCATCCTCGAAAGCCCGAACGGCGATGTGTTCATCAAGATGACCGGACCGGCCGAGATCGTGAAGACCTCGACGCTCGCGTTCGAGGAATTGGTGAAGAGCGCTCTGGAGTAAAGCCTCGCTCGCGGCGCGAGGAGACGCGGAACTCTCAAGTTCCGCGTCGCCGACGGCTCAAGTTTCAAGGTTCCTCGGGACGCGGGGCGAACCTCCGCTTCTCCACGAATCCCCAAAGGGCGTGGGTGCCGAAGTAGAGCAGCCCAGCGGCGACGGCGGCGGTGAGGAAGCTGCCGATCAAGAGCGGTTTCACCGCGTGGAGCATTTTTTCGAGCTTCCACGGCAACTCGCCGTAGTCGTTCGTCCCGGTGTACCGGCAGATGACGTGACCGAGCCGAACCTGCGCGACGAGCAGGAACGGAAGCGTGAACGGGTTCGCGACCAGCGTCGTCAAGAGCGCACAAGGCAGGTTTCCCCGCACAGCGAACGCCGCCGCCACGGCCGCGGGGACGTGCAGACCCAGAATCGGAAGCATGGTCGTGAAAATGCCCACGGCCAGTCCGGACGCGACCGCGTGCTGAGTAAATCGCCAGAGCCGCGGATCGAAAACCCGCTCACCCATCAACCGATGGATCCAGGTTCCGCGCAGTTTCCCCTCCGTCGGCACGAGGGCATGCAGCCGCCCCCGCCACGTCCGTGGTACGGCGGGCGGATCGACCGGGGCGGTCGGTGAGCCGGGAGTGGATTCCATCGCGCGTCAGTTTCGACACGCGCTTCGGACCGTCGACCAACTTGGGACTGCGGAGGAGGAGCGCACGCGTTACGCAACGGCCTCCGTTCCAGGCGGTCAAGGAACGATGCCGTCACCCTTTCCGCGTCGGCCGCCGGCTGACCCAGCTCAGCGCATCCGCCGCGAGGAAACGCCAGGGGAGCTCCGCGCTCCGCGTGATGCCGATGCGGAGGTCGGCGATAATCTCCGGGGATTCGACGCCCGCGTGAAACGCGCGGCTCGGCCGCGAGCAGAGATCGATCCCATGATCGCCCCCGTCGATCGCGAAGGCCTGGGTCAGCCGCCCCGGGCCCGCGCACAGCGCCGTGTCGGCCACCCTCCCCCTCCGTGTCCGCATGCAGGCCAGTCCCGCGAGCGGACGGACGGCCCGGATGAGAACGAATCCGTCGGCCGCACCTCCCCCGCCGAGGCAAAGGACATTGAGCATCCAATGCACGCCGTAGTTCAGATAGACGTAGGCTGCTCCGGGTCGATGAGTCGCCACAAACGCCCGCGCGCCCGGACGGAAAAACGTGTGGCTGGCCTCATCGCCCTCCGCGGCGTACGCCTCGGTCTCGACGATGACGCCGCGCGCCCGACCCCAGCGCAACTCGCAACCCACCAGCGCGCGGGCGCATGTGACGGGATCGCGGGCGAAGGATTCGCGGCGGAGCATGGTCCCGGATCTCTACGAGCACCGCCGCGTTCCGCAAAAGGCCGGACAGGATTCCCGCGAACGGGCCGGCAAGCGCGCACATCGGGCTTGGCAGCGCGCGCGGCATTTCCCATCCTCCCGCGCCATGCGCCCTTCCCCTTCTTTTCCCCGATGAGCGAGGCAGCCCGATACCGCGCGATGCTGAGCGAGCGGGCGCAGGAGCCCGGCGACCGCGAACTTCCCGCCGAATTGGAATTGCAGGCCCGCTGGTTCGCCGGCGAGTTCGGGACGCGGCTCCGCACGACGGATGGGCGGGACGTGGAGATCGTGCAGTTCGGCGTCTGGAACCGAGGCGCCGGGCCGGATTTTCTGGACGCGGCGATCCGAATCGACGGCGGGAAACCGCAGCAGGGCTCGATCGAGCTCGATCTCGATCCCTCCGACTGGGAAGCGCACGGCCACGGCGCCAACCCCGACTTCGAGAACGTCGTCCTGCATCTTTTCGTGAACGCGAGCGGCAGCCGCGAATCATTTACCCGCACCGCGGTCCACCGGCTCGTGCCTCGCGCGCGGCTGGATCTGCACGTCCTCGATGAGCGGCCGCTCCTTCCGCAACCGCTCGCCAAGCTCGGGAGATGTTCCGCTCCGCTGCGCGACCTCGGCGCGGAGCAGGCCACGGCGCTGCTCCTCGCCGCGGCGCGGCACCGACTCGAGCGGAAGGCGGCCCGCCACGCGCGCCTCGCGGCGGCCCACGGCGCCGATGAAGCCCTGTTTCAAATGTTGGCAATCGCGCTGGGCTACCGGGAAAATTCACTTCCCCTCCACCTCCTCGCGCAACGTCTGCCTCTGCGGACCTTGCGCGCGCGGCCGGCGGATGCCGCCGCATTGCTCTTCGGGCTGGCTGGTTTCGTCCACGGGCGGGAGTTTGGCGAGGACGCTTCTCGGACGCGCGACTACCTCCGGGCGCTCTGGGAGCGCTGGTGGCCCCGGCGGGAAGAATGGTCCCGGCTTGTGCTCACGCGCGGCGCCTGGCGGCTGCGGGCGACCCGGCCGGCGAACCATCCTCACCGACGCGTCGCCGCCCTGGCCGCGATCGCGCGGAGCTGGCCCCAAGTCCGGGCGATCCTCGAATCCGCTCATCCCGCGAAGGCGGCGCAAAAGGTCCTCGGCGGATTGCGGGATGAGTTCTGGAACCACCACTTCACCCTGACCAGCGAGCGCCAGGCCGCTCCGATTGCCCTGCTGGGCGGAGCGCGCATCGCGGAGATTCTTGCGAACGTGGTCTACCCGATTCTCGTGCCAGAGAGTTCAATCCTCTGGGCAGAGTACGCGAGCATCCCCGCCGAACTCACGAATCGCCGGGTGGAGACGGCCGCGGCGCGCCTCTTCGGCGGTCCGGCGGCCACGCGCCGGCTGGTTCCATCCCGCCTCGCGATCCAGCAGGGCTTGCTCCAGGTCTACGAGGATTTTTGCCTCCGGGATGCGACCGATTGCACGCGCTGTCAGTTCCCCGACAAGGCCCGGGAATTCGGGAGTCACTCCCCGCGCCCGCGCCAGTAATGCCAGATCCAAACCACGAGCAGTCCCGCCGCGGCACCTGCGGTGTCGAGCAGGACGTCGTCCACGGAGGCGGTGCGGGTGGGAACGAACGATTGGTGAAACTCATCGCTCGCCGCATAGAGCGCGCTCAGCACCAGCGGGACGAGCGCCCGGCTCAGCGGCCAGCGCGGAGCCGCCCACAGCCCGCGGCGCAACACGGCCCGCCAGAAGAGGATCGCGAGGACGGCGTAGCCAGAGGCGTGACCCGATTTCCGGATCGCCACGACGATCGCGATCGCCGTTTCCGGACTAAAACCCAGCGCCTGCATAAGCGGTCCGAGGATGCGCGATTGATGGGACATCGCACCCAGGTCGGTCGAGATGATGAAGATCAATGCCATCATCAGAAGCGCCGGCCACCACCACCGCAGCCACGGGAGAAAACCTCGGTTGGCGCTCATGACGGCGAGCCGGCTCCCTTTTCGCCCATCGCCGCATGGCGGCCCACGCGCACCACGAGCCTCATCGAAACGACGCGCGGGTCGTCCGGCTTTCCCCAAGCGGCAGTCAGTGGACCCATGGCGTCTTCAAGAAATGCGGCGCCCCGTTCCCGGACCCGGCGGCGCGTGGCGGACCATGTCCCGACGTAGTCAACGAGCTGCGGGAAGGTCCACCGCACCTGAATCGAGACCGACGGCGGAGTGATCAGCGTGAAAGGAAACGGCACGTCGCGGTAGTCATCCCACGCGAGCTGGTTCTGCGGTGCCCAATCGGGCGTCAGGACGTCGAGCACCAGCGCCCGGAAGAGCGCATCGAACTCCGCCGAGACAAACATCCAGTCGTAGGCCCAGGCGGCGAATAATCCCCCCGGGCGCAACACGCGCTGAACCTCCGGAAAGAAGCGGTCGAAGTCGAACCAGTGCAGCGCCTGCGCCACGCAGACGGCGTCGAAGGACGCGTCGGCGAAGTCGGTGTGCTCGGCGGGCTGCACCGAATACCTCACGCGCGGGATCGCGGGCGCTTCCGCGATCTGCTGGGCGCTCGCATCGCTCGCCTCCACTGCGGCGAAATGCCGGGCCAGGCCGCGCGCGGCCTGGCCATTCCCGGTCGCGCAATCCCAGACCCGGCCCGGCGCCGGCGCTTCTGACGCCAGGAAGCGGAAGAGCTCATCCGGATAGGTCGGCCGCGCTTGAGCATACCGGTCTGCGCCGTCGGAAAAGTGGTCAGGGAAAGCCGCCTGCATCCCGGCAGAATATTCCGAAAACCCGCCGACGCATCGGGCTTCATCGATCCACCTTGCTCCGCTTCGCGCGCGCGATTTTTGCCGGAGCCGGGCGGCCGGCCGCTGCAAGCGCCGCGACGAACGGATCGACGTAACGCGAGGCGCCCCGGTCCGCCCAGGTCGCGAGCAATTCGAACGGTGGGATCGAACCGCCGAGCGCGCGGGAGACGACCCCCGGGACGCGCACGCCGACCGCCAGCATCGCCGGCGCGAGCGCGCAGCCGTAGCCCGCAGCGATGAGTCCGATGAGCGATTCGCGCGTGTCGGCTCCGCGGGCGAAGCGCGGAGCAAAGCCGATGTGCCGGCAGACACTCGTGGCCCACTCGAGATAGCCCTGCGCAAACTGCGGCCGGACGTAGAGCAACGGCTCGGCCGCGAGTTCCCGCGGATCGATGGGGCCCCGCCCGCGCGCGAGCCGGTGCGTCGACGGCATGGCGAGAACGACCGCGCTCTGGAGCACCGATTGCGTCTGCATCCCCGCGCGGATCGGCGACGTGCGCGTCAGGAGCGCGAGGTCGATCGTTCCTTCGGCCAACGCCGCAATCATCGCATCGCGGGTCATCTCCCGGACGTCCACCTCGACGTGCGGATGGGATTTCCGAAACGCGGCCAGCGCGCCGGGCAGGAGGGTGAGCGAGAGCGTGCCGATGTTTCCCACCACGACCTCGCCGATGCGGCCACGGGCCGCATCGCGCGCGGCCTGCACCGCGTTTCCGGCTTCCTCGAGGGAGCGCCGCGCTCCGCGCAGAAACAGCCGGCCGGCATCCGTGAGCCGCACTCCGCCGCGATCGCGCTCGAGCAGGGCGTGCCCCACTTCCTCCTCCAGATCGCGAATCTGTCGGCTGAGCGGCGGCTGGGCTACGTGGAGGCGTTCGGCGGCGCGCCGAAAACTCAACGCATCCGCCACCGCGACGAAGTAGCGCAGGTGCCGCAGTTCCATGCCCGGGATCGTAGGCGGCCCCGGTGGGGCTGCAAGCGCTGATACCCTCATGGTATCAGCAGCGGACCAACAAAGTCATTCCGCGCCGATCCCCGGCGTGGAGCTTTGCGTCCGGAAACCCTGACCTATGAGCACCTCATCGCGCACCATGGACGCCGCCCTGGCGCCTCTCCTCGAGGAAAAATCCGTTGCGACCGTCCCGCGGACCAACCCACCCCGAGCGCGAAGCCCGCTGCTTCTCATCGTTCCGGCCGTCCTGCTGGCCGGAGCGGCCGTCACGGCATATTTCATTCACGCAGCGGGCCGGGAAACGACGGACAATGCTTTCATCGAGGGCCGCGTGCACCCGGTCAGCACCCGCATTGCCGGAACGGTGAGCGAACTGCTCGTCGCGGACTATCAGACGGTGGAGACGGGTCAGCCGATCGCCCGGATCGACGCGCGGGATGTCGAGATCGCGCTGCGCGAGTCGAAGGCCCAGCTGGCCCAGGCGGAGGCGGGCGTGCCGCAGGCCGAGGCCGCGCTCGGGCAGGCCCGCGCCCAAGTGCGGCAGGCCGCGGCCGCGCGGACGCAGAGCGCCGCGCAGGTCACGAAAGCCGAGTTGGATTTCGGTCGCGCCCGCTCCCTTTTCGAAGGCGGCGCCGGCGGCACTCGCGTGATTTCGAAGTCGGACTTCGATTCCGCCCAGGCCACGGTCGAAATCGCCCGCGCCGCGATGCTCGCCGCCGAAGCCTCGCAGGAAGCGGCGCAGGCCGCCCTCCGCGCGGCGGAGGCGGGAGTGGGTGTGGCCGCCGCCCGGCGCGACGTCGCGGCCGTCACCGTGCAGAACGCCGAGCTCCAGGTGGAGTACGCGACGATCAAGGCGCCGGTCGCCGGCCGGCTCGGCAAGCGGAATCTCGAGGTCGGTCAGCGGATCTCACCCGGTCAATCTCTCGTCGCCCTCGTGGGCCGGGAAGTCTGGGTCACCGCCAATTTCAAGGAGGGTCAACTCGCGAAGATGCACGCCGGCCAGCGCGTGCGCGTGACCGTGGACGCGGTCCCCGATCGCGAACTCTTCGGTCGCGTGGAATCCCTCTCCCCCGGCACGGGAGCGAAATTCGCGCTCCTTCCTCCGGATAACGCGACGGGAAATTTTACCAAGATCGTGCAGCGCGTGCCGGTCCGCATCGCCCTCGACGCGGAGTCCACCCGCGGATTGGAAGATCGCCTGCGCCCGGGTCTTTCCGTGACCGCCGAAGTGCTCCTGAAATGAAGCGAGTCCCGCCCAAGCGCCGCGTTGGTCGACGCGGGACCGGATGCCGGCCCGCCCTCGCACTGCCCGACGGGCCGCTGGCGTTTCTCCGCGAACTCGCCGTCCTCGGCGACCCTTCCCTGCCCCGCTCCGCGCGTTGCCGCCGATGAACCCGGAACCTGCCGTTTCGCGCCGTGACTGGCTCGCCGTGGGCGCAGCGGTGCTAGGCGCTTTCATGGCGGTGCTGGACATCCAGATTACCAACGCCTCGCTGAGGGACATCACGGGAGCGCTCGGCGCCACGATCGACGAGGGCTCGTGGATCTCCCTCGGGTATTTGCTTCCCGAGATCGTGATGATCCCGCTCACCGGGTGGCTGGCCCAGGTCTTCGGGCTGCGACGCTTCTTCCTCTTCAACGTCGCGTTCTTCCTCGTCTTCTCCGTGCTGTGCGGGCAATCGTGGAACCTCTCGAGCATGACGATCTTCCGCGTCGCGCAGGGCATCACGGGCGGGACGATGATCCCGCTCGCCTTTACGATGGTGCTGACGAAACTCCCGCCCTCGAAGCGTCCGATCGGTTTCGCCATGTTCGGCATCTCGGCGGTCTTTGCGCCCGCGATCGGACCGACCGTTGGAGGTTATCTAACCGACAATTTCGGCTGGCCGTCGATCTTCTACCTCAACCTCATTCCGGGCGTCTTCATGTATTTCGCCCTTTCCCGGGCACTTGATCGGGAGCCCAGCCGCTTCGAACTGCTGCGCGGAGCGGATTGGGCCGGGATCATCGCGATGGCGCTTGGTCTGGGCTGCCTGACCTACTTCCTGGAGGAGGGAAACCGAAAGGACTGGTTCGGTTCGAACGAGATCGTCTGGGCGTTCTGGATCTCGGCCGTCTCGCTCGTGGCGTTCGTGATCCTCGAACTCACCGGCCCGCGTCCCTTCATCAACCTTCGTCTCCTCTCGCGGCGCGGGTTTCTCGTGGGGAGCGTGATCAATTTCGTCGTCGGTGCAGCGCTCTACGGGAGCATCTATCTCCTGCCGCTCTATCTCGGGCAGATGCAGGGCTACAGCGCCCTGCAGATCGGAGAAACGCTCCTCTGGATGGGACTCCCGCAGCTCCCGATGATGCCGATCGCGAGCCGTCTCACGCAGAAAGTCGACAATCGCGTGCTCGTCGGAATCGGACTGATCTTTTTCGCGATAAGTTGCTACCTCACCGGCGAGATGGATCGCGACGTGGGGAATCTGCAGCTCCGGCTGCCCCTCGCCATCCGGGCGCTCGGTTTCCCGTTCGTCATCGTGGCGATCACAAACATCGCCACGGCCGGAATCGAGCCAGATCAGGTCGGATCGGCCTCCGGGCTTTTCAACATGCTGCGGAACCTCGGTGGCTCGGTGGGCATTGCGACGCTCGGGGCCTTGCTGACCCGGCGCGAACACTTCCACTCGAATCACCTCGGCGATGCGGTGAGTGCCTTCAGCAGCGTCACGGACGAACGACTGACGCTGCTCACGAGCCGTTTCGTGGCTGTGGGCTATGACGTCGTCACGGCCGGGAAAATGGCGCTTGGGGCAATCGATCAGACCATTCGCGGCCAGGCGTTCTTCCTCGCCTACGGCGATTGCTTCAAGGTGCTCGCCTTCTGTCTGATCGCTTGCGTTCTCCTCGTCCCCTTCTGCCGGCGCCCGTCGGGTCCGGTCGATCCGGCTGCCGCAGGGCATTGAGAGCCAGCCGAGGTGATCCGTCTTGGGGCCTGGACAGTCCGGGCCCGACGGAAAAAATAATCCGTACTTTTGCGTAACCCACTGCCGGCATCCGGTAAGATGATGGGACACTCGAATCGCGTTGCGCTGCAAGTTTTGCGCAGACACCCCGCCGCGACCTCTGATAGACAAGACAGTTCATATCCCAAACCACATCGAACCAATGCCCATGAAACACATCCTGACCACATCCGTCCTGGCCGCGTTTGCGCTGGCCGCTTCGCCGGCATTCGCCGTCGAAAAGGACAAGCCGCTTCCCGCGGCTGAGAGGACGACGGACAACTACATCCTCCCGCCGCCCGAGGAGGTTTTCAACGCGCTCCGCAGCGTTTCGAAGGTCGATTTCGCCAAGCTCGCCGCGTCCTTTGGCAAGGATCCGAACTCCTCCAAGTCCAAGTTCACCAATGATGCCAGCAAGGCCATCAATCTCGGCATGCGCGTGGCCGACGCCTTCATCGCCGTCCAGGCGAAGGACGCCCAGGCGCTCCGCCGCGCTTCCGATGTCATCGAAGTCCTCTCGCTCGAACTCTCCGCGGATCTCGCCCTCAAGAGCAAGATCGCCGTGGCGAACAAGCTGGCCGAGGAAGGTAAATGGACGGAACTCCGCACGATTCTCGAATCGGTGCGTGTCGACGTCCTCGAGGAACTGCGCAAGAACAAGGATCAGGATTCCGTCGCGCTCGCCACCGTGGGCGGCTGGGTGCGCGGTCTGAACATCGCCACGATGGCGCTTTCCGAGACCTTCGACGCCGATGCGACGAAACTCCTCCGCCAGCCGATGCTCGTCGCCTACCTCAAGAAGCAACTGGAATCCCTCGGCGCGAAAGCGAAGAGCGCGCCGTTCGTCAGCAAGTTCATCGGCCAGATGGACGCGATCGGAAAGCTCACCGACATCCCAGACGGGAAGACGCTCCCAAAGGAGGACGTTCAGAAACTCCAGCAGATCACTGCTGATCTCGTCGCTGCGGCCGCTGGAGCCTGAGGCGCCCGCCCCCATCCGATCAACCGAATCCATTCATCCCAAGTCTGAATTATCCTATGAAGCGTTTCATTCTTCCCGCCATCGCTGCGATCGCGCTCGCCGTGGTACCCGCCGTCAAGATCGTCGCCAGTGAACTCGGCGCCAAAGTCACCGCCCTCGCCATCATGAAGGCCCTGTCCGACAGCGGCTGGACCGTCCGCGATGGTGCCATCGACATCCTCCAGCAGGGCGGATCAAAGATCTATCCGATCACCCTGTATTACGGCCAGACCTACCGCATCGTCGCCGCGGGCGACGAAGAGGCCGCGGACGTCGACATCGGTGTCTACTACGGCCCGGAAGGCAAGTTCCTCGCCAAGGATGATGATGAGTCCAACGTCGCCGTCGTGAACGTCACCCCGGGCTACACCGATCAGTTCTACGTGAAGGTGGTCATGGCCAAGACGAAGTCTGGCCGGGCCGCGCACTTCTGCCTGCAATACGCCTCGAAGCAGCGCTGAGCTCGGCGTTTCCGAATTCCCCAACCCCGCCCGCCTCGCGCGCAACTCGCGCCAGGCGGGTTTGGTCTTTCGGGGGCATACCCGCGCTCGACACCTGCGCCCAGTGCCCGCAGAATTTCCGCTTCAGGATCACGTCCCGGCCGCTCCCGGTCTTCCTCCGCCCCCCATGCTCTCTCTTTTTTCGAAAGGTCCCGCCAGCCCCACGGTCTCCGAAGGCCTCGAACAAGATCGTCTGCTTCCGGGAGTCCTGCAGATTTTTTCCCTCATCGCGACGGCCGACGGCACCGTCCACGAGGACGAGATCAGCTACGTCGGAGCGTTTTTGGAGTCGCTCCACCCGGTCGACACGCGCCGGCTCCTGGAGGAGTTCGAGCGGGACATCGTGGAGAAGCTGCCCCTGGAGCCGACGGTCGCGGCCCTGAAGGATGCGTTCAGCTACGAGGAAAAGCTCTTCGTCCTGGGAAAGAGCTATGAGTTGCTCGATGGCCACAGCATTTCGGAACCGGAGCTGGCGACGGCGCGGGCGATCTCCGTGGGTCTGGGAGTCGAACCCGGCGATGCGGCCGTCATCGAGCACCATCTCCTCCACGATCGTCCGGCCCGCGCGGGTTCGCACAACCATGCGACCCACGTGCACGTCCTCCGGATTTCCGATGACAAGACCGCGCCCGACGAGCTGTGCCTTCCCGTCCGCGGACTGAGGGCGGAGATCTTCGCTCTCGCGGGCGGATTCTACATCCGCCAGACCGATGACAGCCAGGTCATCATGGTCGGCAGCCACCGGCTGCGCCGGAATTTTCTCACCAAGATCCGTCGGCTCGACGCGGTGCGGATCGGGTCGATCGTGCTGCGGCAGGGCGACCTGCCCTTCTACCTCCACCGGGCGGCCAAGGTGGATCAGCCGCAGACGCTGCACATCTCCACGGAGGGTCGCACGTTCATGATCTCGCTGGGGGAACCGGCGAAGCCTGCCGCGATGCAGCTCTATCTCGAAGGCGTGCTAATGATCGCGTCCACGAATGATCCCGCGAGCGTCAAGGTGAACGGAGTGCCGCTCGAAAAGGCGCGGCGGCTCGTGCTTGGCGATTCGCTCGAGGTGGCGGGGATGCCGCTCGACGTTCGCAAGCTGCTCTTCAACCACCTCCCTGATGAATTTTCCTTCCGGAGCGGGGCGAAAGCATGCGTGATCTCGAACAAGCCGGACGCGGATCTCTACATTCCCGACGGCCAGGGAAAGCGGTGGGAGGCACGCTTAAAGCAGGAGGGGGATGCATTTCGGCTCGATCAGGGCGATTGCCCCCATCCCCTGCTCCGTCTCGGAAGACCCGTTCCCGCCGGTGAAGCGTTGAAAGTCGGCGCGAGACTCTCCCTCGCGGGTTTTCGCCTGGAGATCGCGGGACTCGCGATCCGGCGACACGCGCCCGGCGTGCAGACCTACGGAGCGGATCACGTTTCCTTCGTCTTTCCGGATCGCTCGGTCGGCCTCGATCAGGTCGCTTTCGAGGCGGAACGCGGGGATCTGATTTGCATTCTCGGCCCCAGCGGTTGCGGGAAGAGCACCCTGCTCAGCATTCTCACGGGCCAGTTCGAGCCGACGAAGGGAGCCGTGCGGGTGGACGGCGCGAATCTGCACCAGAACGCTCGACTCGTCTCCCGGATCGGGTTTGTCCCGCAGGACGATCTGCTCTTCGAAAATCTCACCGTCGGGGAGAATCTCGCGTTCAGCGCCCGGCTGCGCGACCCCTCCTCGCCGCCGGACAAGATCGAAGGTTCGGTGCGAAAGGCGCTGCGGGAAGTGGGCCTGCGGGAGCGACGCGCCGTGCGGGCCGGCGGTCCCCTCGACAAAACCCTTTCCGGCGGCGAAAGAAAGAGGCTCAACATCGGCCTCGAGCTGCTCGGCGACTACGAGATCCTTCTGCTCGATGAGCCCACCTCCGGACTCTCTTCCGGCGACGCGATGAAGGTCATCGAGGTGCTGAAGAACCGCACGCTCGACGGTGGCATCGTCTTCGTCGTCGCCCATCAGCCGAGCGCAAAACTGCTCGAGCTTTTCGACAAAGTCCTGCTCCTCGACAAGGGCGGCAAGGTCGCGTTCTTCGGCGATGTCGCCGCCGCCTTCCGGTATTTCCACGAGCACGAAGAGGGGGAAATCTCGTCGCCCGCGGGTGAGACCATCGCGCTCGACGCGGACTTCCTCTTCGAAGCGCTGGAGCGTTCCAGCCTCCGCATCGACGGCACGCCCGATCAGTCCCGCCGACACCCGCCGGCGTACTGGCAGGAGCGGTTCTCGAAGTATCGCGACGCCCATCTCCTGGGCCGTCTCGCGCTCGCGGCGCCGCCTCATGCGGGCGAGGAGACGGCGGATTCCAGACCGCGGGCGGTTTCCCGGCTCCGGCAGTTCCGCACCCTGCTGCATCGGGAGGCGCTGAACAAATGGCGGAACCAGTTCAATCTCCTCGTCGCGCTCGGGTCCGCCTTCGGACTGGCCATCATCGTCGGGCTGGCGTGCCGGGAAAGCGCTGATGGCAACTACGAGCTCGCCAAGAATTTCGCGTTCGGAAACTTCCTTTTCCTCACGACGGTCGTCGCGCTCTTCCTCTCGCTCTCCGCGAGCGTGACGGAAATAGTGAAGGACCGAGCGATCCGTCTCCGCGAGCGATTGCTCGGGATCCCGCCGCTTCTCTACCTGCTGAGCAAGCTCCTCCCGCTGCTCGCGATTTTTCTGGCTCAAGTGGTGCTGTACGAGGTGGCGGGATTCGCCGTTCTCGGAGTCCACGAATTGTGGTGGGGATACGCCATCGTCCTCGGGGTCACCGGATTCGCAGGGATTGCGATCGGACTCTTTTTCTCGGCCCTCCCGGGGATGACCGACAAGGCGGCGTCCACGTTGATTCCGATCCTGCTGGTCCCGCAGATCATCCTGAGCGGCGCAAATCCGTTTCCCTTCCACCGGATGGGGCATCTGCACTGGCCGGCGCCGCGCCCGCCCGACGAAAAGACCGCCGGCCAGATTCCACCGTGGGCGTCGCAGATCATGCCGTCCCGCTGGGGTTATGAAGCGCTCGTCTGCCTCCAGCGCGATCATGGGTTCGAGGCGGAGTATCAGAAGGCCCTGCGGACACTGAACGAACGCCGGCTCGCTGATCGCACGGTCAACAGCGCCCAGGAAAGGGCGAAGCCGGACGAACTTGCGTCCGCGCAGGCAGTCCTGGCGCGTCTGACCCCCCCGATCCTCGAGCACGCCGAGGCGATCAAAGCGGCCGGCGGACCGGGCGGCTGGGGTGAGGATCGGCGGATGACGAAATTCGCCAACAGCTTCTCGACGGCCACAAATCCGAGCGCGCCCCTCGCCGAGGTGCGGAGTGACACCTTCGGCGTCGTGCGCCGCGCCTGGTGGAACACCATGGTGCTTGGTGCTATGGGCATCGGCTGGTTGATTCTCGCCTGGGCCCTGCTGCGTTTCGGCGTGGCGATGGGGAAGCTCTTTGGGGCGAAGTAGGCATCCGGCGCCTTGGGGCGCCGGTCCGGGCGACTACGCCCTCGGCCGTATTTACCGCGCTCCGGCGGCTTCTACCTTGCCGGACGCATCATGGCCGAATCCAACGGCGACCGCCGCATCGAACCCAACCACTTCTGCGCGCTCGTCGAGCAGTGGTACCGCCCGCTTTTCCGGTTCGCGTTCCGACTCACCCGCGACGCCGCCGTCGGGACGCTGCCGAAGCGGGGCGTCAAAACGATGTCCGTGAATCTCGCGGCTGGGCGCAGCTACGTCTTCGTCGCGGGCGGCTGTGAGGATGCGTTCGACGTGGACGTCATGGTCTACGATTAGCGCCGTAACCTCGTCGCGAAGGACAGCGACGCGAGCGCCGTGGCCGTCGGGTCGGTCACGCCGCGCTGGACCGGCAAATTCTTCGTCAAGGTGCGGATGTGCAATTCTACCGCCAACGGGACGCACTACATTCTGCTTTACGGCTCAAAATGAAACCGGGTCCGTCAGGGCGCCGTCACGCGCACGCGGAGGAACGTTTTCGCGTTTGTCATCGGGAGGTTTCCCCGCACCGTCAGGGAAATCCGTGCCGTCGAGTTGATCCACCGCGCCAGCAACCAGGTTCGCCGGGAGGTCCACCGTCCCCCCACGCGAAGAGATCGGGTCACTCGTCGACGACCTGCGCGATGCCAGGCCAGGCGGCGCGCTGAAGCGAAAATCCGGCCGGACAGGAAATCGGCGTTTCGACCGTCCGGGATCGCGCTCTGCTGACCCTGCCTCTCCGACCTGCCAAGCTGCCTCCGCTCCATGAAGCTTCGCCTCCGCCTCCCCGTTTCCGCGCTCACCTTCGCCGCCCTCCTGGGCTCCGCTGCCGCGGAGAACCCCGTCCCAACTGCTAACGACCCAAAGCCGGTGCGCGGAACGAGGCCGCCCCCGCCGGCGGTCGTCTTCCCCGCGGTCTCCCCGATGATCGAGCTGCATCTCCCCTTCGTCAGCTGGTCTGAACTGCTTTCGTACTACGGGTTGTTGATCGAGAAGAAGATCGTGCAGGACGGACTGATCGCGGGAAATACGAAGCTGGAGATTCCAGGACCCGTGACGAGGACGAAGGCAGCGGAACTCATCGCCGAAAAATTCTTCGCCGAAGGTTTCTCGCTCGTGGACACGGCACCGGACACGGTTCTCGCGATGGGGCTTTCGAAAAATGCCCGCGGCGCCGGAATCCCGGTTTTGACCAAGCGGGAGGAACTGCCCGAACAACTGCGCGTGGTGACGTTTGTCTTCCGCTTCCAGCACCGCAACCCCGCGGAAATCCAAAACCTGTTTCAGCGCTACGCTCCGCCCCACCTCTACTCGAACTTCCTGCTCGATCCCGCTTCACGTACGCTGGCGGTGACGGAGTCCTCGCGCGTCATCCGCTCGCTCCTGCGCTACGCCGAGGAGCTGGACGTGCCGGCGGCCAAGGCCGCGGAGTAAATCCGAATCGGCTTGCGATGCGGTTGGCCGCCGCCCCCCTAACCCAAGTTCCGCAGTTTGGTGAGCGCGGAAGATTTTTTCCAGAGTAGCGGGTCGGAAGGGGAGCGGGCGCCTGAGAGAGCCGGCGTGATTTTGGCGATGTAGTGCCGAAGTGGTCATTGAAGGGGGTGAAATTGGCGGGGATTTTGGCGAATGTTTTTGCGTCGTCGCAGCAAGGTGGCGGGAGGAGAGCGCTACGAGTATTGGAGTCTGTGCGAATCGGTGCGCACGGCGGCGGGGCCGCGGCAACGGGAGGTGGCGTGTCTGAGCAAGCTGACGGGGCCGGATGCGGCGGTGGAAGCCGGGTGGGAGGATCTGGATGATTTGCTGGCCGGTCGGCAGCGGCCGCGA
>JBBQFQ010000070.1:0-27344 GCA_038322235.1 Chthoniobacterales bacterium
GTGATCTCGCAATAGATCGCGTGCAGGACCCGGATCTCCTGAAGCTGGGGCGTCTCAGTCGTCATCGCGTCAGGCCTCGGTGGGAGTTTCGTCAGAGGGGCGCCGGCCGACCTCGCTGGCGAGCCGGCCGAGCCAATCGACGGTGAGGCTCCCCGGCGGAAGCGTGAGCCCGACAGCATGCGCGATCGCCGGGATAAGCCCGCGATCGTGCTGCGTGATGCGGAGCAGCTCGTCTTCGCGCGCTTGCTTGCTCGCGAGCTGGCGGAGCCGCTCGACGGCGCCGCCGGCCAGCACCAGCTGGCCGGCCGTGAAGGCATCCGCCTGAGCCTGGGCTTCCGCGCGGCTCATGCTGGATCCTCCTTCAGCAGCTGGGTCCATTCTTGCTCCGTCACATGAGGGCGCACGAGGAGACGCAGCCGGTCGCGATCGGCAGTCACGCTGTCCAGCCAGAGTTCCAGCTCCGCGACGCGCTCACGCTGCCGCAGCTCCATCTCGGCCGCATGGGAGAGGTAATCGACCAGGTCCGCCGCCTCTTCTCTCGCGTGCCGAATGGTCGCGCTGAGCGGCACGGCGTTGGCGCGCAAACAGCCACCGTATTTGCGAATGCCTTTCGCTCTCTGCTCGGCGGAGATCTCGTCCGCCGTGGGAATGCCGGGAGTGCTCATGACGGATCCTCCGGGGCTTGGCCGAGGGCGCGCATCAGCTGCGCCTCCGAGATCTCCGGGCAGAGGGTGAAGAAGAGCGAGCCGTCGCCGTCGTCCGCGAGACGGTCGATCAGCTGAGCGAGGGCCGCTTGCTCGATCCCCAGCGCGCAACCCGCCCTGATGACCCGCGCATACTGCAGGCGGATCGAGGCGCGGAGCCGACGCTGCTCCGGCGGGAGGGTTACGGCGCTCATGCGGTTAGCCCTCCTGCCTTCCGGCGCCGACGCGCTTCTTCGACACTGATGGGCGTGACGCGATCAAGCCTCACGAGACCCGAGAACCCGGAAACCACGATCGCGGCATGGCCATCGACTACCCACGCTCTGGTTTTTGTTACCGTCGAGGCGACGGTGCCGTCGTCATTCCGCACATCGACGGCCTTGCCGATGTTGTAGAGCGCATTGAAGTGCTCCACCCGGCGAACTTCCACCTTGGAGTCGGGAGGATTCACGCTGCCTCCTCCTCTTTGGCGGCGGCGAGCTTGGCCACCTTGCTGAGGTCGATCTTCGCGGGCTTGAGGGAGAAGCTCTGGCGCTTCATCCGCGCGATCCCCAGGCGCGCGAGCGTGGCATCATCCAGCGTCTCCAGCGCCTCGCGGTTCAGCTTCACCGAGCGGCGCAGGTAAAGCTCGGGATCGAACGGCTCCTCGACGGTCTGCCGCGTGCGGATCTGCTCCTCGCGGCGCGCCAAGCTCCGCTTCCGCTCGGCCTCGAGGAGGCGCGTGACAGTCTCCTCGTCGATCACTTCCAGATCATTGACCGACGTGAGCTTCGGCGTTCCGAAAGGTGTCGAGATCCCCTTCGCCCGTTCGAACCACGTGGGGTTCGCTCGGCAGAGCGCTTCGATGCGCCCCTCGGTGGCGGCGAGGGCCTCCGAGATGATGGTGTACTCCTCGCGGACTTTCGCTGCCGCTTCGAGAACGCGGGCATTTAGCCTGGTCTCGATCGCGGCGAGCTTGTAGGCGTTTTCGCTGTAGATCCCGAGCAGCTCGATGAGCTGTTGGTAAGCGGTGGTGGACGGAGCGTCTGGGGCCGGGTGGCCATTGACGTGGAGAGGGACGGACGGGGTGGCGGTGGCAGTGTTCATGTGGAGGGAGTGATGGAGCGGTGATGGGTGATGACGTGGCCGTTCAAGGCGCGCTGCGCGGCGACGAGATGCTCAGCGCATGGGGCGCACGCGTGGGCGCGGAGGTCGCGGTCGTAGATGGGGAGCGTCCGGGGCTGATCGCAGACGCCGCAGATGCCGCCCTGGGCAGGCATGACGCGGAGGATGCGCCACGAACTGGGAAGGTGCGGCGCCGGATCCGGCTGATCGGACTCGTTCACGATTGCCCCTTTCGCTTCGACGTGAGGACCAGGAGTTCGAGGAGCTGCACGGCCTCTTCGAGCCTCTTCATCTCTTCCAACTCGCGACCCTTCAACACGCGGGTCTTAACTTGGTTGAGCACGGCGACCGCATTGTTCAGCGCGGTGAGAAGCTGATGGAACTGGACGGCGTTCAACTTCATGATTGCCCTCCGCGTTCGCGCTCTTCGTCCAGCCGGCGCATTGCATCGCCGAGCCGCTGGATGTCTTCCACGGCCAGACCCGCGAGCAGCACGCCGACGAGACCGATGATGAAAGCGCAGGCGACGAGCCAGGTCGCGCCGTGGGCGAGGCCGGCGAGCATCGCGGCGAGCACGATGCCGGCGCCGGTGAAGAACGCGCGCCAGGCGCGGCGCAACTCGCGCTGCAGGCGGCCTGCCGTCTTCCATCCGCCATCGATGAAGGAGATCATCATGCCGCACCTCCCGTGAGCACCAAGACCCGGCGCAAGAGCGCCTCGACGGTGGGGGCAGCGATCTCGCCCGTGCGAGTCAGCGGACCATCGCGCAGGGTGTAGCGGCCGGAGAGCGGCGCGGAATCCGGATCCAGCTCGATGGTGAGCTCGCGCCGCGGACGGGGCCGCGCGGCGAAGACGGCCTGCAGCGCGGGAATGACGCCTGGAGAGAGGGAAGCGCTCATTATTCCTGCCCTCCCTCTGTGCCGTAGACGCCCTCGCCGAGCGCCCAGGCGCGCAGCGTCTCGATCATCCCCTCGACGTGCTCCCAGGCGAAGGACTCCTTCGCGACGCTGGCGAACCGGCGCGCCATGGAGAAGAGCTTCACGAGCTTCCCGAGGCGGTATTCCTTCACCAGGCGCCGGACGAGGCGGGACTCCTCGGCATCGGGCGCGGGCAGGCCGTAAGCCATGCCGAGCGAGCGCGCGTCGTGGTAGGGCAGCTCGGTGGGGAGCTGCAGGCGGAGGACGCCGCGATTTGCGATCTGCTCGAAAAATCTCGCGAGCCGCTCGTCGCGGACGGTGTCGATGAAGACCGGCGTGCCGCAAAGGACGATGCCGCAGCCGGTCTTGTCGTAGAGATGGATGAGGAGATCCAGCGTGCCGGTCTGGAGCTTTCGCCCCAGGATGGTGCGGTGCATCTGATCGACGATCAGGAGCTTGTCCGGAGAGAAGAAGCCGACCGCGCGGTCGAGCATCTGGGAGTAGTTGTTCCGCTCGGAGATCCCGCACGCCCGCATGAGGGCGTGCATGAACATGGAGGGTGCGCCGCCGGGCGGCATCTCGACGTAGGGCGTGCGGCCGTGGTTGTTCGTGGCGGCGTAACGCATGAGGCCGCGCGACTTCCCGACGTGGCTGGGCGCCCAGAGGATGCCCATCGTGCGGCTGTGCCGCGTGGTGGCGCAGAACTCGGCGATCGCCTTCGTGGGGGACAACGCGTCCAGGATGGGATCCTCGCCGAAGGCAGCGCGGCCGGTGAAGTCCCGCCGATAGCTGCTGATGGCCTGGGCGACGGAGCTGATGCTGCCGGCGTACTTGCCGCCCAAGACCTGGCTCAAGACGGCTTCGCCATAGCCGATGAGGCGGGCGAGGTCCTCGAGGTTTGGCACCCGTTGCTCGCGGCCGTGGCCGTGGAGCCAGAGGATGGAGGCGATCTCCTCGGCATTCGCCCGGCCCTGCTCGCGCAGGCGGCGCTCGATGATGTCCGCCGAGACGCCGGTGTAACCCACGTTCTTCGCGCGGGGGGCGACGGGAATGGCGAGTTCACTGCCGCCTTGAACGTCGCTCAAGCCGGTGAGGGGAGGAAGGATCTCGGCGTTTAGCGCCGCGATGTCCTTGTTCGGTGGCGCAGTCCTGCTACGCTCCAATTCGACTGTTGCTTTCATAGGTCACGGTCACAAATCGCCGAGCCGAAAACGGCGGGCGGGCTGACGGGAGGCGTTTCCACCGCCTCCCGTTGCGCTTTCGGAGGGTTGTTGCTGGGGAGCAGCGGCGCCGGCTCCGACTCCGGCCATCGCTGCGAGGGAAAACTTTTTGCGGCGCGGTGCGCCGTCGGCGCCGGGCGCGGGGGCGGTGCCGCGGGCGATGTCGATCGCCTGCTGGTTGTGCTGCTCCAGGGCGACCCGAGCGGCGGCCTGGGGAGCCATGATCCGGCGCACGGGCGCGAGCTGCTGCGTCTCGAGCTTCGCCGCGCGGCCGTACTCGCGGACACGGGCGTCCGCATCGAAGGCATCGGCGCGGACGATGGCCGGCGCGGCGCCGAGGAAGCGGCCATCGCTCGAGAAGCAGAAGGCGCGATCGGGCAGGAGGAGGTTGACGGTGACGGTGACCTTGTCGCCATTGCTCAAGCCCAGGGCGCCGGCCGAGAAGAGGAGATCGTCTGCGCTGTGATCGCGCATGGGGACGCGGATCTCGCCACGAGCGACGGTGCGGACCTGGCCGTAGCTCGCGCTGAGCACGAGGGCGGAAGCGTCGTCATCGAAGCGGATGGGGCGCTCGGCCTGGAGGGATTCGGCGTAGACCTCGGTGGGGCTCTTCCGGCGCTGCCGGCCGGTGGCGGGATCCGTGATGATGTGCTGATCCCAGCCCTCAAGCTCGTGATCGGTGCGGCCATTCATCCGGCGGCCGATGGCATCGGAGACGCGGCTGGCGAAGTCGTCCCAGAGCATGACGGGGAGCTGGATCTCATCGGCCGCGGCGGCGGCATCGCGGCCATCGGCGATCGCGATCTGGTGCCGCTGCGCGGAGTCGAGCATCCGCCGCGCGTAAGCGAGCATCCGCACGCCATCCTCGGGGGCGCGCTCGGGGCTCAGACCCATCTGGCCGGGCCAGCAGCTTTCGATGTTGTGGAGCAGATTGCCGATCGACTCGATGGGGCTCTTGCTGCGCGGGTTTCCGCCGCCGCGCGGGCCCCACTGGCCGCCATGGGCGCGCTTCCGCTGGATGCCGCCGCGTTCGATGGTGATGAGCCCTTCCGATGCGGCGGAGAGGCCGAGGGCGCCCTCTTTGTTCACGGCGGCGGTGGCATTCTCGACGACGACCACGGTGCCGCGCGGGCTGTAGCCGGTGGTGCGGAAGAACGCCTCCAGGAGGCAAAGGGTTTCGAACTGCTTCAGGCTGTCGCACGTGCCATCCTTGCGGGGCATCCGCGGGCGCTGGAAATGGGCGGGGACGCAGCCGGTGTAGTAGTCAACCATCCAGACCTGCAAGGGCCTGACGATGATGCCCCGATAGACGGCCCAGCAATCGTGCCAGAAGTCGTCCACGTAGATCCGGCCGAGCGCCCAGCCCTGCGATCGGGTGAGGCGGACGGGCGCCCGGAACTCCGCGGCGGCCGCGGCGGCGCCCTGGCGCGCAGCGCGGCGGGTGTATGCATCAGGCACCCGCCGCATCAGATTGGCGTAGGACCAGCCGCGCGGCACGCCGGTCCAGGACTCGGCTACGGGCGACTCGGCGTAGCCGGGGATCGGCCGGCCGGAACGCCAGAACTCGATGAGCGTGAGCCGCGCCTGCTTGCCGGTGAGATCGCGCTGGTGCTGCAGGAGCAGATTCCCCCAGAACTCGAGGAAGGCCGCCGGGAGCGCGTGGTCTTCGCCTTCCCAGGTCTCCGGCAGCTCGCGGTGATCGACGAAGCAGCGCCAGTTCGCCGTGCGCTTGTACTGTAGGTAGATGCACTCCCAGCGCTTGAGGCTGAGGGTCTGCGGGCGCGTGATCCGCAGACCGGCGGCCTGGGAGCAGGTGTGCGAGAGCTTGGCGCAACGCTGAGCGGACTCGAGCAGATCGCCGACCCGCGTCTGCTGCGGCAGCGGCAGGCGCGAGAACTCGTAGACGGAGACGCCGCGAGGCGTGGTCTCCGCGAGGGCGAGGGCGTCGAGGGCGCTCATGCGATGGCTTCGGCGCCTTTCTGGGCGGCCTGCTTGGCGGCCCGACGGAGGGCGGCCTTGCGGAGGGTCTCGGCCTGCTGGCGCTGGTTTTCCATCCGCGCGAGCAGCTCGTCATCGCCCTCGATCTCGGAGCGGATCTCGGCGATCCGGGCGCGGAGCGCTTTGTCCCCGCCGCGGACCATGGCCTGGCGGAGGGAGATGGCTCGCTGGAGATCGGCGACCTGCTGCTCGACGCACGCCTTGTCCAGGATGGCGAAGAACGGCATGTCGCCCATGCCGTAGTCGAGCGCTCCGATGGAGCCGATCGCGGCCTCGAACTGCTGCGCGGCGAGCGTGCGCATTGCCGCCAGTTCGAGGGCCGGCGCGAGCTGGGGAACGGGATCGAGGCCGCCGCCGTTGCCGATCGTTTCCGGGGCGGAGGCCGCGCACATCAGGCGGTTCCACTCGCTGGCGAGGTCCCGCAGGGTGGCCTTGGCCGCCAGTTGGGCCAGCTGCGCGAAGAGCGCCTTCTGGACAGCCTTGTTTTCCAGCCACCAGCGCTCATCCTTCCGGCCGCAGACGCCGAGAAGGTAGCCCCGAGCGGCCCGCATCCAGCGCTGGGCGGTGTCGTCAGAGATGCCGAGTTCCCTCGCGACCAGGTCGGCCCAATTCGGGATCAAACCCGCAGCGTGCGGGTTTGATCGGCGGTCGCCGCCTCTCGAAATGCCGACTTCGGCGCGAAGTCGAAGCAGCTCCAGCCCGCAGCGGACCGCGTGGGCGGCGCCGTCGCGCGCCGACTTTGTGAAGGCATCGAGTGCCTTTTGCGCGGGGGTCCAGTTCATGCGCAAACGGCGACGCCGATCCGAGCCAGCTTCTCTTTGATGGCGTTGCGGACGAACTTGGACTTGTCCGAGTCCTCCTCGCGCACGGCTTGGTCGATCGGTGCGAGCCAGCTTCTCGGCACCCAGAGGGTAACCGGCACTGCGCTCTCCTTTTTCACGCTTCCACGGGGTCTCTTGATCATACTATTTATTAAACGCTGTTAAACGCTGTTACTCAGTATTACACCTCTCGCGCCGCTGCAAGAAGAATTGCCAAGAAATCCGGCGAGGTGTAATAACCGTTATGCCGAATCAGCGGAACTCCGATCGCGTCCCCCTGAATTTGTGGGTGGATCCGAAGTTGTTGGAGTCGATCGAGACCGGGAGAAAGACGCTCCGGGGCATGGACCGGAGCCAATTCATCCGTGATGCGATAAAGGAAAAACTGATCGCGATGGGCTACGAAGTGCCGGACGACATTGTTTTGCCCCCGGACCGGGCGGCGGGCGCGAAGCGCAAGAAGGTGGTTCATCCGGCGGAGGCTGAGCCGGCAAGTCCGCCTGTTGCACGTCCGGAGCCCCGGAGTGTGTCATACACCGGCGTCCGGTCGCCGGCTCTTAATGATCAGCCAGCGCAGGAGGCTGAAAATGAGCGGTTTGAGCGCGAATTCCACGCGGCGGAGGCAGAGAGTGAGCTAAATGCGGACGACCACGCACATCCTGCAGAGCGGGATCAGACGCCGGTGCAGGAAGATGAGCGGCAACCCATCACTCCGGGCATCACCCGCAAAAGGGTGCCAAAGGCTTCGATTTGAAGTCCGTTTTGAGTTTTCGCCCTTCGAACCATGGAAATCTTCCTTTTCTTCCTGGTTTTCTGGGTGGCGGCCATGATCGTGAGCTGCGTCCAGGGGCCGCGCCGGGGTTATCCGAACGCGGGGTGCCTGCTCGGCTTCTTCTTCGGCTGGCTGGGGGTCATCGTGCTTTTGTTGCTACCGAACAAGGCGCGCGAACGGGAGGAACGTGAGATTGCGAAAGGGATCGAACGGCAAAACGACCTCCTCCGCCAACAGCTCGCCGCATTGCAGCGGCTCAGCCCTGAGCCTCCGCCTGCGCTCCCTCCGCCTGCCCTCCCGCCGCCTCCGCTCTCAGGGGATGCAATCCCACTCGACCGCGTCAAAGCGCCCACCGGGCTTGATCCGACGCACAGAGCCATGGCTTGGACAATCGCGACGATCTTACTCCTCGTTATCGTCATCGCTTCGGCTGTAAACCGCGGGAACCCCTCCGCGTCGGGCACTCCGGCTGTCGTCCCAGCCCGCCTAGACGCACCGAAAGTCGTCACCGCTCCCCCGAACGTCGTCACCGCTCCCATCCAGTTCACCGTTTACCGGAATTATGACAGCGGCGGTCTTGCCCGGCGTCTCCTATTGATCGACCCGAAGGCGGCCACCGATGAAAACCTGACCGCATTCTCCGCCTTTCTCAGGGAGGATCTCCGTCGTTTTCCAACCGCCACTGTCCAGGTCTACATCAGCGAAGAGGCGGCCAGACTTCGCGACGACGTGGTGGGCAAACGCAACCTCAAAGCGAGCGAACAAAAAACGCTCGATAAAGGCTCAGTCTGTATCTATCGGAAGAACGAAGGCCGGATGGACGAAACCGAACTCAGGGTGCCTGGGAAAAAGCCCAGGACCGTCACGTATTGATGCCTTAATCCGGGAAGCTGCGGATCCGCTGCCCAGTTTGTGCTTGAAGTGGGTGACGCGGTCCGCTCTTGAGTAATCGGGTTGCGCAGAGACGTTCGCTCGCGACCATTGCGCCCCCACGTCGTATGTCCGCTACTATGGAATCGCCACTTCAAAAGGAGTTCGAGTATTTCCGCACCCATCAGGCGGAACTCGTCGAGAAGTATCGGGGACGCTACGTCGTGATAAAGCACCAAGCGGTCATTGGTGACTACGCCTCCATGCCTGATGCCGTATTAGCGACGACCAAGGTCCACGAGATGGGAACGTTTCTCGTCCAGCTGTGTGAGCCGGGCGACGAAGTGTTCACCGAGGTATTCCACTCGCGCGTCGCGTTTGCGTGAGTACGCCGACGCCGGCCCGTTTAGCCGTTCAGGTCCGATCGTTGACGATCGCTTCGCCGGGGCTCTCGCGCGTCTGAGCGTCGCAGTGCCAGGTCGCGCCGGCGTTCGATCCGAACGGTCCGCATGAGGTGGCCAAGAGTTTCAACGCCGTTTGGGACACGGGAGCCACCGCGTCGGTGATCTCTCAGCCAGTCGTCGATCAACTCAATCTCAAGCCGGTCGGAATGATCCGCGTCAGGCATGCGGACGGAGAGAGCATGCAGGAGAAGTATCTGGTCAACATCATGCTGCCACATGGCGTTGGTTTCCCATTCGTGGAGGTCACGAAGGCAAAGTTGTCAGGGCTCGACGTGCTCATCGGCATGGACATCATCGGGATGGGCGATCTCACGGTCAGCAATTTTGGGGGTCAGACTGTCTTTTCTTTTCGATCGCCCTCGGTCCAAACCTTGAGCTTCATTCCGAACACTCCGGCCGGGGCCGTGGCGCCGCTCGCACAGAACGGACTCAAGCCGCACCGCCCGACTGCGGGCGTCGGCCGCAATGATCCGTGTCCGTGTAAGAGCGGGAAGAAGTTCAAGCATTGCTGCCAGCGTTGAGGCGTCCCGCCTTGGGCGGTTTGTCCTCGTATTGACGGCTTAATCGTTGTTTACGCCAGGCCTGTGAGCCGGGGGGCGTTCGAGAGAGTTTTTGGGGTATCACGCCCTCGGCCGGCGTCGAAAATCTCAGAGCCCGGTCGACCGCGTCGGAAGGTGCCGTTTGAGGCGGCGGTTGATGCATTGCGCACCCTCAAACCTCTGCGAATCCCGTTTGCACGTCGCAGAACGGCCCGATTCACCCTCATACCCAGAGCATCCTCGTAAGTCCTGCTGTCTCAACGTCCCACCGGCTATCCCAGCCTGAGACACCCTCCCTCAGACGTCCTGCGCGGGCTCAGGGTTGGGGTTGAGGTTGACCGAGACGTTGGGGGCAACGTTCGGGGTGACAGTTCCGTCGTTGCCGACGGAAGCGGCTGCTGCCGCACTGGGTTGTGGATTCGAATTATCGAATTGGGTTTGTTTTTCTGTTTGGTTTTTTGCTGACTGATCCCAGTTCTCCAACGGGAGAACCGGGGTTGAATGCCACCGGGGTGACAAGGAGACTTATGGCGTGTTTTTCAGAACACGTAAAGAGAATTAATGCGTTCAATTGAAAATAATCCGAACGGTCGACATGACGGGCCGGACGCGCGACCCCGACCGCACCGACCGCATCGGCCAGTTCCCCTCATGCATTGCGCAAGGCATCGGCTTGGGTCTTGCCCCAACGGGGCCCAATGAGAAAGCCCAGGGCAACGCCCGGGCGTTGCCCCGGGCTCTCGCATGGTGTCCCGTTGGGGCCAGGAACGGGGCTCATCGCGGCGGTCCCGAGCCCGGCGAGAGTCCGGGCGAGTGCACACGCGCCGACCGCCCTGGGCTGTCGCATCGTGCGCCGTCGGGGACGGGAACGGGTGGCGCATCCCGGCAGTCTCCAGCACCGGAGCGTCGCCTTCGGTCTTGTCCCAACGGGGCCTGGTTCAGGAATCCCGCCAGTCCGGTGAGCAGATCCCTGGGGGTGCCGGCCGGAACGGTGGCGCAGCCGGACAGGCCAAAGAGGGCGAGAATCAGGCGGCTCCCGGCGCTTGGATCGAGCAGGAACTCGTCCTCACCCCGAATGCACCGTCGCAGGCCGGGTCGCCGGATCGGTGGGGCCGGCCAGCGGGAGGGTGACCCAAAAGGCGGCGCCCTGACCGGGCGCGCTCTCGCAACGGGCCTGTCCACCCATGGCATCAAGGAGCAACTTCACGATCGCGAGGCCGAGACCCGTGGAGCTCTCGCCCCCCGTCGGCCGCGCACTGAGACGGGCATATTTTTGGAAGAGCGCTTTTTGATCCTCCTCCGTCAGCCCAGGGCCGGAGTCGAGGACCCCGATGGTGCCGACGGCGCGGGCCGAGTCCTGCGCGACCCGCAGCCGGATAGCCGACCCCTCGGGGGAGAACTTGCTCGCGTTGCCGAGGAGGTTGTCGAGCACCTGCCCGATCAGGCCCCGGTCGCCGCGCACCATCGGATTGGTGGCATCGGGCGCGATTTCCACGGACTGCCGCTTCGAGTTGGTGAGCGGGAGAACGCGGCGGATGGCCGCCGCCGCGGCATCCCGGAGCGGGACGCGCTCGTCGCGTCGGGCGAGGCGGCCGTCGAGCGTGGCCTGGGTCTCGAGAAAACGCGTGAGCACGGCGTTCATTCCCGTCACGGATTCGCTGATGCCGGCGAGGGTGGTGTCGAGCTCGGCATCCGTGGGACGCCGGCCGGCGGGTCGCGGACGAAGCAGGTCGGCGCTGAGGCTGACGACGGTCAGCGGCGCGCGGAGTTCATGGCCGACCATGGCGAGGAAATCGCTCTTCTGTTCGTTGAGGCGCGCCAGCGATTGGTTCGAGGCCTCGAGCTGGGCGTTGAGATGGGCGAGTTCCTCGCGCTGAAAGAAAACCTCCCGGCCCGCGCGTTCCTGGCTGTCGACGGCGACGGTGACCGCCACGCCGAAGGCTCCGAGGATGAGGGCCGCGCCCAGCATCAGGTGGAGCGACGGGGTCGGGTGAGAGAACACGGCAATGATCGTGAGAACACCCACGCTGGCGCCAACCACGCTGAAAAGCGCGCTGCGGAGCCGCATCGGCAGAAGGACGACGCCCGCGAGGAGGAGCGGAAGCACGGTCCCGGTGACGCGGGCGATCGGAGACGCGACCACAGGATTCAACGCCTGAGACGACGCCGCGAGGAGCGTGCAGGAAATCGCGAGCCCCGCCGGGAGCACATAATCCAGAAACGCCTGGACGCGGGGCATCCACGCGAGGGCGATGAGGAGGCACCAGAAGGGAACGAGCATGCCGAAGCGCACGATCAGGAAGGCGTGGATCGACTCGGCAGGCCACACCGTGCGCATCGCGGTGAGCTCGAGCAGCGGCGAGGTGAGCCCGATCAGAACCAGAAAGAGGACGGCGCGCGTCCGTCCGAGCCCGGCCGCGACCCGCTCCGCGCGGAACCTGGCCTCATGCTCTTCCGTCCAGCCCGCGGGTGGCCCGAGGCTGGCAGCAGAAGGAAGGAAACTTGCCATCGGCCCTTGGAATACTGAGCCCCCGCGCGAAACACAAGTCGTCGCTTATCCGTCACGATGACGAAAAGGCGGAAGCTCGCGAGATATCCAACGCGGCGCGACCGGGTGGCCCGCTGCCTTGCTCGAGGTCAGCGGCATCCGATCGTCGCCCACCAAAGCGGCGGAGGGCTGCCACACCGCAAATGAGGGCGCCGCGTCCTGACCCGATCAGCGCGTGAGATTGCCGTAGCGATGGCAGGTCTCAGTCACGCTCTGCTCCCGGAGCCAGCGCGTGAGTTCCACCCGGCCGACGGCGCTGAGGGGGGCGTGGATCCAGTTCATCTCGGCCGCGTTCACCGCGTGGAGGATTTCGGCCGAAGGGACGTCGAGCGTGCGGAGAAATTCGGCGCGAGCTGCCAGCACTGGAAGCCGGCGGACGAAATCGGCATCGCTCTCCTCGGTCGCCCGGCTGATCTCCAGCGGCACTCCGCACTGCGCGGCGGCGGCCTGCGCGAGAGATTCGGTGAGAGAGTCGGGCGCGGCGAGGCGCAGCACGACGCCCCGGCTCGGCCGGTAGCGGAAGACATTGCTCTCGCAGCGGAGACCGCTCGGATCGTGCTCGATGCCGAAGTGGCCAGTCCACGCCGCGCGATAACTGGCGATGGCGCTCTCGAGCGTCGGGGCGGTGGCGTCCGTACAGACGCGGAAGAGATTCACGTAGTTCGGGCCGCCGGCCTTGGAGCCGGGTCCGATGCTGCTGCGCTTCCAGCCGCCGAAGGGCTGACGCTGCACGATCGCCCCGGTGATGGCGCGGTTGATGTAGAGATTCCCCGCCTGGACCTGATCGCGCCACGCGGCGATCTCCGCCTCGTCAAGAGAGTGGAGTCCGGCCGTGAGGCCATACGAGACGCCATTCTGCAGCGCCGCCGCCTCGGTGAGATTGCGCGCCCGCATCAGGCCGAGCACTGGACCGAAGCATTCGTTCTGGTGGAACCACGAGCCGGGCTGCACGCCGAGGCGAATGCCGGGCGACCAGAGGCAGGGATCATCCGGGCTCTGGCGCGGCTCGAGGAGCCACTCCTCGCCGGGCTCCAGCGTGGTGAGCGCGCGGTGCAGATTTTCGCCGGCCTCGCGGATGAGCGGAGTGACGACGCTCCGGGGATCGGTGGCCGGACCCACGGGCAGACTGGCCGCGGCATCCCGGAGTTGGCGCCGGAAGACGGGGTCATCGTAAACCTCGGCTTCGAGGATCGCGAGACTCGCCGCGGAACACTTCTGTCCGGCGTGACCAAACGCCGAGCGCACGAGGTCTTTCACGACGAGATCCCGATCCGCGAGCGCGCTGACGATGAGCGAATTCTTGCCGCTGGTTTCCGCGTAGAGGCGGACCGTCGGGCGCCAGGACTGGAACATGCGGGCGGTCTCATACCCGCCCGTCAGCACGACCGCGGAGGTCCGCGCGTCGGTGATGAGCGCGCGCCCTTCGGCGCCGTCGGCACAGACGAAGAATTGGAGCACCTCCCGGGGCACGCCCGCTTCCCAGAGCAACTGCGCCAGCCACCAGCCGAGCTGGATCGTTTCCGGAGCAGGCTTGAGGATCACCGCGTTGCCCGCCATCAGCGCTGCGAGGACTCCGCCGCAGGGAATGGCGAACGGAAAGTTCCACGGCGGCGTGATGACGACGGAACCGAGCGCGGCGGCGTTCACCTGCGCGGGAACCGCCCCGGTGGCCGCATAGTAGTTCGCGAAATCGATGGCCTCGGAGACCTCGCCGTCGGCATCGCTCACCGCCTTTTTCCCCTCCTCGCGGAGCAGCGCGACGGTTTCGAAACGGCGCTGGGCGAGCACGTCGGCGCAGCGCCGCAGCACGGTGGAGCGGGCCGCGTCACCGCCGGCCTCCCAGGCGGGTTGGGCGGCGCGGGCGGTATCGAGCAGCGCGTCGAGCGTCGGCATCGGCGGAAGCGGCGCAACGCGGAAAGTCGCGATCGCGTTCGCCACGGCGTCGCGGTTGGGCTTCTGCGTCCAATCGGTGTCGGCGGCGTTGTGGAACGACCCGGAGGGAGGCGCGGGCAGCGCAGCCCGACGCGAGGCGGCCGAAACGGTCCCGCGTTGCGCCCAGGCGGTGCGGAAGCGGATCTCCTGCTCGTGCCAGGAATCGCTGCCGGGGGCGAGGTCGAAGAGGTGGCGGAGGAAATTCTCCTCGGCCGTGTTTTCGTCGAGCCGGCGAATGAGATACGCGAGCGCGCTGCCGAAGTTCTCCTCGTGGACGACCGGAGCGTAAACGAGCAGACCCCCGGCGGCTTCGCGCACGGCGCGAGCCTGGTGATCCGCCATGCCCTCGAGCATCTCTATCTCCACGGCTTCCTGCACTCCGCGCGTTTCGCGGAGCACGAGGGCGAGGGCCACGTCGAAAAGGTTGTGGCTCCCGACCCCGAGTCGCACCGCCGCGGCGTTTTCCGGCTGGCAGGCGAAATCGAGCATGCGCTTGAAATTCGCGTCGGTCTCCGCCTTCGAGCCGTAGGGCGCCACGGCCCAGTCGTGCATCTCCGCCTCCACGCTTTCCATCGCGAGATTTGCCCCTTTCACGAGGCGCACCTTGATCCGCGCCCCCGCGCCGGCGACGCGGCGTCGGGCCCACGTGGTGATCTCCTGCAAGACCGTCCACGAGTCCGGGAGGTAGGCCTGCAGGACGATGCCGGCGGCGAGCGACTTGAACTCCGGTTCGTCGAGCACTTCCCGAAAGGCCGTCGCGGTGAGGGCGAGATCGCGGTACTCCTCCATGTCGAGGTTGACGAATTTTCCCTCCGGCTGAGCCGCGCGATACAGGCGGCGCAGGCGTTCCTTGATGGCCGCCAGAGTCGCATCCCAGGCGAGCAAATTGATCTGGCTGAAGATCGCCGAAATCTTCACCGAGACGTAGTTCACGTCGGGGCGTTGCAGGAGCGCGAGCACGGCGTCCAGCCGGTGCGCGGCCTCTTCCTCACCGAGGATCGCCTCGCCGAGCTGATTGAGATTCACCCGCCAGCCCGTCTGTTTGCGACTCTCGAGGTAGCGTCCGAGCGGGGCGTCCTCCGCGGCGAGAATGACGCCGCTGCTTTCATCGCGCAGCCGCCGGCGGACGGCGTGCATGACCACGCCCGGCAGGACGGTCGAGGCGGCCCAACCGGCGGCGAGCATGCCTTGCTGGAGCAGGCCAAAGCCCTTCGGCAGGCCGAAAGTGCGCAAGAGGCGGCGCCAGCCGATGGCGGCCCGCTCGGGGTCCTCAGTCCGAATCAACCGATCCGTCATCGCCATGCTGAGCCGCTTTGCCTGGGGATCGGAAATGAGTCCGGCCATCCGCGCGGCCTGCGCGTGCTCCGCGGGCCGGCGCTGGGCCAGGGCGGAGCGCAGCAGTTTTTCGGCGAGGATCACCGCAGCCCGAGCGGCATCCGGAGCGGGCTGGGAGGACACGGAGGCCGCTGCTGGCTCAACGGCGGGAAGGGAGGACACGGACATGAAGCGACGCTATCGGATTGCTCGACCCCGGTCTTTGGCGTTCACTTCGAGTCGGATGCCGATTTTACACAAAACGCCGGCCGCCACGCTGCGGCGTGAATTGTTTCAGGCCGTGCCGGGCGTGGCCGCGATGGAGGCTCTGATGGAATCAGCGAGCGACCTGATCTTCTGCCTCAAGAACCGGCGCGGCCAGTATCTCGGCGCGAACGCCGCGTTCCTCCGCCGTACCCGGGTGGGGACAATGGACCAGCTGCTCGGTCGGACCGCCCGGGAGATCTTTCCGAGTCCTCTCGCCGTCGGCTACGAGCATCAGGATTCGCAGGTCTTCGCCACGGGCGAGCCCATTCACGAGCGGCTCGAGATGGTCACGAACGCCGATGGCACGCGCGGGTGGTACCTCTCCGACAAGGTGCCCGTGCGCGACGCGAGCGGCGTGGTGGTCGCGCTCGCGGCGATCTCGCGCGACCTCCGGGCTTCGGCCGCCGATCGCCGGCTGGGTCCGCTCGCGCGCGCTGTGGAGCACCTCCGGCGGGACTTCGCCCTGCCGCTGCGGATTGCCGCGCTGGCCGCCGAGGCCGGACTCTCGCTTAGCCGCTTCGAGCGTCTGATGCGGGCGGTGCTCCACGTCTCTCCGCGTCAGCTCCTCACGCGCCTGCGCGTGGAAGCCGCCGCCCAGGCCCTGCGGGCGGGAGAGCGCAGCCTCGCGGAAATCGCCCTCGCCTGTGGCTTCTGCGATCAGCCGACCTTCTGCCGGCAGTTCAAGGCCGAGATGCATGTCGCCCCGGGGAGGTACCGGAGGGAAAACCCGGACGCCGCCGTGGCGCGCGGAAAAGCGAAATCCGAGAGCCGAAGGGGCTGAGCGCGCTTGGGCGAAGGCCGGATGCGAGCCCCCGTTTCACCGACCCAATACAGGGCGTGATTTTCTTGAAGTCGTCCTTGATGGGTGACAGTCCTTGGCATTGATTGTGCTTGAAGATCCTTGTTCCCAGAACTCTCCGTATCTTCGCAAAAACAACCCATCCATTCAATCCGATGAAATTATCCACTCAGCGCCGCTCGGGCTTTACGCTCGTCGAAATCATGATCGTTGTCGCGATCATCGCCCTCCTCGCCGCCATCGCCGTCCCGGGGTTCCTCCGCGCGCGAAAGCGGTCGCAGGCCACCACGATCAAGAATGACATGCGTCTCATTGATTCGGCCGTTGATCAGTACGCCATCGAGTTCAACCTCGGCGGAGGAATCATTGGCTTTAGCAACATCACGCGCTATTTCAAGCCGGGCACCGCGCTCCAGAACGGCCAGTCGATCATTACCACGATCCTCTACACTAATGAAACGTATGGGATCGGCAGCGTCGCAGGGACTCCGGCCGGCGTGAATGCGATCTTCTCAGACGTGACCGAGGGTACCTTCTGGTCGCCCTATAAGGTTAACTGAGTTCTTCTTTGCGAATCTGCCGCAGCCCGCGCCATGCGGCCTGCGGCTTTTTCTTTGGGAATAAATATACCCCGCCCGCGGCGCGGCCGCTGGCTGATCTAGCCAGCGGAAGGGGACGGTGCCGGCTGGGGCACGGGCGTCGGTCCGCTCCTAAGCTCGATGCGCTGAGGGACCAAGCGCGTCGTTCGCTTGTGCGCCCGGCGAATGAGATCGGACGTGTCGAGCAGGGGCGCAGGCCCCGGGTTTTGCGTGACCGCGGGACGCGAGACGGTGAAGCGATGGGACGGATAGCGCAGCAATTGCTCGAGCGGGACGGACCGCTGACCGACCCAGCAGGTCTGACTCGAGACCTCGCCATTGCTGTAGATGACCCGCCCGCCCGCGTGGGCGAAGTCGCGCGTTCCCTCGATCGAAAGCACACAATTGATGCGCTCGATCCGGATGAGCTGGATGAGATCGATCAGATCCTCGTTTTCAGCGGCGCTGACCTTCCCCTCCAGCCAGCGGATGACGAGCGCCGCGAGCGCGTCAGGTTGGATCGGCTTTCGCACGCACGTGAGAAGCGTGCGACTCGAAAACTCCCGCTCGATGTCCGCCAGCGCAAAGAACTCCGAGGTCACGAGCAGGCGCGTGCGCGGCGCGAGGGTCGCGACCTGCTCGATGAACTGAAAGGTCTCCACCCGATTCAGCACCACCTCGGCGACGATCAGGTCGAACGTGCCCTCCCCCAGATGGCGCAGGACGGCGGCGGGATCCGGGGTGGCCTCCACCTCGACGTCCGAACCGTACTCCCGCAACAGGGAGAATCGCAGCTTCATCGCGAACGCCGCATTGGGATCCAGGATGAGTATCCGGCGCTTCACCCCGGGGACCATCGACGCAATTTCCATTCGGCGAAGCAGAGCAAAGGTCGTTCCAAGTGGGGATTGCGTGCCGAAATGGTTTCATGGGTGACGCACTTCATGCGTGACGCAGTTGTTCCGTTCAAAACTCGAGGGATGTTCCGCCCGATTGATGAGCGAACCCGCCCTGAAGCTCTCCCGCGAGGTCGCCCGTCGGTTTCTGGTCCGGGCGCTCGCGCTGGCTGAGCCCCATGCCGGAGTCGCCGCGGCGCTCTCCTACCATGGCTATGTCCAGATCGACCCCATCAACGTCTGTGGGCGGATGCACGATCTGATTCTCCGCCCGCGGGTAGCGGGATACCGCGAGGGCGAATTGCTCGCGTATGTTCATGGCGAGGGGCGCCCGGGCGTGGAGCATTTCCTGCCGGAGGCGAACGTCCTTTCCGCCTTCCCGCGCGAAGCGTGGCGCTACCTCGCGGCCCGCATGCGCTGGCGTCGCGAGCAGCCGGACGGGCGATTCCCAGCTAAGGAGGAACGCTTCGCGAGCTGGATCCTGGAGGAAATCCGCGACCGGGGACCGCTGACCTCCGCCGAGATCGAGCACGACGCGCGCGCCACGACCGGCTGGGGCACGGACGGACGGATGGTGAAGGTGATGCTGGAGCGGCTGTTCTCGCGGGGCCGCGTCCTCATCGCGGGCCGGACGCCGCATTTCCATCGGCGGTATGACTTGCCGGAGCGCGTCGTGGGACCAGAACTGGCCGCCCAAGAACCCGCGACCGCTGAAGAGCTCGCCCGCTGGTCGATCGTGACGCGCCTCCGGCAGCGCCGGCTCGTCGCGCTGAAACGCGGCGACCTGGCTCGCGTGGAGGACCTCGTGCACGTGGCGCGAATCGACGACGGCCCGCCGCTCATGTGCCTCCGGGATGACGCCGTCCACTTCGAGGAAAATGGCGGCGCGCCGGCCCTTCCGCCTGTCCTGCTCGCGCCGCTCGACCCGATCTTGTACGACCGCGGGCTTGCCCGGCGGATCTGGGACTTACACTACACCTGGGAGGTCTACACCCCTCCCGAAAAGCGCGTGCGCGGCTACTACGCGCTGCCCGTCCTCGCCGGCGGCGGCATCGTCGGACATGTCGACCCGAAGGCGGATCGGGCCGCCCGGAAGCTGAAAGTGATGTCGCGCCAGATCTCCGGCCGCGTGGCGGTCAGCGGAGCGGTGAAGGAACTGGCGGGATTTCTCGGCCTGCGGGTGTGAGCGCCCAGCACCGCAAAGACCAGAATGAAAATCCCGCAGAGACGCGGAGACGCAGAGAATGCATTCTTTGAGCCCTGCGCTCCTCGGAGGGAGACTTTGCCTCATCACCTCTCTGCGCCTCTGCGCCTCTGCGGGAGACTTTTCCCTCCTCGCCCCCGCCCCGCGTCAGCGTTTCATCGCCACTCCATCGCCTCGAAGAAGAAGTTCCCGTCCGGCATGACGGAGACGCCGGCGAGTTTTCGGCTCCGAACGTACAGAACATCTTCAGTGACGAGGAAGACCCAGGGCGCGTCCTTCCAGATCTGCTCCTGGGCTTCGCGGTAGAGCTGCGCCCGGGCGACGGTATCCGTGGTCGCAAGAGCCCCGGCGATGGCGGCGTCGACCACCTCGCTCCGATAGTACGCGGTATTGAACTGCTTCGGCGGCGCCGATTCGCTCGCGAGCAGGGGCCGCAGCGCCCAATCCGCCTCGCCCGTGCTCGCGGACCAGCCCGTGTAATACATTCGGACCGGGGCGGTCGCCGGATCCGGGGCGGATTCGACGCGCTCCACGCGCTGGCCGGCCTCGAGCGCGAGCAGCTTCGCCTTGATCCCGACCTGGCCCAGCTGCTGCTGGACGAATTGAATCACCTTTTGGGCGGTGCTGTGATTGTAGGCCGACCACAACTCGGTCTCGAAACCATTCGGATATCCCGCCTCGGCCAGCAGCGCCTTCGCCTTCGCCACATCGTAAGGCCACGGCCCAAGCTTGACCGAGAATTCCATCGCCTCCGGCAGCACGCTCCCCGCCGCGGTGGCGTAGCCTCCGAAGGCGACCTTGCTCAGCGCGTCCTTATTGATCGCGTAGTTGATCGCGGCTCGCACGCGCGGGTCATCGAACGGCTTCTGCCGGATATTCATCGAGATGTAGCGGACGAACAGCGACGGTCCGGTTAGCACCTCGAGCTCCGGCCTCGCCTTCAGCGTCGCGATCTGCTCGGGCGGAATGCGGAACGCGAAATGTGCCTCGCCCGTCTGGAGGATCGCGGCACGGGTGTTGTTGTCGGTCACCGGCTTCCAGACGATGCCATCCACCTTCGGCAGACCCGGCCGCCAATAGCCGGCGAATTTCTCGACGCGGAGATAATCGGTCTGCTTCCACTCGACGAACCGAAAGGGACCCGTGCCGACCGGGTGGTCCCGCAGATTGCTTCCGTATTTCGCGATCGCCGCCGGCGAGATCATCACCGCCGCCGGGTGCGCGAGCTGATTGATGAAGGCGGAGAACGGTCGCTTCAAGGTGATGCGCACGGTCACGTCATCCACGATTTCGGTGCGATCGATGTTGCTGAAGAGGGCCGCACGTTTGAGCCGGTTCTCCGGATTCGTCGCGCGATCGAGCGAAGCCTTGACGGCGTCCGCTTTGAAGTCCGTGCCGTCGTGGAATTTCACCCCAGCGCGGAGCTTGATGGTGTAGACCAGTCCATCGCTGCTGGTGGTGTAACTCTCCGCCAGGACCGGACGCACCTTCATCTCCGGATCGAAACCGAAGAGCCCCTCGTAAAACGATTTCGCCACCGCCTGCGAAAGGGTGTCGTTCGCATCGTAGGGATCGGTCGTGGTGAAGGTCGAATCCACCGCCATCACCACATCCTTCGCGGGCAGGACTCCCGGGAGAACGAGCGCACCCAGCGCGAACAAGCCGCCGGTCAGGAAGGAGCGGAGCCGGAGCATCGAAAGGGGGGAGCGAGGATCACGCCGCCGCGAGGCAGTCGTCCAAACATGCCAGCAGGTGGCGCATCGTGTCGGGCGTTTCGTCGCCCATGTTCGAGAGCCGGAAGGTCTTGCCCTTCAGCCTGCCATAGCCGCCATCGATCGCGAGCCGGTGCCGCTTCTTTAGATTCGAGACCAGGGCGCTGACATCGGTGCCACGAGTGTTCGTCACGCACGTTAGCGTTCGCGAGCGGAACGCTTCGGGCGCGAAGAAGCCAAAGCCATTCCGGCGGACCCAGGCGTGGACCAGATCGTTGTTCTCCCCGTGGCGCGCGAAGCGGGCGGCGATGCCCTCGGCGAGGATGTCCTCCAGTTTCGAGTGCAGCGCGAAGATATGGCTGACGCTCGGAGTGGAGGGCGTCATGTTCGCCTCGGCATTCTTTTTGAATTCCAGCAAATCGAAGTAGTAGCCCCGGTCCGTCACCTCGGCGGCGCGGGCGAAGGCGCGGTCGGACGCCGTGAAAAGCGACATCCCCGGCGGAAGCGCCAGCGCCTTCTGGCTCCCCGTGAGGAGAAGATCGATGCCGAGTTCGTCCGTCGCGATCGGCACGGCCGAGAACGAGGAGACGGCATCGACGATGAGGACCACTCCGGGAAACTGTCGGACGACCTCCGCGATTTCCGCGAGCGGGCTCATCACGCCCGTCGAGGTCTCGTTGTGAATGAGCGTGACCGCGTCGAAGCCACCTTCGCGCAACTTCGCCTCGACCGCGGCCGCGGTGATGGGCTGACCCCACTCCACCTGCAGGCCTTCCGCTGCTTTGCCGCAGCGGCGCGCGACGTCGAGCCACTTGTCGGAGAAAGCGCCGCACATGCAGCAAAGGACGCGCTCGCGCACGAGGTTCCGAATCGCGCCTTCCATCACGCCCCAGGCCGACGAGGTCGAGATCATGACCATTTGCTTGGTGGCGAAGAGTTCGCGCAGGGGCCCCTGAATCGACTCGTAGAGCTTCACGAAGTCGCTGCCGCGATGACCGATGACCGGGCGGGAGAGGGCGGCGAGCGTCTTCGCGCTCACTTCGACGGGACCAGGAATGAACAGCTTCGTGTGGGTGTCGGTACTCATGATTGGGAGGGCGAATAGAAACCCTTCGCACGGGCACGAAAAGCGATTCCTCGCTTTCACTCGTCCGCGACCGGGGGCGGCGCGGTGAAGACGGCCGTCGCATCCGGCTCCCAGAGGAAACGCTCGAGCCGGAGGCGGGACCGCCGGGCCGCGGCCTCGGTCCCGAGCGGGCCGCCGGCCTCGCTCAGATATTGGTAGGCGTCGGCCGCGTCCCGCCAGCGGCCTTCCCGCTCGAAGTCGGCGGCGAGCTGGAAGCCGCCGCGGAAAAACCAGCGATCGCGCGCCGCCCCACTTGCTCCCGCCACCGCGAGACTGAGATAATCCCGCTCGCGGCCCGGCGCGCCCGAGCGCCGGACCGCCTCCGCGGAGAGCACGAGCAAGGGCGTCCGCAAAGCGGGATCACGCCCGTCCTCGCCGCGCGCCTCGCGCAGCGCCAGCCTCAGTTCCGGGAGACGCTCGCGGTCGTCGCCGGAGAGTTCGAGCAGCGCCTGAATGCGGAGCGTCCGGACCTCGCTTGCCTGCTCTCCTGGCAGCGGAAGCTCGAGCAATGCGTCCAGCTCGGGCAGCACGACGCCGGGCACGCCGAGCCGCAGCTGCGCCCGGCAACGTAGCACCCGCGCCGCGAGGCGGTCGCGCTTCGTCTGCGCCATCGTGAGCGACGAGCCAAACAGGGTCTCCGCCCGCTTGAGCGCGTCGCGCTCCTCGAGCTGCATCCATGCCTCGCCCGCCCGGCGCAACGCGGCCGGCGCGAGCGCATCGCCCGGCTGCACATCCGCCAGATCCTCCCAAAGCCGCGCCGCCTCCGCGAAATCCCCGCGCCTGAACGCGACCGTCGCCCGGTCGAACCGGATGCCCGCGATCAGCAGCGAATTCGGCCAGCGCCGCTCGAACTCGAGCGCCACGGCGACGGGATCCGACGCTGAGCCCGGGACCATCGCCAGCCTCACGTCCAGCCGGTCGAGACGCTCCAACTGCGCCGCCGAAGGTTCCGCCGAGCGGGCGAGCCGGGCTTCGTTCCGGGCGGTGTCGCTGTCCGCTTCCGGTCCGATCAGGGCCAGTTCGGCCAGGGCGAGGTGGACCTCCGCGCTGCGCGGATGCCGGCGGAAGACACGCCCGAATTCACGCAACGCCGCGGCGGCGAGCTCATACTCGAGCGCCTCGCCGGACCGCCAGCCGCGCGCGGCCCGGCGCAGGCCGAGATCCGCGAGCAGATCGCCGGCGAGCGGATCGCGGCCGTAGCGGGTCCGGAAATTGTTCACGAGATCGCCCGCCCGCTCTGCGTCGTCCGCCCGGAGCGCCTCCCGCGCGGCGCGGAAGCGGGCGAGCTTGTCGGCGTCAGGGACTTCGTCCGCCCGAAGCGTGACCGCGAGGAGCAGCAGGAGAAGAGGGCGCAGGCGCTTCATGGGCGGGCGAGAACCCGCCGCAGCGCGATTCCGGTGTGGCTGCCAGGCCGGGTGGCGATTTCCTCCGGGGGACCCTCGGCGACGATGAGCCCCCCGCCCGCGCCAGCCTCCGGACCGAGATCGAGCACCCAGTCAGCGCAGGCGATGAACTCGGGGTGATGCTCCACGATCACGAGAGTATGCCCGGCATCGCGCAGGCGAAAGAGCACGCGGAGCAGACGCTCGATGTCCGCGAGGTGCAGTCCGGTGGTGGGCTCGTCGAGCAGATAAATGGCGCGCCCGGACGCCGCCGTCTTCATCAGCTCGGCCCCGAGCTTCAGCCGCTGGGCCTCGCCGCCGGAGAGGGTGTCGGCCGATTGCCCCAACGCGAGGTAACCGAGCCCCACTTCGACGAGGACATCGAGCTTCGGACCGAGCGCGGGCACCGCGCGGAAGAATGCCGCGGCGTCCGCGATCGGGAGCGCGAGCACGTCCGCGATGGACCGGCCCTTGAACGTGACCTCGAGGGTTTCGCGATTGAAGCGCCGGCCTTCGCACGCTTCGCAGGTGACGTGGACATCAGGCAGGAACTGCATCTCCACCTTGATCTGGCCGTCCCCGCCGCACCGTTCGCACCGACCACCCGCGACATTGAAGCTGAAGCGGGAGGCGGAAAAACCCCGGGCGCGGGACGACGGCAGCTTCGCGAAGAGATCACGGATCGGCCCGAAGAGTCCGGTGAAGGTGGCCGGATTCGAGCGCGGGCTCCGGCCGATCGGGGCTTGATCCACAACGACCGCCCGCTCCAGCTTTTCCAGACCGTCGACGCAGTCGTGCGCGCCGGGCCGTTCCATCGCGCCGTTGAAATGCCGGAAGAGCGCGCGCCGCAGAATGTCATCGACGAGCGTGGACTTTCCGCTGCCGGAGACGCCGGTGACGCAGCTGAGTGAGCCCAGCGGGAGCCGGGCGTCGATCCCGCGCAAGTTGTGCTCCCGCGCGCCGCGGATCGTCAGCCAGTCGGCGTCCGATCCAGGCAGCCGCCGCTCAAACCGGGGGAGCCGCCGGCGGCCGGAAAGAAACGCGCCGGTCGGTGAATCCGGCGCGTCCAGGAGCGCCGCGAGCGACCCCTGCGCGACGATGGCGCCGCCGTCCGCCCCCGCGCCCGGTCCGATCTCGACGAGGTGATCGGCGGCCCGCATGGTGTCCTCGTCGTGTTCCACGACGACGACGGTGTTGTTCAGATCGCGCAGCCGGCGGAGCGTCCCGAGCAGCCGCTCGTGATCCCGCGGATGCAGGCCGATACTGGGCTCATCGAGCACATAGAGCACCCCCGAGAGTCCGCCCCCGATTTGGGTGGCGAGTCGCACCCGCTGGGCCTCGCCTCCCGAGAGCGTCGCGGCCTCGCGGTTGAGCGCGACATATTCCAGACCGACCTCACGGAGGAACTCCAGCCGCGCCCGAATCTGCCGAAGCGGCTCCGCCACCAGCACGGAGGGGGTGGCGTCGAGCTGCAAGTACGCCAGAAATTCCTCCACTTCGCCGGCCGTGAGCGCGCACAGCCCGGGGAGGTTGAGGCTGCGGCCATCGCTCGCGGAGAGCGTGACGGCGAGGGAGTCCGCATTCAGGCGCGCGCCGCGGCATTCCGGACACGGCTGCGGCGAGAGATACTTCCGCAGCCGGGACTTCACCGCTTCGCTGGTGGCTTCCGCCCAGCGCGCGGAGAGTTGCGCGATCAAGCCATCGAAGGGCTGCGCCGCCGTCTTCCGGAAGCCGATGACTTCATCGCCCGAGCCGTGGAGCACGGCCGTGCGAAGCGCCGCGGGCAGCCGCTCGAAGGGCGTTTCCGTTTTCGCGCCGTAGTGCGCCGCGAGGTCCCGAAGTTGCGCATCATAGAACGGCTGCATCCGCGCGGCCGCTCCGGACCAGGGATGAATCGCCTCGCTCAGCGGAAGCGTCGGATCTGGGATGATGCGCGCGGGGTCGGGTTCGAGCCGCGTCCCGAGTCCGTGGCAGGCCGGGCAGGCGCCGTGGGGGCTGTTGAAATTGAAATGGCGCGCCGTGGGCGCCGGCCGGGTGTAGCCGGTGACCGGATCGCGGAAGTCGGTCGAGAACGCCAGTTCCTCCCACGGCGCATCGTTCGTCGCCTGCCGGAGCGCGAGCGCTGTGCCGCGCCCCCAGCGGAGCGTCGTCTCGATGGAATCCGCGAGGCGCGGGCGGAGATCATCGCGCACGACGAGCCGGTCGATCACGAGCTCGATCGAATGCGGCCTCGATTTCGCGAGTTTCGGCGGCGCGGCCTGCGCGGCCAGGTCGACGATCTCGCCATCGATCCGCGCGCGGGTGAAGCCCTCGCGCCGGATCCGCTCGAACGCATCCTCGTGGGAGCCCTTCGCGCGGCGGACGACCGGGGCCAAGAGCTGGAGACGCGTCCCGGCGGGGAGCGCGAGGAGGGCATCGACGATCTCCCCGGGCGTCTGACGCCGGAGCGGGCGCCCCGTCTCCGGATCATGCGGAACGCCGGCCGCCGCGAAGGTCAGGCGCAAATAATCGTAGATCTCGGTGAGAGTCGCGACGGTCGCGCGCGGATTCGCCACCGCTTCCCGCTGCTCCACGGCGATGGCGGGGGAAAGTCCGTCGATCCGGTCGACATCCGGCTTTTCGAGCTGCTCGAGATACTGGCGCGCGCTGGCCGAAAGGCTTTCGACGTAGCGCCGGCGGCCCTCGGCGTAGAGCGTGTCGAAGGCGAGCGAGGACTTTCCGGAGCCGCTTACGCCCGTGATGACGATGAGCCGCTCGCGGGGCAGCGTCAGCGTCAGATTCCGGAGGTTGTGGTGGCGGGCACCGTGGATGCGGATCCACCCGGGCGGTTCAGACGGCATGTTTTGTTGCGCCCCCGGCCCGCGAACTGCTTAGCTGAGGTCGCATTATTTAAAAAATCATGGTGACGCCACTCCTGCCACCGAAATACGATCATCCCGGCTCGGAAAACATCCGGCCGTTCCTCGTGATGAATGGACTCTCCCCTGCCACCGAGCCAAGCGGCCCTTCGTTCGAGGAATTGCACAAGAAATTTCGCGAGTTCAAGCACGCGACGAACAACGCCCTCGCCATCATGATGGCGCTTGGGGAAATGACCGCGCGCAATCCAGACCACGCGAAGCGCCTCGTGGAGATCGTCGGCCAGAAGGGTCCTCAGATCACCGGCCAGCTCCAGGAGCTCGACGAGTGGTTCAAGAATCGCGCCACGCTGAACGAGCTCGGGAAGTAGGTGCCCCGCCCCGCCCCGCCCTTCACGCCTTCGGCTTTTGCGCGAGCACGCCGAAGTTATCGCTGAGCCGACGCGGGAAGGTTCGGGCGAGCCAGGAGGGCCAGGTGCCATTGGCGAACGGCGTCTTTCCACGGAGCGTGTAGAAGGAGCGCCGATTCGTCAGCCCGGCGGCGGCGAACGCGCGGTTCAGGTCGGCCTCGAGCAGCGGCGTGATCATGAACCCAGCCGTGGCGTCCTGAAAAGCGCGGTGCCGGCGCTTCAGGACGAGCATGAGGAGACTGAAGAAGGTCTCGAGGTTCGGATTCGAAATCGCCACCCAGCCGCCTGGCTTCACGAGCCGCGCCATCTCGCGCGCGAGGAGTCGCGGATTCTCCACGCAAGGCGAGACCTCGCACGCGATCACTGCCGCCGCGCAGCCGTCTGGCAGGGGAATGCCGGGCTGCTGGAGATCGTGCTGCAGGAATTCGCGGTCGCCCGGAAAGCCCTCGTGCCGGACGAGGTCGATCCCAATACAGCGTTGAAATCGGGGCTGGAGAAAGCCCCACAAACTGCCCTGGCCGCAACCCAGGTCGAGCAGCAGATCCCCGCCGGCGAAGCCAGCCTCCCCCAGCGCGCGGTCGATCGCCGCGTAGCACGCATCGTTACTCACGCCGAGCGTCAGGGCAGCGCGCTCGACGGATTGGAGATCGGTCGGAAGCGGAGGCGGAGGCATCGAATGTCTCCGTATGCGGCGGAAGCGGAGTGTCAATGCGGCCCCCCGCGCGGGCCCTTTGGCGGAGGGCCCTCGCCCGGCAGCCGGAAAAACCACTGTCGGCGTGCGATCAAAACCGGAGAGCGTGCGATCAAAACCGGAAAGATTGGTGCGATCAAAACCGGAATAGTGGGTTTGGGTCGTTGACGAGGGGCGGAGGGAGAGAACGGGGAGCGGAGCGCGAACAGGATAGGGCA
>JBBQFQ010000071.1:0-25858 GCA_038322235.1 Chthoniobacterales bacterium
ACTACCAGAAGGAGCATCCCGCTTGGAAAGAGCAAAGCGGCCAGCCTTGGCTTGCCGCCCTCCTCTCCACCCTCGACGCGGTCGCCCTCCAAGCCAAAAACTCAACTTCCAAAAACCCACCCACCACCTAAAATCCCGACCAAGCGGGCACACGCACGCACCGGACACACGCCCCTATTTTGAGTGTTGGGATCCGAAGGCGCGATGAAGCTGTCCTTCGATAGTTCTCCTGCACGCGTGAAAGGCCGGTCGGCCGAAATTTGATCGCGATCCGTCCGCGGCTCCCGGGCTTGCGCTACCTTTCCAGTTGTCTCGCTACCTCGTGATCCAGACACCCTGGAGGGGGTGGGCGTCGAGGGCGTTGTCCTCCCAGCCGCGGACGCTGGGATGAAGGAGGTAGTCCTTGTTTCCGTGGAAGAGCGGAATGACGGGCATCTCCTGGAGGAGGAGGGCATCCAGCTTTTGGAAGTGCTCGAAGCGGGCCGCGGGATTGGAATCGCTTTCGCTCGCGAGAAACGCGGCGTCGTAATCAGCGTTCAGCCAGCCAGCGTCGTTATTCGGGGAATCGGTGGTGAAAAGGCCGAACCACTCGACTGGGTCATCGACGCGGGAACTCCAGCTGTCGAGGATGAACTGATGCTTCCGCGTTCGGAGGGCATCGAGCCAGACCTTGTACTCGATCTGCGCGAGATCGACCTGAATCCCGAGATCGCGCTTCCACGCGAACTGCAACGCCTCGCAGGATTCCTTCATGCCGGCGCGTGAGGCGGAATAGGTTAGTTGGACGGCGGGGAAGCCAGCGCCATCGGGAAAGCCCGCCGCGGCTAGGAGCGCGCGAGCTTGGGCGACATTCGCTGGAACGGGTGATCGGCTGACGTAGCCACCCGCACCACGAACGGCGAGGTTATCGGCGGGGCGCTGACCGCGCAGGACGTCGCGCGCAAGCGAAACGCGATCTGTCGCAAAGGCGAGGGCGCGGCGGACGCGGGGATCGCGAAACGGCGGTTCGCTGACGTTGTAAGTGATGAACCACGTGCCGAGGATCGGCTCGCTGTGGAGGGCCGGGGATTTCTGCGCGCGGTAGGCATCGGCCTTCTGGCCCGTGAGCCCGAAGGTGGCGTGAAGCCGGCCGCCGCGAAACGTGCGCTCCTCGGCGTCGAGGTTGTCGATGGAATGGAACTGCACGCCCTGCAGCCGCACGCGGGAAGCGTCCCAATACTCGGGGTTTTTCTCGAGCACGACGGCGTCATTCACCCGCCAGCCCGTGAGCCGAAACGGACCGTTGCTGACGAGGTTCCCCGGGCGGGTCCACTTCGAGTCGCGGCGCAGGTAGCCGCCGTGCTTCTCAAGGGTCGCTCGGTGGAGGGGGAAGAAGGGATAATTATAGAGCTGTCCGAGAAAATACGGCGCGGGGTGCTCGAGCGTGATCTCGAAGGTGAGCGGATCCGGACTGCGCAATCCGACGGTGGCAAAGTCCTTCGTCTTTCCCTCCACGAAGGCCCGCGCGCCGGCGATGACGAAGGCGTACTGGACCGATTCGGCGCCGAGCTGCGGCTCGAGCACGCGACGGAATCCGTACAGAAAATCGGCCGAGGTGAGGGGATCCCCGTTACTCCACTTCATCCCGGCCCGGAGATGAAACGTGTACGTCCTGCCGTCGGACGACAGATCCCAGCTCTGCGCGGCGGCAGGTACGACGCGCGAGGCATCGGGCGAGACGGAGATCAGTCCCTCGAAGAGAGCCATGAAGATGCGGCCTTCGGCCGTGCCGATGCCCATGGTGGGATCGAGATCCCGGGGTTCGCCACCGGCGGCGAGGTGGAGAATCTGATCACGATCGCCGCGCTCGACCGGGGTTTCTCTCTTCCGGCACGCCGCACCGGTCAGGGCCAGAGCACCAGCGAGGAGCGCGGGAATGACGGAGGAACGGCGCATTCGGCGGAGCATGGAGCGGTCTCTCTCCGGCGTCGAGCTGTCCCTCGGGTGGGCCGGAGGCGGCACCGCGCGGCATTGCGCCGAAGCGGGGCGCGGACTACGTCGGATCATGTCGTTGCTGGCGCAGGTCGCGCATCATTCGGTGGGGGACGCAAGGCGGCTGGCCCTGATGGGCGGGGCCTACGGCAACGTGCCGGCGCTGGAGGCTTGCCTCGGTCACGCGCGCGCCCGCGGATGCGACGCCTTTGCCTTCCTCGGCGACATGACGGGCTGCTGCGGCCACAGCGACGAGATCCTCGCGCTGGTCCGGGACAACTTCCCGATCATCGTCGCCGGCAACCTCGAGCAGCAGGCGCATCTGGGAGCGTCCGACTGCGCGTGCAACTACACCGATGCCGCCGACGGAAGGTGCAGTGGAGCGGCGCACGCCTACTCGCTGCTAAGTCTGAACGCGACGAATCAGGCCTGGCTCGGGACATTGCCGGATCTGGCGCTGGTCGAGACGCGGCTTGGCCGGCTGCTGCTTTGCCACGGATCTCCGGCGCAAACGAACGAGTTTCTCTACGAATCGGAGGTGCCGGACGAGCAACTCATCGCCTGGCTCGAAGAGGCTGACGCGGTGGGAATGGCCTGCACGCACACCGGTCTGCCGTGGATGCTGCGAGTGCCGGGAAAACGGTTTGCGCTGAACTGTGGCGTGGTCGGGAAACCTGATCACGACGCGGATCCGGCGGTGCACTTCGCGATCCTGGAACTGCTTCCCGAGATCCCGCTGTTGGAGCGGATGCAGATTGAGCGGGTCGAATATGATCACTCGCGGTGGGCACACCAGATCGCGCACGAGGGGGTCGAGGAAATTTTCGTGCGTCCGCTGGTTGACGGTCGCTGGACCGTCGGCCTCGCGAGTTTACCCCAGATCGAGCGGCTGAAGCATGACCTGATTATGGGCGCATGCTCGAATGCGGCGGATGGCTGAGGAGGCTGAGAGCTGAGGGTCGGCGGAGGGACCGATCGCAACTCGAAATCTGGGACTACGCGGGCACGATCGTGTTCGAGGAGCGACGGTTGCGCTGACGGAACGCGACCCAACGGAGGCGGAGGGTCTCGAAGGCGAGGTAGATGACGGGCGTGGTGTAGAGCGTGAGGACCTGGGAAAGGAGAAGACCGCCGATGATAGCGATGCCGAGGGGCTTCCGCAGCTCCGAGCCAATGCCGCTGCCGAAGGCGAGAGGGACGGCGCCGAAGAGGGCGGCCATCGTGGTCATCATGATGGGGCGAAAGCGGACGATGCAGGCCTCCGAGATGGCTTCCGCCGGGGAGAGACCTCGATTCCGCTCCGCATCGAGCGCGAAGTCGATCATCATGATGGCGTTCTTTTTCACGATCCCGACAAGCAGAATGATCCCGATGAAAGAGACGACCGAGAGATCGGTGCTCGTCACGTAGAGGGCCAGGAGCGCTCCGAGTGGGGCGGAGGGCAGGCTGAGGATGATCGTCACCGGGTGGACGAGGCTCTCGTAGAGAATCCCCAAAACGATGTAAACGGCGACCACCGCCGCGAGAAAGAGCAGCGGAAGCGTCGAGAGCGACGCGGCGAAGACCTGCTGCGTGCCTTGGAAGCTGGCACGAATGGAGGACGGCATGCCGATTTCACGAGCGGCCGCCTCGACGATCTTCGAGGCTTCGCTCAGGGAGATGCCGTCGGCGAGATTATAGGAAATCGTGACGACGGGGAACTGGCCCTGGTGGTTGACGGAGAGCGCGGTGTTCGTGGTTTCGAAATGCGCCACCGCGCTGAGTGGCACTTGCGTGCCGCCCTTACTCGTGACGAAGATCTTGTTCAGAGCCGCCGGGTCCGCCTGAAAGGTGGGATCCACTTCGAGCACGACACGGTACTGATTCTGCTGCGTATAGATCACGCCGACCTGCCTCTGTCCGAAGGCGCTGTTCAGCGTGTTGTCGACCTGCTGCGGGAGCACGCCGAGGCGCGAGGCGGCGTCCCGATCAACTACGACCCTGGCCTGAAGCCCGCGGAATTGCTGATCGCTGTTCACGTCCTTCACCTGCGGGAGACTTTGCAGCTTCGTGACGAGCTTGGGCGCCCACTCGTTGATCAGGCCGACGTCCTGGTCCTGGAGGGCAAACTGATAGAGCGAGCGCGACTGGCGTCCGCCGACGCGAATGTCTTGAACCGGAAAGGCGAAGACGCCGACTCCCACGAGGCCAGCCGTCTTGACTCGCAAGCGGGCGAGTACCTTCTCGATCGCATCACGCTGGCTCCGCGGTTTCAGACTCACAAACATTCGTCCGTTGTTCGTCGAGCCGGCCCCGCCTCCGATGAAGGAGCCGACAGTGGCGATCGCGGGATCATCCAGCACGACCTTCGCGGCCGCCTGCTGCTTCGCGACCATCGAGGCGAAGGACGTGTCCTGCCCGGCATCCGTGCTGACAAAGAGCAGACCGGTGTCTTGCTGAGGGAAGAATCCCTTCGAAACGACGCCATACATCTTGAAGGTAGAGGCCACGATCCCGACAGTGATGAGGAACATGAGTCCGAACCGGCGCAAGACCCACCGAAGTGTGCGCTCGTAGAGGTGAAGAGTGCCCGCAAAAATTCCCTCTGTTCGGCGCGAGAGCCACCCGCGGGTTTCGGAGTGCGCTTCAGCCCGCAGAAACCGGGCGCAAAGCATCGGAGTGAGCGTGAGTGAAACCACGCACGAGACGATGATCGCCACGCTGAGGGTGACCGCGAATTCACGGAACAATCGTCCGATCAGCCCGCCCATGAACAGGATGGGAATGAAGACGGCAATGAGCGAGATGCTGATCGAGAGGACCGTGAAACCGATCTCCCGCGCGCCCTTTAAAGCGGCTTCCATCGGCGGCACCCCGGCTTCGAGGTGCCGGACAATATTCTCGATCACCACGATCGCGTCGTCGACGACGAAGCCGACCGAGATGGCCAGAGCCATAAGGGAGAGATTGTCGAGACTGTAGCTGCACAGGTACATCACCCCAAAGGTCCCGCACAGAGCCAGTGGGACCGTGACGCTTGAAATGATGGTCGGCCAGAGCCGCCGCAGAAACAGGAACATTACCAGCACGACGAGAATGCACGTGATAACGAGCGTGAACTGCACGTCATTGACCGAGGCCCGGATCGTCGTGGTGCGGTCCGCGAGCACCTCGAGCTTGATGCCGCGGGGGACCCACCGCTCGAGCTGGGGAAGGAGTTTCCGGATGTCGTCGACGATCTGGATGACGTTCGCATCCGCCTGCTTCTGAACCGTGAGCAGGACCGCCCGCCGCCCATTGAACCATCCGGCCTGTCGGACGTTTTCGGTCCCGTCGAGCACTTTGGCGATCGAGGACAGGAGTACGGGTTTGCCATTTCGTTGCGCGACGATCAGATTTTGGTATTGCTCAGCGCGGGAAAGCTGGTCATTCGATGAAATCACGAACGATTCCGCATCGCCATCGAGGGTGCCCTTCGGCGAGTTGACGTTCACCTGCAGGAGGATCGCGCGGACATCATCCATGCTCAGATTCAAGGCGGCGATGGCGGACGGATTCACCTGCACGCGGACGGCGGGTTTCGCGCCGCCATTGATGCCGACCTGACTCACCCCGGAGACTTGCGTGATCCGCTGGGCGACGAGTTGGTCTGCGACATCGAACACTTCTGTGATCGACTTCGTTTCCGAGGTCATGGCGATGACTACGACGGGAGCGTCGGCCGGGTTAACCTTCCGGTAAGTGGCAGGGTTCGGAAGATTGGGTGGCAGATCACTCGCAGCGGCATTAATCGCCGCCTGCACGTCGCGCGCGGCGCCGTCGATGCTGCGATCAAGATCGAACTGGAGGGTGATATTCGATCCACCCAGCGAGCTGGAGGAGGTCATCTCGGTCACGCCCGCGATGACGCCGAGCCGCTTCTCAAGCGGAGCGGCGAGCGCACTGGCGGCGGTCTCCGGCTCCACGCCCGGGAGGGAGGCGTTCACGTTGATCGTGGGGAACTCCACCTTCGGCAGCGGCGCCACCGGAAGGGAGAAATAAGCGAGCAAGCCGAAGATCAACACGCCCGCCGCGAGGAGGGTCGTGCCGATGGGCCGACGGATGAATGGCTCGGAGATGCTCACGAGGACGGAGAAGAGGGGGCCGCGGGCTGGCGTCAGCTGGCGATGGGGGCGGGAGCAGCGGTCCCCGGCGGATTGTCCCGGGCCTGTCGGCGGCGGGCGAACCACGCGCGCATGCGCTCCATGTAGAGATAGATCACCGGCGTGGTGTAGAGCGTCAGGATCTGGGAAAACACGAGGCCGCCGACAATGGCGATGCCGAGGGGGCGGCGGAGTTCGCTTCCGGTCCCGCCCTCCAGGGCCAGAGGAAGTGCGCCGAGAAGAGCGGCGGCGGTGGTCATCATGATCGGTCGAAACCGCAGCAGACAAGCCTGGTAGATCGACTCCTCGGGCGACATGCCGTGTTCCCGCTCGGCATCGAGCGCGAAGTCGATCATCATGATCGCGTTCTTCTTGACGATGCCGATCAGGAGAATGACGCCGATCAGAGCGATGAGGGAAAAGTCCTCCCGGCAAAGCATGAGCGCGAGCAGCGCCCCGACGCCCGCGGACGGGAGAGTGGAAAGGATGGTGATCGGGTGGATATAGCTCTCGTAGAGAACGCCCAGCACGATGTAGATCACGATGATTGCCGCGAGGATCAGCCACGGCTCGCTTTGCAGCGAGGTGCGGAACTCGGCGGCGCTGCCGCTGAATTGCGTCGTGATGGTATCCGGCATTCCGATCTCCCCCTCCGCCGCCTGAATCGCGTCGACGGCATCTCCGAGCGAGTAACCGGGACGGAGATTGAAGGAGAGCGTCACGGCCGGAAGCTGGCTTTGGTGGGGGATCGCCAGTGGCGCAGTCGTCACGCTCATCTTCGCGAAGGAGCTGAGCGGAACGAGCGCGCCGGTGGGTGACGCCTGGCTCGACACATTCGCAGACCCGGAGACGCCGGTACCGGACACGGCGGCGGAAGTGGCGACGCCCGCTTTCACGTAAATCTTGTCGAGCAAATCCGGCGCCGTGCGGAACTCCGGCTGAACCTCGAGGATGACCCGAAACTGATTCAGCTGGGTGTAGATTACGGACACCTGCCGCTGGCCGAACGCATCATAGAGCGTGTCGTCGATGGCCTGGGTGAGGACGCCGAGGCGAGAGGCCTTCTCCCGATCGATCTCAACATTCAGTTGGAGTCCATTCGACACCTGGTCGGTGGCGACATCGCGCAGGGCCGGGAGCTGCTTGAACTTGGCGAGTAACCGCGGCCCCCATTCCGCCAGCTCGCCGGCGTCGATGTCCTGCAGAATGTACTGAAACTGCGTGCGACTCACGCGGGTGTCGATCTGGAGATCCTGGGCGGACTGCATGAAGAGGGAAATGCCGTCCAGATTCCGCGTCGCTTCGCGGAGTCGGTTGATGATCTCTTCTGCTCGGGCCTCCCGGTCCTTGCGGGGCTTGAGAACGATGTAGAGGCGGCCGGTGTTAACGGTGGGATTCACGATCCCACCACCGACAAAGGCGGCGACGCTGACCACGTCCGGATCCTTCCGGACGACATCGGCGACGGTGCGATGCAAGCCGAGCATCGCCTTGAACGAAATGCTCTGCGCGGCGTCCGTCACCCCGATGATGAGGCCGGTGTCCTGCTGGGGCAGCAGGCCTTTCGGCACCACCACGTAGAGAATGAGCGTGGCGACCAGTGTGCCGATGGCGGTGAGAAGCGTGGTGCGGCGATGGCGGAGGACCCACTGGAGAGTTCGATCGTACCATGCAAGAGAGGCATCAAAGCCGCGTTCGAACCAAGCGAGAAGCCAGGGCTGCTTCGCATGCTCGCTCTCTTCCTCCCGGCGGAGGAGCCGGGCGCACATCATCGGCGTAAGCGTGAGCGAGACCACGGCGGAGACGACAACCGCCACGCTGAGCGTCACCGCGAATTCGCGGAACAGCCGGCCGACGATGCCGGTCATAAAGAGTAGCGGGATAAAGACCGCGATGAGCGAGACGCTCAGCGAGATGACCGTAAAACCGATTTGCTTCGCGCCCTTGAGCGCAGCCTCCAGCGGCGATTCGCCCTGCTCGATGTAACGGACGATGTTTTCGACCATCACGATGGCGTCATCGACGACGAATCCGGTCGAGATCGTGAGGGCCATCAGCGACAGATTGTCGAGGCTGTAGCCCGCCAGATACATCACCCCGAACGTCCCCAGAAGCGACAATGGCAGGGCTACTGACGGGATGACGGTCGCCCAAAGCTTGCGTAAGAAGACGAACATCACCATGACGACGAGGACGATGGTGAGAAGGAGGGTGAACTGAACGTCGTGCACCGAGGCCCGGATCGTCTCGGTTCGATCCGTGAGGATCGAGACCTTCACCGAAGGCGGAAGTGAGGCCGTGAGTTTCGGCAGGAGTTCTTTCACGCGCTCGACCGTCTCGATGATGTTCGCTCCCGGTTGGCGCTGGACGTCGAGGAGGACAGCGGCCTTGTTGTCACCCACCCAGGCAGCAATCTGATCGTTTTCGACGCCGTCCACGACGTTGCCGACGTCTTCCAGACGGATGGGCGCGCCATTCCGATAGGCAACAATGATTGGCCTGTAGGCGGCCGCGGAAAGAATCTGATCATTCGATCCGATCGAGTACGCCTGCTTGAGCCCATCGAAGCTTCCCTTGGCCGCATTGACGTTCGCCTGGGTGATCAGCGTCCGGATATCCTCCAGCCCGACCCCCAGACTCGCGAGCGACGTGGGATTCACCTGCACGCGGACCGCTGGTTTCTGATTGCCCTGAATGGTCACCAAGCCAACGCCCACAACCTGGCTGAGCTTTTGCCCGAGGATGCTATCGGCAAAGTCATTCACCTTGTCGAGCGGGAGGCTGTCTGAAGTGATCGCTAGGGTCAGGATCGGCGTGTCGGCCGGATTGACCTTGCTGTACGTTGGGGGGTTTGGCGTTCGTGCGAGTACACCGCCCGCGGAGTTGATGGCCGCCTGAACGTCCTGCGCCGCGATATCGATATTTCGATCGAGATTAAATTGCAGGGTGATCGTCGAGATGCCGAACGAACTCACCGAGTTCATCGACGCGAGGCCGCTGATCTGGCCGAATTGGCGCTCGAGAGGCGTCGTGACCGCGGACGTCACGACATCCGGACTGGCTCCGGGGTAGCGGGTGACAACCTGAATGGCAGGAAAATCCACCGCCGGCAGCGCGGAGATCGGCAGCAGTCGGTAGCCGAGAATCCCCAGAATCACGACTCCCACCATCAGGAGGGATGTCGCGATCGGTCGCCGGATAAATGGCTCGGAGATGCTCATGCCGAGGGAATTCCGGCGCCGCGCGGAGCGGAGCCATCGCGCCGGGGCTTCGGCGAGTCGCCCGGGGTCGCATCCTTCCCCGCGGCCGGCGTGCGTCCGTCCGCCGGCTTACCTGCCTCGGCGGGGGCACCCGGAGGGCGATTCCCACGCGGAACGCTCGAATCATCGACCTTTCCCCCGGGTTGGAGCTTGTACTGACCATCCACCACGACTTTCTCGCCCGGCGTGAGACCCTCATCAATCAGAGCGAGTCCCGACTCGATCTGGCTTACTTTAATTGGCCGCAACTCGGCCGTCTGATCCGCCTTGATGACGTACGCGTACGGCCCCTGCGGTCCGCGCTGCACCACGGAAGCCGGAACGACGATGCCCTCCTTGATCGTCTTGAGCAGGAGGCGGGTGTTGACGAATTGGCCGGGCCAAAGTGACAGCTGATCGTTCGTGAACGTGGCCTTCAGTTTGATCGTTCCCGTGCTGGGATCGATCTGGTTGTCCACGACCGCGAGCAGGCCATCCCCGAGCGGGGAGCGATTGTCGCGGTCGAGAGCCAGGACCTGCATGGGCGGGGCGCCTTGCTGCCGGAGCTGAAGCTGAATGGATGGGAGATACTGGGCAGGAAGCGTAAACGTCACGCTGATGGGATGGACCTGGTTGATGACGACAACGCCGGTCTGATCCGACGCGCGAACGACGTTGCCGGTATCGACGAGACGAACTCCGACGCGCCCCTCGATCGGAGCGGTGACGCGCGTGTAATCGAACTGAATGCGGGCGGTTTGGACCGCCGCCTCATCCGCCTGAACGCTCGCGCCCAGCTGATCAACCGCGTAGCGCGAAGTGTCGAAAGTCTGGCGATCGAGCACATTTTTCAGCATGAGCTCCGTATTCCGGGCCAGCGTGACCTTCGCGTTCGCGAGCAGGGCCTCATCCTGCCCCTTCTTCGCGAGTGCTTGGTCGAGCTGGGCCTGGTAGGGGCGGGGATCGATGAGGACGAGCAGGTCGCCGGCCTTCACGTCCTGACCCTCGGTGAATGCGACCTGCTTGATCTCGCCATCGACGCGCGCGCGGACGGTCACGCTATTGAAAGCTTGTACCGTCCCGAGACCGTCGAGGAAAATCGGGACGTCCTGCTTCGCGACGATGCCCGGCGTGACGGGAACCACTGCGGTTCCCGGAGGTCCGCCGCGTCGTCCGCCGGCTTGGGTCGGACCAGGGCCCGCACCTGGCGGGCCGTCGGCGGGTCGATTTCCGGCCCAGCGCCACGCCAGAATCCCGGCCACGAGAATTGCCACGACCCCGGCCAGACGCTTCCAAATCATCCCGGAAGGTACTCGGGGCGGGCAGGGCGCAAGGGGCGCATTGCCAGCGATCGTGGATTGTTTGGCGGTCGGATCGGCAGGTGGTGACTGGAGTGAGTGCATCGAAGGTCGTGTCGATATGACCCTCGGAACGTTCAGCCGGTCACGCCGCAATTGCGCAATCAGACGCCCGCCGGATCGTCGCCCATCATTCGCGCGAGGATCATCTCCTGCAGGTATCCGTAAAAATCGACCTGAAAGATGCGGTGGTCGCGCTCGTCCAGAAGAGGCTGCCGGGGCGACCGATTCATCTCGGTCTCTGTGAGGCCGAAGCGGGCCGCGAGCGCCAGGCGAGCCTGATTGAGCGCGTTCAGCCAAGCGTCAAAATGCCGGGCCCCGATGGAGAGGCGGTAGGTCGGTTCCGTTTGGTCGCCGAGTGGGAGTTCAGGAGACGGCTCATCCTCCTTCATCCGGGCGAGATCCAGCGCCACAATGTCGCGGGTGGATTGGAACCACTCGACGAGTCCCGGGCGGACAAATTCCGACCAGTCCTCGGCGATTTCCGGAAGCGTCGCCGGCATGGCGGGCGGGCTGAAAATCCGCTCCAACGCCGCCGGGTCCTCGCCGGGATCCGCCATCACGGGGATCTCGCGCAGGAGCTGGGCGAGGAAGGGCGGCAATCCCGAAAGCGAAAGGGAGCCGGTCTGGTCGTCACGCATCCTCATCGCCTTATTCCACCTGCTCCATGGTCGCGAGCAACAGATGCGAATGCAGTTGCTGCACGTAATGCTCGGCCTTTTCCTTCGCGCCGCTCCAGACCGTACTCCGTCCGAGCTCATGCACTTCACGCATATGCTTTTCGGCCTTCTCCCGCGGGAATTGAAAGACGCGCTGGAAGACCATGGTCACGTAACTCATCAGATTGATCGGGTCATTGTGAACCACGACGGACCACGGCACGTCCAGCGCAACGGTCGTTCGCGTTTCCTCGAGGATTTCCGGTGCGGCGGGAGGCATGGCTCAGGGTGCTCGAACCTCGACCGGGAAAGTCTCGATCAGGGTCGGCCGGACGCGGTGATCGATCACCAGAGCAGCCTCGTCCAGCGCGGCGATCGCCGAGAAGGGGCTTTCCCGGAGTTCAGCGAAACGCATGCCGCCGAGCCACTCCGCGCGCGCGTAGGCTAGGAGGATCAGTCTGGGAGACACATGATAAAGCGCCCCACGCACCGCGAACGCGATGGCATGAGTCCCGGGAGTTTTCCCTTCTAAGGCGAGACCTGCGAGCCGTGAAACCGTCCGCGAACCGCGCAGTCCGGAAAAATGCATGAGGAGTTCGCTCCCGGCCCGACACGTCCGGGCAACGGCAGAAGCGGGGAGGGCGCGCGCGATCGCTGCGTCGCTCGCGACAACCTCTCGGGCGTGCTCGGAATGGGTCGCCTCCATGGCCGCCAGCATCGGCCCGACGAGGATCCCGTCGAAGATCTGGCTCAGCCAGCGCGTCCAGACGCCAGGCGCGTGGGCCGTTGGCACCGGGGCGAACGTCAGGGCCGGGTGGGCAAGAGCGCCGGGATCGCATCGCAGCCACGCGCGTCCGATTTCCTCCTCCATTGAGGTTGTCCCAAAAAGCGGCGCGCTCATTCGGGAATGCTATCACCCAGCTCAGCGCGCTTCAACGGGTGGACTCGTTTGATGACGGCCTCCTGCACCCGCCACATTCGGTTCCGATGGGATGGGGTGTCGTCGAGATGACCGTTCAGGTGGAGCAGGCCGTGCACGACGTAGCGGAGGAGTTCCCTGAGGAAGGGCTCGCCCGTCTCCCGCGATAATCTTGCCGCCATCTCGACGCTAACGATCAACTCCCCGTGCTGGAACGTGATGACATCCGTCGCGCGTGGGACCCCAGAAAAGTCATCGTGCACGCGTGCGATAACGCGATCGGAGACGAGCACCACCGCGACCTCCGCAAACGACACCAAAGGCCGCTCCCCACTCCCCGGGGCCGCAAGGCAAAGCGGCACCGCGGCCTGAGCGCGTCGGCGGAGCGTCGCGACCGGAAGGCGGATCTTCCTTTGCCGGTTTGCGAATGCGAGCTCCGGCCCGATGGAAAGGCGTGGTTTCATCGTTGCGAATGGGTGTGGACAACCGTCGCCCGCGCGGTCCCTCGCGTCGAACGCCCGTAAAAACCGTGACTGAATTAGTAAACAACCGGGGACTCACGCAGCGTGGATCGCCCGACCATGATCGGTCTTGGGACCGCCGTCTCCAGAATCACGGCCGTCATTCGAACGTTCATCTTTCGGATAAGCGATTCGCCGGTGCAGCATGCTCTGGAGGGTTGTCGTGAAGGCATCCGCGATCGCGCGCAACTCCTTGAAAGAGAGGTCGCACTCGTCGAGCTGGCCGTCCTCGACCCGGGTGGAGATGATCTTGTCGACCAATTCCTCAAGTCGCTGCGGCGTCGGCTTCTCAAGCGAGCGGGACGCGCTTTCGATCGAATCCGCCAGGCTGATGATCGCAGACTCTCGCGTCTGGGGCTTGGGCCCCGGGTAGCGGAATGTGGACTCGTCGACCTCAGGGATGTCGTCTTCGCGGATGTTTGCGATCTTTCCCTGCCGCCGGGCATCATCCTGTTGGGTGCGAGCCCGCTTGTAAAAATACCAGACGAGGGACGTCCCGTGGTGCTGTTGGATGATATCGAGAACGCGGCGGTTCAGCTTGTGCTCAAGCGCGAGATTCACGCCTTCCTTGACGTGCGCCATGATGATAAGCGCGCTCATACTCGGCGTCAGGTTCTCGTGGGGATTCTCGCCCTCGGCCTGATTCTCGACGAAGTACTCCGGCTTGACGAGTTTTCCGATGTCGTGAAAGAGCGCGCTCGTCTGGCAAAAATCCGCGTCCGCCTCAATTGCTTCGGCGGCCTCGGAGGCGAGCTGTCCGACGTGGATGCTGTGAAAATAGGTTCCCGGTGCCTCGCTCGAGAGACGTTTCAAGAGCGGATGGTTGAGATCGCCTTTCTCCCGCCAATAAACCGGCGTGGTGATGTCAAAAAGCGACTCGATGATCGGCATCGTTCCGCTGATCACGATCGAGATGCCGATGGAGACTGCGAAGATCACGACGGTCTGTTGGAAGACGAGTGTCCACGGGGTATCGCTCAAATTTGATGGATAGATCTCGATCAGCTGGAAGGAGAGAGCGAGCAGCCAGATCGCGAGACCAACGAAACAGCCAGCCTTGACCAGCTGGACCCGCGCGCGGACCTGCAGCGTAACAAAAACGGCGACAAACCCGCTGATCAAGCTCATGACCAGAGGGATGGCGTCGATGCTGCGGAGCAGAATGGATGACCAGAGGCTGACGAAAACGGCGGCATGGAGTCCGTGGTGACGCCCGAGCAGCGTGCTCAAAACCAGCGGTGAGAACGCAAATGGCAGCATCAAAGGGCCGTAGATGAAGGAAAGGGCACCCGAATCCATCAACTCCAGCACGACTTTCACGGCCGTCAGGTGTACGAGCATCACCCCGAAAATGAGGGCCAGCTTCGCGTTGTCCGCGAAAGTCGACGGGTGGTTCACCCAGAGCTGAGACGCTGCTGTGACGAGGATGAGGAGACCGAGCAGGCACCGCTGCGCCTGATTGGGCTGCGCACCCCAAAAAATCAGCGTCGCCAGGCCTGCCGCGAAGACCAGCAGAACCAACCATTTCACCTCACTGCTCTCGTTGAGGAGGCGGCGGAATTCGCTTGGATCGGCGGTGCGGCGCGTCTTCTCGCACGCATATCCTTGGCGAACGAGGCGATACTTTCGGAAGAGTGAGAGCATGGTCGAGGGACCTCCCCGAGAGCGAATCAAAATCCGGCGCCGCGGTCCGGGCGCGCGCCAGACTTACTTTCCGCCTCGCCGTAGCGGTGCTGACGGTACGCGCGAATGATGGCGCCAACCAATTCGTGCCGAACCACATCGCGCTCATCGAAGCCGCAGAACGCAATTCCTGGAATCTCCTTCAGCGCTTGGGACGCCTCCACGAGCCCCGATCGTTTGTTGGGCGGCAGGTCGATCTGGGTGCGGTCCCCGGTGACAACGCACTTCGCCCCCTCGCCGATACGCGTCAGGAACATGAACATTTGCTCCGTCGTCGTGTTCTGCGCCTCATCTAAAATGATGAAGGCCTCGTCCAGCGTTCTTCCCCGCATGTAGGCGAGTGGCGCCACCTCGATCATCTTTCGCTCCAGGTAGCGCTGCATTTCCTCCGGCTCCAGCAACCTGCTCAAGGAATCGTAAAGCGGACGGAGGTAGGGGAAGATCTTCTCCTGCAGATCGCCGGGAAGAAAGCCCAGCGCTTCTCCGGCTTCCACCGCCGGACGGGTCAGGACGATCCGGCCGACCTGCTCGCGGCGGAGCGCCGAGACGGCCATGGCGACCGCAAGGAAAGTCTTGCCGGTGCCCGCCGGGCCGACCCCAAAAACCACATCGTGCGCCTCGATCGCACGAAGATAGGCGAGCTGGCTCGCTGTCTTCGCGAGGACGGGTGGCTTCTTCGCGGAAGTCTGGATGCGAAACTCTCGAAACGTCGGCAGGGGACGGGCGCTTCCGTCCGGATCACACACGGAGCGTAGCGCGTAGTTGAACTCAAATTTCCGGATCTGGACACCCTGCTGGCGGGCCGCATCGAGCTGTTCAAAGACCCGGCGGGCGCGATCCACTTCTGCGGCCGGACCGTCCACCCGGATCCACCCTTCGCGGGTGGTAACCTTTACCCCTAACGCTTCCTCGAGGTGGCGCAGCAGGCCGATCTCCCCTCCATAGAGCGATTGAGCTGCCCGGGGGCTTTCGTAGTGAAGCGTGGCCGTCTCGGTCGCGGAGGAGGCCGCATCTGAGACCTCCGCAATGGCAGGAGGGATGCTCACCGGTATGCGTAGACCAAACCCCACGGCGTGCGCTCAAGCGGGGATTTTTCTATTTTCACGATCAAAAAGTATGAACCGGTCCGCTTGGGTTTCACCAGCGCGCCCGCAAATGTGTCGCGTTGCCAGGCCTCAGCCTCCACCAAATTACCTTCCCGGTCGTAGACGTGGACCGAGATCGTCGCGCCCTTCACATCAGAGCCCATCGTGAACCAATATTCGTTCCCTTTAAAGAGCTGCTGGGAAATGGCTTTCGAAGTTCCGGCCGGAAGGTCGCCCCCCCACGTGTCCTCGCGGGTCGTGAAGCCCTCCTTGACGTAAGGAGTCATGGCTTCCAACGCGAACGAAAGCGCGTCATCAACCGTCGCCAAGAGAGGCAGCGAGGTCGCGAGCGCCAGCAGGGAGAAGAGCAGAATGCGGCAAGTCTTCACAAAAAAGGGAAATGGCGAGGGGATCTCACGAGTCGCCGGGCGAGATGGCCTTGACAAGCCCTCGCGTGATCACATTGAGGCGCTCGACGGTCGTCTTTGAAATCGCGGCGTCTTGATTAATCAGAGGACGGGCCTCGCCGAGGCCGGCGCGGATCTTGCCCACCAGGGTGTGACCCTTCATGCGGGGCGACATCCCGTCGAGCTGGCGCCCGAAAAGTCCAACCAGTTGCGGTTGCGAGAGCAATTCCGCCCGGTCGGCGCTGAAATCACGCAGCACCAGAGCGGTCAACGCCTCGGTGCCGCGGATCCAACCTCCGATGGAAACCAGTTGGGAAAGTTCCTGATCCTTCAATTGATCCATCGCCCGTCGGACGTCCTGTTGGGTGCTGTCGAGTTCCTTCCGAACCATCTTCCAATCGCGACGGTCCGCCGCTTCGATGATGCTGTTGCAATGGGCGAGAACGACCTCGCGCACATTGATGTCGCGGGCGAGTTCGAGCACCGAGCGACCAATCTCCTTCACCCGTTCGCCGTCCTGCGCCTGCACGGCGAGGAAGCCGTCCGCGATGACTGATCCGAGAAGCAACGCAATTTGAGGCCGACCGTCACGCTGCTTCGTGAAGCTCTGCCGAAGCTCCGAGCGCCAGGCGACTGTTCCGAGTTTATCGAGGGCGTTAAAGACCTCGCTCGGCACCGGCACGACAACATCATCAACTTCCGTCGCGGGAAACGCCTTCAGGTCAATCTTAGCAGGCGGGATCTCCGCAGCAGAAGAAAGTGGTGCGCCGAAAGGGATCGTTGCGACGAGCGCGAACGCACCAAAGAAAAGCTTGTTCATTAAGGACTGATTGATAAACCGATCTGCCACGCCCGGGGATAAGGAGGGAACACAATCACGGTGCCAGCAAAGCGTCAACATATCGACGCATCTTCGTTGCCGCGGCCAATGGTGGACGTGCTTGACAACGGGCCACCGACAAGTCGACGGGACGGGCGTGCAATTCGATCGTGCCCAGCAGCTCCTTTCGCTCGTCGCCGCCCGCCGGGTTCTCGTGGTCGGAGATCTAATGCTCGACGAGTTCATCTACGGACGGGTGAGCCGGATTTCACCCGAGGCCCCGGTTCCGGTCGTGGAGGTCGTGCGGCAGAAGTCATATGCGGGAGGGGCCGCGAATGTCGCCCGAAACTTGCGGGAGTTTAGTCCGCACGTCGCCTTGATGGGCGTGGTGGGGGAGTGTGAACACGCGAACCGTCTGCGCGAGCTCCTCGATGCGCAGGGGATCGACCTCGGCGGCGTCGTGACCGATCGTGATCACCAGACGATCGTGAAAACGCGGATTATCGCTCGCCAGCAGCATGTGGTTCGCGTCGATCGGGAAAAGCGTGCGGCCGCGTCGCAAGCAACGCACTCGGCGGCGCTGTCTTGGCTCGCCGGAAAGATCGACTCGTTCGACGCGATCGTTCTCGAGGACTACGCGAAAGGATTCCTGACCCAGGATTTCGTCGAGAAAATCGGTGAGCTTGTCAGCCGGGCCGGGAGAATCCTGACGGTTGATCCGAATCCCAGCAACCCATTGCGCTGGCCAGCCGCCACGGCCATCAAGCCGAATCGGATCGAGGCGTTCGCCGCTGCGAATCGACCGATAACGGAGTTGGTCAATCCGGCGTCAGCGGACGCCGCGCTTCTGGAGGTGGGCGCCGAATTGTTGGAAAAATGGCAAACCGGAATCCTCCTGATCACCTTGGGAGAGCAGGGGATGATGCTCTTCCAGCGAGGTCTGGCACCGTTTGCCTTGCCCACGCGGGCACAGGAGGTGTTCGATGTCTCGGGCGCGGGCGACACGGTCATTGCGCTTTTCACCCTCTGCCTCGCGGCTGGCGCGACCGCCGAGGAGGCGGCCGAAATGGCGAACCACGCGGCCGGGGTGGTCGTGGGAAAACTTGGGACGGCGACCCTCTCGCCCGCGGAATTGCTCAAGAGCTTCGAAGCCCACGTGTAAGCTCGATTGGCGGCGGGGGGCGCTCGCCAGAACGGCGCCGACGCATCCATGTCGCCGAGCCTGAGCGGCCATCAGACCAAGGTGGGTCGATCCCCGGCAAACTCGCCGGAGTACTTGGTGGGTGCTGCGGTGGGCAGGCCGAGCGGAACCCGGCCGAGCGTCGGGGTCCGGAGCTGCGTACGTCGAATCGCGCTGACTTGCCGCGAATTCCATACCCTACTACATTCATTGTGTCGTGTTATTGTTATCACCCGTGCAGTCCCTGAGTTCCCTTCATGAGAATAACTTTTGAACGACCCCGCCGATCCCGCTCGTTGGAACTCCTTGGGGAGCTACTTGGACGACTCGCTGAGCCCTTGAATTCGAATTAAGGCCAGAAATTCATGGTTCCCGTCGGTTCCTTGGATCGGCGAAGGAATTGACCGCACCCACTCAGCCATGGGGTGCTCGCCGACAAAGAATTCGATCTTCTCGACCGCGCGCTGGTGCAGCGCGGAATCGCGGACGATCCCGCCCTTTCCGACGTCCTCGCGTCGAAGCTCGAATTGCGGTTTAATCAAGGTAATCGCCTCGCCTCCACCGGTGGCGGCGAGAATGCCGATCGCGGCGGGGAGGATCTTCGTCAGGGAAATGAACGAGACATCGATGACGACTAGCGTGACCGATTCTGCGAGGTCGCTCGCAACGAGATGTCGACAGTTGACTCCTTCCGCAACAACCACGCGAGGGTCTGAACGGATTCGCCAGTCCAACTGACCGTGGCCGACATCATACGCATAGATCCGTCCCGCTCCGTGCTGGAGGAGGCAGTCGGTAAATCCGCCCGTGCTGGCGCCAATATCGAGGCAGGCTCGACCCGCGACGTCAATTTTGAATTCCGCGAGGGCAGCTTCAAGCTTCAGCCCGCCGCGACCCACGAAACGGGGTTTTGTCGCGACTTCCAACGGGAGATCTACCGCGACTTTCTGACCGGGTTTGTCGATGATTCGAGTGCCGGATCGAACCTCACCAGCTAGGAGCGCCCGCTGCGCCTGCTCCCGCGAAGGGAAAAGACGCCTCTCCACGAGGAGTTGGTCGATCCGAATCATCGACTCGATCGCGCCTACACTTGAGGGAAGATTCGGGCTTCCAGACGTCCCAAAAGCGCGTCAATCCCCTCCCCGGTCGAAGCCGAAATCGGAAGAATCTCAACGCTCTTGAAACGGCGCTTCAGCGCTTTCATGTTCACCGCCGCTTGCGGGAGATCGCATTTATTCGCCACGATCATCCACTGTCTCGAACTCAAGGTCGGATCGTAAAGGTCGAGTTCCTTTCTCAGGTGCCCCAAATCCTCAAGCGGATTCCTTCCGTCGATCCCAGCCATGTCGAGGACGAAGAGGAGGAGCTTGCAACGGACGATGTGGCGAAGGAATTCATGGCCCAGTCCCACGTTCGCATGGGCGCCATCGATCAGTCCCGGAATGTCCGCGACCGTGAAACGGCGGTACTGCGGGCGCTCTACGACACCGACGTTGGGGTGGAGCGTCGTAAACGGGTACGACGCGATCTTTGGTTTTGCGGCAGAGATTGCACCGAGCAGGGTCGACTTCCCCGCATTCGGGAATCCGACCAAGCCCGCATCGGCGATCTGGCGCAGCTCAAGATAGAAGTAGGATTCGCCACCCGGCTGTCCGGGATCGGCACGCGTCGGCGCCTGGTTGCGCGCACTCTTGAAATGGACGTTTCCCCGCCCTCCACGGCCACCCTTACAAAGCACAAACGTTTCGCCGGGATTCACGAGGTCGACAACCAACTCCAAAGCCTCGTCGGGCACGTCGTGCGGCGGGGGCGCGACGGGGAGGGGAAGCGGGTCATCCGCCCGGCCGTGCTTCTCGGCGGAGTATTCCTCTTCCGGCTCGCCCTCGGCGTCGACTCGACGAGGAACGACCTGAAACTCTGGGCGGAGCTTAAAAACGACCGTTCCAACCGGAATTGGCACGACCTTATCAGGGCCCGCCTTCCCATAACATTGCCGTTTACCACCTGACTGGCCGTCTTTTCCACGAATATGCGGTTCGTAAAAGAACGCCGCGAGCGTGTCGACATTCGGGTCAGCCCGAAGAACGATATCGCCCCCCTTCCCGCCATCGCCGCCATCCGGACCGCCCTTCGGTACAAAGGTCTCGCGGCGGAAACTACGCGATCCGTTTCCGCCGTCGCCGGCCTTCGCGTGGACGCGGATGTGATCAACGAACATCGGATACTATCTCACGCTGCTGATCGTTGCGCCATCAGTTGCGCGTAGAGATCGCGTGTTTGTCGCGCGATCGCGGACCAGCTGAACTTTTCGACCGCCCGCTTCCTTCCCGCGGCACCCATCCGACCCCTCAGGTCGCGGTCGCCCATGAGTCGGTTCATCGCCCCAGCAAGGTCGCCAGCGAAACGCAGGGGATCCGATGGTTCGAAGGGGCTTTCCGCCTCCTGGGCGAAGGGGACGAGAATTCCAGTGACGCCGTCGACCACCACCTCCTTGATCCCCCCAACGCTGCTCGCCACAACCGCAGTGCTGCATGCCATTGCCTCGAGATTAATGATCCCGAACGGCTCGTAGATCGAAGGACAGCAAAAAACAGAAGAATGCGCGTAAAGTTCAATGACTGTGGGTCTATCAAGCATTTTTCCAATCCAATGAACGCCCTTTCGGCGTGCTTGGATGGCGCTGACTGCGGCGCTCATCTCGGCGGCGATTTCTGGCGTGTCTGGAGCCCCTGCCGCAAGGACAACCTGGTAGCTGGGATCGAGGAATTCGAGGGCTCGAACCAAGTGAATAATTCCTTTTTGACGGGTGACGCGGCCCACAAAAAGGACGTACGGAGCGTTCAGGTCGATCCCGAGTTCACTGATGCGGGAGCTTCCTCCGTTGGCAGCGTATTCGTCCGTATCAATCCCGTTGTAGATCACATGCAGCCGGTCGGGACTGACCGAAAAGAATCGTTCGACGTCGCGCTTCGTTTCACTTGAGACGCAAATCACCGCGTCGGCCATTTCGAGGGCAGTCTTTTCCACCCAACAGCTAAAATCGTAGCCGCCAGCTAGTTGCTCACGTTTCCACGGTCGGAGCGGTTCCAGCGAGTGGACGGTGACGAGCAGTGGGATGCCGTAGTTCAGCTTGGCGAGTATCCCCCCAAGGTGGCTGTACCACGTGTGACAATGAACGACATCTGCCTCGATGCCGGCCGCGTTCCACGCGACGCCGCGAGCGGCCGCCCCAAAAACCGATTGCAGCCCAGGTGGGCAGGGAAAGGCTTTCGCGTCGACCGGAAACCCCGTGGCCCGGAGATTGCCGGCCGCGACTCGCTGGTGGCCGAATGTGCGGACGTCCACGTTCATGAGCTTTGCGAGTTCGCGGCTCAGATACTCGACGTGGACGCCCGCGCCGCCGTAGACGTCCGGGGGGAATTCGTTGGTGAGGAGAAGCGCTTTCATTTCGGGCCAAAAGACTCCATCACTACCCCGCAGGTGAGCATTTCCCCCTTATCCTCAAGACCGTGATAGGGGTTTCGGATTGGCTCCTTCTTCTCCTGCAGCCAGTCGGCTTTCTTCATCGGGCAGAAGACCCGGAATGTGGCGCTACGTTCGTCGAGTACCACGTCGCCATGCCGGATGGCTTCGATCAGGAGATGGTTAAACGTCCGGAACACCTCGCGGGTCTTCTTGAGGTCGACCTGTGTGGCCGCGGCGACATTTTCGGCGGATTTGCTCAGCGAAGGCTCGCGCACCCGGGCGGCGAACGCCTTCGCGCTCTCGAGGACGCCCTTTGTGGAATCGCCGGCGAGGGCTTCGCAGATCTTGTAGTATTCGCTGAGGGCAGCGGAAGGCAGAGGAACCGCCCCACGGGCGGGCGACACCAATGTCAGGAGGAGAATCAACAGAGGGACACCGAGCGACCGTGGCATTGGCCAACGGACCGGAAGCCCTTCGAATTTCAACCCGCAAATCCGGCACCCGCCGAATTTCAACCCGCAAGTCCGGCACCCGCCGGCCTCAGTACGATTTAGCCCAGACGACGCGCTGCCGGCTCGGCTCTCCGCTAAACGGGCAGATTCCCGGTTCGTCGGCGTCGAACGGAACACACCGGATCGTCACCTTCAGGTCGTCCTTGATCCGGGATTCCACCTCGGCTGAGCCGTTCCAGTGCGTGAGGGCAAAGCCGCCGTGGATCTCAGGGCGCGACGGATTTTTTGCTGAAAAGAAGGCGTAGAACTCGTCTTTGGTGTCGATCGAGACCGTGTGAGCGTCGCGGAACGAAACGGCCCGGGCATAGAGCGCATCATGTGCCTCCTGCAAGATTGATGGCATCGAGGTGATCGCTTCATCAATTGCCACGAACGACTTGTCCTTGGCGCCGCGGTCGCGACGGCACAGGGCCACGCTCCCCTTTTCCAGGTCGCGCGGACCGAGTTCGATTCGAACGGGGGCGCCTTTCTTGATCCATTCCCAATTCTTCGCCCCACCGTTCAAGTCCCGTTTGTCGACGTGGACTAGGAGCGGCTGACCGTGGAATTGCTGCGCCCGCAGTTTCACCGCGAGTTCATCCGCCGCCGCGAAGATCGCGGCGCGCTGCTCTTCCTTTGGCGCGATCGGCAGGATCACTACCTGGCTCGGAGCAACGCGCGGAGGGAGAATGAGACCGTCGTCGTCCGCATGCATCATGACGACAGTTCCGACCATCCGCGTGCTCAGTCCCCAACTCGTCGTATAGGCGTGCTCCTCCTTGCCTTCGCGGGACTGGAACTTGATTCCGCTGGCCTTGGCAAAGTTCTGGCCAAGATAGTGCGAAGTGCCAGCCTGAATCGCTTTCCGATCCTGGACCATGGCCTCAATGCACAGCGTTTGTTCCGCACCCGGAAATCGCTCTCCCGCACTTTTTTCGCCGGTGAAAACCGGGAGCGCGCAGTAGTCGCGAGCGAACATTTCGTAAACGCGAAGCATGAGCTCAGTCTCGTCCCTGGCCTCCTTTTCGTTCTCGTGCGCCGTGTGGCCCTCCTGCCACAGGAACTCCGCGGTCCTCAGCAGCAATCGCGGGCGCATTTCCCAGCGGACGACGTTAGCCCACTGATTTATGAGGATGGGGAGATCCCGGTAACTCTGGACCCAGCGCGCGTAGGTCGCGCCGATAATGGTTTCGCTCGTCGGACGCACGACCAGTGGCTCGGCGAGCACTGCGCTCGGCGCCGGACGCATTTTCCCGTCCGGGCCGACTTCGAGCCGGTGATGGGTCACGACCGCACACTCCTTGGCGAAACCATCGACATGCGCGGCTTCCTTTTCAAAGTAGGACAACGGAATGAAGAGCGGGAAATAGGCGTTTTGGTGACCGGTGGCCTTGAACATTCCGTCCAGCGCGCCCTGCATCCGCTCCCAGATCCCGTAGCCCCACGGTTTGATCACCATGCAGCCGCGCACTTCCGAATTCTCGGCGAGCTCACCGGCGCGGACGACCTGCTGATACCACTCTGGAAAATCCTCCTCGCGCGTCGGGCTGATCGCGGAGCGTTCGTTCTTGGATTTCGGGGCGTTGGGGGTTGATTTGTCGGCCATGGCGGGGGCAGAGGCTAGGCGCAGTCGGCCCCCCGCTCAAGCCTTACCCGAGCGAGCTCAGGAAATGACGGTAAAACGCGACTCCCTGGTAGAGATCTGTGATCGCGAGGGACTCGTCCACGGTGTGGGCCTGCGCGATCGAGCCAGGGCCGGCTGCAACGCTCGCAATGCCGCCCTGCGCGAGCACGCTCCCATCGCAGAACCACGGCGCCGTCGTGCAGCGAGCGCCGGTTAGCTGCAATTTTTGGACGAGCGGATGGTTTTGGTCGGTAACCAGCGGCGGGTGACGCCGGATCAATTCCACTTCGACGGTGGGGGCGGCCGTGCGAAGGACGCCTTCGATCCGTCGGATAAATTCGTCGCTCTGCTGCCCTCCAAGAGTCCGAACATCCAACTCCGCCTCGCAGCGGTCTGGAACGACATTTACCTTCCGACCCCCGTGAATGAGACCGAGACTCGCGGTGGCACATCCCAGCATGGGATCAGGTTCGCCTTGGAGGAGCGGGACTAACGCGTCGCGCACCGCCCGTGCGACATCTGCCATGGCGTAGATCGCGTTTCGCCCGCGGTCTGGCGTCGCCGCGTGCGCGGCGACCCCGTCAGTCCGCAACCGCAGCCAGAGCGCACCTTTGTGGGCGTGGACGATATCGCAATCGGTCGGCTCCCCAATCAGCGCGAAGTCTGCCTGAAACCCGCTATCTACGATCCAGTGCGCGCCTTCGTTCCCCGCTTCCTCCCCCATCAGTCCGGCGAACCACACTTCGTGCGAGAGGTGCGGCACGACGTCGCGCAGCTCCCACAGCGCCCTCAGCATCGCCGCCATCGTCCCCTTCGTATCCGTGCTTCCGCGTCCCCAGATCCGCCCATCGCGCTCCGTCGCGGCGAACGGGTCAATCGTCATTCCACTGACTCCAACGGTATCGAGATGGGGCGCCAGTAGCAGCCTGGGCTTCCCCGGCCGATCAGACGGAAACCGGGCGAGGACGTTGGGGCGACCGGGGAGCACTTCAGGAAGGATGATTTCTGCGGCGCCCAGCTCGGAAAGATGCGCTGCCACCTCCGTCGCGCAGCGGCCCTCGCCGGCGACCGAAGGATCTTCCGTCGCCGTCGGGTTGACGCTCGGAATCCGGATGAGCGCCTGGAGAAGCGAGACGACATTTTCGCCGGGGCTAATCATCGCCCCGCCTCCGAGAGCGTGAGCGCTCGTGCCGGGGATCGTTCCTTCAGCCAACGCACAAAACGCGCCACCCCCGCGGGGACCGATGTCCGGGGCTCGTAGTTCAGATATCTCCTTGCCTTGGTGATGTCTGCACACGTCACGGGGAGGTCGCCGGGCTGTTCAGCCAGTCGTTCGATAATCGCCTTCCGACCGACGAATTCTTCGATCATCAAGATGAGGTCCGCGAGCGAAGTCGTGTCGCTGCCCCCGAGATTGAAGACGTCGAAGAGGGGGCCTTGGTAAGCCAGTGAGCCCATGACCCCGGCGACAATGTCGTCGACGTAGGTGTAGTCACGTCGGGTGCTCCCATCTCCAAACTGGCGGATCGGTTCTCCCGCGAGGATGCGTCGGGTGAATTGATGGATCGCGAGGTCGGGACGCTGGCGGGGTCCGAAGACGGTGAAGAAACGGAGGCAGACGACGCGAAGGCCGTGCAGATGGGCGTAGTTGGAGCAAAGTTGTTCCCCCGCCAGCTTGGTCGCGGCATAGGGGCTGATGGTCTCCTGCAACGCGATGTCCTCCCGGAACGGGATCGTCTTGCAAAGCCCATACACGGATGACGATGAACCAAAGATGAACCGCGGGACCTTCGCTGCGCGGGCGGCCTCCAGAAGGTTGAGCGTTCCAATCACGTTCGTGTCGACGTAGAGCCGCGGTTGGAGGATGGACGGGCGAACCCCCGCACGGGCGGCGAGATGCACGACCGTGTCGAACGCCCCACGCTCCAGGACGGTCGTCACGGAGCCGGCGTCCTCGAGACTCACGCGGTGGACGTGAATCCGTTCACTCACCGCGGAGAGGTTGTCGACCTTGCTTCTCGGATCGTAACAATCGTTAAAGTCATCAAGCACTTCGACGCGGTGCCCCTCGCCGAGCAGGCGCTCCACGAGGTGTGATCCGATGAACCCAGCGCCTCCGGTAACGAGAACATTCACATCGTACGTCTAGCCCAAGTTCCGCAGTTATTGAAGGCCGATGTAGTGTTTAAGCGGGTTGGCGCGGATCAGAGGCCGATTTTCGGCACTACATTTTCGCTGATTCGGTGCCGGGAGGGCAGCTGGAGGTCCAGGCACTGGAGCAGTTCGGCGACCCTCCGTTCGGGTTTGGCCACCAC